>CAVXGJ010000007.1:0-43431 GCA_963761285.1 uncultured Actinomycetota bacterium | reverse complement strand
CCGGCGAGGTCGAGGGTCGCCAGACCCCGGTCGGCGTCCTCCCGACCGAGGAGGAGCTCAACCTCGACGGTCTCGAGATGCCGGCCGAGGACCTCGCCCGCATCCTCGACATCGATGTCGAGCGCTGGCGCCAGGAGATGGGCTTCCGCGAGGAGCACCTCAAGCAGTTCGACAACCTGCCCGAGGAGATCTGGGAGGCGCACCGCCGCGTCGCCAAGGCTCTCGACGACGCCTGAGACATGAGGGGCACCGCGCCGGCGACCCGGGTCGTCGGCGCGCTGCTCGTCGGCGCGCTGCTGGTCGCTGGTACGCCGGTGCCGGCTCCGGTCGCTGCCACGGCACCGGCCGCCACCGCCGTCGACACGCTCCCCGCCCAGGTCTTCACCGACGTCGCCTACACCGACCCGGTGCCCGCCTCGACCCGCGGCAACCTGCTCGACCTCTACCTGCCCGAGCGCACAGCCGGCCAGGCCGTCCCGCTCTTCATCTTCAGCGAGGGGTCCGGCTGGCGCGGCGACAACGGCAAGAGCAGCGCCGGCACCTGGGCGGCGCGCCTCAACCCGTTCGGCTATGCCATCGCCGGGGTCAGCGTGCGCACCAGCGCGCAAGCGATCTTCCCCGGCCAGCTGCACGACCTCAAGGCCGCGATCCGCTTCCTGCGCGCACGGGCGGCGACGTACGACCTCGCGCCGCAGCGCTTCGCCGTCGGCGGCTTCTCCTCCGGTGGCTGGGCGGCCGCGCTCGCCGGCGTGACCAACGACGTCGGCCCCGACCTCGAGGGCACCGAGGGCGTCACCGGGGTCTCGAGCCGGGTGCAAGCCGTGGTGACCTTCGCGGCCCCCACCACGCTGCGGCTCATGGACGCCCAGGCGACGCCGTACTCCGAGGAGGTCCACAACGTCCCCGGCTCCGCGGAGTCCGAGATGACCGGCTGCACGCACTACGCCACCGGCATCGGCGACCCCGCCTGCACCAACGCCGACCGGGCCGACCCCGTGCGCTACGTCAGCGCGGACGACCCGCCGTTCCTGATCTTCCACACCTCGCACGACGAGTCCGTGCCCTTCGGGCAGAGCCAGGTGCTCTTCGACGCGCTCGCGGCGGCCTGCGTGAGCGCCGAGTACCACTACGTCGAGGGCCCCCGACACCTCTACGACCCCTACCTCGCCAACCCCGGTGAGCCGCCGGTCGCCGGTCAGACGCTCCAACGCGCTCGGCCGAAAGCCTGCGACACCACCAAGGACAGCGTCATCACCGAGGCCAACCAGCCGAGCTACGCGCTCGTCGCTGCGTTCCTCGACCGGACGATCGGACCCGAGGCGGCCCCCGACCCCGTCCGTACGACGGTCACGCTCGCGGCCGCGCCGGCCCGCCAGGTCTTCCGCGCCGTCGGGAAGAAGCGGCTGCGCCTGGTCGCCACCGTCAGCCGTCGGCGACTGGTCGAGGGGGCGCGGGTGCGCTTCGTCGAGGCCGGTGACGTCCTCGGCAGCGCCCGGATCCGCGCGAGCGGCAAGGCGTCGCTACGACTGCCGCGCAGGACCCCGGTCGGTCGTCATCGGGTGCGTGCGGTGTTCCGCGGCAATGACGCTGCCCTCGCGTCGCGTTCCGAGCGGGTGCGCGTGCGGGTCGTGCGCCGCGGCTGAGGCGGGCCGTCACCCCGCTGGGCGATCCCCTCCGGGGTGGGCACGAGAGCGCTGTGGCTGGCTAGCGTCGGCACCGACGATCGGTGAGCCTCCGGTCGGAGCCGACGACCAGGAGTCACGCCGTGGATCAGCCACCGACCTCAGCGCGGCGCTCGCCGCGGGTGGTGCCGACGCCGTCCGTACCAGGTCCAGCCCCCGTCGGCGCCCTCGAGCGCGGGCTGCGGCTGCTCGACGTTGCCGAGCGTGACCGGGACCTGCGGACCCCGCAGCACCACTCGGCGTACGAGCAGGGGCGCGAGGCGGTCGTAGATGCCGGGCATCAGCCGGAAACCGATCACGCTCAGCCAGTTGGCCGGACCGACGTGCACGAGGCGGCGGGGGTGCTCGATGGCGCGCACGCACGCCCGGGCGACGTGCTCGGCCGAGATGACCGGCGGGGGAGCCGATCCGGCGCGGCCGGCGAAGGTCGCCGCCTGCTGGTAGATCGGGGTGTTGATCGCCCCGGGAGCCACCAGGGAGATGTGCAGGGTGCGCTCGCGGCGGGTCTCGAGCTGGAGAGTGCGCACCAGGCAGAGCTGAGCCCACTTGGCGGTGCAGTAGGCCCCCAACGACGGCACGGCGATCTCGCCGAGCAGCGAGCCGACGACCACGAGGCTGCCGCCGCCCTGCGCGCGGAAGACCGGCAGCACAGCACGGGCCAAGGTCAGGGTGCCGAGCACGGCCACGTCGTGCACCGCGGCAAAAACCTCCGGCGGTACCTCCTCCAGCGTGCCGTAGGCCATCACCTGGGCCGTGGTGATGACCGCGTCGAGGCGGCCGTGGGCGCTCAGGCACCCGGCGATCACCCGCGCCATGTCGACGGCGTCGCGGAGGTCGCCGGCCAGTCCCAGCGCGCCGCCGCCCAGGTCGGCCGCCACGGCGGCGACCCGGCCCTCGTCGCGCGAGCACACGATGACGCGCGCCCCCTGCTCGACCAGGAGCCGAGCGGTCACCAGCCCGATGCCGCTGGTCCCGCCGATGACGAGGACCACGGGTCCGGGGGCGTCGCGCTGTCGATCCATGGTCGAGACGCTAGCCGCGCAGCGCGCGCCGTGGTGCCTCCCGCGGGGTGGTCGCGATGAGGTCGCCTCTCCAGATGCTGCGCAAGGACGCGATCCCCGCCCAGGCCGTCGTCGTGGTGACCGGGGCCTCCAGCGGCATCGGCAAGGCAGCAGCGCTCCAGCTGGCGGCGTCAGGTCACCACCTGGTGCTCGTCGCCCGCACCCAGAAGACCCTCGACGAGTCGGCGGCCGAGTGCCTGGCCGCCGGAGCGCTCTCGGCGATGGTCGTGCCGACCGACGTCTCCGACGACGAAGCGGTCGCTGAGCTGTTCGCCAAGGTCGTTGCGCAGCACGGCCACGTCGACGGCGTCGCCCACAGCGCCGGTGAGGTCACCTACGGACGCACCGAGGAGACCTCGGCCGCGGTGTTCGACCGGGTCCTGGCCAGCAACTTGAGCGGCGCCGCCAACATCGCGCGCCACGCCATACCGCTGATGCGTGAGGCGGGGAGCGGGGTCCTGGTCATCGTGGGCTCGCTGCTCGGCCACATCGCGGTGCCCGAGATGACGCCGTACGTCGTCAGCAAGTGGGGGCTGCGCGCGCTCGCCCGGCAGCTCGCCCTCGAGAACCTCGACGTGCCCGGCCTGCACGTGTGCCACGTCGCCCCCGGCAGCGTCGACACCCCGATCTACGACAAGGCGATCGACTCCGGCGGCACCGTCAACTCCCCGCCACCGCCCACGATCAGCCCCGAGCGCGCCGCCCGCACGGTCGTCGACCAGCTCTACCGGCCGACCCGCGCCTCGCAGACCGCGTGGAGCAACCACCTCGTGATCGCAGCGTTCCGAGGGGCACCGCCGGTCTACGACCGCGCGATCGGACCCCTGTTCCGCGTGCTCTCCCGGGGTGGCTCGCGGCGCGGGTAGGCTCCACTCCGATGGAAGCGCAGAGCACGGAGGAGTCGGGCGCGTTCGACCCGACCACGTTGCGCACCAGGGCCGACGACCGCACCCGGCTCACTCCCGAGGCGCGCTCGGGCCTGCGGGAGCTCAATCAGGGCAGTCGCCGCGCCGGCCGGGTCTCGCCGCGGCGCTACAACCTGACGATCAGCCATGGTCACCGCTTCGTGTGGTTCCGGGTCGCCAAGGTCGGCACCCGCACGATGATCACCCACTTCGAGCGCTCCGGGGTCGTGGTCGACGTCGAGCACGCTATGCGGATCCGCTACCCCGTGGCGGCCTTCGAGGACTACTTCAAGTTCGGCTTCGTCCGGCACCCGCTCGACCGGTTCGTCTCGGCGTGGCAGAACAAGGTCGTCGGCTTCAACTACTTCGGCTTCGAGCCCGACGTGCTGGAGCGGATGCAGAGCCTCGAGGCCTTCGTCGAGTGGACTGCGAGCAAGAACCTCGAGGACGTGTCGACGGTCGACCAGCACCTCGCGCTCCAGTCACGAGTCATCGACCTGTCACAGGTCGACTTCCTCGGCCGGTTGGAGAGCTTCGCCGAGGACTTCGCCATCGTCTGCCGGCGCCTGGGGCTGCCCGAGGCGATCGAGGTGCGGCGCAACCAGTCGTCGGCGCCGGTGCGACCTGAAGCCTCCGCCGAGGTGCGCGAGCGGGTCGCCGAGCTCTACCGGTTGGACTTCCAGGTGCTGGGCTACGACCCGGCCGGCTGAGGCAGCCCATCCTCATGCAAAAGGGTGAGCGATGTGACGGCGTCATGAGAGCCGCGCGAGCATGCTCAGATAATGACGATTTCAACTCCCGGTCAGGGCGGTCCTGCGGAGATCGCCCCGGAGCACCTCTCGGCCCGCGAGCTGGAGATCATGACCCGGATCTGCCGTGGCGACTCCAACGTCGACATCGCCGGTGAGCTGTATCTCTCGATCAACACGGTCAAGACCCACATCCGCAGTGCCTACCGCCGGATCGGGATCACCCGACGGGTCGAGGCGGTGCTGTGGGGTGCTCAGCACGGGCTGGTGCCCCACGAGCAGGCAGGCCCCGAGAAGGTCGGCGTCGGCGCAGGCTGACGAGCACGCGCTGGTAGGCGGCGTGGGCGAGCACGCCCACCACCAGCGACGCGGCGAGCGCGAGCAGCGGTCGGCCCGCAGCCTCGATCGGCGGGTAGACCACCCAGTGGGTCAGGTAGATCCACAGTGACGACGCAGCCAACAGCCGCAGCGGCGCCGCGAGCGGCAGCGGCACCGGAAGCGGACGCAGCCACAGCAGCAGAGCCAGCCCGCCCACCACGATCAGCTCACGCTGGGGGTCACCGAAGAACCCGGACAATCCGACGTACGCCGCCACGAGCACCGCGATCCGCTGCGCGGTGGAGCGAGCTTCGCCGGCCGCCCAGCCCAGCGCGAGCACGAACAGCACCGACGGCACCGCGTAGCGCTCCACGCCCTCGGCATACCGACCGACGCTCGCGAACCGCACCGCGGAGGCGGCCAGCACCGCGGCCGCCGCCACCGCGAACGGCGCCCGCCGCTGCCACCGGTCGACCGCCGGGACCGCGAGCAGCAAGGCCACCGCGAGGAACCCCCACACCAGCGCCTCGAGGAACCAGAACTGCCAATCGAGGCTCCAGCGGGTGTCGCCGGCACTGCGCGCGCCGTTGAGGTAGAGCGCCGTGGTCAGTCGGTAGTCGCCGGTGACGAGGGCGCAGCCCGCGATCCACAGCGACGAGGGCACAGCCACCATGGCCACGCCGAGCAGGATCCGGCGGGTGCGGGCCACCCGCCCGGGCGTGGGCAGGGTGAAGCGGGCCAGGTGGAAGCCGGCCACGGCCAGCAGCACGTGGGCCCCACCCGGCACGAGCGCGAGGTCGGTGTGGGTGATGACGATCAGGGTGATGGCGACCGCTCGCAGCACGACGCCGATCTCGAGCGGGGCGGTCCAGCGTGGGATGCGGGAGGTCCGGCGGATCCGGCTCGCGCAGCCGATGCGTCGCTCTCGGCCTGCGCAGAGCTCGCCGATCGACAGCGACGGCCAGTCCCGCGGCAACGGACCGAGCACCGAGCCGAGCCGCGACGACAGCTCGACATACGAGAGCGAGTCGCCGCCGAGACTGACGAAGCTGTCGTCGGGCCCGGCGTCGGGGCGCCCCAGCAGCACGGCGTACAGGTCACGCACGGTGCCGGCTTCGGTGGAGCCGGCAGTGCGGGCGTGGCTCAGCAGCGCCGCCTGGTCGACCTTGCCGGCGCTGGTGTGTGGCAGGACGTTCAGCTGGTGCACCCGCACTGCGGACGCCGGGATCCCGAGCCGGCTGCTGAGCTCGCGCTCGACCCGTCTGCTGATCCGCGCCCGTCGGGTGAAGGCATGCAGGACCTCGTCGTCGACGAGGAGCCGCAGGGCCGGGTCGAGGTGGGCCAGGGACTGCTCGGCCCGGTCGAGGTCGAGGCGCAGGCCGAAGACCTTGGCCGTGCGGTCGTGGCGTCCGACGATCTCGACGACACCGTCGGCGTCGATGCGGGCCAGGTCGCCGGTGAAGAGCTCGTCGAGGTCGGCGCCGCGGGCGAGGTCCTCGACCGACGCGGCGTAACCCATCATCACGTTGGGTCCGGAGTAGACGAGCTCGCCGACCCCCTCGGCGTCGGGTCGGTGCAGGCGGAAGCGTCCACCCGGGATGGCCACGCCCACGCACCCGGCGTGGCTCTCGGACAGTGCCGGCGGGAGGTAGGCCATCCGCGCGGTGGCCTCGGTCTGGCCGTACATCACGTAGAGGTCCCAGCCGCGGGCCCGACCGAGACCGGCCAGGTCGCGGACCCGCTCGGGGCTCAGCCGGCCGCCGGCCTGGGTGACGTAACGCAGGGCCGGGAGGTCGCGCTCGGCGAAGCCGCTCGCGGCGAGGAGGTCGTAGGTGTAGGGCACCCCGGCCAGGCCACTGACACGGTGGCGGGCAGCGAGGTCCCAGAAGGTCTCGTCGGTGACGGAGCACTCGGTGAGCACCACCGCGGCACCGGCCACGAGGTGGCTGTGGAGCACCGACAGCCCATAGCTGTAGTGCAGCGGCAGCGACGTGATCGCCCGGTCGGTGGGGCGCAGGTCGAGGTAGTCAGCGATCGAGGTGGCGTTGGCCAGCACGTTGTCGCGTGAGAGCCGCACCAGCTTGGGCGAGCCCGTCGAGCCGGAGGTCGACAGCAGCAGCGCGAGGTCGGGGTGGGGTGCGGGTGCGGCGTCGCCGGACTGGTCGACCGGGGCGTAGCGCTCGACGATGTCGCGACGGCGTACGTCGGCCTGCTCGCCGGCTTCGAGCAGCAGCACCGGACGATGCCGAGCGAGGGCCGCGAGATAGGTGACCACGCTCGCAAGGTCGTTGCGGATCGGCAGGACGAGCGGGCCGGTGCCGGTCAGGCCCAGCGCGCGGACCTCGACTGCCGCACGTAGGGAGCGGTAGGTGAGCGAGGTGTCGCCGTCGACGAGGGCGACGTCGTCGAGGGCGCCGCCGAGCAGGAAGTGGTCGAGGGCCGGCAGCCGGTCCTGGCCTGCGGGCCCGCTGCGTGCCTCGAGGAGCCGGTCGGTCGAGACGTCGATCGTCACTGCTCGACCTCCACAGCGAAGCCCAGCACCTCGCCGTTGACCTGGAGCAGCACCCGGTCGCCGGTCTGCGGCACCGAGTCGGCCGGGGTGCGGGCGGTGAGGATCTCCGGGTGGCCGTCGACGCGGACGCGCACGGTCGCGTCGTGGCCGAAGAAGCTGACGTCGACCACGGTCGCCGGCACGCCCTCGCCCGGGGAGTCGGTGCGGTCGTCGTAGGCGTCGGGACGGGTGACCTCGACCTGCTCGGGACGGATCGCGAGGATCAGGTCGCCCGCGTCGTGGAAGCCTTTGAGGGGCAGCGGACCGAGGAGCGTGGCCGCCGTACCGCCGCCGTTGGTGGTGCCGGGCACGAGCGCGGCATGGCCGAGGAAGGTCGCGACCGCGGCGTCGGCCGGGTCGAGGTAGACGCCGAGGGGCGTGCCGACCTGGAGGAACCTGCCCTGCGCCATCACCGCGACCTGGTCGGCCAACGAGAGGGCCTCGCCCTGGTCGTGGGTGACGAGCAGGGCGGCGGCACCGGCGGCGCGTACGGCGCGGACGACGGCGCGGCCGGTCTCCTCGCGCAGGCCGGCGTCGAGGGAGGAGAAGGGCTCGTCGAGCAGCACCAGGGCGGGTCCGGGGGCCAGGGCGCGGGCCAGGGCGACGCGCTGCTGCTGGCCGCCGGAGAGCTCGTGCGGGTAGCGACCGGCCAGCCCGCTCGGCAGCTCGACGAGGTCGAGCATCGCGGCGACCCGGTCGCGGTCGTCCTGTCCTCGCAGGCGACGGCCGCTCCGTCCTTGGGGCAGGCCGAAGCCGATGTTGCCGGCGACGTCGAGGTGCGGGAAGAGCGCGCCCTCCTGGGGTACGTAGCCGATGTTGCGGCGGCGCGGCGGCACCGAGCGTCCGCCCGGCGACGTGGGCGTCATCAGCTCACCGGCCAGGCGCACCTCGCCGGCGCCGGCCTCGATGAAACCGGCGATGGTGCGCAGCAGCGTCGACTTGCCGCAGCCCGACGAGCCGACCACGGCGGTGACGCCGGTGGTCACGCGCAGGTCGAGGCCGCGCAGGACCTCGGTGGTGCCGAAACCCACCCGCAGCCCCTGGACGTCGAGGGCGGGCACCCCGGTCATGCCGCTCATGCGCGCGACCCCCCGCCGAGGCTGACGCGACCGAGCAGGACGGTCGCGGGGATGGAGAGCAGGATCAGGGCCAGCGCGTAGGGAGCGGCGCCGCCGTACGAGACCGACGAGGCCTTCGACCAGAACTCCACCGACAGTGTCGTGGTGCCGATCGGGGAGAGCAGCAGGGTCGCGGTGAGCTCGGTGGCAACGGCCAGCGAGACCAGGGCCACGGCTGCCCCGAGCCCGGGCGCGATGAGCGGCAGGGTCACTCGGCGCGCGGCCTCGGTGGCGCTGCAGCCGAGCGACTTGGCGACGTCCTCGAGTGCGGGCGGGGCGAGCTCGAGGGTTGAGCGGACGCTGACGACGGCCCGCGGGAGGAAGAGGATGACGTAGCCGAGCACCAGGATCGGCAGGGTCTGGTAGAGCGCGGGGACGGCGCGGATCGAGATCGTGACCAGTGCCAGGCCGACGACGATGCCGGGCATCGCGCTGGCGGTGTAGGTGCTGCGCTCGACCAGGGTGGTGGCCAGGCTGCGGTGACGCACCGAGAGCCAGGCGACCGGGAGCGCGGCCAGGCAGGCCACGAGGCCCGCGACAACGGCGAGCCCGAGGGTGGTCGTGGCGGCGCGAGGCCAGCGTGGCGTAGTCGAAGGTCGCCGACGTGCCGCGGATCAGCCAGCGCGCCAGGCTCAGGAGGGGTACGCCGAGGGCGAGGACGACCAGGAGGAGCAGGCCGCCGACAGCCAGCGGTCGGCGTCGTCCCAGGCGCAGCGGGGTGGAGCGTCGGGTGGCTCCGGAGCCGACCCGCGAGCGGCGACGGCGTCCGCGCAGGAGCAGCTCGAGGCCGAGCAGCAGCAGGCAGAAGCCGACCAGCACCAGGGCGAGCAGGGTGGCTGCCGAGCCGGTGAAGGAGGTGCCGTACTGCTGGAGGATGGCGGTGGTCAGCGTCGGGTAGTTGAGCAGCTGGAGGGCGCCGTACTCGGCCAGCAGGTGCAGGCCCACGAGCAGCGAGCCGCCCAGGACCGCCGGGCTGATCGCCGGGAGCACGACGAAGGCGAACGTCTGCGCGCCGCTGCGACCCAATGACGAGCTGACCTCCTCCAGGCCCGGGTCGAGGCGGCGCAGGGCAGCGACGGTCGGGAGGTAGACCAGCGGGTAGTAGGACAGGCTCACGACCAGGACGGCGCCGGCATAGCTCTGCACCTCCTGGGTGGTGGAGACCCAGCCGTAGCCGTTGACGAACGCGGGCACGGCGAGCGGGGCGCACATCAGCCCGTGCCACAGGCCTCGGGCGCGCAGGTCGGTGCGCTCGACGAGCCAGGCGGCGCCGACGCCCAGCGCGCCGCTCAGCACCACCCCGCCGAAGAGCAGACGGGTGGTGTTCCACAGGAGCTCGCCGATGCGGTCGCGGAAGAGGAACCCGCGCGCCTCCTCGACGCCGTACGACGCGCTGGTGACGACGACGTACACCAGCGGCAGCAGGGTGAGAGCGGCGATCGCGATCCCGACCACGAGCAGGGGCAGGGGAGCGGGCGACTCGACGACCCGGCGGGTGGTCCCGGCGGTCGCGGTGGTCGTCGGTGCGGGCCCGCTCTCGGCCGGCGTGCTTTCGGGTCGCACCGGCGGCGGGACGAGGCTCAGAGGAAGCCCACTTCGGTCATCAGGTCCACCACCGTGGCGCCGTCGAGGTCGGAGACGTTGACCTCCGGGGGCTCCAGGTCGTTGAGCGGGCGGACCGGGGGCTCGAGCTGGACGGCAGGGTTGAGCGGGTACTCCAGGGCGTAGGAGTCGGCCAGGACCTGCTGCCCGGCCTCACTGGTGAGGTAGGCGATGAACTTCTCGGCGTCGGGCTTGTGGTCGCTGGAGGCGAGGATGCCCGCGCCGGAGACGCTGACGAACGCGCCGGGGTCCTGCTCGCCGAAGAAGTAGAGCTCGCTGTTGTCGCTGACGTCGCCGTTCTCGGCCTGGTCGCGGTACCAGTAGTAGTGGTAGATGATCCCGACGTCGGACTGGCCGGAGTCGACTGACTGGAGCACCACGTTGTTGCCGTCGTAGACCGTGCCGTTGGCCTTGATGCCGGCCAACCACTCGCGGGTCGCCTGCTCGCCCTCGAGGGCCAGGACGCCCGCAACGATGGCCTGGAAGTCGGCTCCGGTGGGCGAGAAGGAGATCCGGCCGGCCCACTCGGGGTCGGCGAGGTCGAGGAGCGAGTCGGGCAGCTCGGCGGGGTCGACGGCGTCGGTGTTGTAGACCAGGACGGTCGAGCGGGCCACGAAGCCGGTCCACGCACCGGTGGTCGGGCGGTACTGCTCGGGGATGTCGGCGGTGAGCTCGGGGGCCAGCGTCTCGAAGAGGCCGGCGCGCTCGACCTGAGCCATTGCGGGGGAGTTCTCGGTGAGGAAGACGTCGGCCGGCGAGGCCTCGCCCTCGGCGACCAGCTGGGCCGACATCTCCAGGTCCTTGCCGTTGCGCAGCTGGACCTCGATGCCGGTCTGCTCGGTGAAGTCGTCGGCCAGGTCGACGAGGAGCTCCTCGTGCTGGGCGTTGTAGACGACGATGGACGGTCCGTCCTCGCCACAGCCTGCGGTCACGAGGGTCGCGGCGAGGGCGAAGGCCACGAGCAGGGGGGTGCGCTTCATGCGGATCTCCATCGGGGAAGTCGGGAGCCGGTTAGGGTTGCCTCACCATAGTCTACTTAGGGTTGCCTCACCTAGTCGTCGGTCTCGGATCGCCGGGGTGCCGACCCGTAGGGTCCACGCCATGGCTTCCTCCAGCACCTCTGCCCTGCTGCGTCGGGTGGGCTCCGCCCTCGCCCGCGCGGCGATCTCCAGCGCGACGAAGTCGCGGCGCAAGTCGTCCTCGTCGAAGCCGGTCCCCTCTCCCTCCGCCCGCGGGCAGGAGCAGGCCTACCGCGGCGACTTCACCGGCCGCGCCACCATCACCTACGCCCCCCGCGCCGACGGCGACGCCGACCCGGGCGAGGTCGTGTGGGCCTGGGTGCCCTACGAGGAGGACCACTCCCAGGGCAAGGACCGCCCCGTCCTGGTGATCGGGCTCGTCGAGGGCGACCTGCTCGGCCTGATGCTCACCAGCAAGGACCACGACCGCTCCCGGGAGGGCTCCCAGGGCCACGGTCCCCGTTACTACGACCTGGGCTCGGGCGACTGGGACAAGCGGGGCCGGCCCAGCGAGGTCCGCCTCGACCGGGTCCTGCGGCTCGCGCCCTCGGCCGTACGCCGCGAGGGTGCCGCCCTGGAGCGCGACCGGTTCGACCGGGTCGCTGCGGAAGCGCGCGAGGTCCTGGGCTGGTAGCACCCGCTCGCGCAGTCTTGACTCTGCGTTTACTGACACCAGGTGCAATAAACGCAGGCTCAGCAGCGCGGGGCACCGCAGGAACGGGTCCGACCACCCGCGGCGCGCGAGCAGGTGCCGACCTTGCCCATCGTCGCGCAACCATCGCGGAAGACCTGCCCGTAGGTGAGCCGCAGGTCTGCTCGACCGAGTCGACGACCGTGTCGAGGTCACGCGCGTAGTCGCGGTCCCGGGCTCCGGCGGTGTCGTGGAAGGGGCGGCCGTCCAGCTCGACCAGCACGCGGTAGCGCGAGTAGCGGACGTCGCGGTAGAAGGGGCGCGCCCCGATCTTCTCGCGCGGCTGCCGCTCGGCACGCGGGAGGCCCGTGGCGCCGCTCGAGGAGGAGGTACTCACGCTCCAGCACCGAGCACGCCCCCTCGGCCAGGTCGTCGAGCAGTGGAGAGCAGCTGCCTTGTTGCGCACCCGCGCGCGCGACGCGAAGTGACCAGCGCGATCGCGGCCGGTGTCGTCTCCCGGGTCTGACAGGCGTCGGCGAACACCTGGAACGCCGCCGCGAGGTCCTTCTTCTCGGAGGCGAGGTCGATGGCGGCGTGCTCGAGCATGATCGACGGCGGGGCGCTCAGCGGCCGGATCCGCTGCTCCAGGTCGGCCACCCTGCGGGCCCGCACGCCACGGACCTGGGTGATGCGGCTCTTCTGGCCGACGGCGATCTGGATCGGGCCGCCGCGCGGGGGGCGTGGCAGCGCCGACTCCCACGCGAGCGCGGCGGCTCGTGGTGGAGGACCCCGGCCCACGCGCGTTGCTCCCAGGTCAGGGGCCCGTTGTGGTTGACGTAGATGCCGGGGTGGATCGACGTCAGGTCGCGCCGCAGCGCCCGTCGCAGGTAGCCGTCGGTCGCCCCGAGCTGCGATCAGCTGGGCGCGGGACACCACGCCGTGCTGGACCCATCGGTTCAGGTGGGCGTAGCCCTCGTGGTCGAAGCCGGACATGGCGTCGATGGTCCGGTCCGCGCGGCGCCCGGGCGCCACCGGGTCACCGTCGTACCTGTGGATAACTCCCGCGGACGCCGTCGTACTAGCTCTGCGTTTACGTGCGCCTATGTGTCACTGAATGCAGAGTTAGTGGCGGGGCGCGGCCGATCAGGCGCGGATCGCGCGGCGCAGGCGCCGGCTCGATGATCTCGCTGGCCACGCTCACCGCGAACGAGCGCGAGCAGCGAGGGACGTCGACGACGGGGAAGCGGAAGAAGTTTGAGGTTCTCGGCGAGCAGGCGGCCGAGTCCGGCGGCCCCGACGATGCCGACCACGGCGGTCTCGCGCACGCAGATCTCGAAGCGGTAGAGGGTGTAGGTGACGAGCTGCTGCGCCGAGGCGGGGACGACGGCCGCGACGGTCGCGAGCCCCCCGACACCCCGGTGCGCTGCAGGGCCTCGCGCGGCGCGGCGCTGACGCCTCCCACGACTCGGCGACCAGCCGGCCGAGCACGCCGCCGGTGTAGACGCCGAGCGCGAGCGCACCGGGCAGCACGCCGGGGAAGAGCGCCAGCAGGGCGATGACGGCCCAGACCGTCGGCGGCACCGAGCGCAGGACGAGCAGGACGATGCGGGCCAGCCCCCAGGCGATCCAGCGCAGCGTCCGAGCAGGGAGCGGGGCGGGCGGGCCGCCGCGACGTCCGTGCTCTCAGCCCAGGGCGAGACCACGACCGTGATCACCACCGCGATGATCATCGCCAGCACCGCCATCGCGAGGGTGTCGAGCACGGCGCCGTTGAGCTCCGCCCCACCCCCGCGCGGCAGCGCCGGCGGGATCAGGTCGTCGAGGAGCCGGACGGTCAGGGTGCGGGTGCGCTCGCTGGTGAGCCCGGAGAGGGACACCCCGGAGGCGATCCAGGCGGCGATCAGACCCGGGACGACGGCGATCGCCGACCAGCGCGCCCACCGCGAGCGTACCCCTGAGCGCGTACGGACCGTCGGCCCGGGCCGCCCGTCGCGTGCTGCTCGCCGGCCGACCACTCCGAGCAGCTCGCCACCGCCATGTCAGCGCGCAGACGCCCGCTCCACGCGTCGACGAGCGCGGACAGCAGGATCACCGCCGCGATGAGGGTCCAGACCTCGTCCCAGTTGCGCGAGCTCAGGCTGACGACCAGCTCCTGGCCGAGTCCGCCGACGCCGACGGCGCCGAGCAGGACGGTCGAACGCACGGCGCACTCGAAGCGGTAGAAGGAGTAGGACAGCATCAGCGGCTCCGGCCGGGGGCAGCAGCGCGAATACGACCGCCGGCCCCGGCGGGCGCTCCGGCCCGGCGCAGCGAGGCCAGCACCGTGGTCGGCAGCGCCGTCGAAGGTGTCGCCGAAGACCTGGGCGGTCTGGGCGCCGAAGGGCAGGGCGATGGCGAGCACCGCCACCAGCGGGTCGAGGCCCAGCACGCTGACCAGCAGCAGTGCCCACACCAGCTCGTCGATCGAGCGCATCGCGACGAGCAGGCCGCGCAGCGCCGTCCGCACGAGTCGGAGCGCGAGCGGGGGACGGCGCGACCAGGCGACGTCGCTGAGGACGAGCCCGCCGAGCACCCCGATCACCAGCGCGACCGCTGTGCCGAGGGCGGCGAAGGCCAGCGTGGTGACGGTCGCGTCGAGCACGACCCCGAGGAACTCGCCGTCGAGGCGCGGGTCGAGCGCCTTGGCGAGCAGGTCGCCGATCAGCGGGACCCCGCCGGCGTTGACGATGTCGCCGCTCTCGGGGATCGCGCGTCGGATCGCCCACAGGAGCGGGAGCAGCACGATCAGCGCGCCGCGACGCGGCGGAGCGCGACGGCGCGTCCGGTGACGCGGTGCGCCGGCCGGGCAGCGGCGTCCGTGCGCGGGTCGCGGGCGCGACGCTCGTCGGCGTCGAGGAGATCGTCATCGCTGGGCTGCTGCTCAGACCCGCGCGTAGAGCTCGTCGAGCCGGTCGGTGGCCAGGTCGGCGATGGGGGTGTCGAAGACGAGGCGGCCGTCGCGCAGCCCGATGGCGCGGGTGCAGTGCGCGCGGGCGAGCGGCGGCTGGTGCAGGCGTGACCACGAGGGTCCCGATCTCGTCGGAGACCCGCGACAGCAGGTGCAGGATCTCGGCAGCGCGGGTGGGGTCGAGGCTGGCGACGGGCTCGTCGGCCAGCACCAGCTCGGGTCGCTGGATCAGCAGCCGGGCGATCGCGACGCGCTGGCGCTCACCGCCGGAGAGACGCTCGGTGCGTTCGTGGACGGCCCACTCGAGCCCGACCGACTCCAGCGCGTCGAGGGCCCGCTGGTCGGGGCGCGGCCAGGCGAGCGAGGCGAGCGAGCGAGCGGTGCCCCACTCGGCCAGCCGACCGGCGTTGATGTTGTGCAGCACCCGCACCTGCTCGATCAGGTCGAGGCCCTGCGAGATCGTGCCGATCCGCCGCTGGAGGTCGCGGCGCGCGCGGGCGGCGAGGCCGAGCGTGGGCGCGCCGAAGAGCTCGACGGTGCCTTCGGACGGCTCCAACGAACCGTTCAGCAACCCCAGCAGCGTGCTCTTGCCGGCGCCGCTGGGACCCAGGACGGCGACCCGCTCACCCGAGCAGATCGTGAGGTCGACGCCGACGAGGGCCGGGACGCCGCCGAAGCTGCGTCCCGCCCCTCGCAGTCGTACGACGACGGTCCGCGCCCACTAGTCGGCGTGCTCATGCTGCGTGCTCATGCGAGGAGGTCCAGCTCCTCGGCGACGGCGCGGATCTGGTCGTAGTTGGAGTTCTCGGTCGGGATGAACGAGGTGGCACCGAACAGGTCCAGGATCGCGGCGTCCTCCGGCACGGCCGGGTCGAGGCCGAAGAGGAGCTCCTTGATCGAGTCGAGGGTGCCGGCGCCGAAGACCTCGTCGACGTCGGGTCGCGCGAGCCAGTGGTAGTCGTAGTAGGTCGGGGTGCGGAAGAGCACGACGACGTCGGAGAGGTCGACCTCTCCGGCCTCGACCGTGGCGTCCCAGACCTGGGAGTTGACCGCGCCGACCTCGAAGCTGCCCGAGGCGACGGCCTCGATCGTGGCGTCGTGGGAGCCGGAGAAGCCGGCCTGGCCCTTGAGGTCGTCGACCGAGAGCCCGGCCTGGTCCATGAAGTACTGCGGCATCAGCCGACCCGACGTGGAGGTCTCGGAGCCGAACGTGAACGACTTGCCGGCCAGCGCGGTGAGGCCGTCGACGTCGCCGAACGCGCTCAGCCCGGACTCCTTGGTCGCGATGAAGAGGCTGGTGAACTCGGCATCGATGTCGCGCTGGGCGATGGCCTCGGCGCCCTCGACGCGCTCCGCGGCCTGGACGCCGGTGAGCCCGCCCATCCACGCCACGTAGAGGTCGCCGACCTCGAACCCACGCACCACGGCGGGGTACTCGGTGACGGGCGTGTAGGTGACCTCGAGGCCGGTGGCCTCGGCGAAGCGGGCCGCCACGTCGCCGTACAGCCGGTTGAGGACCTCGGGGTCCTGGTCGGGGATCGCCGACATCGACAGCGGACCCGCCTGGGCGCCCGAGGAACCGGTGCCGCCGCTGCCGGAGGGGGAGTCGTCGGTGCCGCAGGCGGCGAACAGCACGAGGCCCGAGGCGCCGAGGAAGAGCCCCGCCTGCTGGTGACGAGGCTGGGCAGGGGGGTGGTGCGCTTCATCGATGGTCGCTCTCGGTCGTGGTTGATGGGGCGGTGGTGCCGGTGTGGGCGGGGCGCGCAGGTGCGCGTGCGATGAGGAAGGCGACGAGCGCCACGGAGAGGAACACCGCCGCCGAGGTCGGGTTGCCGCCAAGGATCGGGTCGGTGAAGCCGATCTGGGCGTGCAGCGACAGGGCGGCGAGAACGCCGAGGGCGGCCGCGCCCTGGAGGAGTCGGGGCTTGGCGGTGCGGAGGCCGACGAGGAGCAACGCGCCCACGGCGATCAGGACGAGCGAGCCGACCAGGTTGTAAGCGCCGAGCGAGAGCGAGGGGTCCGAGTCGCCGAGCACCGGGCCGCGGGCGGCGAACGGGTCGCCGAAGGAACGGATCAGCGAGATCGCACCCACGATGAGCGCGAGTCCGGCCCAGACCTGGCCCAGCGTGCGGGCCGACGTCGTACCGGCCCGGACACCGTCGGTGCCCAGCACCCGCCCGGCGACGGCGAAGACGAGCACGAGGTGTGCGCCCACCATCAGGAAGTAGGCCCACGGCCACTCCTCGGGGGCGTAGGCCACCGACAGCCCGATCGCCAGGGACTGGCCGAGTCCGATGAGGGCGGCCAGGCGGACGTAGGTGCCGGTCAGCAGCATCACGGCCAGGGCGGTCTCGGCGATCAGGACCACCCATCCGAAGACCGGGAAGACGGGGAGGATCAGGTTGTCGGTGACCCAGGCGTACGGCGCCAGCACCGGGTAGTCGACGGCGTACTTGGTGAACTTGAAGAGCCCGTTGCCGGCATCCTCACCGAAGTTGGGCGCCCGCTTCCAGGCGACGTTGTAGAGCCACATGAGGCCCAGCAGGATGCGCAGGACCGCGAAGGCGATCGACTGGGCCCGGGCGTTGGTCTCCGGGGTGGGATCGAGCGCCCAGTCGAGCTGCTTGCGGGCCATGGTCGGCAAGGAGTCACGCACAGCGGAACACCTCCCGGCCGGCCGCTGACGCGGCGTCCTGGACCTTCAACGTGTCGCGGACGACCCCGAAGATCTCCTCGAGGTCGAGGGGAGCGTCGGCGATCCGCATGTGCGGGTTGGTCACCGCGACCGGGTGCCACCAGGCGCCGTCGGCGGTGATGACCGGCTCGGGCTCGAGCGAGTCGATCGAGACGTGGATGCCGCCGTCGGCAAAGCCCTCGGCGGCGACCGGGCGGATCACCCGGTCCTCCTGCGCGATGCCTTCGGCATCGAGTCGTTCGTGCAACTCACGCACCCCCTCGGGGTCCTCGTCGAAGCGGGTCGCTGCGATCTTGACTCGGAAACCCAGTGAGTGGGCCAGACCAATCCCGTCGAGGGCACGCGCCCACGATCCGGCGCCGCGCATCTTGTCGTGGATCTCGGGCGTGGCCGAGTCGAGGCTCACCTGCATGACCACGTCGCGGTCGATCGACTCGAGCAGCTCGCGGCGGCGGCCGCGGTGGAAGACCATCGCGTTGGTCAGGATCGTGCGCTCGAGGCCGGCGGCGGCATCGATGAGCTCGCCGAGCTGGGGTGCATGAAGGGCTCGCCACCGGTGAGCAGCAGCTCCTTGCCGCCCTGCTCGCGGAACTCGGCGAAGAGCGGGCCGACCACGGCGGGGTCGAGCCGGCGCGCGTCGGCCTTGGGGGACGACTCGGCGCAGCAGTAGAGACAGGCCAGGTTGCAGTCGAAGTTGGTGTAGGCCCACAAGCGGTGACCGACCGGCGTACGGTCGCCGATGCTGAAGACGGTGCCGGCGTCGGGCTGGGCGTGGCCGGCGCTGCGCCGTCCTTGCGTACCGAGAACCACCACGGGCCGGCCTCGGTCTCGGCGCTGCCGGCCGTCGATCGCGTGGCCCACGAGCTCGGCCCAGACGGGCAGGTCGACCTCGACGCTGGCCTCGGCGCTGCGGATGGCGAGCAGCTCGCCGGCCTCGAGGCGGCGCATCGCGCGGGTGATGAGGAGCAGCAGGCCGCTGCCGCAGTCCATGTCGCCCCCGTCGATCGAGCTTGGCGACCTCGCCGAGCGGGGTGCTGGTCGGGGGAGTGCTCGGTGGCGGGCATCCCCCGAACGTAGCCCGTCCCGTGCTCACCCCGAGGGCAGGACCGATGACGATGTGGTGACGATCGTGTGGGACGGCCGCCTAGGGTCGGGACATGGCCGATGCCGAGCTCTACCGTCCCGAGGACGCCGCCGCCCGCTCCGACTACTGGGAGAACGTCCACGACGGCAAGGACGAGGACGGCGTCTCCTGGTGGCAGTCGGTGCCGGAGCTGTCGCTGGGCCTGGTCGACGAGACCGGTCTGGGCATCGACCGGTCGGTCATCGACGTCGGTGCGGGCTGGTCGACCCTGGTCGACCACCTCGTCGAGCGCGGCTACACCGACCTGACTGCCATCGACCTCTCCCAGACGGCGCTGACGACCGTGCGCGAGCGGGTCGGCCCGATCCCCGGTCGCCTCGACCTCGACGTCGCCGACGTGCTCGACTTCCGTCCGCCCCGCACCTTCGCGCTGTGGCACGACCGCGCCGTCTTCCACTTCCTCACCGAGGAGGACGAGCGCGACGACTACCGCCTCTCCCTCGCCCACTGCCTCGAGCCCGGTGGGTTCGTCGTGGTGGCGACCTTCGGCCCTGACGGCCCGCTGACCTGCAGCGGTCTTCCGATCGTGCGCTACACCCACGAGGAGCTGGCCGCGGAGTTCCCCGGCTACCGGCTCGTCTCGACCAGCGGCGAGGACCACGTCACGCCCTGGGGCACCCGCCAGCAGTTCACCGCGATCCTGTTGCAGCACGAGGGCTGACCGCACCGCGGCGCTCGCTGCTCAGCCTCCGCGCCTGGACGGCATGCTGAGCCCATGCGATTCAGCGAGCACGAGCTGACCTCGGCGCTGCACGGCGCGGCCAAGTCGGTGCTGGGGGCGCGGCGACGCGTGACCAAGCGCGGTCAGAGCATCGACGAGGTGTGGGAGCAGATGGACCGGCTGCAACGGTTCAAGATCCTCGACGCGCTCGGCAGCCAGATCCTCCCGGTGCTGGTGGCGCTGCCGGACGTCGAGGTGGCGCCCGGCGCGCGTCCGACGTACGACGACGCGGTGGTGGCCGAAGCCGTCAGCGCCCGGCTCGAGGAGAGCGGTGGGCGGCTGAAGCGGGCCGTGCTGCTGAAGGGGCGGGTGGCGCTGGTGCAGATCGCGCTGGCCTCGATCCCGCCGCGGCTCGACCCCGACGCGCTGCTGCACGCCGAGTGATGCGCGCGGTCGTCTTCGCCGGGTTCGGCGAGGCCCCCGAGGTGCGCGAGGTCGAGGAGCCGCGGTGCCCCGACGACGGGGTCGTCGTCGAGGTCGAGGCCACCGGGCTGTGCCGCAGCGACTGGCACGGCTGGCAGGGCCACGACGACGGGATCGCGCTGCCCCACGTGCCGGGCCACGAGCTGGCCGGGACGGTCGTCGCGTGCGGACCGGCGGTGCGCGACTGGCGGGTCGGGGATCGGGTGACCACGCCGTTCGTGCTGGCGTGCGGTGCCTGCGCCTCATGCGGGCGGGGCGACGCCCAGGTGTGTGAGCGCCAGCTCCAGCCCGGCTTCACCCAGTGGGGCTCCTTCGCCGAGCTCGTCGCGCTGCCGCGCGCCGACGTCAACCTGGTGCGGGTGCCCGAGGCAGTGAGCGCCGACGTCGCCGCAGGGCTCGGCTGCCGCTTCGCGACGGCGTACCGGGCGGTGGTCCGGGTCGCGCAGGTGCGCGCCGGGGAGACCGTCGTCGTGCACGGGTGCGGCGGGGTCGGGCTGGCGGCGGTGATGGTGGCGGTCTCGCTCGGCGCCACGGTGGTGGCGATCGACCCCTCGGCGGAGTCGCGGGCGGTGGCGACCGACCTCGGGGCCGCACGCCCTCGCTCCGGGTGAGCTCGACGCCGCCGCGGACGTCTCGCTGGACTGCTTCGGCAGCAGGTCGGCGATGGCTGCCTCGATCGCCTGCCTGCGTCCGCGGGGACGGCACGTGCAGGTCGGTCTGCTCGGCGGCGTCGACGCGCATCCCTCGGTCGACATGGGCCGCGTCGTCGGGCTCGAGCTGCAGCTGCTCGGCAGCCACGGCATGGCGGCGCGGGACTACCCCGAGATGCTGGCGCTGGTCGCCGAGGGCGCCCTCGCGCCGCAGCGGCTGCTGCGCGAGGTGATCACTCTCGACGAGGCTCCGGCTCGGCTCGTCGGGCTGGGGGACCCCGGCGCCGGGGTCGGTGGGATCACCGTGATCCGGCCCGGGCGCGCCTGAGACCGGGCTGAGAATTCCGGGTGATCACGGCTCCGCGGGAATTGGGTCACGTCGGCGGAGGTTCAACCTTCCATGCGTCCCGTCACCGCTTATGCCACCCCATCCGTGCGCGCGCCGTTCGAGAAGACCACGATCCAGCGCCGCGATCTCGGCCCACGGGACGTCCTGATCAGGATCCACTTCGCCGGCATCTGCCACTCCGACATCCACACCGGTCGCAATGAGTGGGGCGAGGCCAACTTCCCCTTCGTGCCGGGCCACGAGATCGCGGGCACGGTCGAGGAGGTCGGCTCCGATGTCGACAAGTACGCCGTGGACGACCGGGTCGGAGTCGGCTGCATGGTCGACTCGTGCCGTGAGTGCGAGAACTGCGTCGCCGGCGAGGAGCAGTACTGCCTGAACGGCAACACCGGAACCTACGGGTCGATCGGCGCCGACGGGCGGCCCACCGAGGGTGGCTACAGCACCCACATCGTGGTCGACCAGGACTTCGTGGTCGGCATCCCGGAGGGCATCTCGCTCGACGAGGCGGCGCCGCTGCTCTGCGCCGGCATCACGCTCTACTCCCCGCTCAAGCACTGGAAGGCCGGCCCCGGCACGAAGGTCGCGATCGTCGGGATGGGCGGACTGGGCCACATGGGCGTCAAGATCGCCCACGCGCTCGGAGCCGAGGTGACCGTGCTCTCGCAGAGCCTGGCCAAGCAGGACGACGGTAAGCGCTTCGGTGCCGACCACTACTTCGCGACTGGCGGCGACCATGCCGAGCAGACCTTCACCGAGCTGAGGGGCTCCTTCGACCTGATCATCAACACCGTCTCGGCGACCTTGCCGATGGACAAGTACCTCTCGCTGCTCAAGCTCGACGGCACCCTGGTGAGCGTCGGCGCGCCCTCCGAGCCGCTCCAGGTGCCTGCGTTCGCGCTCATCGGTGCCCGCCGCAGCTGGGCCGGCTCAGCGATCGGTGGCATCGCCCAGACCCAGGAGATGCTCGACTTCTGCGCCGAGCATCACCTCGGCGCCGATATCGAGGTCATCTCCGGTGAGCAGATCGACGAGGCGTGGGAGCGTGTCATCGCCAGCGACGTGCGCTATCGCTTCGTGATCGACACCGCCACCTTCGACTCCTGAACGACCGCAGACCCAACGAGAGGAACCCTCTGTGCAGACCCGTCACATCGGCAATGACACCGTCGGCCGGATCGAGGTCGGGGCCATCGGACTGGGCCTGATGACCTTCGACCAGAGCGGCAGCCAGCCGCGCCAGCAGCTGCTGGACACCGTGCGAGCCGCGCTGGATGCCGGCGTCACGCTCTTCGACACCGCGGACGCCTACGGCCCCGGCGAGGAGCGCGGGGCCGACGCGCAGGGCGCCAACGAGTCGCTGATCGCCGGTCTGCTGGACGAGCTCGGCGTCCGCGACCAGGTGCTGCTGGCCACCAAGGGCGGCCACGTGCGCACCGAGGGCGGAGGCTGGGCCACCGACAGCTCCGCGGCCCACCTGCACTCCGCCGTCGACGCGAGCCTCGGTCGCCTCGGCGTCGAGCAGATCGCGTTGTGGCAGCACCACCGCCCCGACTCGAAGGTGCCCTATGACGATGTGATCGGCACGCTCAAGGAGATCGCCGACTCCGGCAAGGTCGCCCGCGTCGGTCTCTCGAACGCCGACCCCGCGCAGATCCGCGCCGCCCACGCGGTGCTGGGCGACGCGCTGGTGAGCGTGCAGAACCAGTTCTCGCCGGCGTTCCGCAGCAGCGCTCCGGAGATCGAGGTGTGCGAGGAGCTCGGCCTGGCGTTCCTGCCGTGGAGCCCGCTGGGCGGGCTGGGGGATGCCAAGGAGCTGGCCACCAAGCACCCCGCCTTCGCCGCGGTCGCCGACGCGCACGGGGTCAGCCCGCAGCAGGTCGCGCTGGCGTGGGAGCTCGCGCAGTCGGAGTGCGTCATACCGATCCCGGGAGCGAAGCGACCGTCGTCGATCGTCGACTCCGCGGCGGCTGCTGAGCTCGAGCTGAGTGCCGACGAGCTGGCGTCGTTGGCCTGAGGGTTTGGTGGGTCCACGCGCCGGGATGAGTACCCGGATATCCGGGGATTCCTGCAGCCGCTCAGCCGTCCAACCGCACCGGCAGCACGGCGTACCCGCGCAAGATCCGGGTCGTACGACGTTGTGCGCCGGGCAGCACCCGCAGGTCCGGGAAGGCGTCGAAGAGCGAGCGCAGCCCGACCTCGCCCTCCATCCGCGCCAGCGCGGCGCCGAGGCAGTAGTGCCGACCGGAGGAGAAGGACACGTGCTCGCCCGCGTTGGCGCGGGCGACGTCGAAGCGGCCGGGGTCCTCGAAGACCTCCGGGTCGCGGTTGGCGCCGGCCAGCAGCGTGGTGACGAGCGCGCCCTTCGCCACCGGGACGCCGGCGAACGTGGTGTCCCGCGTGACCATGCGACCGGTGAGCAGCACCGGCGGGTCGATCCGCAGGATCTCGTCGACCGCGGTGGGCCACAGGCTCGGGTCGGCCTGCAGCCGCCGCAGCTGCGCCGGGTGCTCGTGCAGCAGAGCCACGCCGTTGCCGAGGAGGTTGACGGTCGTCTCGAAGCCGGCTGCGAGCACCAGCCCGGCGATCGCGCGGAGCTCGGCGTCGGAGAGGCCGACACCGTCCTCGTCGCGCGCGGTCACGAGCTGGCTGAGCAGGTCGTCGCCCGGCCGGCGTCTGACCGCCTCGAGGTGGTCGGCCAGCCACGCCTCGAAGTCGCGCAGCGCGGTCTCGACGGAGGTGAAGGTGTCCCAGTCGAGCCCGAGGTCGAGGCTGGGGGCCGCGGCGCTGCCGAACTCCAGCACCCGCTGGTGGTCCTCGGCGGGCACGCCCAGGATCTCGGCGATGACGGTCAGCGGCAGCTGGGCGCAGTACTGCTCGACCAGGTCGAGCGGCGACGTCGGGTCGAGACCGGCGATGAGGTCGGCTGCGATCTTCTCGGTGCGCCCGCGCAGCCGATCGACGGCCCGCACGCTGAACACGCGCGTCACCAGCTTGCGATAGCGGGTGTGGTCGGGCGGCTCGGTCACCAGCAGCGACGGGGGAGTCAGCGGACCCATCGGCGACGAGCGGAACGCCCAGTCGCCGATGGCGGAGAACGGCCCGTCGCCGCCGAGCTCGACGCCCGCCGCGACGTCGGGGCTGGCGAGCACCTCCTTGACCACCTGGTGCGTGGCGGTGACGTAGGCGAACTTGGCGCGGTGCAGCGGCCCCGTTGCCCGGATCCGGTCGAAGAGCTCGACCGGCACCTCCTCGCTCGTGCTGGTGGTCTCGATGAGCTGGGCGTGGAGGTCCCCGCGCTTGGCCGAGCTGCGGATCGCGAGGCGGGGGATGGCGTGACCGAAACCCCAGCGGGCGAGCCGGGCGGCCCCCTGCGTGGCGCGGTCCAGGGCGTGGGTGGCTGTCGGCGCGGGCATGCTTGCTCCTCGTGGTGGCGTGGCCTCTCCAGTATCGGGCCTGGACGGTTCGGCGCCGGTGTGGTGCTCGACACGGCCTGTGCGGGGTGAGATCCGGTGCCGACGGGTGTGGATGTGAGTACGGTGCCCCGAACGCCGAGACGGCGATGAGGAGAGTCGATGACAGCAGAGACGAGTGGTCCTGGTGGCCTGGGTGGCCTGGGTGCGCCCGAGGCCGCGGACCCGACGCCGACGCACGTACCGGTGGTGCCGGTCTTCTTCCTGTCCGACTCCACCGGGATCAGCGCCGAGACGATGGGCAACGCGCTGCTCATCCAGTTCCCCGACCTGGTCTTCGAGCGGACCGTCATCCCCTTCATCCGCACCGAGGCCGATGCACGACGCGTCGTCGCGACCCTCGACGACGCGATGGCCGGACCCGTGCAGCCGCTGGCGTTCACCACCGCCGCCGAGGACGACATCCGCGCGATCCTGGCCACCACGAAGGCGCCGCTCATCGACTTCTTCGACCTCCACATGACCCGGGTCGAGACGATCCTGGGACGGCGCGGCGTGCGCGAGCCGGCCCGGCTGCACGGCGTCGGCGACATCAAGCGCTACAACTCGCGGATGGCGGCCGTCGAGTTCACCATCGAGCACGACGACGGCCAGAGCCTGCGCGCGCTCGACAAGGCCGACGTGATCCTGCTGGCGCCGTCGCGCTGCGGGAAGACCCCGACCAGCATGTACCTCGCTCTTCAGTACGGCCTGTATGTCGCCAACTACCCGCTCGTCGACGAGGACCTCGAGTCCTCCGACCTGCCCCGCCCGGTGCGGGGGTACGAGGAACGCTGCTTCGGGATCACGACCACCGTCGAGCGGCTGAGCCGGGTCCGCAACGAGCGGCGACCGGGCTCGTCGTACGCCGAACCGTCCCAGTGCCGCTGGGAGCTCCGGCGCGCCAAGGAGATCTTCGACGCGCACCGGGTCCCGGTCATCGACTCCTCGGCGAAGTCGATCGAGGAGATCTCGACCCTGATCCTGCAGACGTTGAAGAAGAACGGCGGCATCCTCAGCCGCGAGCGCAGCAAGGCGCACGAGCGCACGCACCAGCCGATCGAGGACCTGATGGCCACCCGGCTCTCGGGCCGGCGCACCTCCACAGCACCCACCCCATCACCCACCCCAGCACCCACCCCCACCGACGAACAGGGCGACTGACATGACTGGCACCGACACCGGACACACCAATGTCCGTTGGTTCTCCGACCTCGGCCTCGGCGACCTCGAGGAGGTCGGCGGCAAGAACTCCTCGCTCGGCGAGATGGTGTCCCACCTCAGCGGGCTCGGAGTGCGGGTGCCCGACGGGTTCGCGACGACGTCCGGTGCGTTCCACCGCTTCATCGGCCACTCCACTGACGGCCGGCCGGGCTTGGCGGAGCGGATCTCCGGGCTGCTCGACGGGCTCGACACCGACGATGTACGCCGCCTGGCCGTCGTCGGCGCCGAGATCCGGACCGCGGTGATCGAGCAGGAGTTCCCCGCCGACCTCGAGGCCGACATCCGCTCCGCCTACGAGAAGCTCGCCGGTGAGTCGGGCGACGAGGCCTCCTTCGCGGTGCGCTCGTCCGCGACCGCCGAGGACCTGCCGGACGCCTCCTTCGCCGGCCAGCAGGAGACCTTCCTCAACGTGCGCGGCATCGACGAGGTGCTGCTCGCGGTGCGCGAGGTCTTCGCATCCCTCTACAACGACCGGGCGATCGCCTATCGGGTCCACCACGGCTTCGCGCACGCCGACGTCGGTCTGTCGGCCGGCGTGCAGAAGATGGTGCGCTCCGACATCGGTGCCTCCGGCGTGATGTTCACGATGGACACCGAGTCCGGCTTCGACGACGCCGTCTTCATCACCTCGGCCTACGGCCTGGGCGAGGGTGTCGTGCAGGGTGCCGTCAACCCCGACGAGTTCTACGTCTACAAGCCGGCCGTGCGCGCCGGCCGCCCTGCGATCCTCAAGCGCGGGGTCGGCGGCAAGGCGACCAAGATGGTCTACACCTCGGACGCCCGCGTCGGACACACGACCGAGTTCGTGCCCGTCGACGCCGCCGACGCCCGACGGTTGAGCCTCAGCGACGCCGAAGTCACCGAGCTGGCGCGCCACGCGCTGGTCATCGAGGAGCACTACGGCCGTCCGATGGACATCGAGTGGGGGCGCGACGGCATCGACGGACTCCTCTACGTCCTCCAGGCGCGCCCCGAGACCGTGCAGTCGCGCAAGGGCGGCGCCCAGGAGCGCTTCAAGATCGACAAGGCCACCACCCAGGGTGTCGACGTGCTGGTCGAGGGCCGCGCGATCGGGCAGAAGATCGGCGCCGGAGCGGTGCGGGTGCTGACGTCGGTCGAGCAGATGCACGAGTTCGTCGAGGGCGACGTGCTCGTCGCCGACATGACGGACCCCGACTGGGAACCGATCATGAAGCGCGCCTCGGCGATCGTCACCAACCGGGGCGGGCGCACCTGCCACGCCGCGATCATCGCCCGCGAGCTCGGGATCCCCGCGGTCGTCGGCACCGGCTCGGCCACCAAGGACCTCGCCGACGGCCGCGAGGTGACGGTGTCGTGCGCCGAGGGGGACACCGGGCTGGTCTACGAGGGCCTGCTCGACTTCTCGGTCGAGCGCACCGAGCTCGGCGAGATGCCCGACGTACCGGTCAAGATCATGATGAACGTCGGCACCCCCGAGCAGGCCTTCGCCTTCTCGCGGCTCCCGCACAAGGGCGTCGGCCTGGCCCGGCTGGAGTTCATCATCAACCGCCAGATCGGGATCCACCCCAAGGCGCTGCTCGACCTCGCCGCCGACAGGTCGTCGCTGCCCGAGGCGCTCGTGGAGGAGATCGAGGAGATCACCGCGGCGTACGCCGACCCGCGCGACTTCTTCGTCAAGCGGGTTGCCGAGGGCATCGCGATGATCGCGGCCGCCTTCGCGCCCGAGCCGGTGATCGTGCGGATGAGTGACTTCAAGTCCAACGAGTACGCCAACCTCGTCGGCGGTGAGCTCTACGAGCCCGACGAGGAGAACCCGATGATCGGCTACCGGGGTGCCTCGCGCTACCTCTCGGCCGACTTCGCGGACTGCTTCGCGATGGAGTGCGAGGCGCTGCGCCACGTGCGCGACGAGATGGGCCTGACCAACGTCAAGGTGATGATCCCGTTCGTGCGCACGCTGAAGGAGGCGTCGGGCGTGATCGACCTGCTCGGCCAGCACGGGCTCAAGCGCGGGGAGAACGACCTCCAGGTCGTGATGATGTGTGAGGTGCCGTCGAACGCCGTGATCGCCGATCAGTTCCTCGAGCACTTCGACGGCTTCTCGATCGGCTCCAACGACATGACCCAGCTGACCCTCGGCCTCGACCGGGACTCGGCGCTGGTCGCCGAGGGCTTCGACGAGCGTGACCCTGCGGTGCTCCACATGCTCGAGCTCGCGATCACGGCCTGCAAGAAGGCCGGGAAGTACGTCGGCATCTGCGGTCAGGGCCCCTCCGACCACCCCGACCTCGCCGACTGGCTCCTCGAGCAGGGCATCGAGTCGATGTCGCTCAACCCCGACACCGTCGTCGAGACCTGGCTGCGGCTCGCCAAGGCCGCGAAGTAGGCCAGGTTGGGGTCGAGTCGGCGCCTATAGTCGCCGACTCGACCCTGGCTGGAGCGTCGAGCCGGCGCCAATCGGTCAGTTGAGGGACAGCGCTCCGGCCTTCGGGTCCCAGACGATCTCACTCGCGTCGTTGCGCAACGCCTCGAGGATGGCCTCGACGACTGCTGAGCCGGGCATCGGTTCGGGGAGCTTGGGCGCGGTGCCGGCGAGCGGGTGGTCGGACAGTCCGGTGTCCAGGTGCGGAGGCCGTACGTCGAGCACGCGGAAGCGCCGCCGGTTCTCGCGGCGCACCACCCCGAGCCAGGCCGACAGGGCCGCTTTCGACGCGGAGTAGTCGGCCATCTGGTTGGTCGGCAGGTCGGCCAGGATCGCCGACAGCACCACCACGACCCCGCCATCGAGCTGCGCACCAGCCGCGCGCACGAGCGCCATCGGCCCGAGGGTGTTGACCGCGAAGAGCTCCTCGGCCACGGCTGCCTCGGTCTCGAGGGCGGCCCCGAAGGCCGGCACGCCGGTGGCGACGACCACCCCGTCGAGCCCACCGAGCTGCTCGACAGCCGTCGTGACGGCGCCGGCGCAGGCCTCCACGTCGACCACGTCGAGCGTGATCGGCTCGGTGCCGGCGACCCCAGCGATCTCAGCGAGGCGCTCCTGGTCGCGACCGGTGACCACCACCCGGGCTCCGGCCTCGACGAGCGCGCGGGTGGTCAGGCCACCCAGCACCCCCGAGGCTCCGACGACGAGGAAGCGGGCGCCTTCGATCTCCATGCCCTCGACGCTAGACGGGATGCCGGTGCGTCGTGCTCACCCCGACGTGGCCGCCCCGCCGGCGGCTTCGGTGGTGATCAGGACCTCGTGGGTCAGGGTGCGGTGCACCGGGCACTTGTCGGCGATCTTCAGCATCGCCGCGCGCTGCTCGTCGTCGAGAGCGGGGTCGAGCGTGATCACGCGGTGGATCCGATCGACGTAGCCGGTCGAGGACTCGCACTCGCCGCAGTCCTTGGCGTGCACCCGGTCGTGGGTGAGGAGCACCGACGTGGCGCCGTACTCCCAGCCCTTGCGACGCGCATACATCCGCATCGTCATCGACGTACAGGCACCCAGCGCCGAGAGCATCGTGTCGTAAGGGTTGGGGCCGGTGTCCTCGCCGCCGACCGAGGTCGGCTCGTCGAGCCGCCAGACGTGTCCGGGCACAGCGGCGTCGTGGGCGAAGTGGTCCGGGTCGAGCTCGACGACGTTGACCGAGCCCTCGGTCGTCGCGGGACCAGCCGACTCCTCCGGCGTCCCCGCCTCCCCAGACGCTTCGGACACCTCAGCCGCCTCAGCCGCCTCGGGCAGGTACCGCTCGGCCCACGCCGCGATGACCGACGCGGCAAAGCGCGAGTCCGCCGGTCGGGTCAGCAGGTGGTCGGCTCCATCGAGCGCCACGAACGACTTGGGGTGCCGGGCGGCCTCGTAGATCTTGCGGGCCTCGTCGATGCCGACGATCTCGTCGACGGGGGAGTGCAGGACCAGCAGCGCGCGTCGAAGGGCGCCGATCCGCTCCTGCTGGCGCTGGTCGCCGATGTCGTCGATCAGGTCCTGGCCGATCGTCAGCGTCCGCCCGCCGATCGTGACCGTGAGGTGGCGCCCGTCCGACGAGTCGGGCGCCGGCACGGCGCCCTCCAGCAGGTGGCCGATGTGGTCGGGGCTCGCCGGAGCGCCGACGACAGCCACGCCGCAGACGTGATCGAGGGCTTCGGCTGCCGCGATCACGGCTGCTCCGCCGAGCGAGTGGCCCACCAGGAGGCTCGGCGCCCCGGGCGCGTCGGCGGCGTCGGAGGCCATCCACTCGGCCGCCGCCACCAGGTCGCTGACGTTGCTGGTGAAGGTGGTCTCGGCGAAGTCACCACCTGAGGCGCCGAGCCCGGTGAAGTCGAAGCGGAGCACCGCGATGCCCCGATCGGCGAGCGCCTGCGAGATCCGGGAAGCCGCCTTCGAGGTGCTGCTGCAGGTGAAGCAGTGGGCGAACAGCGCCGTGGCGCGCGGGCGTCCCGTCGGCAGGTCGAGCGTGCCGACGAGCTCGTCGCCGTTGCCGCCGGGGAAGGTCACCGGGCGTTTGGTCGAGGTGGAGGCCATGCCCCATCGTGACAGCCCACTGCTCGGCCGGTGGACGCGCGCGTCGGCAGTCGTCACACTCCGGGGGTGCTCCTACCGCTGGTCCGCCGTGCCTATCGCGCCCTCGGACCTCGTTACCGCTTCGTGCTGGTCGCGGGAGAAACCGCGGCGTCCCTGCTCGTCGTGGTGGTGACGATCTTCCTCGCCTCACGCTTCTACGACGGGCTGAGCGTCGTGCAGGTCGGTTCGGTGATGCTCGCGACGGCGGTCCTGGCCGCCGGCTCGGTCGGCTACGCAGCGCATCGGGCGGGGGAGGCCTTCCGCGTCATCGAGCAGTGGCGCCGCACCGCCCTGTCGACCCCGAGCGAGACGGTCGCGGCCTGGGAGGTCGCCACGACGTTCACGCTGCGCCACTACCGCCGCAGCGTGGTCAGGGTCGTGGGGGTGACGGTCCTGCCGTCGTCGGGCCTGGCGGCCATCACCTGGGACATCGGCTGGGCCGGGTTCGGCGCGATGCTGCTCGCCAGCGTCATCCCTGCCGTCTACGCAACGGTCCTGAGCTACTCCGTCGGAGAAGTGCTCGCCCGACCGATGATCGAGGAGATCGCCGCCGACCTCCCCGCCGACTTCGTCTTCCGCGCCCACGGGCTGTCGCTGACCAAGCGGCTGCGCATCACCCTGCCGGCCTACACGACCTGCTCGGGGATCGCGGTGGCTGCCATCGTGGGCGACGGCGGTGGCTCGGGGCAGCTGGCCCTGGTCGTGCTGGTCTCGGTGGTGATCGGCACGCTGTTGTCGACCGAGCTGAGCACGTTCCTCGGCGCGTCGGTCACCGGCCCGCTCGACGACGTACGGCTGGGGCTCGAGCGGGTCCGCTCCGGGGAGTACGGCGGTCGCGTGCCGGTGCTGAGCAGCGACGACATCGGCGAGCTGGCCCACGACTTCAACCGGATGGCGAGCGGTCTCGCCGAGCGGGAGGAGCTCCGCGAGGCGTTCAGCACCTACGTCGACCGTGACGTCGCCCGGCTGATCCTCGGCGGACAGTTCCCGGCCGAGGGCGTCGAGGTCGATGTGTCCCTTCTCTTCTGCGACGTCCGCGACTTCACCCGCTATGCCGAGAACGCCGCCGCCACCGAGGTGATCGCCACCCTCAACGCCCTCTTCTCCGAGATCGTGCCGATCGTCGAGGCCTACGGTGGCCACGTCGACAAGTTCCTCGGCGACGGCCTCCTGGCGGTCTTCGGAGCCCCGGACTTCCAGCCCGACCACGCCGACCGCGCGGTCGATGCGGCCCGGATGATCGTCGACGCCGTGGCGCTCGGCACGAGCGGTCTGACCGTCGGTGCCGGGGTCAACTCCGGCCGGGTGGTCGCCGGCCCGGTCGGTGGGGCCGGGCGCCTCAACTTCAGCGTGATCGGGGATGCCGTCAACGTCGCCGCCCGCGTCGAGGGAGCGACCCGTCATACCGGCGACGACGTGCTCATCACGGCCGCGACGCAAGCCATGCTGGTGCGACCCCAAGCGCTCGTGTCGCGCGGCGAGCTCCCGCTCAAGGGGAAGTCGGAGCCCGTTGCGCTGTTCGCCCCGGTGCCGACGCTCGATCAGGACGGAAGCCTGTCGGCCCGCTCGGCGACCAGCTGAGCCGCGGCGGTCAGTCGCCACGCCTCGAAGACCAGCTCGGCGAGCTCGTCGCGCTCCACGTGGTCGAGGTGGGCCACGACCCAGCCGTAGGACCCCATCGTGAACTGCACCTCGAAGACGTCGGGGCGCTCGGCCACCAGCGCGAGCTGCTCGGCGAGAGTCTGCTTGAGGCCGACGGTGCGGGTCGGCTCCCATACGTAGCCGAACGTGTGCCCCCCGACCTTCCACGCGGTGTAGTGCTGGTGGTCGGTGCGGGTGACCTCGGGGAGCTGGGTCACGAGCTCGACGACGTCGGCTGTCGTGGACACCTCCGCATCATCGCCGATCCTCCCGCTCGGGACACCTGGCGCCTGGGGGATAACTCCTGGCGGACTTCCTCGTTGAGTGGTCTGGGTCACCATCCCGAGCAGGACCCCCCTCCCGGAAGAGACTTCACATGGTCAACCTTGCCCCGAGGATGATGTTGCGCACTGTTGCGGCCACCACCGCCGTCTGCGTCTCGGTCATCTCGCTCCCCGTCCTTGCCCAGCTGACCAGCGCCAACGCCGCTGCTGCGGTCACCAGGCTCAACGTGCCGGCCGTCGTGGCACCGCCGGCTGTCTCGGACCCGGCAGCAGCGACCGTGCTCCAGCCCGCCCTGGCCGAGCACCTCGCCGACGTCGGGTCGCGGGCCCGGGTCAACGTCATGGTGCAGGCCGGTGGCGACCTCAAGGCCGCCAAGCGGGCCGTCGCGCTCGCCGGGCTCAACCCGGGGGTCTCGCTCGACGACATCGGCATCGTCACCGCCAGCGGCACCGCAGCCCAGGTGCGTCTGCTCTCGCGGACCGGCGACGTGACCCGGCTCGACTGGGCCGACGAGAAGGTCGCCTACGACGGAGAGACCAGCCACGAGGCCACCCGCGCCCGTCGCGTCCACGACGGTGCCTTCGACGTCGACGCCGACGGTGCGATGGACCCGTTCACCGGCGAGGGCCTCTCGGTCGCCATCGTCGACTCCGGCACCGACGGCACGCACCCGATGTTCGCCGACGCCGACGGCGACTCGCGGGTCAAGAAGAACGTCAAGATCGCCTGCCACGACATCGTCGGCATCTTCACCGACTACGAGAACGTCGACGAGTGCACGATCGACGCCACCCTTGCCAACGACACCGACTCCGGCTCCGCGGGTGGTCACGGCACTCACGTGACCGGGATCGCCGCCGGTGGTGTGGTCACCGACGCCAGCGGACGCAAGCTGCGCGGCGGCGCTCCGGAGGCCGACATCGTCGCGGTGAGCACCGGGGTCAGCCTGAGCATCTCCAGCGGCACCACCGGTCTCTACTGGGTGCTCAAGCACCACGCCGACCCGTGTGGCGACGGCTCGTGCGCACCGATCGTCGCGGTCAACAACTCCTGGGGCCCTGCCGGTGGCAGCGACTTCAGTGCGACCTCGCCCAACTCGATCGTCGGGCGCAAGCTGGTCGAGGCCGGCGTGGTCGTCGTCTGGGCCGCGGGCAACGACGGCGGTGACGGCACGGAGAGCGTCACCAACGGTCCCGGCGCCGACCCGACGCCGGGCATCCTGTCGGTGGCCAACTACGACGACGCCGGCACCGGCAGCCGTGACAACGACCTCAACTCGTCCTCGTCGCGTGGCGCGAGCGGCTCGCCGTTCACCTACCCCGACATCTCGGCCCCCGGCACCGACATCGCCTCGGCCTGCCGGCCCTACCTGACGATCTGCGCGACCGGGCTCGACACCGCGGACCCGGACTACAACACGATCTCGGGCACCTCGATGGCCGCGCCGCACATCGCCGGCTACGTCGCCGTCCTCCAGCAGGTCGCCCTCGAGACCACCGGTGAGCTGCTGACCCCCGGCCAGGTCGAGACGCTGATGGTCAACACCGCCCACCAGTTCGGCGCCTCGCGCGCCTACGCCGCGGACCCGCGCAACCCGGGATCCACCACCGGCACGTCCTTCGACGCCGGACATGGCCTGGTCGACATGCTCGCTGCGGTGTCGTCCCTGACCGGCCTCGAGGCGCCGGCGGTCGAGGAGACGGTGTGTCCTGCCGACGCGCGGTTCACCGACCCCGCCGGCGACGCCAACTCCGTGCTCGGCGCGGGCACCCCGACCCCCAGCGTCGACGCGCTCGACATCCTCGAGGGCTGGCTGACCACCGACGACGCAGGCACCGGCGGCAGCGACGTCACCTTCCACGTCTCGCTCACCGACCTCCCTGCGACCCCTGGCGGCGACAGCGGGACCGGCGAGTACTTCGACCTCAACTTCACCCTCGGTGGAGCCGGCTACTACCTGACCGCCCAGCGGACCATCGACGACGGCGAGAGCTTCGTCCTCGGCAACTTCGGCGGTGCCACCGGTGGCCGTCAGACCCTCGCGTCCGGGCTCCCGGGTGCCTTCGACGCCGACACCGACGAGCTCGCGGTGACGCTGCCGGCTCAGACCTGGACCACCGCCGCCCTGCCGGGAGCGGTGGCTCCGGGCCAGGTGATCGCCGGGCTGAGCTTCGTCTCGCGGCGCCAGCTCGGCCTGATCGTCCCGGATGCGGACACCGCGACGGGTGGCTGCGGCTACACGATCGGCGCCGAGGTGACCGAGTCGCCCACTGGCACCCCGACCGGCACCCCGACCGGCACCCCCACGGGCACCCCCACCCCCACCGAGACCGCGACCGGGACGCCCACGGGCACGCCGACCTCGGACCCGACGGGTACGCCCGACCGGCACCCCCACGTCGGACCCGACGGGCACCCCGACCGGCACGCCGACGTCGGACCCGACCGGCACCCCGACCGGCACGCCGACCTCGGACCCGACGGGCACGCCCGACCGGGACACCGACGTCTGACCCCACGGGTACTCCTACCTCCGACCCGACCGGGACGCCGACCGGCACCCCCACCACGGGCAGCCCGAGCGACACCCCCACCACGGGCAGCCCGAGCGACGACCCCACCACCGGATCGCCGACGTCCGAGCCCCCGACGACCGAGCCCCCGACCGAGTCGTTCAACCGGGCGCCGATCGTCGGCAAGATCAAGGTCAAGAGCAAGCGCGGCGGCCTTCGGGCTGGGCGGTTGCTGAAGACGCGCGTGCACGCAGCTGACCGGGACGGGGACGACCTCGTCTTCCGCTTCATGTTCGGCGACGGCACCGCGGTGGTCACCGAGAAGCGACGGGTGCGCCACACCTACAGCGAGCGGGGTCGCTACCGCGTCACCGTGATCGCCTACGACGGCGACAAGACCGACCGCCGTTCGATCTTCATCAAGGTGAAGCGGGCTCGCTGACCTGACGGTCGACCTGGCGGGCCACCTGCCGGGTCAACCGTCGTACGACGTCGGAGCGCGGCAGGATCTCCCGGGCTCGGAGCAGGTCGACGAGAGCGTCGTCGACCTGCCCGAGCCCGACCTGCGCGATGGCGCGCTGCACGTAGCCGTCCGGCCGCTCGGGAGCCGCCGCCACGGCCCTGTCGAGCACGCGGAGCGATTCCTCCAGGCGTCCCTGGGCCGAGAGCGAGACGCCCAGCGCGACGAGGGACTCATAGCTCTCCGAGAGCCCGGCCAGGGCTTCGCGGGCGTGGTCCTCGGCTGCGCCGGCAGCCCCGAGATCGCCGGCCGCAGCCTCGGCAGCCAGCACCCTGGCGGCGATGACGTGGGTGTCGACGTCCCAGGGACGCCACCGCGACGCCTGGGCGAAGCCGGCCTCCGCGTTCGCAGCGGAGTGCAGGTCGGCCTCCTCGACCCCACGCTGCAGGGCCACATCACCGGCGATCGCGCCGAGCAGGACCACGGCCATCGCTGTGCCTGCCACGGCGACAGCGGGCGCCGGCGCGCGACGCTGCCGTGCGGTGCCCGGGGGGACCGCGACCACGGTGCCGAGCAGGAAGGCAGCCAGGCAGGTCGGTCCGGCGGTGGTGAAGTTGGCCCCGGCCAGCACCAGGTAGGCGACGACCGCCAGCGCCACGGGTCGGGCCTCGGGGTGCTCGGCCAGTGCTGCGTGGACCCGCCGCACCACGACGTACAGCGCGAGCGCGGTCGCGGCCAGCAGCACCAGCCCTCCGGCCACCACGACCTGGAGCAGGATCGAGTGCGGGGAGTCGGCCGGCCGCTGAGGGCCCGTGAAGGCGACGAAGGCGGCGTCCTCGTAGCCGGGGAAGACGTCGAGGTAGCGGCTGCCGCCCAGCCCGAGCAGCGGGTGGTCGGCGACGAGGTCGAGAGTCAGGCGCCACTGGTGCAGTCGGCCCTCGGCGCTGCCGAGGCTCAGCAGCCGATCACGGGTGGTCGGCACGAGCGCCGCCACCGCGGCGATCAGGACCGCGACACCTCCCGCTACCAGTGCTGTGCGGGGGCCTGCGGGCCGCACCTGGTCGCCGGCCTCGGAAGGGCTCCGCCGGCGTCGCACGTGGCCGATCCCGATCACCGCCACGCCGACGAGGGTCAGCACCAGCGCGGCGCGCGAGCCCGACAGCGCCACGGTCGCCCCGGCGGCGACGAGCGCGAGCATCCGGAGGCGCCGGCCCAGTGCATCCCCTGGTCGCGGGCGCAGGACGAGGGCGACAAGCACGAGGACCGCCATCATCGCCACCGCGCCCTGGTCGGTCGCGTTGCCGAGAACCGCACCGGTGCGGGCCTCGGACCCCGGTCCGAGCGGGCTGAGTCCGACGGCGTCGAGCGCCGAGAAGGCCGCCAGCCCGAGAGCCAGCGCTGCGATCGCGTTGCCGAGACGTTCGGATGCCGGTGCTCCGCGGCCGACGGTACGGGCCCCGGTCCAGCAGGCGGCGGCGTACAACCCGAGCGTGGGCAGGCCCTCGTAGCGCGGCCACCGACCGACGAGGGAGGCGAGCGGGGTGTCCCCGGCGAGGGCCGCCAGCGCGAAACAACCGGCCCACCCGATCCCCACCAGGACCAGCGGCCGGGGGAGCGCTCCGACCGGGCGAGCGAGGGCAGCCGCCACGACGGCCAGGGCGGTCACGAACAGCTTGGCCAGGACGAAGCGGGAGAACCCCCCGGGGATCCAGCACAGTGGAGCCAGGGCAGTCAGGACCAGCGCTGCGGTCGACCAAGCCGCCGGTCGGTCCGACCGACTAGTCCGTCCGGGCCATTTCTCGCCGGTGGTCGCCACGACTGGTGATTGTGGCACTACCGTCGCTCCTACGCGGTCGTCACCGGCTGCAACCGATCCCCCTGACGCCCCGTTTCAGACCCCCCGCAGTTCCCCCCCACCCAGGAGTCCCCCATGCCCCACCTCCGCGCCGCCGCGCCCGCTCTCGTCGCCACCGCCGCCCTGACCTTGGGAGCCGTCGTCCTCGGGGGTGGCGGTACGGCGACTGCCGGCGCGCCCGCGGATGCCGCGCGCGCCAGTGAGGTCGTCGGTTCGGTCGGCGGACTGCTCGCCGGCAGCTACCGCGCCGACTTCGCACGCCTGAGCGTCTCCGAGAAGGCCGAGATCGCCAACAAGGTCTCGCCCGCGATCTCGGGCAAGGCCAGGGTCGGCGACGTCGTCAGCGTCTCGTCGGGTGCGTGGAAGCCGGCCAAGGTGGCCCTCGACTACCAGTGGTACGCCGGATCGACCAAGGTCAAGGGCGCCGACGACGCGTCGTACGCGCCGACCGCTGACGTCGTCGGCGAGGTCCTCACCGTGCGCGTCACGGCGAGCAAGGCGCAGTACCGCTCGACCACCGTCAACGAGAGCGCCGGGACGGTCGCGCGCGGCAAGATCCGCTCCACCTCGGACCCGGTGATCCGCGGGAAGGCCAAGCCCAAGCAGAAGCTGCGGGTCGCCGGCGCGCGCTGGTCGACCGATGACGTCTCCGTGAACTACACGTGGCTCAACGGCCGCAAGCAGGTCGGCAACCGCCGCACCTACGTCGTTCGTCCTTCTGACCGCGGCGACAAGCTGCGTGTCGAGGTCACCGCCAGCCGCGACGGCTTCCGCAATGGCTCCGCCACCTCGGCTCCGACGAAGGTCGCTCGCCGCTGACCTGGGCACAATCGGCTCCCGGACCACCTGGCAGCATGGCGGGCATGGATCTCGACCGGCTGCGCGAAGCGTTCCCTGCCCTGACGACCGGACCGACCGCTGGGCTCGTGCGGCTCGACGGCCCCGGCGGCTCGTTGGTGCCGCAGGTCGTTGCCGACGCGGTTGCTGCGGCGATGACGGCCGGGATGTGTCAGCGGGGGGCGCTCACCGTGCCCGAGCAGCGCACCGAAGCGACCACGGCAGCGGCCCGCGAGGCGATGGGTGACTTCCTCGGCTCCGATCCCCGCGGCATCGTCTTCGGGCGCTCGATGACGGCGCTGACGATGGACCTCGCCCGAACCCTCAGCGCCGACTGGGGTCCTGGTGACGAGGTCGTCGTCACCCGGCTCGACCACGACGCCAACATCCGCCCGTGGGTGCTGGCCGCCGAGCGCGCCGGCGCAACGGTGCGCTGGCTCGGCTTCGACCCCGAGACGACCCAGCTCGACGACATCGCGCCCCTGCTCAGCGAGCGCACCCGGCTGGTCGCGGTCACCGCTGCGTCCAACCTCTTCGGCACCCGCCCTGACGTCCCCGCGATCGCCGCAGCCGCCCATGCAGTCGGTGCGCTGGTGCACGTCGACGTCGTGCACCTGGCTGCCCACGAGTCGGTCGATCGCGCCGCGCTCGGGGCCGACGTGGTGACCTGCTCGCCCTACAAGTTCTTCGGCCCGCACCTCGGGGTCCTCGCCGCCGATCCCGCCTTCCTCGAGACGCTGCACCCCGACAAGCTGCTGCCCTCCACCGACGCGGTGCCCGAGCGGTTCGAGCTCGGCACCCTGCCCTACGAGCAGCTCGCCGCGGTCACGGCGGCGGTCGACTTCATCGCCTCCTTCGCGGCCCCCGGTGCCGGCACGTCGCGCCGCGCGCGGCTGGCCTCGGCGTTCGAGGAGTTCGCAGCCCACGAGAACGCGCTGCTCACCCGGTTGCTCGTCGGCCTCGACCGACTGAGCCACGTGCACGTGTACGCCCGCCACACCCGCCGCACGCCCACCCTCCTGCTCCAGGTCGACGGGGTCGCGCCGACGGCGGTCTACGAGCACCTCGCCGGCGCGGGCGTCATCGCCCCCGCCGGCAGCTTCTACGCGATCGAGGCCTCTCGTCACGCCGGGCTGGGCGACACCGGCGGGGTCCGCGTCGGACTGTCGCCGTACACCACGACCGACGACCTCGACCGCCTGATCGTGGGGCTGGGTCGCCTCGGCGGCCGCACCGGAGGCTGAGCAGCGAGCGCCGGCCGCACCGGAGGCTGAGCAGCGAGCGCCAGCGAGCGTCGACGAAGCCCGGCGACGATGCGGCACCCTCGTCGGGGACGGCCGGCGTACGGCTCACGCGGCTTCGTCGACGGCCTCGCCCAGGGGCTCGCCCTGCTCAGCCTCCGAAGTGCGCCAGCGAGCGTCGACGAAGCCCGACGACGCGGGCACCCAGCCTCCGGTCAGCGCAGCTGGGCCAGCGTCACCGCGAAGTCGTCGGCGGGATCGGTGAAGGTGCGGACGACGTCGAAGCCGGCCGCGTCCAGCTCGGCGCGGATGCCCTCGGGGCGGAACTTCGTGGAGATCTCGACCCGCAGCTCCTCGCCGCTGGCCAGGTCGATCTCGAGGTCGGCACCGGGGAGGACGACGCGCTGTGGTGCCTCGGAGCGCAGTCGGAGATCCATCCGTTCCATGTGCGGGTCCCAGAACGGCACGTAGGAGAAGGCGTCGAGGTCGAAGTCGGCGCCGAGCTCCCGGTTGAGCACGGCCAACGCATTGGTGATGAACGCGGCGGTCACGCCCTGCGAGTCGTTGTAGGCGGCGATCAGGCGATCGGTGCTCTTCACCAGGTCGGTGCCGAGGAGCAACCAGTCGCCGGACTCGAGGGAGTCGCCGAGCGCGCCGAGGAAGGCGCCGCGCTCCTCGACGTAGAGGTTGCCGATCGTGCCGCCGAGGAAGGCGACCAGGCGCCGGTCGCCTCCGGGCAGCTGGCCGAGGTGCAGGGTGAAGTCGCCGACCACCGCCTCGATGGCCACCTCGGGGTAACGCCGGTCGAGCATCTCGGCCGCCGAGCGCAAGGTCGCCTCGGAGACGTCGACGGGGACGAACCGGCGCAGGTGCCCGGCATCGCTGGAACGCGTCGAGGAGCACCCGGGTCTTGTCGCTGGTGCCGCTGCCGAGCTCGACGAGGGTCGTGGCGTCACAGAGCTCGGCGATCTCGGCCCCGTGCAGGTCCAGGATCGCGCGCTCGGCCTCGGTCGGGTAGTACTCCGGCAGCCGGGTGATGAGGTCGAAGAGTCGGGAGCCCTCGTCGTCGTAGAGCCACTTGGGCGGGAGACGCCGCGGCTGCTCGCCGAGGCCACGACGTACGTCGTCGACCAGGCTCCCGGCAGCCCAGTCGGGGTCGAGCAGGACCGAGACGATGGGGTCCGGGGTGCTGTTCACGAGCGCTCCTGGGTAGTGGTGGGCGCGCCACCGTCGGCGAGACGGACCCCGGAGAGGGCCCAGCGCGCGGCGTGCGGGAAGAAGTTGCGGTAGGTCATCCGGGCGTGGTCGGGCGAGGTCAGGGCGCAACCGCCGCGCAGCACCATCTGGTTGGACATGAACTTCCCGTTGTACTCACCGATCGCCCCGGCAGGCGGGTGGAAGCCCGGGTAGGGGTGGTAGGCCGAGGAGGTCCACTCCCAGCAGTCGCCGTAGACCTGACGCAGCCGTCCGCTGCTCGCGACCGCCGCCCGTGGGTGGTACGACGAGGTGTCGGCCAGGTTGGCGACGACAGGGTCGACCTCGCTCTGGCCGTCGACGACGACGGCGTGCTCCCACTCGGCCTCGGTGGGGAGCCGCTTGCCGGCCCAGGTGGCGAAGGCCTCGGCTTCATAGAAGCTCACGTGACTCACCGGGAGCCCAGGGTTGACCGGCCAGGTGCCGTGGAGGGTGTGCTCGAACCACACCCCGTCGCGCTCGCTCCAGTAGAAGGGGGCACGCCATCCCTCGGCGTTGACCTTCGCCCAGCCGTCGGAGAGCCAGAGCTCGTGACGGCGATAGCCACCGTCGGCGATGAACTCCGACCACTCGCCGTTGGTGACCAGTCGATCCGCGATCCGGTAGGGCTCCAGCCACTGACGGTGGCGGGGCAGCTCGTTGTCGAAGCTGAAGCCGTGGCCGTCGTGACCCACCTCGACGAGGCCGCCTTCGACCTCCAGCCAGCCGAGGCGGTCGGGGTCGCTCAGCGGGCTGCGGCTGCCGGCGTAGACCGGCTCGAGGGGATTGCGGGACAAGACGTGCTTGATGTCCATCAGCAACAGCTCCTGGTGCTGCTGCTCGTGATGGAAGCCGAGCTCGAGGGTTGATCCGATCTTGTCGAGCGAGCCCTGGTCGAGGCCGGTGACCAGGTCGCGGATGCGGTCGTCGACCTGACGGCGGTAGACGCCGACGTCGTGGGCGTCGGGGCGGGTGATCAGCCCGCGGTCAGCTCGGGAGAAGCGCGGCCCGAGGGTTTCGTAGTAGCTGTTGAACAAGAACCAGTACTTCTCCTCGAACGGCGCGAAGCTCTGCTCGTTCTCGGCCAGGACGAAGGTCTCGAAGAACCACGTCACGTGGGCGCGGTGCCACTTGGTGGGCGACACGTCCGGCATCGACTGGACGGTCTGGTCCTCCGGCGACAGCGGGTCCGCCAGGGACTCCGTGTGAGCCCTCACCTCGGTGTAGCGCTGCACGAGCGTCTCGACGCCCCATGGCGTCGTCGGTGTCGTCATGTGTTCGGCCTGCCTTTCGAGGGTGCGTGGCCTGTCACGGTGAAGTGGATGTGCGCGCTGGAGGTGCGCCGGGTACGACGGTACTCACGTCACCCTGACGCACCCCGGCAACCGCCGGGTCACCCCGAGGGGTCACCACAGGTGATGGCGCCCGGGGGTCACGCGCCGGCCACCCGAGGAGTCCTCGGTCGTGGCTCGAGAGCCGGCCGACTACGCCGAGACGCCGTCGTCCAGGGCAGGTCCGAGCGACCCCCACCAGCGCGCAGCAGCCTGGGCCTGGCCCGGTGTGGAGGACAACGAAGCGAGCAGGGGATGGCCCGCCATGCCGAGGGTGAAGGTCGCGGCGTGCGAGACGCGCGGCCTCGACACCTCCCGAGCCGCCTCCAGGAGGTGCTCGGGCAGCCCCGTCGGCAAGGGTCCGTGCCCCAGGCCGAGCCCCATCACCGCGTCTGCGGTGAACTGCTCGGCAGGACCTGCGAGCGTGACCTCGGCGATGTGCTCCCGTGGGAGGAGGTGCCCGCAGCGGCGCAGCAGCGACCAGCACATCGCTGTGACCAGTGGTTCGCGACCTCGCGTGAGACGCAGCGCGGACCGGGCGATTCCCGGAGCGTAGGGGCTCGCTGCCAGGGTGATCGCGGCGAGCTGGCGGCGCTCTCGATGGATGTGGAACAGGGACTCACGCAGGAGCCGACGAAGCATCCGGTCGGAGTCGTCGGCGAAGCGGTCGGCGGACTGTTCTGCACCGGTCGCCAGGGTCTCCACGACGCTGCGGGACAGATCTGGCTCGACCAGCTCCAGCGACGTGCACGCCCGGCTGACCCACCTGCGGGTCTGGGGATCGGCGACGTTGCCAAGGACCCGGGCGTAGCTGGCTGGAGGCAACCGGGACAGCAGGTCGACCGCAGGGACGCGGTGCTCGCGCCGCCCGGCCGAGCCCAGCTCCTTGCTGAGGTAGTGCTCCAGGGTGATGTGATGCGCAGGATCGAGGCCACAGCCCGCGGCCAGGGAGCCGACGACCCGGGCGGCGCCGCCTCGGCGCAAGGAGTTGTCGTCCTGCATCAGGCGCAGGACGAGGTCGCCGGCGGCGGGATCAGCCATCTGCTGGAGCAGCGACATGGCTGGGTCGACGCGCTGGACGTCGCGATGCATGACGAACCGTCCGATGCTCATCGCGAGCTGCCTGCGGCCGACGGGGTCGCCCTGCAGGGTCAGCGCGGCTTCGTAGCGGCGGTGGAACGCCACCCCGGTGGCGCGCGTCAGCTCACTGATCAGCTGGTCGGTCAACGTGGTCCAGGTGCGAGGCAGCAGGTAGAAGTACTCGTAGCCGGCCAGGCCGCGCGTCAGCGTCAGCCAGTCGTTGCCATCAGCCACCCCGCCCTCGATCCGCTCCGCCGCACAATCGATGACGGGGGCGCCGCGGGAGGCGTTCTTGACGGCGTCCGGGGGCAGCCCGGCGGCCCGGCGGAGCAGCGCGTTGGCGGACTGGAGCGACCCGGACGGCAAGCCGATCACTTGTTCGTAGGCGTCGACGACATGGGTGCGGATGGGGTACTCGCCGGCCTCGATCCGACTCACTCTCGAGCTGTCGAGGTGGACGCCGTGCTCGGCCATGTCACGGATGAAGCCGACCCGACCCAATGCGGCGCTGGCGGGACTCAGGAGCCGGTTGACAGCCAGCAGCCACGCCATGCGCCGGGTGGCATCGACGGTGAGCTGTTCCCAGGGTGTCGCGTCGAAGGCGAGTCGCTGTGGCCGACCCCGCGGACGAGAAGCCCGAGACGGCGCACCTGCTTCGTTCGACACCGACACCGCCCGAGATAAATGGTTCAACTACTGGATTCGTAGTACATCAATAGTTTGCGTTTCTGACAAATTCGACTTTCCGGTCGACATCCGGTGCGTCCGGTGCGCGATATACCAAGAAGGCGGCCCCTCTCGGTGATTGTTTTGAAAGTGTCCTTTGTTGACAACAAAGTCACCCGCAGGGGTGAGTCTCTCCGCAGGGGCGGCGTGGTCAGGGACGGAAGCCAAGACCTGGCTGGGTATTCGCGCCGAGATCGCCGCAATGGCCGTTGGTCAACGGAAAGTCGCTCGGTGGCAGTCACGCAATATTTCATCGATTAGTTGACGCTCACAATAAAGCCGAATTGCGGCTCGACTCTTGTTTAGATCCGCCGTGACGCATGGGGCTGGATTGCCAGGTGCGTTCGGCCCATCGGGACCGACGTGAGCAGGGAGAAGCCCTGCCTGCGCGTATTGATTTCCTCCGGAAGGATCAGAATGAACAGCAGCGGCATCAAGCGGGGTCTGGCAGCAACTGCCATCT
>CAVXGJ010000006.1:0-12451 GCA_963761285.1 uncultured Actinomycetota bacterium | reverse complement strand
GCGACGCCCTCACCCTGCAGAGCGCGGACGTCGACGTCGTCAGCGATGTCGTCACGCTACGGATCCTGGCAGTGACGGACCCGGCCCCCGGCCCGTCCGGTCGCGACTACACCGCCATCAGCGACGTGAGCCTGGTCGGCGCTCCGGTGTGACGGCGCCTTGATTCCGGGCGCCTGCCGGGCGCCTGCTGTGACGTTAGGGAGCGGCCGGTTCGGGCAGGAGCGGGCAGCTCGGGTCGGAGCTTCTCAGGGTCCCTGCCCCCCACCCTCAGAGCCGCGCGAGGACCGCGGCCGCCCGATCGACGTCGGCGCGTGAGACGTCGAGGTGGGTGACGAGCCGCACGGTCGTCGGACCGACGGTCGCCACGCGCACGCCCTGCGCTGCCGCGCGTGCGACGTAGGAGGCGGTGTCGGCTGCGTCGGGCCGCTGGAGCACGACGATGTTGGTGTCGACCCCGGCCGGGTCGAGCCCGCAGGCCTCGGCGAGCAACCGGGCGTGCGTGTGATCGTCGGCGAGCCGCTCGACGTGATGATCGAGAGCGTGCAGCCCGGCTGCGGCGAGGATGCCCGTCTGGCGCATCCCACCACCCATCCGCTTGCGCCACACCCGGGCTTCGGTGACCACCTCCTGGCTGCCGACGAGCACCGACCCCACAGGCGCGCCGAGACCCTTGGAGAGGCACACCGAGATCACGTCGGCGCACGCGCCGTACTCGGCCAGGGACGTACCGGTGGCGATGTGCGCGTTCCAGAGCCGGGCACCGTCGAGGTGCACCCGGACCCCGACCTCGACGGCGTACGCCTTGAGGTCACGCAGGTCGGCCAGCGGCAGCACCGTGCCGCCGGCGAAGTTGTGGGTGTTCTCGACCGAGATGGCGGCAGTGCGCACGAAGAACGGACCCATGTCCGGCGCGAACAATCCGCGGATCGTCGGCAGATCGACCTGACCGCGCGGGTGGATCCAGGTGCGCATCGTGACGCCGCTGTAGGCGCCGTGGGCCCCGAGCTCGGCCCGGGCGATGTGGGCCGAGGCTTCGCAGAGGACCTCCTGACCCGGCGCCACGAGGGCCCGGACAGCCAGGACGTTGGACATCGAGCCGGTCGGCATGAAGAGCGCCGCCTCGTGGCCGAGCAGCCCGGCGACCCGCTCCTCCAGCGCTGCCGTGGTGGGGTCCTCGGCGTAGACGTCGTCGCCGACCTCGGCGGCGGCCATCGCGGCACGCATCGCGTCGGTGGGGCGGGTGAGGGTGTCGGAGCGGAGGTCGATCACGGGGCCGTCCTCTGCTTGTAACGCACCGTTCGGACCACTACCTGGCCGCTCGAGCGGCGTGGTGGATGTCCGAACGGTGCGTTACAAGCGACTACCGGCTCACGCACGCCGCAACATTTCCGCCACGAGGAAGGCCAGCTCGAGCGACTGCACCCGGTTGAGGCGCGGGTCGCAGACCGACTCGTAGCGGTTGCCGAGGTCGATCTCGAGCAGCTCCTCGCCGCCGCCGACGCACTCGGTGACGTCGTCGCCGGTGAGCTCGACGTGCACGCCGCCGGGCCAGGTGCCGAGCTCGTGGTGGACGTCGAAGAAGCCCTGGACCTCCTCGATCACGTCGTCGAAGCGGCGGGTCTTGTAGCCCGAGCTCGCCTCGAACGTGTTGCCGTGCATCGGGTCGCAGACCCACGCGACCTGGAGCCCGGCAGCGGTGACCTTCTCGACCAGCGAGGGCAGGCCATCGCGGATCTTGCCGGCACCGAAGCGGGTGATGAAGGTGAGCCGGCCGGCTTCGTTGTCGGGGTTGAGGCGGGCCGCCAGGGCGATCGCGTCGTCGGCGGTGGTGGTCGGGCCGAGCTTGACCCCGATCGGGTTGCGCACGTGGCTGAGCAGCTCGACGTGGGCGCCGCTCAGCTGGCGGGTGCGCTCGCCGATCCACACGAAGTGACCCGAGAGGTCGTAGTAGCCCTGGGTGCGCGAGTCGCACCGACTCATCGCGTGCTCGTACTCGAGGACCAGCGCCTCGTGGGAGATGTGGAAGTCGACGTGGTGGAACTCGTCGGGGTCGGCCCCGATGGCTTCCATGAACGCCATGGCCCGGTCGATCTCGTTGGCCATCGCGTCGTAGCGGCGCCCGGCGGACGACTCGGCGACGAAGTCGGTGTTCCAGGTGTGGACCTGGCGCAGGTCGGCGTAGCCGCTGGCGATGAAGGCACGGATCATGCTCAAGGTCGCAGCCGAGGTCCGGTGCACCTCGAGCAGACGGCGCGGGTCGGGCTCCCGCGACTCGGGGGTGAAATCGAAGCCGTTGACGGCGTCTCCGCGGTAGGCGGGGAGCGTCACCCCTGCTCGGGTCTCGAGGTCCGACGAGCGCGGCTTGGCGTACTGCCCGGCCAGCCGGCCGAGCTTGACCACCGGCACGGAGGCGGCGTACGTGAGCACGACCGCCATCTGGAGCAGGACGCGCAGCTTGTTGCGCGTGTTGTCAGCGGTGACTCCGGCGAAGGTCTCGGCACAGTCCCCTCCCTGCAGGAGGAATGCCTCCCCCCGGGCGACGGCGGCGAGCTTGTTCGTCAGCTCGTCACACTCCGAGGCGAACACCAGCGGTCGCGCCGTCCGTAGGGAGGCCACGGTCGCGTCGACTGCCCCTCGGTCGGGGTACGACGGCTGCTGGGCCGGGTTCAGCGCGTGGAGGCTCGCCAGATCGGGGAAGGACACCGGTCCAGCCTACGCGGCACGCCGGGTCGGCCCGCGATCACCTCTCGAGGGTCTCGATGTCGCGGAACCCGGTCTTCGAGCCGCGGGCACCACGGTTCGTCAGCCAGGTCAGGGCCCACAGCACGACGCCGGCCCCCAGCAGGACCCCGGCGATGACGTACTGCTCCTGCTGGTCGCTGCTGCGCGCCCAAGGTCCGACGAGGAACAGGCAGGTCACCGCCCCGATGTAGGGAAGCACCGTGGGAGCGGAGAAGTGCGAATGCTCGGTCGGCTGACGTCGGATGACGATCAGCGAGATGTTGACCACCGCGAAGACCCCCAGCAGCAGCAGCGAGGTGGTGCCGCCGAGCAGGACGATGGCGTTGGCCCCCGACGCGCTGCCGCTGGCATCGACGACGTAGACGATCAGCCCGAAGGAGATGGCGGTGGTGAAGAGGATCGCGACCCACGGCGTACGCCGGGTCTGGTGCACCTTGCCGAGCACCGGCGGCAGCACTCGCTGGGTGGCCATGCCGTAGATGAGCCGGCTGGCCATCAGCATGTTGATCAGCGCGGAGTTGGCGACCGCGAACATCGCGATGAACGGGAAGATCGTGTCGAACGGCAGCGAGGGGGCGCCGGCGGCGACCACCTGGGTCAGGGCCGAGGGCAGGGTGTCGTCGGTCAGGTCGCCGACCGGCACGAGCGCGACTGCCGTGATCGACACCAGCAGGTAGATGATGCCGGTGGCGCCGAGGCCGGCAAGCATCATCTTGGGGAAGTCGCGGCGCGGGTTCTCGCACTCCTCGGCCATGTTGACGGAATCCTCGAAGCCGACCATCGCGAAGAACGCCAAGGTCGTGGCCGCGGTGACGGCGAAGAAGACGGACTTGTCGTCGGAGCTCTCGAAGACCACCACCCGCGAGAAGTCGGCGTTGCCCTCGGTCACGGCATACAGGCCCACGAAGATCACGAGGAGCAGACCGGAGAGCTCGACCAGGGTCAGCACCACGTTGATCTTGACGCTCTCCCCAACTCCGCGGAAGTTGATCGCGGCCACCAGCGCCATGAACAGCAGGGCGATCAGGAGGATGCCCCCGCCACCGACCTCGAGCCCGAGGTCGAAGCCGTCGTTGAGGAACCCCGCGAAGGCGTTGGACGCGGTGGAGGCCGAGGTGATGCCCGAGCACATCACCGCGAAGGCCACGATGAAGGTGATGAAGTGGACGCCGAACGCCTTGTGGGCGTAGAGCGCGGCGCCGGCGGCCTGCGGGAAGCGGGTGACCAGCTCGAGGTAGGAGACGGCCGTGACCGTGGCGACCAGGAACGCGATGAGGAACGGCGCCCAGGCGGCGCCACCCACCTCTCCGGCGACGTCGCCGGTGAGGGCGTAGACGCCGGTGCCGAGGATGTCGCCGACGATGAAGAGCAGCAGTAGCCGCGGCCCCATCACTCGTTTGAGGTCCGGCTCCGATCCGCCGTCAGACGTGCCGGCGCCGGGTGCGGCGGGGGTGGCTTGGTCGCTGCTCATGTCCGAGATCTCCTTGCTGCGGTGGTCGCCTCACCCCACACCCTGGAGGAGCCGCTACGAAGCACCCGTGCGGGCGAGTCGCGAAAGCCACCCGAGGTGGTCGAGCCGCGAAGGCGCCACCCAAGGTGGTCGAGCCGCGAAGGCCGCCTGGCGGCCTGAGCGTGTCGAGACCTCCGCGGCCCGTACGGCGTCGTCCCCCACGCTGCTGCTCGGCTCACCGCGTCTCGACACGCCGGTCGCGGCCTCGCAAGCTCGGCCGGCGCGGCTTGCTCGACGACCAACGATGTCCGTGCCGCCTCCTGCGTCAGCGGCTCGGACATCATCCAAAGAACACCTGGGCTTCGGCGTACTCCTCGGGGCTGACCAGCTTGAGCGCCGCGGTGCCCTCGCTGAGCGGGACCCGGATGATCGAGGTGCCACGCAGGGCCATCATCTTGCCGAAGTCACCCTCGGCGACGGCGTCGATCGCCTGGAGGCCGAAGCGGGTGGCGAGCCAGCGGTCGAAGGCGGTGGGTGTGCCGCCGCGTTGGATGTGGCCGAGGACGACCGCGCGCGCCTCCTTGCCCGTACGACGTTCGATCTCGCCCGCGAGACGGTCACCGATGCCGCCCAGTCGCACGTGGCCGAAGGCGTCCTTCTCCCCCGAGACGAGCGTCATGTCGCCACCGTCGATCGGCATGGCTCCCTCGGAGACCACGATGATCGGGGCGTACTCGGACTCGAAGCGGGTCTCGACGAGCGCACAGACCTGCTCGATGTCGAAGGGCTGCTCGGGGATCAGCACCGCACTCGCGCCGCCGGCGATCCCTGCGTGCAGGGCGATCCAGCCGGCGTGACGGCCCATCACCTCCACCACCAGCACCCGGTGGTGCGACTCGGCGGTCGTGTGGAGGCGGTCGATCGCCTCGGTCGCGATGTTGACGGCTGTGTCGAAGCCGAACGTGAAGTCGGTGCCGGACAGGTCGTTGTCGATCGTCTTCGGCACGCCCACCACCTGCACACCCAGGTCGGCGAGCTTCGTGGCCACGCCGAGCGTGTCCTCGCCCCCGATGGCGATCAGCGCCTCGACGCCGTCGGCGGCGAGGTTGGCGGTGATCTGCTCGACCCCGCCCTCGATGGAGAACGGGTTGGTGCGCGAGGAGCCGAGGATCGTGCCGCCGCGGGGCAGGATCCCGCGACACTCCTCGATGCCGAGCGGACGGGTGAGCCCCTCGAGGGGGCCCTTCCACCCGTCGCGGTAGCCGACGAACTCGATGTCGTGCTGGGTGACGCCCTTGCGGACCACCGCGCGGATCACTGCATTGAGTCCGGGGCAGTCGCCGCCGCCGGTGAGCACGCCTACACGCATGGGAATCCTCCTGAGACTCGTTCACCCTGACGCTGCCACCTAACCATGCCTGCGGCGCAGTAACATCCACTTCGAGCGCTCGGATGCTGGGCGTCCACCACCCCCAGAGAAGGTCCCACACCGTGAGCAACTACCCCGGACCACCGCCCGAGGGCGGCCCCTACGGCGCTCCGCAGGAGCCCGGCGAGCCCGGCGCGCCCGGCCCGTACGGCCAGCCCGGGCCATACGGCCAGTACGGCGCCCCGTCGTACGGCGGTGTACCTCAGGCCAACTCGAGCAAGGCGACGACGAGTCTGGTGCTCGGCATCTTGTCGCTGGTCTGCTTCGGGCTCTTCACCGGAATCCCGGCCATGATCATCGGTCGCAACGCCACGAAGGAGATCGATGCCTCCAACGGCACGATCGGCGGCCGCGGGATGGCCACCGCCGGTTTCGTGACCGGCCTCGTCGGCACGCTGCTGAGCGTGTTGTTCGTCGTGGCCATGATCGGCATGCTGGCTGTGGGCGGCGCGACGATGACGCAGTTCGAGCAGACCTGCACCACGTTCGACGGCACCACCACCAGCGACTGCTGAGCAGTTCCGTGCCTATGCTCGCGCCATGACGTTCTCGATCGTGGCCCGCTCCGACGACGGTGAGACCTGGGGGGTGGCGGTGGCCTCCAAGTTCCTGGCGGTCGGCGCAGCCGTCCCGGCTGCCGTCGCCCAGGTCGGCGCCATCGCGACCCAAGCCGATGCCAACGTGGCCTACAAGGGCCTGGCCCTCTCCCACCTCGACGAGGGTGCGACGGCCTCCGTGGCGCTGCTGCGCCTGCTCGAGGAGGACGAGGGTCGTGACCACCGGCAGGTCGGCATCGTCGATGTCGACGGTGGCGCCGCCTCCCACACCGGCCAGTCGTGCATCGAGTGGGCCGGCGGGCTTACCGGCGAGGGCTACGCCATCCAGGGCAACTGCCTGGCCGGAGCGAGCGTCGTCGACGCCATGGAGAGGGCCTGGACCGACGGCGCCGCGCTTCCGTTCAGCCACCGGCTGCTCGCCGCCCTGGCCGCGGGTGACGCCACGGGCGGCGACAAGCGCGGACGCCAGTCGGCGGCCCTGCTCGTGGTGCGAGACCAGGCCGGGTACGGCGGCGGCGACGACATCGCGGCCGACCTGCGGGTCGACGACCATGCGAACCCCATCGAGGAGCTGAGCCGGCTGCTCGACCTCAACGACCTCTACCTCACCGCCTCGACCGAGGAGGAGCAGGTGCCGATCACCGAGGAGCTGCGCACCGAGCTCGAGGCGTTCGCCCACTCCCAGGGCCACCCGGACTTCCTCACCTGGGTCGGCACCGAGAACTACGAGATGCGCGTCTCCGCCCACCTGACCTGGATCGACCGGCAGATCCTCGACATCGTGCGCGCGGGCTCGTCGAGCGTCCGATGACGATCCTGGCCATCGACGCAGGCACCACAGGTGTCACCGCGGTCATCGTGTCGGCCGAAGGCGACATCGTCGCCCGCGGCTACCAGGAGTTCAGCCAGCACTTCCCTCAGCCGGGATGGGTCGAGCACGCGCCGGAGGAGATCTGGCAGGCGACCCTCGAGGCCGTCCGCGCAGCCATCGCGCAGGTCGATGCCACCGAGCTGCGCGGCATCGGGATCACCAACCAGCGCGAGACCGTGCTGCTCTGGGACCGCGAGACGCTGGGGTCGCCCCGCCGGGCGATCGTGTGGCAGGACCGACGTACGGCCGAGATCTGCACGCGGCTGCGCGACGCCGGCCACGAGGACCGGGTCGCCGAGCTCACCGGACTGCGGCTCGACCCCTACTTCTCGGCCACCAAGCTCCTCTGGCTGGCCGAGCACGAGCCCCGCACCTGGGCTCTCGTCGAGTCGGGGAGGTATGCCGTCGGCACGGTCGACTCCTACCTCATCGCCCGGATGACCCGCGGCCTCGAGCACGTCACCGATGTCTCCAACGCCTCGCGCACCCTGCTCTTCGACCTCGCCGCGGGCGACTGGTCCGACGAGCTCTGCGGCCTCTTCGGGGTGCCTCGCGACTCCCTGCCCGAGCTGGTGCCGAGCTGGGGCGAGCTGGCGGTCACCGATCCGCGTTCCTTCCTCGACCTCGAGCTCCCGGTGGCCGGCATCGCAGGCGACCAGCAGGCAGCGCTCTTCGGCCAGACCTGCTTCGACGTCGGCGACTCCAAGGCCACCTTCGGCACCGGCTCGTTCATCCTCACCAACACCGGCACCACGCTGCAGCGCTCCGACGCGGGCCTGCTGACGACCGCTGCCTGGCGCTCGCCGGAGGGCGAGCTGACCTATGCCCTCGAGGGATCGATCTTCGTCACCGGCGCCGCCGTGCAGTGGTTGCGCGACGGCCTTCAGATCGTCGGCTCGGCTGCCGAGACCGAGGCGATCGCGGCGACGGTGACCTCCTCGGACGGCGTCGTCTTCGTCCCCGCCCTCACCGGGCTCGGCGCCCCGCACTGGGACCCCCATGCCCGCGGCGCGATCTTCGGATTGACCCGGGGCACCACCCGCGCGCACATCGTGCGCGCCACGCTGGAGGCGATCGCCTTCGAGGTGCGCGACGTGCTCGAGACGATGAGCGAGCTCTGCGCGTTGCGCGTCGACGGTGGCGCTGCCGCCAACAACCTGCTGTGCCAGCTGCTCGCTGACCAGGTCGGCGTACCCGTCGAGCGTCCCCGTCTGGTGGAGACCACGGCGCTGGGCGCGGCCTTCCTCGCCGGCCTCGGCACCGGCGTCTGGGACTCCCCCGACGACCTGCGGGCGACCTGGCAGCTCGAGCGTTCCTTCGCACCGGCCAGCGCACCCGGCGGAGATCGCAGCGACGCTGACGCTGCCTACGCCCGCTGGCTCGATGCCGTCGAGCGCACCAAGGGGTGGGCCTCGACCTGACGGGTCAGCGCAGCGCTTCGAGCGCCGCAGCAGCCCGGTCGCGCACTGCCCGGGTCTCCTCCAGCGACTCGGCGGCCTCGGCCTGGACCGCCTCGACGTCGCCGAGCTCGTCGTCGACCTCGTCGTAGGTCTCCTCCAAGGAGGCGATCCGACGTTTGAGCTCGTCGATCTCGGCCTCGAGCTGGAGCTGACGGGCCTGGAGCCGCTCGACGTCCACGGTCGCATCGTCGTAGGCGGTCTGGGCCTCCACGACGACGTCGTCGGCCTCGGCGAGAGCCTGCTCGGCCGCGGCCCGCGCCTTGGCCTGCGCGTCCGGGTCGGGTACGACGTGCAGGTCCGGGCGGGCGCGGGGCGTCGCCTCCTGGGGGCCGGCCACGAATCCGAGCGCTTCAGGCACTGCGACGGCCGCAGCGACGTCGACGTCGTCGACGCCGGTGGTCGAGAGGGCCGTGATCAGCAGTCCGCTGCGCACCGCCTGGCCGCAGCGCTCATCGATCATCGCCGCGGTGAGGGTGGCCTCGACCTGGTCGGCGACGCTCTGGGTGAGCTTGACGCCCTCCTCCGCCGCCAGGGAACGCACCTGCTGGGTGACGGCGGCGGTCAGCTGGCGTCGCTGGCGCGTCAGGGAGCGCAGGTCGTCGCCCGACATCCCCGCCTGCGCCTCGCGCAGGGCCGCCCCCATGCTGAGGACCTGCTCGACCTGGTCGGCCTCGCGACGCACGAACAGGTCGACCACCCAGGCTGCCAGCGAGGGCTTCTTGAGAGCCTTCACCGACCGGGCGAGGTCGCCTTCACCGGCTGCCTTGAGCTCCTTTGCGTGCGCGTCCCGGGCCGGGGTGAAGTCAGCCAGCGCACGGGCGTAGAGCCCGTCAGCGATCTCGAGGAGTGTCGAGGTCATGTCGGGGCGTCCACGTCAGTCGTCCTCGTCCAGGCCCTGCTCGATGGCGTAGCGGGTCAGCTCGACGCGGTTGTGCATCTGAAGCTTGCGCAGGGTGTTCTGCACGTGGTTCTGCACCGTTCGGTGCGAGAGCACCAGCCGCTCGGCGATCTGCTTGTAGGACAGCCCTTTGGCCACCATCTTGAGGATCTCGGTCTCGCGCTCGGTCAGCTCGGGGTGGAGCGGATCGCCGCGCGTCGCGGAGGTGGGGTCGGAGAGCCGCCGGAACTCGCCGAGGACCAGGCCGGCCAGCCCGGCCGTGAAGACCGAGTCGCCGCGAGCGACCCGCCGTACGGCATCGAGGAGCTCCTCGCGCGACGCCGACTTGACCAGGTAGCCGGTGGCCCCGGCCTTGACGGCCTCGAGCACGTCGTCCTGCTCTCCGGAGGCCGACAGGATCAGGACCCGAGCCGACGGATCGGTCTTCAGCACCGAGGCGGTGACCTCGACGCCGTTGGGTCCGGGGATCTGCAGGTCGAGGACGACGACCTGTGGTCGCGCCGCGGGGAAGCGGGCCAGCGCCTGGTGGCCGTCGGCCGCCACCGCGACCACGTCGAGCCCGGCGGCCAGGAGGTCCCTCTCGACGGCATCGCGCCACATCGGGTGGTCGTCGACGACCATCACCCGGATCCGCTCGTCACTCACCTGCCCGACCCTACGGCGCACCGAGGCGCCGCGGGGTCCCGCACCCGGTGTCGGCGCAACCAAGGGGTTGGGACCGGCATGCCACGATCGGTGCGAACCAGCCCGGGAACCGACCCCCGAACCCCAGGAGACGACGTGAGCGAGCCCAACACCGAAGCCGAGGTCGCCCTGCTGCGCGCTCGGCGCGAGCAGCTGGCGGTGACCTACCTGCTGCCGAGCGACCAGCGACCCACGTCGGCGGGGCGCGGCACCCACCACACCGCCCTGATCAGCAGCGACGTCGAGCAGACGATCCGCTTCTACCAGGGAGTGCTGGAGTTCCCGCTGACCGACCTGATGGACAACCGCGACTACCCCGGATCGACGCACTTCTTCTTCGACATCGGGAACGGCAACACGATCGCCTTCTTCGACTTCCCGGGGCTCGATCTCGGTCCGTCGAAGGAGGTCATCGGCGGTCTGCACCACGTCGCGATCTCGGTCGAGCCGGAGCGCTGGAAGCACCTGGTCGCCAAGCTCGACGATGCCGGCGTCGACTACGTCATCCACTCCGAGGTCTCGGCCTACTTCCAGGACCCCGACGGGGCGCGGCTGGAGATCATCGCCGACCCGCTCGGTGAGATGTACGGCGAGCCGGTCCTCTAGGCAGCTGCCCGGTCGAGCACCTAGTCGTCGGCCCTCTGGTCGGGAAGCGTCGCGTAGCGACCACGCCGGTGCAGCAACGGCAGGTCGTCGTCGCTCAGCGTCAGGTCGACGATCGTGCAGGTCAGCAGGCGCGACCACCCGACCTCGACGCTCGACTCGACCTCCACCAGGGCCCGGCTGCTGGCGCCGAGCAACCCGGGGCCGTAGCCGGTGTCCTCGAAGTCGGCGAGGGTGAAGGGGCCGCCCGGCGCGGGGGCCTGGCCGGCGAACGCCTCCGCGAGGTCGCGGTGGGGCCACGACAGCAGCGAGACGACCGCGCGAGCGGTGCGTGCGACGACGTCGGCCAGGTCGGAGTCGGGGTCGACCAGGGCCAGCAGACGGGCGGGTTCGCCTCCGGCAAGCAGCAGCGACGACACCGTCAGCCCGGCGCGCCCGGTCTCGTCGCCGGCGGTCCACAGCGAGACGGCGCCGCCGAGGCGACCCCGAAGGCGTCGGGCCGGATCGGGGTCGGGGTCGGCGAAGGGGTGCGTGGTGTGGATCGTCATCGCGGCACCACGAGCTCCCACTCGGTGCCGAACGACCCGGTCGTGAGGCGGGCTTCGCCGTCGAGGTCGGCGATGCGGCCGCGGATCGACTGGCTCACCCCGAGACGCCCCTCCGCCTCGGCCACCTCGAGCCGGCCGTCCGCGATGCCCGGCCCCTCGTCGCGCACCGACACCTCGACGCGGTCGTCGAAGGCCTCGAGCAGCACCCAGGCCGAGGCGCCCTCGCCGACGTGGAGCGTGACGTTGTCCAGGCAGGCGACGACGACGGCCAGCAGCTCCGCGGCCGTGGCCGCGGGCAGCTCGACGGCCCCTCCGGGCACCGCCACGTCGACCCCTGGCCGCAGGCCGAGGCGGCCGAGCCGGTCTGCGATGTCGACCTTCGCCGCATCGCCGTCGGCGCGCACCCCGTCCTGGGCCCGGATGAGACTTCGCAGGGCCGACTCCTGCTCACCGGCCAGCCGGGCAAGATCGGCCCCGTCACCACCGAGCTCGTGGCCGCGGCGCTGCACGAGCGCCAGCACCTGGAGCACGCCGTCGTGCACCACGCGGGCGAGCCTGGCCCGCTCCTCAGCGGCCGCCGCAGCGCGCTCTGCGAGGTCTCGCTGGGTCGCCATCTGCTGCAACGACCCGCACATGTAGCCGACGATCGGACCACCGATCAGGAGCAGGAAGAGGTTGCCGTAGTCGGTGCCGTCGGGCGCGGACCGGACCGCGATGTCGACGCCGCCGAGCACCACGCCGGCCACCAGCCCCCCTGGCCACCGGTAGCGCACGGCCCAGGCCAGCAGCGCCGACATCACCCAGAAACCGGGCACGCTGGCATCGAAGTCGGGCGACTTGACCCACGGGGTGGCGACGAGCAGGGCCAGTGCGATCCCGAGGTCGGCGACGAGAAGTGCCACGCCGCGACGCGACGCATCGGCATACGCCCAGGTCGCCACCGCGGTCCAGGCGACCATCACGACGAGCACGGCGTAACCGGCGGTGGGGTGATCGAAGTCGCCGACCCCGCGCACGAGGTTGCCGATCACCGCGTAGGCGAGGACCACGAGACGCAGCACCGCGATGGCCCGGAAGAGCTGGTCCTCCACGGCCAGCGCGGCGCGAACGGAGCGGGTCGGGGCGCCGGCGCGAGCCGCTCCGACGAGGGTCAGGATGCCTTCTTCTGCTCGCCCGGCTCATCGCCGGTGCCCGAGCCGGCCGGGCCGG
>CAVXGJ010000005.1:0-21762 GCA_963761285.1 uncultured Actinomycetota bacterium | reverse complement strand
TGCTGTTTTTGATGCAGTGCTCAGTGGGCCGCGAGTTGTCCACAAGCCGCGGCAACCAATTCTTCGTCCACAGGCCTTGTCGCGGCGCTGATGGCGAGCAATTGCTCGTACCAGGCTGTGGGCCAGGAGGTGGTGTCGATGACGTCACGTGCAGGAGCAGCAGACCAGCTGATGCGCAACGAGGTGCGCTTGATCGGCAAGATCCCGGCGGTGGCGCAGGAGAAGGAGCTCCCCAGCGGGGATCTGTTGTGCACGTTCCGGGTCGCGGTGCCGCGCGATGCGCCGACGATCGGCGCCAACGGTGCCGGCCGACGCCTCGTCGATTCCTTGGAGTGCGTGACCTGGTCGGCTCGGGTGCGCCGCTCTGCCCAGTCGTGGGACGTGGGTGACCTGGTCGAGGTGTCCGGGGTCCTGAGACGCCGGTTCTACAAGAGTGGCACTACGAGTGCGTCGCGGGTTGAGGTCGAGGTGACGTCGGGACGCCGTCTTCGTCGCGCACGTGCCTGAGGAGCACGCCCAGCGGTGGCTTCGGCTGGAACGAGGTGGCCTTCTCGGGCAGCAACCGGTCAGCGAGCACCGCCCGTTGCACCTGTTCGAAGCGGGGAGCCGGCAGCAAGATCGCAGTAGCGCGTCCGGGTTCGGCGCGGGCGATGGCTTCGGCAGCGCTGTGGACGTGCGCTATCCGGGACGGCCCGTGACCGAGCGCCGGGACCAGGCGCTGGTGCAGGGTCTCGACCTCCACCCGGTCCGGGTGCACGCCGACGTCCAGCCGCAACCAACGCGCGCCATCGGTGGCGATGAGGGTGCCCGGGGCCAGGCTGGCAAGAGCGTCGGTGGGGCTCGCCGACCCGGTGCTGATGCCCGCCGAGGCAGCCGCAGCGGCCACGTCGTCCAGGCTCGAGCCCTGCAGGACCCGGTGGATCGCGCCGAGGAACAGCGGGGTGTCGGCCTGGTCGACGATCATTGCCAGGCCGCGGTCGTAGCCGGTGCCTGGCCGTCGTTGCTGAAGACGCAGGTAGGCCGCATAACGGTGGTGTCCGTCCGCGATCACGGCAGCTGTCGGGGCCAGGAGCGCAGCGATCTCGACGAGCTCGTCCGGGTCGTCGATCGTCCACAACCGGTGAGTGTCGCCGCCGCGGTCGGGGAAGACGACGTACGGCGGCAGGGAGCGCTTGGCAGTCAGCAGCGCACGCAGCTCGGGCGGGGAGCTCTGCACCAGCAGGATCGGCGCCGGGTTGATCGCCATCTGGTGCATCCGGTCGGCGAGCTCGTCGGCCTGGGCGGGGTAGATGCCCTCGTGGGGGAGCACCGCGCGCTCCTCCAGCGTCCGGGCTCGCTTGGTCACGTCGAGGGCGCCGACGAGGCCACGGATGGTGACGCCGTTGACGGTGTACTCGTGCAGGTAGAGCGCGGGTGCGGAGTCGTGCTCGAGGTAGCCGCGCGCCTCCCAACGCTCGAAACGTTCGGCGATCGAGTGGAACGGCTTCGAGAACAGCCGCGCGCTGGCCGGGTCGCCGACGCGCGAGGGCATCAGCCGGACCGCTCGGAAGGGCGCCAGCACGAGGGGGCCCGCCACGTAGGGCGGCGTCACTACCGTCCTGGATTCCATTCTCCCCAGGATAGGGCCCGCCTCCTGAGCGCGTGACAGACTGGCCGCGTGCTGGCCTCCTCGAGTGACGCCCTCAGCAGGGTCCACGACCTGGGGATGTTCGACCTCGACGGCGTCGTCTACATCGGGGGCGAAGCCGTGCCGGGCGCTGCCGAGCACCTCGCCGCAGCGCGAGCCGACGGCCTGCGCTGGGCCTTCATCACCAACAACGCCGCCCGAACTCCCCAGGCCGTCGCCGAGCACCTGGTCGATCTAGGGATCGGCGCTACCTCGGCCGATGTGGTCACCTCTGCCCAGGCCGCTGCCCGGGTCCTCCGCGATCGCCTCGGGGTCGGCGGCTCGGTGGTGGTGCTGGGCGGTGAGGGGCTGCATGCTGCAGTGACCGCCGAGGAGCTGATCGCAGTCGCTCTCGACGACGGCGAGGCGCAGGCGATCGTGACTGGCTACGGGCCCGACGTGCGGTGGTCGGAGGTGATGCGCGCCGCCGTCCGGATCCGCGACGGTCTGTGGTGGGTCGCCAGCAACACCGATGCCTCCATCCCGACGGCCTTCGGAGTGGCCCCGGGCCACGGGGTGCTGGTCGAGACGCTCCAGCGTTTCTCGAAGGTCGACCCGGTGGTCGCGGGCAAGCCCGAGCGTCCACTGCTCGACGAGACGATCCGGCGGATGGGTGGCGCGCGTCCCTTGATGGTGGGGGACCGCCTGGACACCGACATCGAGGGAGCCCGGCGGGCGGGGATCGACTCGCTGCTGGTCCTCACCGGCGTGACCGGCTTGGCCGAGATCGCGGCGGCGCGCCCGGATGAGCGCCCGACCTACCTCGCCCCCGACCTCGGCGCGCTGTGTGAGCGCCAGCTGGCGCCAGAGCCGAGCAACGGCAGCTGGGTGCTGGGTGGATGGTCAGCGCAGGTCAGCGGTGGTCGGCTCGAGTGTCGCGGCCAGGGGTCGGTCGCTGACTGGTGGCGCTGCGTGGCGAGCGCGGTCTGGTCGCATCTCGACGAGACGGGCGAGATCGCCGACGTCGCCGACCTCCCTGTGCCCCCGGAGGGCTCGGGGCCGGTAGCCTCGACCCCATGAGCGAGGAGCAGGAAGTCGACGTCTGGGAGGACCCCGACGTCATCCTCGAGAGGCCGGGGGCCACCGGGATCACTCGTGTCGATGCGGCGATCGATGCGGTCGCCGGTGTCGGTTCCGGGTCGCTCGAGGAGCAGGTGCACGTCTACGAGCAGGTCCACGTCGAGCTGCGTGGGGTCCTCGACGACCCCGACGCCGCCACCGCCTGAGTCGTCGTGCCACCACGCCGTCTACGTCTGGACGCTGAGCTCGTACGCCGCGGGCTTGCCCGCTCTCGCGAGAACGCCGCCGAGCTCGTGGCCGCCGGCCGCGTCAAGGTCTCCGGAGCCGTCGCGACGAAGGCGGCGACCGGAGTGACCACCGACCTCGCGATCGTGGTGGCCACGGACCCCGACCGGCCCGACTACGTCTCGCGGGGCGGCCACAAGCTGGCCGGGGCACTCGCCGCCTTCGCGCCCGACGGGCTCGTCGTCGAGGGGCGCCGGTGCCTCGATGCCGGCGCGTCCACGGGCGGGTTCACCGACGTCCTGCTGCGCCATGGCGCGCGAGAGGTGGTGGCCGTCGACGTCGGCTACGGACAGCTCGCCTGGTCGCTGCGCTCCGACGACCGGGTCCGGGTGCACGACCGCCAGAACGTGCGCGAGCTCACCCGGGACCTCATCGACGGTCCCGTCGACCTCGTTGTGGGGGACCTCTCGTTCATCTCCCTCGAGCTGGTCCTCGATGCCCTCACCGGAGTCACCGTCGACGACGGCGACCTCGCCCTGATGGTCAAGCCGCAGTTCGAGGTCGGCAAGGACCGGGTCGGCAAAGGCGGAGTCGTCCGCGAGCCCGAGCTCCGCATCGGTGCGGTCACGGCGATCGCCGAGTCGGCCGCTCGCCGCGGCTGGGGAGCCCGGGCCGTGACCGTCAGCCCGCTGCCCGGACCGTCGGGCAACGTGGAGTTCTTCCTCTGGCTACGCCGTGGTCCGGCGACGCTCGCCGAGGACGCGATCGCCGCCGAGGTCCATCGCACCATCGCGCTGGGGGCGCCGGGTGAGAGGCTGAGCCCGTGACCAACTCCTCGTCGTCCTCCGTGCCAGCACGACGGGTCCTGCTGCTCACCCACACCGGCCGCCCAGCTGCCCGTGCGGTGGCCCGCTCGTTCATCGCTGGGTTGACAGCGCACGGGCTCGTGGTGCGGCTGCTGGCCGGCGAGGCCAAGGACCTCGAGGTCGAGGCCGGTGACTACAGCCCGGTGCTCGAGCTGACCGAGTCGGAGTCCGAGGCCGGCCAGGACTGTGAGCTGGCCCTGGTGATCGGCGGCGACGGGAGCATCCTGCGGGCCGCCGAGATCACCCACGGCGACCGGGTGCCGGTCCTGGGCGTCAACCTGGGGCACGTCGGCTTCCTCGCCGAGGCCGAGCCCGAGGAGATCGACTTCACGATCGAGGCGATCGTGGGCTCGAGCTACACCGTGGAGGACCGGCTGACCCTCGATGTGCAGGTCAGCCTCGGGGGCCGGGTGATCAGCTCCACCTTCGCGGTCAACGAGGCCAGCGTCGAGAAGTCCGCCCGCGAGCGGATGATCGAGGTGCTCGTCGAGATAGACGGTCGCCCGCTGTCGCGCTGGTCGTGCGACGGCGTCGTGTGCGCGACCCCCACGGGGTCGACCGCCTACAACTTCAGCGCCGGTGGCCCGGTGGTCTGGCCCCAGGTCGAGGCGCTCTGCCTGGTACCGATCAGCGCGCACGCCCTCTTCGCGCGCCCGATGGTCACCGGCCCCGACTCGGTCATCGCCATCGAGGTCGTTGCCAGGCCCGACGGAGCGGCCGTGCTGTGGTGCGACGGACGTCGCACCGTCGACCTCCCGCTGGGGGCCAGGGTCGAGGTGCGCCGCGGCGCCGAGCCCGTGCGACTGGCGCGACTGCACGAGGCGCCCTTCACCGACCGCCTCGTCGCGAAGTTCGGACTGCCGGTCGACGGGTGGCGCGGCGAGGGCGAACGCCGGCTGCGCGACGGCCAGGACACGGCGTCCCCCACGAGCACTGCGGCACCCGAGGGGAGCGGCACACCGTGATCGAGGAGATCCGGATCAGCCAGCTCGGCGTGATCGACGCCTCCGTCCTCGACCTCGGTCCGGGGCTGACCGTCATCACCGGTGAGACCGGTGCCGGCAAGACGATGGTCGTCACCGCGCTCGGTCTGCTGCTCGGCGGCCGCGCCGACCCCGGCGCCGTACGCACCGGCGCGAAGCAGGCACGGGTAGAAGGCGTCATCCGCGTCGGAGAGCTCAGCGACTTCCGCTCCGCTGTCGAGGAGGCCGGGGGAGAGGTCGAGGACGGCGTCGTCGTCCTGGCCCGAAACGTCGCGGCCGAGGGTCGGTCGCGAGCCTTCGTCGGCGGTGCCTCGGTGCCGGTGTCGACGCTCACCGAGATCGCCCAACCCCTCGTGGCGGTGCACGGCCAGTCCGACCAGCACCGACTGTTGCTCCCGCGCGCCCAGCGCGACGCCCTCGACCGGTTCGGCGGGGCCCCGGTCGCCAAGGCGCTGAGCCACTACGTCGACCTCTACCAACGCCTGGCCGCGACCACCCGGAGGCTCGACGACGTGGTGGCCACGGCGCGCGAACGCGCCCGCGAGGCCGACGTGCTGCGCTTCGGGCTCACCGAGATCGAGGAGGTCGACCCCCAGACGGGGGAGGATGACCACCTCGCGGCCGAGGAGTCCCGGCTGGGGTACGCCGATGCCCTGCGCAACGCTGCCGAGCAGGCCCGCGAGGCGCTGTCCAGCGACTCCGGTGGTGCCGACGCCCTCGCCACCACCTCCGCGGCGCGCGGTCACCTCGAAGGGGTGCGCGAGCACGACCCGGAGGCCGCGGGCCTCGCGGATCGGCTCGCCGAGATCACCTACCTCGTCTCCGACGTCGCCGCAGACGTGGCGTCCTACGCCAGCCGCATCGACACCGACCCGGCCCGGCTGGCCGCGACCTCCGAGCGTCGTGCAGCCCTGACCGCGCTGACCCGCAAGTACGGCGAGACCATCGACGAGGTCCTGACCTGGTCGCTGGAGGCGTCCACCCGGCTGCTCGAGCTCGACTCCACCGACGAGCAGATCGCCGCGCTCACCGCCGAGCGCGACCGTCTGCAGGTAGCGCTGCGCGAAGCCGGCGAGATGCTCTCGACCGTTCGACGCAAGGCCGCCGCGCGTCTCGAGCGGGAGGTCACCGACGAGCTCACCCTGCTCGCCATGCCGCATGCCGTCATCTCGATCTCCGTCACCGACGCCGAGCCCGCCGCCCACGGGGCCGACGACATCGCGATCCTGCTGGCAGCCAACGCCGGCGCTGAGCCGCGTGCGCTCTCCAAGGGCGCCTCGGGCGGTGAGCTCTCGCGCGTCATGCTGGCGCTGGAGGTCTCGCTGGCCGGCACCAGCCCGGTGCCGACCTTCGTCTTCGACGAGGTCGACGCCGGGGTCGGCGGCGCTGCAGCGGTCGAGGTCGGACGACGACTGGCTGAGCTGGCGCGCACCGCGCAGGTGCTGGTCGTCACCCACCTGCCGCAGGTCGCGGCGTACGCCGACCGGCACGTGCTGGTGCGCAAGGCCAGCGACGGATCGGTCACGACCTCGGGGCTGAGCGTGCTCGACGATGCCGAGCGGGAGCGCGAGCTCTCCCGGATGCTGGCCGGGATGGCCGACTCCGACACCGCTCTGGCCCACGCCCGGGAGCTCCTCGAGGTCGCCCGAGCACGCGAGTGAGCAAGACCGTGCCGACGCGCTGGTCGAGAGTTGAGTCGAAACCCCACATCTGACGTAGCATGAAGTTCCGTGAGGCAGCCGGGTTCAGATCAGACCAAGCACGTGTTCGTCACCGGAGGAGTCGCCTCCTCCCTGGGCAAGGGACTGACGGCCTCGAGCCTGGGTCGTTTGCTGCGTAGCCGCGGTTTGCGGGTGACGATGCAGAAGCTCGACCCCTACCTGAACGTCGACCCGGGGACGATGAACCCGTTCCAGCACGGCGAGGTCTTCGTGACCGACGACGGCGCCGAGACCGACCTCGACATCGGGCACTACGAGCGGTTCCTCGACACCAACCTCGGGCAGATCGCCAACGTCACGACCGGGCAGGTCTACTCCAGCGTCATCGCCAAGGAGCGCCGCGGCGACTACCTCGGCGACACCGTGCAGGTGATCCCGCACATCACCAACGAGATCAAGGACCGCATCCTCGCGATGGGCGGTCCCGAGATCGACGTGGTGATCACCGAGGTCGGCGGCACCGTCGGCGACATCGAGTCGCTCCCGTTCCTGGAGTCGGCCCGCCAGGTGCGCCACGAGATCGGCCGCGACAACTGCTTCTTCCTCCACGTCTCCCTGGTGCCGTTCATCGGTCCGTCGGGTGAGCTCAAGACGAAGCCGACCCAGCACTCGGTCGCCGCGCTGCGCCAGGTCGGCATCCAGCCCGATGCCATCGTGTGCCGGGCCGACCGCGAGATCCCGGAGTCGATCAAGCGGAAGATCTCGATGATGTGCGACGTCGACGAGGAGGCTGTCGTCTGCGCTGCTGACGCTGCGTCGATCTACGACATCCCGAAGGTCCTGCACCGCGAGGGTCTCGACGCCTATGTCGTACGCCGCCTCGACCTGCCGTTCCGTGACGTCGACTGGACGCTGTGGGACGACCTGCTCAAGCGGGTCCACCACCCCAAGGAGGAGGTGACGATCGCGCTGGTCGGCAAGTACGTCGACCTCCCCGACGCCTACCTCTCGGTCGGTGAGGCGCTGCGCGCCGGTGGGTTCGCCCACGAGGCGAAGGTCCACCTGCGCTGGGTCCCCTCGGACGAGTGCGAGACCCCGGCGGGTGCCGCGCGCCACCTCGGTGACGTGGACGGCGTCTGCGTGCCCGGAGGCTTCGGCATCCGTGGCATCGAGGGCAAGCTCGGCGCGCTGACCTACGCGCGCACCCACCAGATCCCGACCCTGGGCCTGTGCCTGGGGTTGCAGTGCATGGTCATCGAGTACGCCCGCTCGGTCGCCGGCCTCTCCAAGGCCGCCTCCACCGAGTTCGACCCGGACTGCCCCGAGCCGGTGATCGTGACGATGGAGGAGCAGAAGGACTACGTCGAGGGCGCCGGTGACCTCGGTGGCACGATGCGCCTGGGCCTCTACCCGGCCGAGCTCGACGAGGGCACCGTCGTACGCGAGACGTATGGCGAAGCGCGCATCGAGGAGCGGCACCGCCACCGCTACGAGGTCAACAACACCTACCGCGACCAGCTCTCCGAGGCCGGCCTGGTCTTCTCCGGGACCAACCCCGACCTCGGGCTCGTCGAGTTCGTCGAGCTGCCGCGCGAGGTGCACCCCTACTACGTCTCGACCCAGGCGCACCCCGAGTACCGCTCGCGCCCCACCCGTCCGCACCCGTTGTTCAAGGGCCTGATCGGCGCCGCCATCGAACGTCAGAAGGAGCTGCGCTTCCCGATCGACGAGACCGGGCTGCGCCGCGAGGACGTCGACGAGGTCTGAGGACCCCCGGCGGCAGGTCAGCGTGCTGCGGTTGCGATCAGCGTCGTCCGGGCCCGGTGATGTCCGGGTGCGACTGCAGGGCGTAGAGCAACGGCCCGCTGCAGCGGGACCACGTCAGGACGTGGCGCAGCGCGACGGCGTGCGCGGAGCACCGGGCGAGTGCAGCGAGACCGTCGGCGTCAGCATGGTTGACCTGGGTGAGGTCGAGGTGAAGGCGGGGTGACGCACGTGTCCAGACGGCTTCGACGGCTCCTATCAGGTCGCGACCGCTACAGCGTCGAGGCAGCCGTCGACATCGATCACGGCGCGGTCGTCGCTGAGGGTGGTTCGGATCTGCCTCAAGGTTCCTCTTCGGGCAAGGGCGAGCTGGCGGGGGGTTCCGTGCTCGTCGCCGCAAGCCTAGGCGTCGCTGGTTGTGGTGCTGCGCATCCTGTGTGACGTTGCGATGAAGTTCAGATGAACGCCTCGTCCTCGTTCTAGTCCTCGTTCCCCCGTCCGAGGGCAGCGGTGCTCCGGCCACCGTCCGCGGCCGACGAAAGGTGGCCACGGCACCGCCGGCGCCCGCCGGAGGATCGGCCCGTCGTGGGACGGCCGGTAGGTTCGCGTCATGCCTGAGACCCCGGACCCCACGCTCAGCGATACCCCGGAGCAGTGGCCAGTGGTCGAGTCGACCTACCTGCACCAGGACTCCTGGGTCGTGTCGCTCCGCTCCGATCAGGTGCAGACACCCGACGGCGCCGTTGCGCGTCGGCTGACGTTGGAGCACCCGGGAGCCGCCGTCGTGCTCGCGGTCGACGAGGACGAGCGGGTCTTCGTGCTGCACCAGTACCGCCACCCGGTGGGTCGTCGCTTCGTCGAGATCCCCGCGGGGCTGTGCGACGGCGACCCGGGGGAGGACCCGCTCCAGGTCGCGCAGCGCGAGCTGCGGGAGGAAGCACAGCTGCAGGCCACCGACTGGACGCACCTCGCGTCGTCGTACGCCTCACCGGGCATCAGCCAGGAGATCCACCATCTCTACCTGGCCCGGGGCCTGAGCGCCGCCGATCGTGGTGACTTCGAGCTGCACCACGAGGAAGCCGACATGACCACGCGGTGGGTGCCGTTCACCGAGCTGTACGACGCCGTCCTCACCGGGCGGGTGGGCGACGGTCCGGTGATCCAATGTGTGCTCCTGGCGCGCGCCCGCGGGCTCGTCGGGGGTTCCGGGGGTTCTGGGGGTTCCTAGGGTTAAGGTCGGTCTCGTGAAGATCGGGATCCCCACTGAAGTCAAGAACCACGAGTACCGCGTGGCCATCACCCCTGTCGGCGTGCACGAGCTGACGTCTCACGGACACGAGGTGTTCGTGCAGGCCGGAGCGGGGCTCGGCTCGGCGATCCCGGACGACGAGTACGTCGCTGCCGGCGCCTCGATCGTGCCTGACGCCGAGGCCGCCTGGGGCACTGCCGGCGGGATCGACATGGTCCTCAAGGTCAAGGAGCCGATCTCCTCGGAGTACCCGCTCATGCGCGAGGGCGTCACCCTCTTCACCTACCTCCACCTCGCCGCCGACAAGCCCCTCACCGAGGAGCTCATCAAGCGCAAGGTCACCGCGATCGCCTACGAGACCGTCCAGCTGCCCTCGGGCGGGCTGCCGCTGCTCTACCCGATGTCGGAGGTCGCCGGCTGCCTGGCGCCCCAGGTCGGGGCGCACGCGCTGCTCAAGGCCCAGGGTGGCCGTGGTGTCCTGCTCGGCGGTGTCGGCGGTGTGGCCAACGCGAAGGTCGTCATCATCGGCGCCGGCGTCTCGGGCCAGAACGCCGCCAACATCGCCCTCGGCATGGGTGCCGACGTCACCCTGCTCGACACCGACCTCGACAAGCTGCGGATGTCGTTCTGGCGCTACAACAACCGGGTCCACGGCCTGGCGTCGTCCAAGCTCGCCATCCAGCAGCACGTGATGGAGGCTGACATGGTGATCGGCGCCGTGCTGATCCCCGGCGCCGCGGCCCCCAAGCTCGTCTCCAACGACCTGGTCGCTGCGATGAAGCCCGGCTCGGTGCTCGTCGACATCGCCGTCGACCAGGGCGGCTGCTTCGAGGACACCCACGCCACGACCCACGACGACCCGATCTACCAGGTGCACGACTCGGTCTTCTACTGCGTGGCCAACATGCCCGGCGCGGTGCCGAGCACCTCCACCTACGCCCTGACCAACGCGACGCTGCCCTACACCGTGGCGCTGGCCGACAAGGGGTGGCTCCAGGCGTGCCGCGACGACCGCAGCCTGGCGCTGGGCCTCAACACCCACGCCGGTGACCTCACCAACGCCCCGGTCGGCGAGGCCGTCGGCATCGAGGCGTTGTCGTTGGACTCCGTCCTGGCGTCCTAGGACCTCGTGACCGCGACCACCATGACGCCCGCGACACGAGAGCCCCTCGTGCGGGCGGTGCGCACCTATCTCGACCACCTCACCGTCGAGAAAGGTCTTGCGCTCAACACCCTCACCTCCTACCGCCGCGACCTCAACCGCTACCTCGGCTTCCTCGCCGCGGCCGGGGTGAGCGACTTCGGCGAGATCTCCGAGGCGACGGTGGCGGAGTTCCTGGTGCACCTGCGCGAGGGCGACGCCGACCACCAGGCGCTGAGCGCCGCGTCGTCGGCGCGCACGGTGGTCGCGGTGCGCGGCTTCCACAAGTTCGCCGTCAGCGACGGCCTCACCGAGCTCGACCCGGCCTCCGGGGTCAAACCGCCGACGCCGGCCAAGCGACTGCCCAAGGCGCTGCCCTTGAGCGACGTGGAGGCGATCCTCGAGGCCGCCGGGGCCGCAGGCACCACCCTGGCCCTGCGCGACCGGGCCCTGCTCGAGGTGCTCTACGGCACCGGCGCCCGGATCTCAGAAGCCGTGGGTCTCGATGTCGACGACCTCGACTGGGGGGAGTCGGGCGTCGACGCCACCGTGCTGCTGCGCGGCAAGGGTGGCAAGCAGCGCCTGGTGCCATTGGGCTCCTACGCCCGCGACGCCGTCGAGGCCTACCTGGTGCGCGGTCGCACCGAGCTGGTCAGCGCCGGCTCCGGGGCGACGGGCGCCCCGGCAGGGGCGCTCTTCTGCAACTCCCGGGGAGGCCGGTTGTCACGGCAGTCGGCCTGGGCGGTGCTGGTCAAGACCGCCGATCGCGCCGGGGTCACTCGAGATGTCTCGCCGCACACCCTGCGGCACTCCTTCGCCACCCACCTGCTCGACGGGGGCGCCGACGTACGCGTGGTCCAGGAGCTGCTCGGGCACGCCTCGGTGACCACGACTCAGGTCTACACGCTGGTGACGGTCGACAACCTGCGTGAGGTCTTCGCGACCTCGCACCCGCGGGCCCAGGGATGAGCACCACCGACTTCGACGCTGTCTACGACGACATCACCGCCCTGGCCACCTCCCGTGGTCTCGAGCTGTACCCCCACCAGGACGAGGCGATCCTCGAGATCCTCGCCGGCAACAACGTCGTGCTCGCCACCCCGACCGGGTCGGGCAAGTCGTTGGTCGCCCTCGGCGCCCACAAGGCCGCCCTGGCCGACGACCGGGTGTCGTTCTACACCGCGCCGATCAAGGCCCTGGTGAGCGAGAAGTTCTTCGAGCTGTGCGCCGTCTTCGGCGCCGACCAGGTCGGCATGCTGACCGGCGACGCCGCCGTCAACGCCGACGCGCCGATCATCTGCTGCACCGCCGAGATCCTGGCCAACATCGCGCTTCGCGAGGGCTCCGATGCTGATGTCGGCCTCGTCGTCATGGACGAGTTCCACTTCTACGCCGAGCCCGACCGCGGGTGGGCCTGGCAGCTGCCGCTCCTCGCGCTGCCGCAGGCCCAGTTCGTGCTGATGTCGGCGACGCTCGGTGACGTCAGCGACATCGCCGAGGACCTCACCCGTCGCAACGGTCGGGAGACCGCGATCGTCGACGATGCCGAACGGCCCGTCCCACTGACCTTCACCTGGGCCCTCACGCCGCTTCCCGAGACCCTCGAAGAGCTCGTCGTGACCAAGCAGTCGCCGGTCTACGTCGTGCACTTCACCCAGAAGGAAGCCGTCGAGCAGGCCACCAACCTCCTCAACAACAAGCTGGTCTCCACCGCGCTCACCGACGCCCACAAGGAGGCGATCGCCGAGCACCTCGGCGGGTTCCGCTTCGGTGCGGGCTTCGGGAAGGTCCTCTCCAAGCTCTTGCGTCGCGGGATCGGTGTCCACCACGCCGGCATGCTGCCGCGCTACCGCCGCGCCGTCGAACAGCTCGCGCAGGCCGGCCTGCTGACCGTGATCAGCGGCACCGACACCCTCGGGGTCGGCATCAACGTCCCGATCCGCACCGTGCTGTTCACCGGTCTGGCCAAGTACGACGGCAACAAGTCGCGCATCCTGCGCACCCGAGAGTTCCTCCAGATCGCCGGGCGAGCCGGGCGCGCGGGCTTCGACACCGCGGGTTACGTCGTCGTCCAGGCGCCAGAGCACACCATCGAGAACGAGAAGGCCAAGGCCAAGGCGGAGGCCAAGAACTCAGCGCCCGGCGCCAACGCCAAGCGCAAGAGCAAGGCCCAGCTGCGCAAGCCCCCGGAGGGCACCGTCGTGTGGACCGAGCAGACCTTCGAGAAGCTCGTCGCCGGGGTGCCCGAGCAGCTGGTCTCGCGGATGCGCGTCGACAACTCGATGCTCATCAACGTCCTGACCCGCGACGAGGACGCGTTCGCGGTGCTGCGCCACCTCTTGCAGGACAACCACGAGCAGCGCAAGCAGCAGCTCCGGCTCAGCCGACGGGCGCTGCGCCTGGCGCGCAGCCTGCTCCAGTCGCAGACGATCACCCGCCTCGACGAGGTCGACGAGTTCGGCCGCCGCTACGTGCTGACCGTCGACCTCCCGGCCGACTTCGCCCTCAACCAACCGTTGTCGCACTTCGCGCTCGCGGCTCTCGACGTGCTTGACCCCGAGTCCGACGACTACACCCTCGACATCGTCTCGGTCATCGAGGCGGTGCTCGACGCCCCGCGCCAGATTCTCTTCGCCCAGCAGCACGCCGCGCGCGGCGAGGCGATCGGGGAGATGAAGGCCGACGGCCTCGAGTACGACGAGCGGATGGCGCTGCTCGACCAGATCACCTGGCCGCAGCCGCTCGCCGAGCTGCTGGAGGCGACGTACGAGCTCTACCGGCAGAGCCATCCGTGGCTCTCCGAGGACGCCCTCGGACCCAAGTCGGTGGTGCGCGAGCTCTACTCGCAAGGGATGAGCTTCACCGATTTCTGCTCGCGCTACCAGCTCGCCCGCTCCGAGGGCCTGGTGCTGCGCTACCTCACCGATGCCTACCGGGCGCTGCGCCAGACCGTGCCCGACGCGCACCGCACCCCGGAGCTCGACGACCTCATGGAGTGGTTGGCCGAGACGATCCGCCAGACCGACTCCTCGCTGCTCGACGAGTGGGAGGCGCTGACCGATCCCGACCACGTCGCGCTGAGCGCGGGGGAGCCGCCGCCGACCTCGCCGCGGCCGATCTCGAAGCAGGACCGTGCCTTCCGGGTGATGGTGCGCAACGCCATGTGGCGTCGCGTCGACCTGGTCGCGCGCGACAGCCTCGACGGGCTGATGGCGCTGGAGCGGGCTGCCGCCGATCGCACCGACCCGCCGCGCGAGGTCGTGATGACGCGCTCGGCCTGGGACACCGGGATCGAGGAGTACTACGCCCAGCACGACAGCGTCCTCACCGATGGCGATGCCCGAGGACCCGACCTGCTGCGCATCGAGCCCGCCATCGGCGAACCCGCCGGCACCGAGGACCTCACCGCCCGCATCTGGCGGGTCACGCAGACGATCTGCGACCCCGCGGGCGACCGCGACTGGGTCATCGAGGCGATCGCCGACCTCGATGCCTCCGACGAGGCCGGCGAGCTGGTGCTGGCCGGCGTGGCGTTGCGCTGCCTCTCCGACTGAGTCCTCGGTGCGCTCGCGCCTGCGCCGGTGGGGGCGGTCGAGGGCGGCTCGGAGAACGGGCCTAGAGTCGCGCGGCGAGCCGCCGCAAAGTCGTCGTGTCGACATTGTGTACTGGTCAGGCACGACCATCCGTCGTCAGGCACCGCACATCAGCACCATCAGCGCAGTGAAGAGGGAGCCGAGATCATGAGCGAGGGAACCTACCCACGTGGCCCCGGGGCCGCGCAGGCCACGACAGAGGCACCGTCGATGCCCCCGTCGATGCCGCCGTCGATCGCGATACACCCGTCGTCGGGGCTGCGCACTGCCGTGGCGGTCGCCGAGGGGCAGTCGGTCAGCGAGGACGCCTCGATGTTGCCGTTCGAGCGACCGACGCCGGCGCCCGTAGCGCCGGTGGCGCCGGTGGCGCCGAAGGCCGAGCTCGGTCCGACGGGACGGCCGATGCCGGTCCTGCCCGAGCCGAAGCCGCTCACCCGGCACGGCGGCGCGCGCGTGGTCTCGATGTGCAACCAGAAGGGCGGGGTCGGCAAGACGACCACGACCATCAACCTCGGCGCCTCCCTCGCGGAGTACGGCCGCAAGGTGCTGCTGGTCGACTTCGACCCGCAGGGCTCGTTGTCGGTCGGGCTCGGGCTCAACCCGCACGAGATGGACCTGAGCATCTACAACCTGCTGCTCCAGCCCGACGTCACCCTCGAGGACGTCGTGGTGCCGTCCGGTGTGCCCGGCATGGATCTGCTGCCCTCCAACATCGACCTCTCCGCCGCCGAGGTGCAGCTGGTCAACGAGGTCGCCCGCGAACAGACGCTCCAACGCGTGCTCGCCCCGGCGCTCGCCCTCTACGACGTCATCCTCATCGACTGCCAGCCATCGCTCGGCCTGCTCACCGTCAACGCGCTGACCGCCTCCGACGGGGTCATCGTGCCGCTCGAGTGCGAGTACTTCGCGCTGCGCGGCGTGGCGCTGCTCAAGACCACGATCGACAAGGTGCGTGAGCGCCTCAACCCGCGACTGGAGATCGAGGGCATCCTCGGCACCATGTTCGACGGTCGCACCCTCCACGGCCGCGAGGTCATGGAGCGTCTGGTCCAGGCGTGGGGGGACACCGTCTTCCACACCGTGATCCGTCGTACGGTCAAGTTCTCCGACTCCACCGTCGCCGGGGAGCCGATCACCACCTACGCCAGCACGTCGGCCGGCGCCGACTCCTACCGTCAGCTCGCCAAGGAGGTGGTGTCGCGATGGCCCGACGAGTGAGCCTGCCGGCAGCAGACGACCTGTTCCGTCCGACCGGCACCGAGGCTCCCGAGTCGGCGGTCAGGGCGGTCCCCGATGCACCGGAGACCCCCGACACCTCCGTCGACGACACCGCGCCGGCCAAGCCGGCCGCCAGCGGCCGGATCCGGCACGACGAGAAGATGACGGTCTACGTCACCTCCGATGAGCTCCTCGAGATCGAGCGGGCGCGGCTGACCCTGCGCGGCCAGCACCGCCTCGCGGTCGACCGCGGTCGGCTCGTGCGCGAGGCCGTGTCGGTCGTGCTGAGCGACCTCGCCGAGAACGGCGAGCAGAGCATGCTCGTCCAGCGCCTGCGCGGCGACCGATGACGGCGGTGTGAGGAGCTCGGTGGCCAAGCCGACCGGAAGCCAGGACCAGCTCGAACGACCCGAGATCACCCCGGAGTTCTCGCTGCGCCTGGAGAACTTCGAAGGCCCGTTCGACCTGCTGCTGAGCCTGATCTCCAAGCACAAGCTCGACATCACCGAGGTCGCACTGTCGAAGGTCACCGACGAGTTCATCGCCCACGTCAAGGCCGGTGGCTCCGTCTGGGACCTGGAGCAGACGACGTCGTTCCTCCTGGTCGCCGCGACCCTGCTCGACCTGAAGGCGGCACGGCTGCTGCCTCAGGGCGACGTCGAGGACGAGGAGGACCTGGCGCTGCTCGAGGCTCGCGACCTGCTCTTCGCACGGCTGATCCAGTACAAGGCCTACAAGCAGATGGCCGCGGTGCTCGGCACCCGCTTGGCCGACGAGGCGTTGCGCCACCCGCGTGCAGTCGGTCTCGAGGACCGCTACGCAGGGCTGCTGCCCGAGGTGCTGATCGGCATCGGTCTCGAGCAGTTCGCCGGACTCGCCGCCCGTGCGTTGGAGCCCAAGCCGGTGCTCGAGGTCTCCCTCGGTCATATCCACGCCCCGGCGGTCTCGGTGCGCGAGCAGGGCGTCATCGTGATGGACCGGTTGCGGCGAGCCGGCACGCTGACCTTCCGCGCGTTGTGCGGTGACTCGCCCGACACCCTGACCACCGTGGCTCGTTTCCTGTCCTTGCTCGAGCTCTTCCGCGAAGGTGCGGTGGCCTTCGAGCAGGCCCGAGCGCTGGGGGAGCTGACCGTGCGCTGGACAGGCGGCGAGGACACCGAGATCGACATCGTCGACGAGTTCGATGGCGCCCCGCCCGAGCTGCCCACTGCTGAGGAGACCTGATGAGCGACGCGACCGAGACCGACGAGGGGTTGCTGGCCATCCCCCTGGCCGAGCTGCGCCCGGCGCTGGAGGCGATCCTGATGGTCTCCGACCAGCCGCTCGATGCCACGTCGTTGGCCAGTGTCGTCGGCTACCCGGGTGAGGAGGTGGCCGCAGCGCTGGCCGCGCTAGCGGGGGAGTACGACGAGCAGGGTCGCGGTTTCGAGCTCCGCAACGTCGCCGGTGGCTGGCGCTTCTACAGCCGTGAGCAGTTCGCGCCGGTCGTGGAGAGCTTCGTGCTGGAGGGCCAACAGGCTCGGCTCACCCAGGCCGCCCTGGAGACCCTGTCCGTGGTCGCCTACCAGCAGCCGGTCTCGCGGGCCCGGGTCTCGGCGATCCGTGGTGTCAACGTCGACGGGGTGATGCGCACCCTGCTGACGCGCGGCTTGGTCGAGGAGGCCGGTCGTGACGGCGAGCACGGCGCCACGCTCTACCGCACGACGACGTACTTCCTGGAGCGCATCGGGGTGACCTCGGTCGACGACCTGCCCGAGCTGGCGCCCTACCTGCCCGACATGGAGGACCTCGACGACGAGCTCGCCCAGATGGCGTCGTTCTCCCACACCCCCGACGAGCCGGCACCCACTGCCGGTCAGGAGCCTTCATGAGCGACCACCTGGCCACCGACGAGGACGGTCTGATCCGGCTGCAGAAGCTGCTGGCTCAGTCGGGCGTGGCCTCGCGTCGAAAGTGCGAGGAGCTGATGCTCGAGGGCGAGGTCGAGGTCGACGGAGAGATCATCACCCGACTCGGCACCAAGGTCGACCCGCGGGTGGCGGTGATCCGGGTGTCGGGCAAGCGGCTCCCGCCCATCTCCGAGCACGTCTACCTCGTGCTCAACAAGCCGCGTGGAGTCGTCTCGACGATGTCGGACCCCGAGGGCCGGCGCACGCTCACCGACGTGCTCGCCGAGACTCGTCCCGACGCCGCCGCCAACGAGCGGCTGTTCCACGTCGGCCGCCTCGACACCGACACCTCCGGGCTGCTGCTGCTCACCAACGACGGCGACTTCGCCAACAAGATGGCCCATCCTTCCTACGAGGTCGACAAGGCCTATGTCGCCGAGGTGGACGGGCTGTTCCACAAGGACTCCGCCGAGGAGCTCCTGGCCGGCGTCGAGCTCGACGACGGGCCGGTGGCGGTGACGCGCGTTCGGATCATCGCCGCGACCCGCGAGAAGTCGATCGTCGAGCTGGTCATCCACGAGGGCCGCAACCGCATCGTGCGCCGCCTCCTCGAGCACCTCGGCCACCCGGTCCGCAAGCTGACCCGCACCGAGCTCGGACCCATCGACCTCGGCCAGCTCAAGGCCGGTCAGCTGCGCGAGCTGACCCTCGACGAGCTGGGTGCCCTGCTCGACAGCGTCAGCATGTGACCAACGGCGCCCCGCACGCCGCTGGAGGCTGAGCAGGCCGAGCCCCTGGGCGAGGCCGCAGGCGTTGCCCCGTGAGCCACTGGAGGCTGAGCAGTCCGAGCCCCTGGGCGAGGACGCAGGCGTTGCCCGGGCAGGTGGAGCAGACCGCAGCCACAGTCACGGGGCTTCGTCGACGCTCGCTGGCGCTCGCTGCTCAGCCTCCGGGTCACGGGGCTTCGTCGACGCTCGCTGGCGCTCGCTGCTCAGCCTCCCGGGGGGTCGGGGGATGGGCCCCACTACGCTGGCCGCATGGCAGTGCGCGCAGTCAGGGGAGCGACCCAGCTCGACGACGACGACCGGGAGCAGATGCTCGAGCGGGTCTCGGAGATGGTGCTCGATGTGATGGCCTCCAACGGGCTGAGCGTCGATGACTTCATCTCGGTGATCTTCACCGCGACCTCCGACCTGGTCAGCGAGTTCCCGGCGTACGCCGCGCGCCAGCTCGGCTTCGGCGAGGTGCCGCTGATCTGCGCCCGAGAGCTCGAGATCGCTGGTTCGATGCCGCGGGTGGTGAGGATGATGGCGCATGTCGAGACCGACCTGCCGCGCGCCGACGTCACCCACGTCTACCTGCACGGCGCCGCCGCGCTCCGCTCGGACCTGACCCGGGTCCGCTCGGTGCCCGACGCGCCCTGAGCCCTCCCGGTGACTCACCGGTAAGATCTGCGCCCGTGACTGCTCCAGATCTGACCGGACCGACAGCCTCCGACGTCCCACCACGCCGATCAGCTCGTGGGGATGGTCGTCGCCGTCGACGGGACCTCCGGCTCCGGCAAGTCCAGCACCTGCCGCGGCGTGGCCGAGCGACTCGGCCTCGCCTACCTCGACACCGGCGCGATGTTCCGCGCGGTGACCTGGTGGATGCTGAGCCACGACATCGACGTCCACGACGTCGCCGCGGTCGCCGCCCGCTGCCATGAGCCGGTCCTGGTCTCCGGCACCGACCCGACCGGCCCGACGATCACCGTCGACGGTCGCGACGTCGCCGCCGCGATCCGCACCGATGCCGTCAACGCCGCGGTCTCCCGGTGAGCACCGTGCCCGAGGTGCGTGCCCGGCTCCTGGAGCTGCAGCGCGACATCATCGGCGCCCACGTCGGGTCGGGCGGGATCGTGGTCGAAGGTCGTGACATCGGCTCCGTCGTGTGGCCCCAGTCGCAGGTGAAGGTCTACCTGACCGCGGACCCGAGCGCTCGGGCTGCGCGCCGCGCCCTCGAGGCCGGCGCCGCCGACGTGGCCTCGACCGAGGCCTCGCTGCGCGAGCGCGACCGGATCGACTCCGGCCGAGCCACCGCCCCGCTGAAGATGGCCGACGGGGCCGCCCACCTCGACACCACGACGTACACGCTCGACGAAGTGATCGGGATGCTGGTGGGTCTGGTCGAGAGCGCGGGGGAGCAGGCCACGGAGCCTGACCTGTGACGTCCTCGCACCTGACCCTCCCGCGGACCGACGGCGTACGCCGCCCCAGTCGCTGGCTGCTGCACGGAGCGCGACCGTTCTGCGCCTGGCTGCTCCGCCGGCGCTATCGGGTGGTGGTCCACGGCGCCGAGAACGTGCCCGCGACCGGTCCGGTGATCCTGGCCGCCAACCACGTCGGGGTCATCGACGGACCGCTGCTCGCGATCTACGCCCCGCGGCCGGTGCACGCGCTGACCAAGATCGAGATGTTCGCCGGGGTCCTGGGCCGCTTCCTGACCGCCGCCGGCCAGATCCCGCTGCACCGCTTCCACGCGGACCCGGCCGCGGTGAAGTCTGCCGTGCGGGTGCTGCGTGACGGCGGGGTCGTCGGCGTCTTCCCCGAGGGCACCCGCGGGTCCGGTGAGCTCGAGCGGTTCCACCGGGGCGCGGCCTACCTCGCCCACGTCACCGGCGCGCCCATCGTGCCCGTCATCCTGTTCGGCACCCGTGAGCCCGGCGGCGCGAGTTCGTCGCTGCCGCGCCGACGTGGGACCATGGACCTCGTGTTCGGTACGCCGTTCACCGTCGAGCAGGCCGAGTGGCCGCGGACGCGTCAGCAGGTGGGGGAGACCTCCCTCCGGCTGCGTGCCCGGATGCTCGCCGACCTGGAGGCCGCGCGTCGCAGCACTGGTCTCTCCCTGCCCGGGCCCTTGCCCGCGGGGCAGCACGAACCCGACCCCGGCGGGGGCATCACGGAGAAGTCAGCATGAGTAGCACGCCGATCGACGACAACAACCCGACCGAAGCCACCGGCTCGACGGACCCTCGGGTCCCGACGAGCAGTCGCTCGGCCCGTCCCGATCCTGGCCGTCGTCGGCCGTCCCAACGTCGGCAAGTCGACGCTGGTCAACCGGATCATCGGCCGCCGCGAGGCCGTCGTCGAGGACGTCCCCGGGGTCACCCGTGACCGGGTCTCCTACGACGCCAACTGGAACGGCCGCGCCTTCACCGTCGTCGACACCGGCGGCTGGGACCCCGACGCCCGCGGCCTTGCGCAGCGCATCGCGGCCCAGGCCGAGGTCGCGGTGAGCCTGGCCGACGCCGTGCTCTTCGTCGTCGACGCCAACGTCGGCATCACCGACGCCGACGCCGAGGTCGTCAAGATCCTGCGTCGCTCCGGCAAGCCCGTCGTGCTCGCGGCCAACAAGGTCGACGACCTGCGCACCGAGGCCGAGGCCCACGCCCTGTGGAACCTCGGCCTCGGAGAGCCGGTCCCGGTCTCGGCCCTGCACGGACGCGGCTCGGGCGACATGCTCGACGCGATCCTGGAAGCCCTGCCCGACCCGCCGCCCCACGGTGACCCGGAGATCGGCGGTCCGCGTCGGATCGCGATCGTCGGCAAGCCCAACGTCGGCAAGTCCTCGCTGCTCAACAAGCTCGCCGGCTAGGAGCGGGTCGTCGTCGACAACGTCGCCGGCACCACCGTCGACCCGGTCGACGAGCTGATCGCCCCTCGACGGCATGGCCTGGCGCTTCATCGACACCGCCGGCATCCGCAAGCGGGTCAAGGAGGCCTCGGGCCACGAGTACTACGCCTCCCTGCGTACGACGACGGCGATCGACCGTGCCGAGGTGGCCGTGCTGGTCGTCGACGGCGGCCAGTCGCTCTCCGAGCAGGACCTGCGCATCATCCAGACGATCCGCGAGGCCGGCCGCGCGCATGGTCATCGCGTTCAACAAGTGGGACCTCGTCGGCGAGGAGCGCGCTACTACCTCGACCGCGAGATCGAACGCGACCTCGTGCAGGTGCAGTGGGCGCCCCGCATCACGTCACCGCCAAGACCGGCTCGCACTCGACCGTCTGGTCCCGGCGGTCGAGAAGGCCCTGGCCGGGCTGGGAGACCCGATCTCCACCGGCCAGCCCAACAGTTTCCTCGGTCGGCTCGTCGCCGAGCACCCCCACCCGGTGCGCAGCGGCAAGCAGCCCAAGATCATGTTCGGCACCCAGGCCGCCTCGGCCCCGCCGACGTTCGTGCTCTTCACCTCGGGCCGCTCGAGGCCGGCTACGAGCGCTACATGAGCATCGCCTGCGCGAGGAGTTCGGTTTCGTCGACCCCCCGATCGTCCTCGAGCAGCGGTGCGGGGGAAGCGCAAACGCAAGTCAGTCGCGCTGGGCGGTTGCCCCGACGTCCGCAGGCAGGCGTAGCGTGTAGGACATCGTCCGATGGCGGTTTCGTTGCGTCGTCGCCCTGGTGCTGGTCGCCGGGCGCTGCGCGAGGCCTCCGGCGCCGCGACGTCC
>CAVXGJ010000004.1:0-35487 GCA_963761285.1 uncultured Actinomycetota bacterium | reverse complement strand
CAAGCTGCGGATGTCGTTCTGGCGCTACAACAACCGGGTCCACGGCCTGGCGTCGTCCAAGCTCGCCATCCAGCAGCACGTGATGGAGGCTGACATGGTGATCGGCGCCGTGCTGATCCCCGGCGCCGCGGCCCCCAAGCTCGTCTCCAACGACCTGGTCGCTGCGATGAAGCCCGGCTCGGTGCTCGTCGACATCGCCGTCGACCAGGGCGGCTGCTTCGAGGACACCCACGCCATGACCGACGATGACCCGATCTACCGGTTCACGACTCGACCTTCTACTGCGTGGCCAACATGCCCGGCGCGGTGCCGAGCACCTCGACCTACGCCCTGACCAATGCGACGCTGCCCTACACGGTGGCGCTGGCCGACAAGGGCTGGCTCCGGGCGTGCCGCGACGACCGCAGCCTGGCGCTGGGCCTCAACACCCACGCCGGTGACCTGACCAACGCCCCTGTCGGCGAGGCCGTCGGCATCGAGGCGTTGTCGTTGGACTCCGTCCTGGCCTCCTAGGACTCGTGACCGCGACCACCAAGACGCCCGCGACACGAGAGCCCCTCGAGCGCGCGGTGCGCACCTACCTCGACCACCTCAGCGTCGAGAAGGTCTCGCGATCAACACGCTGAGCTCCTACCGCCGCGACCTCAACCGCTACCTGGCTTCCTCGCCGCGGCCGGGGTGAGCGACTTCGGCGAGATCTCCGAGGCGACCGTCGCGTCGTTCCTGGTGCACCTGCGCGAGGGCGACGCCGATCACCAGGCCCTGAGCGCCACCTCGGCGGCGCGCACGTTCGTCGCGGTGCGGGGCTTCCACAAGTTCGCCGTCAGCGACGGCCTCCCGCCTCGACCCGGCCTCCGGGGTCAAGCCGCCCACGCCGGCCAAGCGTCTGCCCAAGGCGCTGCCCTCGAGCGACGTGGAGGCGATCCTCGAGGCCGCCGGGGCCGCAGGCACTACCCTGGCCCTGAGGGATCGGGCCCTGCTCGAGGTGCTCTACGGGACCGGTGCCCGGATCTCAGAGGCTGTGGGTCTCGACGTCGACGACCTCGACTGGGGTGAGTCGGGCGCCGACGCCACGGTGCTGCTGCGCGGCAAGGGCGGCAAGCAACTGGTGCCGCTGGGCTCCTTCGCCCGTGACGCCGTCGAGGCCTACCTGGTCCGCGGTCGCACCGAGTTGGTCAGCGCCGGCTCCGGGGCGAACGGGCGCCGGCAGGGCTCGCTCTGCAACTCCCGGGGAGGCCGGTTGTCACGGCAGTCGGCCTGGGCGGTGCTGGTCAAGACCGCCGATCGCGCCGGGGTCACTCGAGATGTCTCGCCGCACACCCTGCGGCACTCCTTCGCCACCCACCTGCTCGACGGGCGCGCCGACGTACGCGTGGTCCAGGAGCTGCTCGGGCACGCCTCCGTGACCACGACTCAGGTCTACACGCTGGTGACGGTCGACAACCTGCGTGAGGTCTTCGCGACCTCACACCCGCGGGCCCAGGGATGAGCACCACCGACTTCGACGCTGTCTACGACGACATCACCGCCCTGGCCACCTCTCGTGGTCTCGAGCTGCATCCCCACCAGGACGCCGCTACCTCGAGATCCTCGCCGGCAACAACGTCGTGCTCGCCACCCCGACCGGGTCGGGCAAGTCGTCGGTCGCCCTCGGCGCCCACAAGGCCGCCCTGGCCGACGACCGGGTGTCGTTCTACACCGCGCCGATCAAGGCCCTGGTGAGCGAGAAGTTCTTCGAGCTGTGCGCCGTCTTCGGCGCCGACCAGGTCGGCATGCTGACCGGCGACGCCGCGGTCAACGCCGACGCGCCGATCATCTGCTGCACCGCCGAGATCCTGGCCAACATCGCGCTCGCGAGGGCGCCGACGCTGACGTCGGCCTCGTCGTGATGGACGAGTTCCACTTCTACTCCGAGCCCGACCGCGGTTGGGCCTGGCAACTCCGTTCCTCGCGCTGCCGCAGGCCCAGTTCGTGCTGATGTCAGCGACGCTCGGCGACGTCAGCGACATCGCCGAGGACCTCACCCGGCGCAACGGTCGGGAGACCGCGATCGTCGACGACGCCGAACGGCCCGTCCCACTGACGTTCACCTGGGCCCTGACGCCGCTTGCCGAGACCCTCGAAGAGCTCGTCGTGACCAAGCAGTCGCCGGTCTACGTCGTGCACTTCACCCAGAAGGAAGCCGTCGAGCAGGCCACCAACCTCCTCAACAGCAAGCTGGTCTCCACCGCGCTCACTGATGCCCACAAGGAGGCCATCGCCGAGCACCTCGGCGGCTTCCGCTTCGGAGCCGGCTTCGGGAAGGTGCTCTCCAAGCTGCTGCGCCGCGGCATCGGCGTCCACCACGCCGGCATGCTGCCGCGCTACCGCCGCGCCGTCGAACAGCTCGCCCAGGCCGGCCTGCTGACCGTGATCAGCGGCACCGACACCCTCGGGGTCGGCATCAACGTCCCGATCCGCACCGTGCTGTTCACCGGCCTGGCGAAGTACGACGGCAACAAGTCGCGCATCCTGCGCACCCGGAGTTCCTCCAGATCGCCGGGCGAGCGGGCGCGCGGGCTTCGACACCGCGGGCTACGTCGTCGTCCAGGCCCCCGAGCACACCATCGAGAACGAGAAGGCCAAGGCCAAGGCGGAGGCCAAGAACGCAGCGCCCGGCGCCAACGCCAAGCGCAAGAGCAAGGCCCAGCTGCGCAAGCCCCCCGAGGGCACCGTGGTGTGGACCGAGCAGACCTTCGAGAAGCTCGTCGCCGGGGTGCCCGAGCAGCTGGTCTCGCGGATGCGCGTCGACAACTCGATGCTCATCAACGTCCTGACCCGCGAGGAGGATGCGTCGCGGTCCTGCGCCACCTGCTTGCAGGACAACCACGAGCAGCGCAAGCAACAGCTGCGGCTCAGCCGGCGGGCCTGCGCCTGGCGCGCAGCCTGCTCCAGTCGCAGACGATCACCCGCCTCGAGGAGGTCGACGAGTTCGGCCGCCGCTACGTGCTCACCGTCGACCTCCCGGCCGACTTCGCGCTCAACCAACCCCTGTCGCACTTCGCCCTCGCCGCCCTCGACGTGCTTGACCCCGAGTCCGACGACTACACCCTCGACATCGTCTCGGTCATCGAGGCGGTCCTCGACGCCCCGCGCCAGATTCTCTTCGCCCAGCAGCACGCCGCGCGCGGCGAGGCGATCGGGGAGATGAAGGCCGACGGCCTCGGGTACGACGAGCGGATGGCGCTGCTCGACCAGATCACCTGGCCGCAGCCGCTCGCCGAGCTGCTGGAGGCGACGTACGAGCTCTACCGGCAGAGCCACCCCTGGCTCGCCGAGGACGCCCTCGGACCGAAGTCGGTGGTGCGCGAGCTCTACGCGCAAGGCATGAGCTTCACCCATTTCTGCTCGCGCTACGAGCTTGCCCGCTCCGAGGGACTGGTGCTGCGCTACCTCACCGACGCCTACCGGGCGCTGCGCCAGACCGTGCCCGACGCGCACCGCACCCCGGAGCTCGACGACCTGATGGAGTGGTTGGCCGAGACGATCCGCCAAACCGACTCCTCGCTGCTCGACGAGTGGGAGGCGCTGACCGACCCCGACCACGCGGCGCTGAGCGCCGGGGCGCCGCCGCCGACGTCGCCGCGGCCGATCTCGAAGCAGGACCGCGCCTTCCGGGTGATGGTGCGCAACGCCATGTGGCGTCGCGTCGACCTGGTCGCGCGCGACAGCCTCGACGGGCTGATGGCGCTGGAGCGCGCCGCCGCCGATCGCACCGACCCGCCGCGCGAGGTCGTGATGACGCGCTCGGCCTGGGACACCGGGATCGAGGAGTACTACGCCCAGCACGACAGCGTGCTCACCGATGGCGACGCCCGCGGACCCGACCTGCTGCGCATCGAGCCCGCCATCGGCGAACCCGCCGGCACCGAGGACGTCACCGCCCGATCTGGCGGGTCACGCAGACGATCTGCGACCCCGCGGGCGACCGCGACTGGGTCATCGAGGCGATCGCCGACCTCGATGCCTCCGACGAGGCCGGCGAGCTGGTGCTGGCCGGCGTCGCGCTGCGCTGCCTCTCCGACTGAGTCCTCGGTGCGCGCGCGCCTCCGCCGGTGGGGGCGCTCGAGGGCGGCTCGGAGAACCCGCCTAGAGTCGCGCGGCGAGCCGCCGCAAAGTCGTCGTGTCGACATTGTGTACTGGTCAGGCACGACCATCCGTCGTCAGGCACCGCACATCAGCACCATCAGCGCAGTGAAGAGGGAGCCGAGATCATGAGCGAGGGAACCTACCCACGTGGCCCCGGGGCCGCGCAGGCCACGACAGAGGCACCGTCGATGCCCCCGTCGATGCCGCCGATCGCTGATACACCCGTCGTCGGGGCTGCGCACTGCCGTGGCGGTCGCCGAGGGGCAGTCGGTCAGCGAGGACGCCTCGATGTTGCCGTTCGAGCGACCGACGCCGGCGCCCGTAGCGCCCGTGCGCCGGTGGCGCCGAAGGCCGAGCTCGGCCCGACGGGACGGCCGATGCCGGTCCTGCCCGAGCCGAAGCCGCTCACCCGGCACGGCGGCGCGCGCGTGGTCTCCATGTGCAACCAGAAGGGCGGGGTCGGCAAGACGACCACGACCATCAACCTCGGCGCCTCCCTCGCGGAGTACGGCCGCAAGGTGCTGCTGGTCGACTTCGACCCGCAGGGCTCGCTGTCGGTCGGGCTCGGGCTCAACCCGCACGAGATGGACCTGAGCATCTACAACCTGCTGCTCCAGCCCGACGTCACCCTCGAGGACGTCGTGGTGCCGTCCGGTGTGCCCGGCATGGATCTGCTGCCCTCCAACATCGACCTCTCCGCCGCCGAGGTGCAGCTGGTCAACGAGGTCGCCCGCGAGCAGACGCTCCAACGCGTGCTCGCCCCGGCGCTCGCCGCTCTACGACGTCATCCTCATCGACTGCCAGCCATCGCTCGGCCTGCTCACCGTCAACGCGCTCACCGCCTCCGACGGGGTCATCGTGCCGCTGGAGTGCGAGTACTTCGCGCTGCGCGGCGTGGCGCTGCTCAAGACCACGATCGACAAGGTGCGTGAGCGACTCAACCCGCGACTGGAGATCGAGGGCATCCTCGGCACGATGTTCGACGGTCGCACCCTGCACGGCCGCGAGGTCATGGAGCGTCTGGTCCAGGCGTGGGGGGACACCGTCTTCCACACCGTGATCCGTCGTACGGTCAAGTTCTCCGACTCCACCGTCGCCGGGGAGCCGATCACCACCTACGCCAGCACGTCGGCCGGCGCCGACTCCTACCGTCAGCTCGCCAAGGAGGTGGTGTCGCGATGGCCCGACGAGTGAGCCTGCCGGCAGCAGACGACCTGTTCCGTCCGACCGGCACCGAGGCTCCCGAGTCGGCGGTCCAGGGCGGTCCCCGATGCACCGGAGACCCCCGACACCTCCGTCGACGACACCGGCCGGCCAAGCCGGCCGCCAGCGGCCGGATCCGGCACGACGAGAAGATGACGGTCTACGTCACCTCCGATGAGCTCCTCGAGATCGAGCGGGCGCGGCTGACCCTGCGCGGCCAGCACCGCCTCGCGGTCGACCGTGGTCGGCTCGTGCGCGAGGCCGTGTCGGTCGTGCTGAGCGACCTCGCCGAGAACGGCGAGCAGAGCATGCTCGTCCAGCGCCTGCGCGGCGACCGATGACGGCGGTGTGAGGAGCTCGGTGGCCAAGCCGACCGGAAGCCAGGACCAGCTCGAACGACCCGAGATCACCCCGGAGTTCTCGCTGCGCCTGGAGAACTTCGAAGGCCCGTTCGACCTGCTGCTGAGCCTGATCTCCAAGCACAAGCTCGACATCACCGAGGTCGCACTGTCGAAGGTCACCGACGAGTTCATCGCCCACGTCAAGGCCGGTGGCTCCGTCTGGGACCTGGAGCAGACGACGTCGTTCCTCCTGGTCGCCGCGACCCTGCTCGACCTGAAGGCGGCACGGCTGCTGCCTCAGGGCGACGTCGAGGACGAGGAGGACCTGGCGCTGCTCGAGGCTCGCGACCTGCTCTTCGCACGGCTGATCCAGTACAAGGCCTACAAGCAGATGGCCGCGGTGCTCGGCACCCGCTTGGCCGACGAGGCGTTGCGCCACCCGCGTGCAGTCGGTCTCGAGGACCGCTACGCCGGGCTGCTGCCCGAGGTGCTGATCGGCATCGGTCTCGAGCAGTTCGCCGGGACTCGCCGCCCGTGCGTTGGAGCCCAAGCCGGTGCTCGAGGTCTCCCTCGGCCATATCCACGCCCCGGCGGTCTCGGTGCGCGAGCAGGGCGTCATCGTGATGGACCGGTTGCGGCGAGCCGGCACGCTGACCTTCCGCGCGTTGTGCGGTGACTCGCCCGACACCCTGACCACCGTGGCTCGTTTCCTGTCCTTGCTCGAGCTCTTCCGCGAAGGTGCGGTGGCCTTCGAGCAGGCCCGAGCGCTGGGGGAGCTGACCGTGCGCTGGACAGGCGGCGAGGACACCGAGATCGACATCGTCGACGAGTTCGATGGCGCCCCGCCCGAGCTGCCCACTGCCGAGGAGACCTGATGAGCGACGCGACCGAGACCGACGAGGGGTTGCTGGCCATCCCCCTGGCCGAGCTGCGCCCGGCGCTGGAGGCGATCCTGATGGTCTCCGACCAGCCGCTCGATGCCACGTCGTGGCCAGTGTCGTCGGCTACCCGGGTGAGGAGGTGGCCGCAGCACTGGCCGCGCTAGCGGGGGAGTACGACGAGCAGGGTCGCGGTTTCGAGCTCCGCAACGTCGCCGGTGGCTGGCGCTTCTACAGCCGTGAGCAGTTCGCGCCGGTCGTGGAGAGCTTCGTGCTGGAGGGCCAACAGGCTCGGCTCACCCAGGCCGCCCTGGAGACCCTGTCCGTGGTCGCCTACCAGCAGCCGGTCTCGCGGGCCCGGGTCTCGGCGATCCGTGGTGTCAACGTCGACGGGGTGATGCGCACCCTGCTGACGCGCGGCCTGGTCGAGGAGGCCGGTCGTGACGGCGAGCACGGCGCCACGCTCTACCGCACGACGACGTACTTCCTGGAGCGCATCGGGGTGACCTCGGTCGACGACCTGCCCGAGCTGGCGCCCTACCTGCCCGACATGGAGGACCTCGACGACGAGCTCGCCCAGATGGCGTCGTTCTCCCACACCCCCGACGAGCCGGCACCCACTGCCGGTCAGGAGCCTTCATGAGCGACCACCTGGCCACCGACGAGGACGGTCTGATCCGGCTGCAGAAGCTGCTGGCTCAGTCGGGCGTGGCCTCGCGTCGAAAGTGCGAGGAGCTGATGCTCGAGGGCGAGGTCGAGGTCGACGGAGAGATCATCACCCGACTCGGCACCAAGGTCGACCCGCGGGTGGCGGTGATCCGGGTGTCGGGCAAGCGGCTCCCGCCCATCTCCGAGCACGTCTACCTGGTGCTCAACAAGCCGCGCGGAGTCGTCTCGACGATGTCGGACCCCGAGGGCCGGCGCACGCTCACCGACGTGCTCGCCGAGACTCGTCCCGACGCCGCCGCCAACGAGCGGCTGTTCCACGTCGGCCGCCTCGACACCGACACCTCCGGGCTGCTGCTGCTCACCAACGACGGCGACTTCGCCAACAAGATGGCCCATCCTTCCTACGAGGTCGACAAGGCCTATGTCGCCGAGGTGGACGGGCTGTTCCACAAGGACTCCGCCGAGGAGCTCCTGGCCGGCGTCGAGCTCGACGACGGGCCGGTGGCGGTGACGCGCGTTCGGATCATCGCCGCGACCCGCGAGAAGTCGATCGTCGAGCTGGTCATCCACGAGGGCCGCAACCGCATCGTGCGCCGCCTCCTCGAGCACCTCGGCCACCCGGTCCGCAAGCTGACCCGCACCGAGCTCGGACCCATCGACCTCGGCCAGCTCAAGGCCGGTCAGCTGCGCGAGCTGACCCTCGACGAGCTGGGTGCCCTGCTCGACAGCGTCAGCATGTGACCAACGGCGCCCCGCACGCCGCTGGAGGCTGAGCAGGCCGAGCCCTGGGCGAGGCCGCAGGCGTTGCCCCGTGAGCCACTGGAGGCTGAGCAGTCCGAGCCCTGGGCGAGGACGCAGGCGTTGCCCGAGCAGGTGGAGCAGACCGCAGCCACAGTCACGGGGCTTCGTCGACGCTCGCTGGCGCTCGCTGCTCAGCCTCCGGGTCACGGGGCTTCGTCGACGCTCGCTGGCGCTCGCTGCTCAGCCTCCCGGGGGGTCGGGGGATGGGCCCCACTACGCTGGCCGCATGGCAGTGCGCGCAGTCAGGGGAGCAACCCAGCTCGACGACGACGACCGGGAGCAGATGCTCGAGCGGGTCTCGGAGATGGTGCTCGATGTGATGGCCTCCAACGGGCTGAGCGTCGATGACTTCATCTCGGTGATCTTCACCGCGACCTCCGACCTGGTCAGCGAGTTCCCGGCGTACGCCGCGCGCCAGCTCGGCTTCGGCGAGGTGCCGCTGATCTGCGCCCGAGAGCTCGAGATCGCTGGTTCGATGCCGCGGGTGGTGAGGATGATGGCGCATGTCGAGACCGACCTCCCGCGCGCCGACGTCACCCACGTCTACCTGCACGGCGCCGCCGCGCTCCGCTCGGACCTGACCCGGGTCCGCTCGGTGCCCGACGCGCCCTGAGCCCTCCCGGTGACTCACCGGTAAGATCTGCGCCCGTGACTGCTCCAGATCTGACCGGACCGACAGCCTCCGACGTCCGCACCACCCCGATGCAGTTGGTGGGGATGGTCGTCGCCGTCGACGGGACGTCCGGCTCGGGCAAGTCCAGCACCTGCCGCGGCGTGGCCGATCGGCTCGGCCTGGCCTACCTCGACACCGGCGCCATGTTTCGCGCGGTGACCTGGTGGATGCTGAGCCACGACATCGACGTCCACGACGTCGCCGCGGTCGCCGCCCGCTGCCATGAGCCGGTCCTGGTCTCCGGCACCGACCCGACCGGCCCGACCATCACCGTCGACGGTCGCGACGTCGCCGCCGCGATCCGCACCGATGCCGTCAACGCCGCGGTCTCTCCGGTGAGCACGGTGCCCGAGGTGCGTGCCCGGCTCCTGGAGCTGCAGCGCGACATCATCGGCTCCCACGTCGCGTCGGGCGGGATCGTGGTCGAAGGTCGTGACATCGGCTCCGTCGTGTGGCCCCAGTCGCAGGTGAAGGTCTACCTGACCGCGGACCCGAGCGCTCGGGCTTCGCGCCGCGCCCTCGAGGCTGGCGCCGCCGACGTGGCCTCGACCGAGGCCTCGCTGCGCGAGCGCGACCGGATCGACTCCGGCCGAGCCACCGCCCCGTTGAAGATGGCCGACGGGGCCGCCCACCTCGACACCACGACGTACACGCTCGACGAAGTGATCGGGTTGCTGGTGGGTCTGGTCGAGAGCGCGGGGGAGCAGGCCACGGAGCCTGACCTGTGACGTCCTCGCACCTGACCCTCCCGCGGACCGACGGCGTACGCCGCCCCAGTCGCTGGCTCCTGCACGGAGCGCGACCGTTCTGCGCCTGGCTGCTCCGCCGGCGCTATCGGGTGGTGGTCCACGGCGCCGAGAACGTGCCCGCGACCGGTCCGGTGATCCTGGCCGCCAATCACGTCGGGGTCATCGACGGACCGCTGCTCGCGATCTACGCTCCGAGGCCGGTGCACGCGTTGACCAAGATCGAGATGTTCGCCGGGGTCCTGGGCCGCTTCCTGACCGCCGCCGGCCAGATCCCGCTGCACCGCTTCCACGCGGACCCGGCCGCGGTGAAGTCTGCGGTGCGGGTCCTGCGTGACGACGGGGTCGTCGGCGTCTTCCCCGAGGGCACCCGCGGGTCCGGTGAGCTCGAGCGGTTCCACCGGGGCGCGGCCTACCTCGCCTACGTGACGGGCGCCCCCGTCGTACCCGTCATCCTGTTCGGGACCCGTGAGCCCGGCGGCGCGAGTTCGTCGCTGCCGCGCCGACGTGGGACCATGGACCTCGTGTTCGGTACGCCGTTCACCGTCGAGCAGGCCGAGTGGCCGCGGACGCGTCAGCAGGTGGGGGAGACCTCGCTCCGGCTGCGTGCCCGGATGCTCGCCGACCTGGAGGCCGCGCGTCGCAGCACTGGTCTCTCCCTGCCCGGGCCCTTGCCCGCGGGGCAGCACGAACCCGACCCCGGCGGGGGCATCACGGAGAAGTCAGCATGAGTAGCACGCCGATCGACGACAACAACCCGACCGAAGCCACCGGCTCGACGGACCCCTCGGGTCCCGGCGAGCAGTCGCTCGGACCCGTCCCGATCCTGGCGGTCGTCGGTCGACCCAACGTCGGCAAGTCGACGCTGGTCAACCGGATCATCGGCCGCCGCGCGGCAGTCGTCGAGGACGTGCCCGGAGTCACCCGTGACCGGGTCTCCTACGACGCCAACTGGAACGGTCGCGCTTTCACCGTCGTCGACACCGGCGGCTGGGACCCCGACGCCCGCGGCCTTGCGCAGCGCATCGCGGCCCAGGCCGAGGTCGCGGTGAGCCTGGCCGATGCCGTGCTCTTCGTCGTCGACGCCAACGTCGGCATCACCGACTCCGACGCCGAGGTCGTCAAGATCCTGCGTCGCTCCGGCAAGCCCGTCGTGCTCGCGGCCAACAAGGTCGACGACCTGCGCGCCGAGTCGGAGGCCCACGCCCTGTGGAACCTCGGCCTCGGAGAGCCGGTCCCGGTCTCGGCCCTGCACGGACGCGGCTCGGGCGACATGCTCGACGCGATCCTGGAAGCCCTGCCCGACACCCCGCCCCACGGTGACCCGGAGGTCGGCGGACCGCGTCGGATCGCGATCGTCGGCAAGCCCAACGTCGGCAAGTCCTCGCTGCTCAACAAGCTCGCCGGCTCCGAGCGGGTCGTCGTCGACAACGTCGCCGGCACCACCGTCGACCCGGTCGACGAGCTGGTCACCCTCGACGGCGTCACCTGGCGCTTCATCGACACCGCCGGCATCCGCAAGCGGGTCAAGGAAGCCTCGGGCCACGAGTACTACGCCTCCCTGCGTACGACGACGGCGATCGACCGTGCGGAGGTGGCCGTGCTGGTCGTCGACGGCGGCCAGTCGCTCTCCGAGCAGGACCTGCGCATCATCCAGACGGTCCGCGAAGCCGGCCGCGCCATGGTGATCGCGTTCAACAAGTGGGACCTCGTCGGCGAGGAGCGCCGCTACTACCTCGACCGCGAGATCGAACGCGACCTCGTGCAGGTGCAGTGGGCGCCACGCATCAACATCACCGCCAAGACCGGCTGGCACATCGACCGTCTGGTCCCGGCGATCGAGAAGGCCCTGGCCGGCTGGGAGACCCGGATCTCCACCGGTCAGCTCAACGGTTTCCTCGGTCGGCTCGTCGCCGAGCACCCCCACCCGGTGCGCAGCGGCAAGCAGCCCAAGATCATGTTCGGCACCCAGGCAGCCTCGGCCCCGCCGACGTTCGTGCTCTTCACCTCGGGGCTGCTCGAGGCCGGCTACGAGCGCTACATCGAGCGTCGTCTGCGCGAGGAGTTCGGCTTCGTCGGCACCCCGATCGTCATCGAGCAGCGGGTGCGCGAGAAGCGCAAGCGCAAGTAGTCACGCTTGGCGGGTGCCGACGTCCGCGGGCGGGCGTAGCGTGCTGACATGGTGATCTCGCTGCGTTGCGTGGTCGCCCTGGTGCTGGTCGCCGGGGCGCTCGCGATGCCTCCGGGCGCCGCGACGTCCTCGACGTCGAGCGCGGTGCTCAAGCAGGTGGCCAAGCCGGTGGCCAACCCGGTGGCCGGTACGGCGTGCGCGGCGTTCCCTGACGACAACTGGTGGCACGCCGATGTCTCCGACCTGCCGGAGCATCGCCGCAGCGCCCAGTGGCTCTCCCACATGTCGACCGACGTCGACCTGCACCCCGACTTCGGGCCCAACGACGGGGCCGGGCCTGATTACGGCATCCCGGTCACAGTGGTGGGCAAGGCCCACCGCAAGGTCAAGGTCCGCTTCCGCTATGCCTCCGAGAGCGACCGGGTGCGCTACCCGCTCGGCTCCGACACCCGGGTCGAGGGCGGTCGCTCCTCCTCCGGTGACCGACACGCCGTCGTCGTGGTCCGTGGCTCCTGCAAGCTCTACGAGACCTTTGCGACCCGCAAGACAGCCCGCGGCTGGAAGGCAGGCTCCGGAGCCGTCTGGTCGCTGGGCAGCAACGCCTTACGCCCCGACGGGTGGACCTCGGCCGATGCTGCAGGACTGCCGATCCTCCCCGGTCTGCTGCGCCGGCGCGAGGTGCGCCGCGACCGCATCGACCACGCGATCCGCTTCACGACCGACGTGACCGCGCGGCGACATCTCTGGCCGGCGCGCCACGATGCCGGGTCGAAGTCCTCCCTGGCCTACCCGCCGATGGGTGCCCGGTTCCGACTCGACGGGTCGTGGCGCCCCCGCGGCTTCTCGGTCGAGGCGAAGCGGGTGGTGCACGCCATGCAGACCTACGGCCTGGTGCTCGCCGACAACGGCTCACCCTGGTTCTTCCAGGGCGAGCAACATCACGGCTGGCCCGACGACCTCATCGCGGACCTGAAGCAGATCCCGGCCAGCGCCTTCGTGGCGGTGGACACCTCATCGCTCCAGGTGTCGGCTTCGTCGGGGCAGGTGCGATGATCCTCCCCTGAGCTGCGCCGGTTCCTCCACAGGTAGGCCGCCGCTCACTTGACCCGTTCGAACATCTGTTCGATCATCTAGGGGTGTCCACCCGCCCCGCCCTCGAGCTCGACCCCGCACGATCGGTCGTCGATCAGCTGCGCGAGCGGGTGGCGGCGATGGAGCGGCGTCCGGCCCGACTCCCGGTCCCGACGCTGCCGGCGTTGGCAGGGCTGTTGCCGCTCGAGGCGGGGTCCACCTACGGCGTCGACTCGACCGGCTTGGCCCTCGCCCTGGCTGCGGGCGCTTCGCAGGCCGGCGAGTGGGTGGGTTTCGCGGGATGGCCCGATCTCGGCCTCGAGGCAGCGGCCGGGCTCGGCATCGATCTCGGCCGCACGGTGCTGGTGCCCGATCCCGGTGAGCACTGGCTCGAGGTGACCGCTGCGCTCGTCGACGTGCTCCGGGTCGTGGTGCTGCGGGCACCGGCCCGGGTCTCGGCGCGCGACGCGGGCGTCCTCGACTCACGGTTGCGCACCCGCTCTGCGGTGCTGGTCGTGTGTGGCGCCTGGCCGAAGGTCGAGGCGCGGCTGAGCCTCGAGGAGTCGTCGTGGAGCGGCCCGCAGGCCGGCCGCGGGGCGCTCGCCACCCGTCGTACGCGTGTTGCCGTACGGCGGGGCGCACGACCGCCGCAGTGGGCTGACCTGGTGTGGGACGACCGGCTGACCCTGGCGCCCGACACCGACGTGGCCTCGATCGGCGTGCCCCTCCGGGAGGCATCCGGATGAGGGTCCTCGTGCTGTGGTGTCCCGACTGGTCGGTGGTGGCTGCCCTGGTCGACGCCGGACGCTCGCCCTCGACACCGGCGGCGGTCCTGTCCGGTCATGCGGTGGAGGTCTGCAACACCGCGGCCCGCGCCGAGGGGGTGCGCCGCGGTCAGCGGCGACGCGACGCCCAGGCGCGTTGCCCCGACCTGGTGCTGCTCCCGGCCAACCCCGACCTCGACGCACGGGCCTTCGAGCGTGTGCTCGGGCTCGTCGAGGAGCTGCGCCCGGGGGTGGCCGCGCTGCGCCCGGGGCTCCTGGCCGTCCGCGCCCCGGCGGGGTGGTTCGGCACCGAGGCCAACGCCGCGGCCACGATCTGCGAGCTGTTGGTCGAGGCCGGGGTGCGTGACGTGCGCTTCGGGGTCGCCGACGACTTGTTCACCGCCGAGCAGGCTGCGCGCTCGGTGCAGCCCCAGGAGTGGTCGGTGGTGCCGGTCGGCGGGTCGCCGGCCTTCCTGGCGCCCCGACCGGTCGAGGTGCTCGAGGCCGATGGCGCCCAGGGGCGCGAGGCGGTCAGCCTCTTACGACGGCTCGGGTTGCGCACCCTCGGTGACGTCGCGGCGCTGCCCGGTGACGCGGTGGAGGCGCGGCTGGGGCGCTATGGCGCGTCGGTGTGGCGTCGCGCGCAAGGTCAGGACCCCGCGCACTTCGCGGCCCGTGCGGTGCCTCCCGAGCTCGACCGGGTCGTCGTCTTCGAGCCGCCGCTGGAGTCCGCCGAGGCGGTGACGTTCAGCGTGCGCACGACGGCGGAGGAGTTCCTCGCGGGGATCTCACGGTTGCAGCTCGTGGCGACGGGGGTGCGCGTCGAGGTGGAGGCCGACGGCATCCTCGCCTCGGCGCGCACCTGGCTCCACCCACGCTTCTTCACCGCCCGGGATCTGGTCGATCGGGTCCATTGGCAGCTCCAGTCGCGCGACCACGGCGGCTCGCTGCGCGCCCGCAAGGAGGCCGGCGAGGTGCGGGCCCCCGTCGAGCGCGTCCGCTTCGTGCCCGACACCGTCGAGCCCGCCGCCGCTCATGGGGAGTCGTTGTGGGGCGGCGGCTCCGACGACCTGGTCGAGCGCGGGGTGGCGAGGGTGCAGGCGATGGTCGGCTTCGACGCCGTACGCCGTCCTGTGTGCCAGGGCGGCCGCAGCCCGGCAGCACGGCAGGCCACCGTGCCGTGGGGGGAGCGACCGGTCGACCTGCGCCCCCTCGACCGGCCCTGGCCCGGCCGGGTGCCGGGGCCGCCCCCGGTGCGGGTCTTCGAGCAGTCGTTGGTCGCCGAGGTCGTCGATGCCGCCGGCCACGCCGTCACCGTGACCGAGCGGGGCGCGGTCACCGGCGCGCCCTGGCGCTTCCGGATCGTGCGCCAGGACTGGCAGCCGGTCACGGCCTGGGCCGGACCGTGGCCGACCGACGAGTCGTGGTGGTCGGGTGGGTCCGGGCTGAGCGCCCGCTTCCAGGTGGTCGCCGGCGACGGCCGCGCGTGGCTGCTGCTGTGCGGCGCCGAGGGCTGGTCCTTGGAAGCGGGCTACGACTGATGGGCCCGGACTGATGGGCTGGAACAACCCCGCGATGAGCTGGGGCGAGCTCGAACGCAAGCTCAGCGGGCTGCCCGGCGCCGACGACGCCCCGATCTCCCGCAAGCGCGGTCGGGCGCCGACCCGCGCGATCGAGACGCCTGCCGAGGTGACCCCCTACGCCGAGCTGCACTGCCACAGCCACTACAGCTTCCTCGATGGTGCGAGCTCGCCGGCTGAGCTGGTCGAGGAGGCCGTGCGCCTCGGTCTGCACGCCCTGGCGATCACCGACCACGACGGCTTCTACGGAGCGCCCCTATTTGCCGAGGCGGCGGCGGCCTACGACCTGCTGACCGTCTACGGAGCCGAGCTGTCGCTCGGGTTGAGCGGACCGCAGAACGGCGTCGCCGACCCCGAGGGCAACCACCTGCTGGTGCTCGCGCGCGGGGTGGAGGGCTACCACCGGCTGTCGGGGGCGATGACCGACGCCCACCTGCGCGGAGACGAGAAGGGGCGCCCCGTCTACGACCTCGACGAGCTGGGCGAGCGCGGCCGTGGTCACTGGGCGGTGCTGACCGGGTGTCGCAAGGGGACGGTCCGGGAGGCCCTGACCCATGGCGGTCCGCGGGCGGCATCCGAGGCACTCGACAGACTGACCTCGCTCTTCGGACTGGAGAACGTGCTCGTCGAGCTGTCGTCCCGACCCGGCGCCGACGTGCTCAACGCAACGCTGGCCTCCCTTGCCGAAACTCACGGCCTCGACGTCGTGGCCGCCGGCAACGTGCACCACGCGACGCCGTCGCGCCACCGGCTGGCCTCGGCGATGGCCGCCGTACGCGCGCGGCGGAGCCTGGCCGAGCTCGACGGTTGGCTCGATCTGTCGTCGTCCGGTCACCTACGCAGCGGGGCCGAGACCGCCGAGGCCCTGGCGCCGTACGACGCGGCCGTCGCGCGCAGCGTCACCCTCGCCGACGAGCTCGCCTTCGACCTGCGCAAGGCCTCACCCGGGCTGCCCAAGCAGCAGATCCCCGACGGTCACACCGCGGATTCGTGGCTGCGGGTGCTGGCTGAGCGGGGCTTCGAGGAGCGCTACGTCGGCACCCCCCACGAGCGCGAGGCTCGGGAGCGGCTCCAGCACGAGCTGCGCGTGATCGCCGACAAGGACTTCGCCGGCTACTTCGTGATCGTGCACGACATCGTGGCCTTTGCGCGCGGGCGGGGCATCCTCTGCCAAGGGCGTGGTTCGGCGGCCAGCTCTGCGGTCTGCTTCGCCCTCGGCATCACCGCCGTCGACGCGGTCTTCTACAAGTTGCCGTTCGAGCGGTTCATCTCCGCACACCGCGACGAGGAGCCCGACATCGATGTCGACTTCGACTCCGACCGTCGCGAGGAGGTGATCCAGTGGGTCTACGACACCTACGGTCGACGCAACGCCGCCCAGGTCGCCAACGTGATCGCCTATCGGCCGCGCAGCGCCGTGCGCGACGCGGCCAAGGCCTTGGGTCACTCGCCCGGCCAGCAGGACGCCTGGTCGAAGCAGATCGACGGGTGGGGCAGCGACGTCACCGGGGGAGAGGGCGCCACCCACGACGTGCCGGCGCCGGTGGTGGCGCTCGCCGAGGAGCTGCTCGGGGCGCCGCGCCATCTCGGCATCCACTCCGGCGGGATGGTGCTCACCGAGCGACCGATCGGTGAGGTCTGCCCGATCGAGCGAGGCCGGATGGACGGGCGCACGGTGCTCCAGTGGGACAAGGACTCCTGCGAGACGATGGGCCTGGTCAAGTTCGACCTGCTGGGGCTCGGGATGCTCGGCGCCCTCGACCACATGATGCGGCTCGTGGCCGAGCACCTGGGCGAGCAGTGGACCCTCGCGACGATGCCCAAGGAGGAGCCGGCGGTCTACGACATGCTCTGCCGCGCAGACTCGATCGGGGTCTTCCAGGTCGAGAGCCGCGCCCAGATCGGCACCCTGCCCCGGCTGCGGCCGCGGGAGTTCTACGACCTCGCGATCGAGATCGCCCTGATCCGCCCCGGACCGATCCAGGGCGGGGCGGTGCACCCCTACGTCCGCCGCGCGACGGGTCAGGAGGAGGTCACCTACGACCACCCCGACCTGGTGCCGGTGCTCGAGCGCACCCGCGGGGTGCCGCTCTTCCAGGAGCAGCTGATGGCGATGGCGGTGGCGCTGGGCGACTGCACCCGCGACGACGCCGACCTCCTGCGTCGGGCCATGGGCTCCAAGCGCGGAGTCGAGCGGATCGAGTCGATCAAGGAGACGCTCTACGCGGGGATGGCGCGCCGCGGACTGGTCGGGCAGGCCGCCGACTCGATCTACGTGAAGATCCTCTCGTTCGCCAACTTCGGCTTCGCCGAGTCGCACGCGCTGAGCTTCGCGCTGCTGGTCTACGCGAGCTCGTGGTTCAAGCTGCACTACCCGGCGGCGTTCCTGGCCGGGCTGCTGCGCAACCAACCGATGGGCTTCTACTCCCCGCAGTCGCTGATCGGCGATGCCCGCCGTCACGGTGTCGACGTACGCCGACCCGACGTCGCGCGGTCCGGGGCGCAGGGTGGTCTGGAGCCGGTGGCCCTCGAGGGTGAGGCAACCGGGCCGACGGGGCTCGAGGGCTGTTGTCGACCGTCGTTCGTGCGGGTGGAGTGGGTGCCCGGCACCCCCGATCCCACGCCGGCGCACCGCCGCGACGGGGCCCTCGCCGTACGTCTCGGGCTGGACAGCGTGCGGGGCATCGGGATCGACGTGGCCCGCCGGATCGTGGCGGCCAGGGAGGAGGCACCGTTCCGAGACGTCGTCGACCTGTCGCGCCGAGCGGGCCTGGTGCCCGACCAGCTCGAGGCCTTGGCCACCGCGGGTGCCTTCGACTGCTTCGGCCTCGACCGTCGCGAGGCCTTGTGGGCCGCCGGGTTCGCCGAGAGCGCCGACCACCTCTCCGGGGCCACCCCCGCGCCGGCAGCGCCGACCCTCCCCGGCATGAGCCCGGAGGAGATCACCTTGGCCGACCTGTGGGCCACCGGCACCTCACCGGAGGGCCACCCGATCGAGCACCTCCGCGACGACCTGCGCCGCGCCGGCATCCGCTCGATCGACGAGCTCCAGACCACCGAGTCTGGACGCCGCGTCCATGTGGCCGGCTTGATCACCCACCGCCAGCGACCCGGCACCGCCATGGGCACGACGTTCCTCAACCTCGAGGACGAGACCGGCATGCTCAACGTCATCTGCTCGATCGGGGTGATGAAGGTGCACCGTCAGGCTGCTCGCAACCGCATCGCGGTCGTCATCCGCGGCATCCTCGAGCGCAACGAGGGCGTGACCAACCTCGTTGCCGATCGCGTCGTCGGCCTCGACGCGGTCATTCCCGGCGTGGGGGAGGCGCTCCAGGCACGCCAGTCCTCTCGCGACTTCCGCTGAGGCGCTCGTTGCGGAGGGAGATCCGATTCGATGACGCCGGAGGGGCTGCGGTATGGTTCACACGCCTTGCGGCGCCGCCTTCGAGCGGTCTCCACAGGGCTTCGGGCTGTAGCGCAGCTTGGTAGCGCACCTGACTGGGGGTCAGGGGGTCGCAGGTTCAAATCCTGTCAGCCCGACCGAAGTAACAGCAGGTCAGAGGCGGTTTTCCGCGGAAGCGGAGGCTGCCTCTGATGCGTTTTCAAGTGACTCGACCTTTCAGACCGCCACGAGGCTTGCCCACGGTCCCAGGGGCTCCGGGTCTTCGACGACGAACAGATCGCCGGACTCGGCATGTTGTTCCGCGGTCCGATCTATGCGCCGGGTGACCCCGGCTACGAGGAACTTCGGGTGGTCGAGAATTTGGCGATCGATCGTCGACCCGGTCTCATCATCCGGTGCTCGGGCGAGGCCGACGTCATTGATGGCGTCAATCTGGCCCGTGAGCACGGTCTTCTTCTCGCGGTGCGCGGCGGAGGGCATCATGTGGCCGGCCACGGCACTGTCGATGGCGGTCTGGTGCTCGACATGCGCGACATGAACGGGGTGTGGGTCGACCCGGCCAACAAGACGGTGCGCGTCCAAGGTGGCGCGACCTGGGGACAGGTCGACCGAGAAGCCCAGGTCTTCGGATTGGCCGTCCCCGGTGGCGTGGTCTCGACCACGGGTGTCGGCGGCCTGACACTCGGTGGCGGTATCGGCTGGCTCCACCGCAAGTGGGGTCTGTCCTGCGACAACCTGCTTTCCGCCCAGGTCGTGTTGGCAACGGGCGAGCTCGTCACCGCAAGCGCGGAGGAGAACCCCGACCTGTTCTGGGCGATCCGCGGTGGAGGCGGCAACTTCGGTGTCGTCGTCGACTTCACGTTCACAGCGCGCGAGCTCGGCCCCGACGTCGCTCTCGCCGTTGTCTTCCATGAAGCTGCCGCAGGGGAAGAGCTGATGCCGAAGTGGCGCGACCTCGCCCTTCGAGCTGGTGACGAAGTCACAACTCGCGCGCTCTACTGGTCACTACCGGCCGCTCCTGACCTACCGCCACCCATCCAGGGCCAGGACGTGTTCATCGTCGCTGCGCTCTACGCGGGCGACAAGCAAGACGGCCAGGACGTCATCGATGAATTCCGGAACCTCGGGGATCCACTCTTCGACATGAGCGAACACATCCCCAACTACCGAGCCTTCCAGGCCGGGTTCGATCCGTTGGTGACGAATCTCCACAGCTACTGGAAGTCCACCTACCTCGATGAGCTCACGGACGACGCATTGCGTTTCATCTGGACGACGCTGTCCGGGCGCAACCACCGGGAGAGTCGATGAACGCGAGACACCCGTGGTGGTAGGGCGTCACGTGGGCGACTGACTGATCCCGGTCCCCTCAGCGAAGGTCCGTCGACGGTTGCTTCGCGGACCTCAGCGGCGCATGAAGCCAACCCTGCGGTAGCCGGCGCCGGGGAAGACGGCCGACGTGTCGACCGAGGCGAAGCGGGACTGCAGGATCTCGGTGAGCACGTGCCGGTAGTCGGTGGTGACGGCGAGGTCGCCCTCGACCTGCTTGGCCGTGCCGAGCGTGGGCCAGCGACCGTAGTAGCGCCCGCCACGGACGCCCGCGCCGAGCACCAGGACGGCGTTGCCGTAGCCGTGGTCGACGCCCGAGGCGCCGTTCTCGGCAAGTCGGCGGCCGAACTCGCTCAAGGTCACGACCGTCACCCGCGACGCGTCGGGGCCGAGGTCGCGGTAGAACGCTGCGAGCGAGGAAGCGAGGTCGGAGATGCCGTTGGCCATGTTGGCCGAGAGCCCGACGTGGTGGTCCCAACCGCCGGAGTCGACGGCGATGGCACGCACGCCGAGCCCGCTGCGGATCAGTGACGCAGCGTTCTCCATCGACCTGCCGAAGGAGCTGCCCGGGTAGGCGGCTCCGTGGCGTGGCGGCTTCTCGGCCTCCGCGCCGTATCTCTTCCCGCCGCGAGCCAGGGCGAGCGCCGCCTGACCGGCGCGCGGCACCTCGCCTTTGCCGGCATAGAGCTGCTTGAGGCCGCGCCGCACGGCAATGCCGAGATCGGTGCCGGCGTACGGCGTCTCGAGTGTCGAGGCCGAGGCGACTGCCACCGACTCGGACGGTCCTACGAGCGACGTCGGCACGACGTTGGTGCCGATGGCGACCCCCTCGAAGATCGACTCGCCGCTCAGGGCGCCGATCATCCGGTTGAGCCAGCCCACCCGCTCACGGCTGCCGGGGTCGGCGTCCTCGACGACCTCCATCGCGTCGAAGTGGCTGCGGTTGGGAGCCGGCAGCCCGACGGCGTGGACGACCGCGAAGCGGTCCTGCTTCCACAGGCCAGACAGGGGAGCGAAAGACGGGTGCAGGCCGAAGGTGGCATCGCGGTGCAGCAGCTGCGACTTCGCGACCGCGGTGGTCGGGCGCGCGGCGTAGTAGGCCTGCTCGGCGTGCGGGACGACCATCGAGAGGCCGTCGACGCCCCCGCGCTGGCTGACGACGACGAGCACGTTGCCCCGAGGCTCGGCGCCGAAGACCGACGCGGTGAGCACGTCGCCGACCATCGAGGTGGCGACGCCGGCGGCACCGGCAGCCGCGCCGTTGCGGAGCAACGAGCGCCTCGAGATCGAGGAGTACGACGAGCAGCCGCAGGAGTCAGTCATCGTCGAAGTCCCGCCGGTGAGTTGAGCACGGTGCCACGGAGTAGCTGGTAGTGGCTGTCAGAGAGCGCCTCCGCGCTCCGGAAGCGATGCGAGGCCGGGAGACCGACGGCGCTGGAGACGGCGGCCGTCAGGTCGGGGCCGGCAGAGCTTCCCACCAGTCGCTGCGCCTGGTGCTCGACCAGCTGGGCCAACGTGCGTGGCCAGCGGCTCGGCAGCTGCGAGGCCTTGGTCGAGACCGACACGCTGCGGAACAGGTCGCTCTGGGTGGCGGCGAGGTCGTAGTGGTGGCGCCACGAGCGCAGCACCCGTGATGCCGACAGGTAGTCGCTCGACGTCTCGGGCCAGCCGTCGGGCCGCGGCCACAGGAAGGAGAGCTGGCCCATGCTGTTCGCGGTACGGCCGAGGTACCACAGGAACGAGTCCTGGGTGGGCGAGCCGGTCGGCGTCAGCCCCATCACTCGGGCGGTCCGGACGACGTCGTCCGAAGGTGTCCAGACCTTGCGACGCCTGGCCTTCCGGAACTGGGGGTGACGCACGAGTGCGCGCAGGGTGGCCGGGATGCTCGTGTCGCTGCGGCGGTACGCCGTCGCCACGGCCTTGACGATCTCGCGAGGCGGCTCGTCGTCGACGAACCTGATGCACAGCCGCTCGGCGATGCGGCGCGCGGTCGCCGGGTGGCCGGCGAGGTAGCGCAGCATCTCGTTGAGTGCTTGACGTCCATCCGGGCTCTTGTTGGCGTGGGAGAAGCCGAGCACCTTGATGCGACCGCGGTGGTGGCGAGCCGGCTCGTAGCCGGAGATGCCGTTGCTGAGGGTGAAGCCGGTGAGCATCCGTGAGCTGTTCAGCACATCCTTCTCGGAGTAGTGCCGGCCGACCGAGTGCAGCTCCAGCAGCTCGCGCCCGAGGTTCTCGTTGATCCCGTCCTTGTGGTTGAGGTCGTTGCTCAAGAACGCCGACATCGCTGGGTGGACGATCGTGGCACGGAGCAGATCGCGGTACGTGCCGAGCGCGTGGGCGCGGATCACCTGGTCGTATGCCGGGCGGTAGGGGAACGAGCGGCCCTCACCGGCCGGGACGTAGAGCAGGTTCGACCAGGAAATCGACCATCGTCTCGTAGACCTGGTGCCGGCTCAGCACTCGTCTGGCGAGCGTCTGGGCGATCAGCTCACCGGCGACCGTGCCGACCGGGCGGGCCCCGGACCGCTGCAACGCGATGTTGAGGGGGGCCGGGTTCTCCAGCGCCGGGAACCACAGCGGCACCGCTGCCGCCTCGCGGGTCTCGGACTCGGATCGGCGGAGCTGGGCGTCGAACCACGCGTTGCCCCCACGGCGCAGGTCGGATCGCAGGGCGTCGTGCACGCCGTAGGCGAAGCGACTGGCCACGTGGCGCGTGCTTGCAGGCAGGGGCGATCCGGAGGCCATGCCCCACCTTTCGTCGCGCGGTTCGACTCGTCTCCACTCCCCGAGTGGATGCTAGTGGACCAGGTTGCTGCTGCGCTGCTGTTCGCGTCGGGCAGCCCGCGAAAACTCCGGTCATCGGGGCGATCGACCCGACGCCGCTGCAAGCTGATCCGGTGCGAGGCTGAGATGTCTCTTGACCGGCAGCGCCTGGGGGAGTATGAGGGAGGGAGCCGATGTCAAGGAGACGATCATGCTCACCACATCACGTGCTCGGGTCATCGCGGTGCTCGCCGCCGCAGTCCTGTTGATCGGCGGCGCCAACCTGGCGGCGTACGCCGCCAACGGCAAGCCGCTCCTGCTCGGCAAGTCCAACGTCGAGACCAAGCAGACCACGATTAAGAACAAGGGATCGGGTCCTGCCCTGCAGCTCAAGACCAAGGCTGGTCAGCCGCCGCTGGCGGTCAACCGGACCGCCAAGGTGAAGAAGCTCAACGCCGACCTCATTGACGGTGTGGACTCCGTCGCCCTCAAGTCGAGGGCCTTCGTCTACCAACTGCCGTCAGCGCCCTCGTCCGCCTCACACTCGATCAGCTTCCCCGGGCTGCCTCCGGGGCTCTACCTGATGACCTACACCGTCATCTCCTCGGGGAACGAGATGGCGTGCTTCACCGACAATCGAGACCAGGGACTTACCTATTCGACCCCTGGAATCGCCGCATTCTCGGTGAACAGCGGTGGGGCTGTGCTCGACACCAGCACCGCCGAGGATCGACTGCTCTGCAACGGGATCGGTGGGAACGCCTCGATCTTCTCGTCCGGCACCGGTGGGACGTCCGAGGTGAGCTTCACCCGACTCGACATGGTCTCTGCCCAGACTCCGACGCTCGCCCGAACCACGACCACTCGCTCGAGGGACGCGGGTCCGACCGGCCGCTGAGTCAACACGATCGCGCCCTACCTACTCACGCGGCGGGTCATGCCGCTGCTCACCAGTACATCCCGGGTGCTCAACCAGTCCTCGGCAGCCCAGGCGCCGGTCGACCTCGAGGCCCTGACCGGTCGGGTCCAGCTGGCCGACATGGCGGCCTACGCCCAGAGCAAGCTCGCGCTGACTGCCTGGTCGCGACACCTCGCCCTCGAGGTCGGCGACAGCGGGCCGTCGGTGATCGCCATCAACCCCGGCTCGCTGCTCGCCACCACCATGGTCAAGGAGGGCTTCGGCGTCGAGGGCAACGACATCAACATCGGCGTGGACATCCTCGTCCGAGCAGCGCTGAGCGATGAGTTCGCAGCCGCCTCCGGCACCTACTACGACAACGATGCCCGCCGTTTCGCCGACCCGCACCCCGACGCGCTGGATCCCGCTCTGACAGCCGCTGTCGTCCAGGCAATCGACGCGATCCTCGCCGCACGGTCTCCGGACTGACCTAGGCGGACTGGGCGGTGTGCGACAGGATCAGCCCATGAGCACCAAGAGAAGGGTTCCGCCCCAGGACGCCATGTTCCTGTGGACAGAGACGCCGGAAACGATGATGCACGTGGCGTCGCTGATGCCGTTCACGCCACCGGCGCACGCAGGACCGACGTACCTGCGCGACATCCTCGACCAAGCGCGTGAGGACCCGATCACGTCGCCGTGGAACCTGAAGCTGAGTCACCCGTTCTTGTTGCGACACCCGCGGCAGGCGTGGATCGAGGACGACAACTTCGACTTCGACTTCCACGTACGACGCTCCGCTCTCGCCAGCCCGGGCGATGAACGTGAGCTCGGCATCCTGGTCTCGCGGCTGCACAGTCACCAGCTCGACTTCACCCGGCCGCCCTGGGAGCTGCACGTCATCGAGGGCCTCGAAGGTGGGCGGTTCGCGCTCTACGCCAAGGTGCATCACGCCTTGGTGGACGGTTTCACCGCGGTGAAGATGCTCGGACGCTCCCTCTCGGAGGATCCGGAAAGCACGACGGGGAAGTTCTTCTTCAGCCTCGACCCGCCGAAGCGTTCGAAGACACCGAAGCAGTCCGCGACGTTGGTTCGAGCAGTGAGCGACACCGCCGCCGGCGTGGCCAAGGGTGCACTCGGAGCAGCGGGGTCCGCTGCCGGCGTCGCCAAAGCCGTCGTCAAGCTCGAGCTCAGCCGCGGAGAGGAGCACAAGAACCTCAAGGGCGGGTGGAGCGCACCCGACTCGATCCTCAACCAGCGCACGAGCCGCACCCGCCGGTTCGCCACCCAGCAGTTCGAGACCGCCCGCTTCAAGACCATTGCGAAGAAGTCCGGCGGCACCCTGAACGACGTGGTGATGGCGGTCTGCGGTGGTGGGCTTCGCGCCTACCTCGACGAGCTCGGCGAGCTGCCGGTGAAGCCGCTGGTGGCCTTCGTCCCGGTGAACATCCGAGACGGTGCCGACGAGGGAGGAGGCAACAAGGTTGCCGTGCTGATGGCCTCGATGGGCACCCACATCGCTGACCCGGTCGAGCGGCTGGAGGCGGTGATCGACTCGACGAGCCAGGCGAAGAAGCAGATGGTCGGGCTGGGACAGGTGCCGGCTCTGGCCTACTCCGGCTACCTGCTCGCGCCAAGCGTCGCGCAGACGGCGGCCGCAATCCTCGGGGTCAAGAACCCGTTGCCGACGACCTTCAACCTGGTGCTCTCCAACGTGCCGGGGCCGAAGAAGACGCTGTACTTGCGCGGCTCGCGCCTGGAGGCGGTCTACCCGGTGTCGATCCCGGCGCACGGGATGGCGCTCAACATCACCCTGGAGACCTACGCCGAGACGATGAACTTCGGCTTCATCGGGGACCGGGAAGCGGTGCCGCACCTGCAGCGGCTTGCCGTCTACACCGGCGAGGCGCTGGTTGCTCTCGAGCGCGGCCTCGGTCTGCCGACCGGCGCCGCCAACACCGGGGTGACCGTCCCGTCGGAGGAGGCACGCAAGGGGGGGACAAGCCCGGGGCCGGCCGGTCGTCGGCAACCCGCGCCGCGCTCGCCAAGCCCGCGAGGAAGAGCACCGCGAAGAAGACGGCGCCGGACTGACGAGGCGGGGCCAGCATGCGAGAGGACGTACGTGAGGTGGACCGAGTGGCGATCGAAGGGGTCGGCCCGAACATTCATCAGATGATGGAGAACGCTGGGCGGAACCTGGCGGCGATTTGCGTGGAGCTGCTGGGGGCGGGCTGGACCACGTCGCCGGTAGTTGTGCTGGCGGGCACCGGCGGCAACGGAGGGGGCGAAGCATCTGTGTCGGTTCGCCGCGGCTGCGCGCGCCGGCCCCAGTCACTCCACGAGGGAGCTCAGGATCCCCTCGCACGATCGCACCACGATGCGTGCCGCGGCGGCGGTGGTCGGGTCGCTCATCGGGCTCTCGGCGCGCCGCTGCCACACGATCATCGCCTGCTGCGTGGCGTCCCTGATCATGGCCGGCGAGGCCTCCGGGGACAGGCCCAGACGTGCCGCGGGCCGAGAACCACTGGTCCCGATCAGGCGCTCGAGCACGGGGACGTCAGCGGGCTTGACGGCGACGGCACCTGAGCGCAAGGAGTTCAGCAACCTCAGCTCGTTGAACTCGTGGGCACTCGCCGAGATGCGCTCGACAGCAGCCGCGAGCGAGCCGTCGTCAGCCGCCGGGTCGCGCCGAAGAGCGTTTTCGATAGCCAGGAGGCCGGACCGGGCCTTGAGGACGTCGCGTCGCTCGCCGAAGTCCGCAAGCAGGACGGCGCGCAACTCGTTCAGGCCGCTGCGCTCCACCAGCTCCGCAGACAGCTGCGCCGCGGTCTGCACGGCGTCTCGACGCAGCAGGTCGACGGCAATTCTGACGCCGTAGATGCCGAACCGCTCGAGCAGCGCCTGCCGTTCCAAGGACGTCAGGCTCGAGGTCGTCGGCAGGTCGACGAACCGGTCCACCGAGACCATCAGTCCCTCCTGCTCCGGCAGCGGGATGGCGGACAGTGCGCGGAAGGCCTCGAACTCGACCTGCCGCAGCGTGGCCCCCGAACCCGCCAGTAGGCCGGCCACCGGCACCACGGTCTGGGCCAGACGACGCACCTTCGGGTCAGTCCGGTAGCGCTCAGCGATCCGTGCCGCTGACTCCATCGCGTCGAGACGGCCGACCCCGACCTCGTCGGCCCGTGACAGCACCGCGATCGCATTGACCGGAGTGGCCTGCGAGACGGCCTCGTCATGGAAGGCCGCGAGGAAACCGACGTCCGAGGCGTGCAGATGCTTCATCAGGTAGATGACGGCGTCCGCCTCGGTGACCCGATCGTCACCCGGGGTCAGGAACGCCACGGTGCGATCGGAGACGTTGTCCGAGAGCGAGCCCAGGCCCGGGGTGTCGATCAGAGTCATCCGCTCGAGCCGCTTCGTCGGCCAGTCGACGATGAGTCTTTCGACGTCTGCCGGTGTGTTCGCCCCGAGATCGACAGCGATGGCGCCGCCGTCGTGGCGGAAGGGGGCCTGCCGGGTCGCGCCGGAGAGCGGCTCGAGCAGCACGCGGTAGGTCGTGCCGTGGCGGTACCACGTGACGATCGTGGTGCACTCGCCCTCGTCGGTGGGGGCGAGCTCCTCGCCCACGAGCGCGTTGAGCATGGTCGACTTGCCGGCCTTGACCTTGCCTGCGATCGCTACCCGCAGCGGTTCGTCGAGCCGGTCCAGGACCTCCCGCAGACGGCCCTCCTCCGGGGTGCCGACGAAGGTCTGGGTCGCGGTGGTGAGCAGCTCCCGGACAGTGGTCAGCAGCGGGGAGCCCGGATCGTGCGTGATCGTCATGCGCGAGCCCCGACGGCGTCGATCTGCGTGCGGAGACCGGCCAGCCGACCGAGCTCGGCTTTCACGTCGGCTGCCTGTTTCGTCCGGCTCTCGTTGTCGGCACGCGCCGTTGACTGCAATGCCTGGAGCATCTCGTTGATGGTCACCGACTGCTCCTCGGCCCGGACCGTGAAGTGGTCACGCACAAGTCGGTGGATCCGGCGCAGGGAGTCTCGGGAGTCCTTGCTGGCGTGGAACGAAACCTCCTCGAGGTACTTGCGCTGGGAGTTGCGCGCCTGGCCGCGCCGCGCGACGAGCTGGCGCTCCTTCTCGTCCTTGATCTGCTTGCGCCCCATCAGCAGGCCGATGCCGATCGGGATGGGTCCGAGTGCCAAGTTGGCCATGGTGCCGAGCGCCCCGAACATCAGCATCCCGTAGTAGCTGCCCTTGACTCCGCTCATCACCTGGCCGCTGAGCGACGACTTGGACACGTCGAGCTCCGCACTGATGCCCGCGCGGTCGATGGCTGCCGTGGCGTCGCGTGGGTCGAGGGCGAGGTCCAGCGAAGCTTCACCGATCTGGAAGTGGTCTTCGACCTGATCGACGAGCTCGCGTGCCCGGGCCTGGAGGAACTGGTAGTTGCCGACCAGATCCTTGGCCGTACGGCGGTAGAGCCACGGTTCGAACTCGGTCCAGGTGTCGGCAGGGTCACTCGCGTCGAGCGCCCGGTCGCTCTCCTGGTTGATGGTGCGAAACCTGAGCCGGAGGTCATGGTCGACCTCGGTGTTGAGGTCGGACACGCCATCGTTGAGAGTGGTCTGCCACCGAGCAGACCGGCTCTTGAGCTCGTCGGCCCGTGCCTTGGCGGCCACCATCTCGGCGCGTTTGGCCTCGATCGTGTCGGGGTTGTCGATCGTGTCGGCAATGCTCTGGAAGTGAGCTTCCAGTTGGTCGGCCACGTGGTGCAGGTCCCGTGCCACTGCGGCGACGGCGAGGTCTTGAGCACGGCCCAGCACCTCGGTGCGGAGATGATCGAGGACGGCAGGTAGTCCCGACTCCTGGTCGAGAGCGGCGTCGTCGCTCGCCCGGGCAAGTCGGTGTAGGTCGGACGAGACCGTCAGCACGGCGGCGTCGATCTTGCGCTCCGCCAGGTGAGCGACGTTCAGGTCACGGATCTTGCGCCACGACGGGTAGAAGTCGCTCTTGGTCACCACACACACCACGTTGGGGCACAGCGACCGAGCGAGGGTCAGGAACTCCATCTCGGATGCTGTGAACTCCTGACCGGCGTCGGTTACGAACACCACGGCTTCGGCCATCGGCAGGGCGCCCACCGTGATCGTGCCGTGGGCGGAGCCCAACCCACCGACCCCCGGGGTGTCGACCAGCACCATCCCGCTCCGGAGCACCTCGGCCGGCAGCCCTACGTCGATCGAGCGGATCGCGGCGTCGTGAGCGCTCCCGCCCTCCACCGCGAAGCTGCTGACCTCTGCCAAGGCAATCGGCCGGCGCTCGCCCTCGTTCTCCGCGTCCTCGTCGTCGGGTGCCAGCAGCACCTGGGCCCACGCCTCGGAGGACCAGCGCAGGGCCGTGGGCACGGCCGTGCTGATGTCGTCATCCACCGGGCACACCTCGGTGCCGACGAGCGCGTTGACCAGTGTGCTCTTGCCCTGCTTGAACTCGCCCACGACCAGCACGTGGAACGACGGGTCGAGCAAACGCTGGACCGAGCGTTCGATCCGCTTGGCCAGGTCGGGACGCCCGTACGCCGTCGCCGCCGCGCGTCCCTGACCGGCCGTGGTCAGGGCTCGCTGGACCGCGGGGGAGCGGGGTTGCTCAGTCATCGACGCACGCGGTCAGGAGGTCCGATCAAGGCTCCTCGGTAGGCGCCGGAGCCTCGGACTCGGCGGGTTCGTACTCGGCCGCCTCGGGCTGAGCCTCGAACACCGGGGTCGACGGCGGTACGACCAGTGCCAGCTCATCATCATCATCATCGGCTGGCGGAGTCGAGGACGGCTCTTCAGGATGGGTGTCATTCGGGGCGGGGGAGACCTCGTAGTCACCGGGACCGGACTCCTTGCCCGCCCCAGTGCCGAAGTCGGTGGAGTGCCCGGAGTCGCCGGTCGGGGCCCCGCCGGTCACGTCGACGTCGAAACCTGGACCGGAACGGGGGTCGGCGTCAACGGGGAACTCCTCCGCGACCTCCGCGCCGTTGCCGAAGCCAGGAGGTCCGCCGTGCCCGGGCTCGCCGGTCGGCGTCCCGCCGGTCACGTCGACGTCGAAACCAGGACCGGAACGGGGGTCGGCGTCAACAGGGAACTCCTCCGGGAGTTCGCCGGAGCCGCCGTGGACAGGGAAGTCATCGGGGGTCTCGCCGGGGCCGCCGTGGACGGGGAAGTCATCCGGGGTCTCGCCGGGGTGGGTGCCGCCGGGCGGTGTGTCGTGCCCGGTTTCGGGAGTCGGCGGTGGGGAGTCGGTGGGGTGGCCCCACGTGTCGGTCGGTGGTGCCTCCGGGTCCCACGTCGGGATTTCTGTATCGACCGGGTACTCGCAGCCGAAGTCGTCGTCGATCTCGGTGGTGGTGCACGGGGTCCGGTCACCGAAGCAGTCGGTGGTCGTCGTCGTCTCGTGGTCGACCTGCACGTAGATGTTGGTCTGGTGGTAGACGTTGACGGTGTAGCAGATCTCGTTCACGACGGTGTCGCAGGCACAGTGCGATCCGGAGCTGTACGTCGTCTGCGAGGAGCCCCCGTACGACGATCCGCCGTGCGACGACTCGCCCGACGACGAGCTCCCGCCGTGGGAGGAGTACGTGGTGGCAGAGTTCTGGGAGAAGGTCCCGCAGTACTGCGCGAGGTGGGTAGCCGACTCGCTGTCGCCACCTTGCTGGTGGCAGCGGTCGAGGATCTCGGGCATGCAGCGCGAGATGTCCTGGGGGCCGCACTCGGGTGGGAGGTTGGTCTCGCACCAACCGGTCGGGTCCTCGCCGAACGTGGTGATGGTCTCCTCGTCACCGGTGAAGAAGCCGGTGCAGCTCGACACGATCCACTCAACGATGTCGGTCTGCCCGTTCTCGTCGCGGTCGTCGGTCCCTCCGGGTGTAGGGGCGGCCGCGGGGCCGTCCTCGAACCCATCTGCTCCCGGCGCCATGTCGGGCGTTTCCTGGGCCACCTGCGAACCATCACCGACGGGCGCCATGTCGGGCGTTTCCTTCGCAACGGTGGGAGTAGATCCTTCGGGCGGGGCTGCGGTCATGTGGGGCTCCTCATGGAAGATCCCGAGATCTGACTCGAACGTACCGCACTCAGGATGCCCGGGTTCGGTGTTCGAGAAGGCACAGCAATGGCTACAGTCGTAGGACACCAACCAGAGGAATTCACCTATGACGTACGTCCTCGGCGTTGACTTGGGAACGACCTTCACAGCGGCAGCGATCTGCAAGGACGGACGCGTCAGCATCGCGAGCCTGGGCAACCAGGCGGCGGCCATTCCTTCGGTGTTGCTGCTCAAGGAGGACGCGACGATCCTCACCGGCGACGCGGCCAACCGCCGCGGGATGACCGAGCCGGAGCGGTTGGCTCGTGACTTCAAGCGCCGCGTGGGCGACACCACGCCGATCTTCCTGGGCGGTGCTCCTCAATCGGCCGAGGCACTCATGGCCCGGCTCCTGCGGTGGGTGGCCGACGAGGTCACGGCACGAGAAGGTCGTGCCCCGGAGCACCTGGCGGTGTGTCACCCGGCCAATTGGGGCCAGTACAAGCAGGATCTGCTGGCCCAGGCCGTCCGGATCGCAGACCTCGGTGTCGCTACGTTCGTCACTGAGCCGGAAGCGGCTGCGATCTTCTACGCCAGCGAGCAGGAGGTCGCCCCCGGGCAGGTTGTCGCTGTGTATGACCTCGGCGGCGGCACGTTCGATGCCGCGATCTTGCGCAAGACGGAGGACAGCTTCGAGATCCTGGGCCGTCCCGAGGGGATCGAGCGCCTCGGTGGCATCGACTTCGATGCCGCGGTCTTCGCCCACGTCGCACGCAGCCTGCAGGGCAAGCTCACCGAGCTCGACGAGGACGATCCGGTCGCGATGTCGGCGGTCGCTCGGCTCCGGCAGGAGTGTGTTGCCGCCAAGGAGGCTCTGTCGACAGACTCGGACGTCTCGATCTCGGTGCTGCTGCCCAACGTCCAGACCGAGGTCCGGCTGACCCGGTCGGAGTTCGAGGCGATGATCCGTCCGAGCCTGGCCGACACGATCGGTGCCATGCGTCGTGCCTTCGCCTCGGCGCAGCTGAGCGCGGACGACATCTCCGCGGTGCTGCTCGTCGGTGGCTCGTCGCGGATACCGTTGGTGGCTCAGCTGGTCGGTGCCGAGCTGGGTCGCCCGGTGGCGGTGGACACGCACCCGAAGCACGCGGTGGCGCTGGGTGCGGCGTACGCCGCCGCAGCTGTCGCGGGTGGGTCAGCGGCACAGGCACCAAGCGCTGCCGCACCCGCCGCCGCACCCGCCGCCGCACCCGTGGCCACACCCGCTGCCGAACGCGCTGCCGAACCCGCTGCAGCAGCGCCAGTCGAGGAGGTGGCCGCCGTCGTGACGCCGACGGCTCCGGCGCCGACTGCTGCGTCGGTGCCTCCGGTCCCGACGCCGGACACCGAGGTCGCGGAATCTGCTCCCGCCGAAGAGCCCTACGAGCCGCCACCGGGCCTCCCGCCCACCACGAGCCCCTCCGACGTTGACGGAGCGAGCCGTCGTCGGAGCCCGCTGGTCCCGGCCCTGGCGGCGTTGGTGATCGTGGCCCTCGTCGGAGGCGCCGGCTTCGCACTCACCCGTGGGGACGACGAGTCAGCGCCCTCCGAGTCCAGCCCGTCTTCGCAGCCGCCGACGTCGGTCGCGACGACTGGTGCAGGCACGGTGCTCGACGAAGCCGAGCTGACCTCCGCGGTGGCCGGCTCCTACGACCCCGTGCTGAGCACGATCACCGTCGACACCAACGGGGACGAGGTGACCTTGGTCGGACATGTCTACGACTCCGCCACGAAGGACGGGGCGCTGAAGGCCGCCCGACAGGTCGCCGGCGTTGCCGACGTGAAGGACGAGATGGTCCTGCTCGGGCACGGTCAGACGTGCACCGAGATCATGCGCAGCAAGGCCACCTGGGCTTGCTTCCGAGATGTCACTTGGGACGGCGAGCTGATCCGCGCTGACCTGACCAGCAGCGCCTCGACCGGTGGCGCCACTCTCGACCTGAAGGGCTTCCACCTGCACGTCTTCGGGAGCAACGTCGCACCAGCCAAGGCGGGCGCGCCGGGCGAGTACTCCCTGGGCGGCGGCTCGTGGCGCGTCTGGGATGACCCCACCTCGTTCGAAGGGACGCTGAGCGACATCGGGAGTCCGGGCGGGATGCCTGCTGAGCTGTGCGTCCGGGTTGCCAACGCAAGCCACCAGCTCGAGCAGCGTGAGAGCGGCAACTGCTGGCCGATCACCGACGTCAGCTGACCTGGTCCGCCCGAGCACCATTACCTGCGCCGACCGTTCTCCGGGGTGCCCCTTTGTCCAGGCCCAGCCGGCCCAGACCTGTGACCAACGGGTCGTCGGGGTGGGACTTTCGGCACTGTCGGCGGCCCCGGCGTCAGACCAGACTCCGAAGTGAGGATTCGGACAACCGCTTCCTGAAGTGCGACCACACCGACGCCGTACTGGCGTGCTGGTCGCCGAAAAGAATGGGCAGACCATGTGGGATCACGACGAGCGCTACGACAACATGATGAACGGCTCGGGCGGCGCGATGACGGTCTTCGCCGTGATGGCTCTCGTGCTGCTCCTCGTCGCGACGGTTGCGGTCCTCTTCAACCTGTACCACCACACCACTCAGAAGCCCGAGCGGGCGGTCCGTGGCGGGGAGGCAACACCTGAGGCGCGGCTGGTCCTCGACGCCCGGCTAGCCCGGGGTGAGGTGCCCGCAGACGAGTACCGGGCCCTGCGCGCGCTGCTCGATGGTGACTGAGCCGTTTGACTCGGCACCGGGGGCTCCCGTGAGCTCTCCCGATCGCCTTCATGATCGCAGGCAGGGGTTTCGCCCGTTTTACGCCTTGCGAGACAACGACACCAACAGAGAGACACCTCATGAAGATCCTGCTCCACACCGATCACAACATCGAGGGCAACGCGGCATTCGCTGAGCGGGTGGAGGCTGACCTCAGAGACTCGTTGGCGAGGTTCAAGGATCGGCTGACGCGCGTCGAGATCCACCTCCGCGACGAAAGTGCCGGGCGCACGACCGGGGACGACGTCCGGTGCATGCTGGAGGCCCGTCCCGCCGGCGCGGATCCGGTAGCCGTCACCCATCACGCCAACACGCCCGATGAGGCGATCCAGGGGTCGACCGAGAAACTCGTGGCCCTCCTGTCGAGCAAGTTCGACAGGCTGGAGGGCAAGGAGTCGCGCACCACGATCCGACGAGGAGAAGACCGATGAAGGCACTCGTCTACCACGGTCCCGGTCAGCATGCCTGGGAAGAAGTCCCCGATCCCGGTGATCATCGACCCGACGGACGCCATCGTCCAGATCGACACCACGACGATCTGCGGCACCGATCTGCACATTCTCAAGGGTGACGTGCCCGCGGTCACCGACGGCCGGATCCTCGGCCACGAGGGGGTCGGCACGATCATCGAGATCGGATCGGCCGTCTCGAACGTGGAGATCGGAGACCGGGTCATCATCTCGTGCGTCAGTGCGTGCGGTTCCTGCTCCTACTGCCACCAGGGCCTGTATGCGCACTGCCTGGCCGACGAGGGTGCCAGCGGCATCGGGTGGGTCCTGGGACACCTCATCGATGGCACCCAGGCCGAGTACGCGCGCATCCCGTTCGCGGACAACTCCCTCTACCAGGTGCCCGACGGAGTCAGCGACGAAGCGGCGGTGATGCTCTCCGACATCCTGCCCACAGGCTTCGAGATCGGTGTGCGCTACGGCAGGGTCAAGCCCGGGGACGTGGTGGCCGTGGTCGGCGCCGGCCCGGTCGGTCTGTCCGCGATCATGACCGCCTCGCTGTACGGCGCCGCACGGGTCATCGCCCTCGACCTCGATGCCAACCGGCTCGCCCAGGCCGTGTCGCTCGGGGCCACCGACACCGTCAACAGCGGCGACGCCGACTGGGTCGAACAAGTGCGCGCCATGACCGATGGGCTCGGGGTCGACGTCGCCATCGAGGCCGTGGGCATCCCGGACACCTTCCAGGCGTGCTTGAAGATCGTGCGTCCCGGCGGCTCGGTCGCCAACGTAGGGGTGCACGGCACCTCGGTCGACCTTCCCCTCCAGGACCTCTGGATCATGGACATCGCGATCACCATGGGTCTGGTGAGCACCTCCACCACGCCGATGCTGCTCAAGCTGGTGACCCAGAAGAAGCTGGCGGCCGAGAAGTTCGCGACCCACCACTTCGGTCTCGACCAGATGCTCGAGGCGTACGACACGTTTGCCCGTGCCGGCGAGACCAAGGCGCTCAAGGTCGTCATCCGTCGTTGACGGGTGCGGCGGTCAGGTCGGTCACGGGCAGGGCTTTTGCATCCTCACCCGCTGACCTGCCGCCGTGCCAAAGTCGGCAGTCAGCGCGACAGGAACTCCAGGAGGATGTCGAGGAACTCCGACTCGGACTCCCGGTGCGGCCAGTGGCCGGCGGCGTCCAGGAGGTGCACCTCGCAGGCGGCGTCGAAGCGACGCGGGGTAGCGACATACCCGGCTTGGAGCACGGCGGGCTCGTCGGCTCCGCCCACGACCAACGCGGGTACGGCGATCTTCTCGCGGTAGAGCCGATGCCCGGGGCGCAACGCTTTGTAGTAGGCCAGTGCTCCGCTGAGCACCCGCGGGTCGGCGAACGCCTCGACGGCGGCGGCGACCGAGGCGTCACGGGCCGGACCCTGCCAGCGCGGAGCCCACCGTCCGTAGAGACGGCCGACCATCCGCAGCCGGAAAAGGCGTGCGGTGGCCTCGGCCCATGGCAGCTTGAAGTAGAGGAAGTGGCGCCCGGCCCACGCTGCCTTGGCCGATGGCGTCAACGTGAGCGGGTGCGGGATGCCGATCGCGACCATCTTCGTCACGCGGTCGGGGTGCTTGGTCGCCGAGCTGTAGGTCGTGTCGGCGCCCCAGTCGTGGCCGATCACCACGGCGGTCGGTGCGCCCAGCGCATCCAGGAGCAGCACGACGTCATCGGCCTGGTCGTCGGTGTCGAAAGTGCGCTCGGAGAACGTTGCGGGGTGGTATCCGCGCAGGTAGGGCACAACCGTGCGGTAGCCCGCCTGGTTGAGGCGGGCTCGA
>CAVXGJ010000003.1:0-500989 GCA_963761285.1 uncultured Actinomycetota bacterium | reverse complement strand
TCGACGAAGCCCCGTGACTCTGTCTGCCGGCGTCGGGGACGGTGGTTGCTCGGCCTACAGGGGCTTCGTCGACGGGCTCGCCCAGTGGCTCGCCCTGCTCAGCCTCCGGGGGCGGCGGCGCGACTCTGGAGGCTGAGCAGCGAGCGCTAGCGAGCGTCGACGAAGCCCCGTGACTCTGTCTGCCGGCGTCGGGGACGGTGGCTGTTCGGCCTACAGGGGCTTCGTCGACGGGCTCGCCCAGGGGCTCGCCCTGCTCAGCCTCCGGGGGCGCCGGCGACAACGCTGGAGGCTGAGCAGCGAGCGCCAGCGAGCGTCGACGAAGCCCCGTGACTGTGCCTGCCGGCGTCGGGGACGGTTGGCGTTCGGCTGACAGGGGCTTCGTCGACGGGCTCGCCCAGGGGCTCGCCCTGCTCAGCCTCCGGGGGCGCCGGCGACAACGTTGGAGGCTGAGCAGCGAGCGCCAGCGAGCGTCGACGAAGCCCCGTGACTCTGTCTGCCGGCGTCGGGGACGGTGGCTGTTCGGCCTACAGGGGCTTCGTCGACGGGCTCGCCCAGGGGCTCGCCCTGCTCAGCCTCCGGGGCGGCGAGCGTCGACGAAGCCCCGTGACTCTGTCTGCCGGCGTCGGGGACGGTCGGCGCCCGGCTGGCAGGGGCTTCGTCGACGGGCTCGCCCAGGGGCTCGCCCTGCTCAGCCTCCGGGGGCGGCGTGCGGCTGACGGGGCTTCGTCGACGGGCTCGCCCAGGGGCTCGCCCTGCTCAGCCTCCGGGGGCGGCGGCGACAACGCTGGAGGCTGAGCAGCGAGCGCTAGCGAGCGTCGACGAAGCCCCGTGACTCTGTCTGCCGGCGTCGGGGACGGTGGCGCCCGGCCTAGAGGGGCTTCGTCGACGGGCTCGCCCAGGGGCTCGCCCTGCTCAGCCTCCGGGGGCGGCGTGCGGGTGGCGGGGGCTTCGTCGACGGGCTCGCCCAGGGGCTCGCCCTGCTCAGCCTCCGGGGGCGGCGTGCGGCTGGTGGGGCTCGCCCTGCTCAGCCTCCGGGGGCGGAGACCTGCTCAGCCTCCGGGCAGTCGCTCAGACGTTCCTGCGGTACTGGCCGCCTACCTCGAAGAACGCCTCGGTGACCTGACCCAGCGAGCACACACGGGCGGCGTCCATCAGCACGGCGAAGACGTTCTCGTCGTTGGTCGCGGCTTCCTTGAGCCGCGCCAGCGCAGCCTCGGCCTCATCGGTGTGCGCGTCCTGGAAGGCGTGCACCCGGCGCAGCTGCGACTCCTTCTCCTCGTTGGTCGCGCGGGCGAGCTCGACGTGGTCGGGGGTGCCGTCGCCGCTCTGCGGCTTGCGGAAGGTGTTGACGCCGACGATCGGCAGCGAGCCGTCGTGCTTGCGGTGCTCGTAGAGCATCGACTCGTCCTGGATGCGGCCGCGCTGGTAGCCGGTCTCCATTGCGCCGAGCACGCCGCCGCGCTCGTTGATGCGGTCGAACTCGGCCAGCACCTGGGCCTCGACGAGGTCGGTGAGCTCGTCGATGATGTAGGAGCCCTGAAGCGGGTTCTCGTTCATCGCCAGGCCCCACTCGCGGTTGATGATCAGCTGGATGGCGAGCGCGCGGCGCACGGAGTCCTCCGAGGGCGTGGTGACGGCCTCGTCGTAGGCGTTGGTGTGCAGCGAGTTGGCGTTGTCGTAGATCGCGATCAGCGCCTGCAGCGTGGTGCGGATGTCGTTGAAGTCCATCTCCTGCGCGTGCAGCGACCGACCGGACGTCTGCACGTGGTACTTCAGCTTCTGCGAACGCTCGCCGGCGCCGTAGCGATCGCGCATGGCGACTGCCCAGATGCGACGAGCCACCCGGCCGATGACGGAGTACTCCGGGTCCATGCCGTTGGAGAAGAAGAACGACAGGTTGGGCGCGAAGTCATCGATGTCGAGGCCGCGCGCGAGGTAGGACTCGACGTAGGTGAAGCCGTTGCTCAAGGTGAAGGCGAGCTGGCTGATGGGGTTCGCCCCGGCCTCGGCGATGTGATAGCCGGAGATGGAGACCGAGTAGAAGTTGCGCACCTCCTGCTCGATGAACCACTCCTGGATGTCGGCCATCATCCGCAGCGAGAACTCGGTGGAGAACAGGCAGGTGTTCTGCCCCTGGTCCTCCTTGAGGATGTCGGCCTGCACTGTGCCGCGCACGGTCGACAGTGCGGTGGCCTCGTCGATGCCGTTCTCGCGGGCCTGGTCGAGGACGGTGTTGAGGAAGAACGCCAGCACGGTCGGCGCCGGTCCGTTGATCGTCATCGAGACCGACGTGCTCGGTGAGAGCAGGTCGAAGCCGTCGAAGAGGATCTTCATGTCGTCCAGGCTCGCCACGCTCACGCCCGAGGTGCCGACCTTGCCGTAGATGTCGGGACGCTCGTCAGGGTCTCGGCCGTAGAGCGTGACCGAGTCGAAGGCTGTGGAGAGCCGGGTGGCCTCGCCATCGGAGGAGAGCATCTTGAACCGTCGGTTGGTGCGGGCCGGGTCGCCCTCACCGGCGAACATCCGGGCCGGGTCCTCGCCGTCGCGCTTGAACGGGAAGACACCGGCGGTGAACGGGAAGAAGCCGGGGAGGTTCTCGCGGCGCCAGTAGCGCACCAGCTCGCCGTGATCGTCGTACGTCGGCAACGCCACGCGCCGGATCTGGTTGCCGCTCAGCGACTCACGCACCAGCGGCGTGCGGATCTCACGGTCGCGCACGACGACGACCTGCTCCTCGCCGGAGTAGGACTCCACGACCGACGGCCACTCGTCGAGCTGGTCGCGGACCTCGCGCGGCAGCTCCTCGCGCGCCTGCTCGAGGAGTACGTCGATCTCCTCGCGGTCGTCGAGCTCGCCGGCGACGGCCTCGAGGCGCTGGAGCCGTCGGGCCTGTGTGGCGAGGGTGTCGGTGCGTGCGTGGTAGCTGCGCACCGTGTCGGCGATGTCGGCGAGGTAGCGCACCCGGTCTCCGGGGATCGCCGCGCGCAAGTGGGAGGAGGTCTTGGTGGTCACTGCGGGGAGGGCGCCCTCGGCGGTGCCGAGGCCGTGCTCGCCGAGGTGGTCGCGCAGGTACTGGTAGAGCGCGGTGACGCCGTCGTCGTTGAAGCGCGCCGCGGAGGTGCCGAAGACCGGCATGTCAGCGGGCTGCTGGCCGAACGCCTCCCGGTTGCGCACGAGCTGACGCCCGACGTCGCGCAGCGCGTCCTCGGCGCCGCGACGTTCGAACTTGTTGATCGCGACGGCGTCGGCGAAGTCGAGCATGTCGATCTTCTCCAGCTGCGAGGCGGCGCCGAACTCCGGCGTCATCACGTAGAGCGAGGTGTCGACGAACGGCACGATGGCGGCGTCGCCCTGGCCGATGCCGGGGGTCTCGACGACGACGAGGTCGAAGCCGGAAGCCTTGAGCACGGCGATGACGTCGTCGAGGTGCTCGGGCAGCTCGTGGGCGCCACGCGTGGCGAGGCTGCGGAAGAAGACCCGGTCGCCGTCGAGGGAGTTCATCCGGATCCGGTCGCCCAGCAGCGCGCCGCCGCCCTTGCGCCGCGTCGGGTCGACAGCGAGCACGGCGATGCGCAGCTTGTCCTGCTGGTCGGTGCGGAAGCGGCGGACGAGCTCGTCGGTCAGCGACGACTTGCCCGAGCCGCCGGTGCCGGTGATGCCGAGCGTGGGGGTGGCGTGACGCTCCGCGGCAGCGCGCAGCTCGGCGAGGGTGCCGGCGTCCAAGCGGCCTTGCTCGGCCGCGGTGATGGCCCGAGCGATGGCGAACCGGTCGCCGCTGAGCACCTGCTCGGCGTTGACGATCCCGCCGTGCTCCGGGGCCAGCAGATCGACGTCGCAGGCCGCCACGACGGAGTTGATCATCCCGACCAGCCCCATCCGCTGACCGTCCTCGGGGGAGAAGATCGTCACGCCGCTCTCGCGCAGGCGGGTGATCTCGTCGTGGACGATCACGCCGCCACCGCCGCCCACGACCTGGATGTGACCGGCGCCCTGGGCGCGCAGCGACTCCACGAGGTACTCGAAGTACTCGATGTGGCCGCCCTGGTAGGACGACACCGCCACGCCCTGCACGTCCTCCTCGATGGCCGCGTCGACGACCTCGGCGACCGACCGGTTGTGCCCGAGGTGGATCACCTCGCAGCCCTGGCTCTGGAAGATCCGCCGCATGATGTTGATGGAGGCGTCGTGGCCGTCGAAGAGGCTGGAGGCGGTGACCAGGCGGACCGGGTGGGTCGGCACGTGGAGGTCGGACATGAGGGGCTCCCTGCAGGTTGAGCGGGCTGGGACGAGGAAAGTAGTAGGACTACCTAGCAATTTACTAGGAAGTCCTACTAAATGACAGTCGTCCATGATTCAGCTCACGAGGGCGGGCTCACGTGCCGATGCTGGGGCGGATGGGTCCCCGGACCTGGGGAGCCAGGCGATAGCGTCCTGTCGTGACCATCACCACTGACACGCAGCCCACCTACGACCAGCTGGCCGAGCTTCCGGCCTTCGCGAAGATGGCGGTGCCGACGGCGTTCGAGGACCTCAACGGACACCTCAACATCCGGCACTACCTGGGGATCGCCAGCGAGGGCCTCGACGAGTCCCTCGTCGAGGTCGGCATCCTGCAGCAGTGGCCCACGCTGGCCGGCTCCGCGGTCTTCACCGCCGAGCACCACCTGACCTACCTCTCCGAGCTGCGCACGGGCGACCGGATCTCCGTGCGCGTGCGCCTGGTCGGACGTTCCGCGCGGGCCGCGCACGTGCTGGTCTACCTGCTCGACGACTCCAAGAGCTGCGTCAGCTATGTCATGGAGGAGATCTTCCTGCACATGGACATGGAGACGCGCCGCACCGCCGAGTGGCCACAGGACGTCGCCGCAGCCCTCGACGAGCGGGTCGAGCGCGACTCCGCGTTGCCCTGGGCGCCGCTGCTCTCGGGCTCGATGACCCTGCGCTGAGCTCCGACGACGAGTGCGGTGGTGCGGATCAACTGGGTTGATCCGCACCACCGCACTTTCCGACTGGCCTGAGGCTCAGGTCAGCCGACCGGCTCCATCTCGCGCACCTCGTCGCTCGGGTCGCCGGACAGGTGCGGGCGCTCGAGCTTCTCGCCCTCCACATCGACGTCGGGCAGGATCCGGTCGAGCCAGGCCGGGAGGTACCACGCCTTCTCGCCCATGAGGTACATCAGGCCCGGGATCAGCACCATCCGCACGACGAACGCATCGATGAGCACCGCCACGGCGAGTGCGAAGCCGAACGACTTGATGACCGGGTCCGGCTCGAGGATGAAGGCCGCGAACACGAAGGTCATGATGACCGCTGCGGCCGCCACGACGCGGGCAGAGTTGCGGAACCCGTCGACGACGGCGTCGTGGGTCGAGGCGCCGTGCACGTGCGCCTCACGGATCCGGGTGACCAGGAAGACCTGGTAGTCCATCGCGAGGCCGAAGACCACGCCGATCAGGAAGATCGGCACGAAGCTCACGATGGGTTGGCCCTCGAAGATGCCGAACGCGCCGTTCTGGAAGACCGCGACGGTGGCGCCCAGCGTGGCGAGCACCGTCAGCAGGAAGCCGAGGGTGGCGGTGAGCGGGACCAGGATCGAGCGGAAGACGATCATCAGCAGCACGAACGCCAGCCCCACGACGACCGCGAGGTAGAGCGGGAGCGCTCCGGTGAGCCGGTCGGAGACATCGGTGGTGATGGCGGTCAGACCGGTGATCCCGATGTCGGTGCCGCTGGCGGACTCGATGGCGGCTTCGCCGTCGCGCAGCTGCTCGAGCAGGTCCTTGGTGGCCGGGTCGTCCGGGCCTGACGACGGCAGCAGCAGGAGCTGCGTACCCTCTGCCGGTCCGGCGGGTGCGGTGGCCGGGTCCTGGAGCTGGGCGGTGTCGAGCACGGCCGAGACGCCGTCCTGATCCTCGGCCCAGTCGACGACCGCTGCGAAGGCGGCGTCGCGCTCGCCCGGCGCTAGGTCGCGGCCGTCGACGACGATCTGGAACGGCGCCTCGCGCCCCGGGCCGAACGCGTCACCGAGCAGGTCGCTCGCCTGGCGCTGGGTGGTCTCCGGCGACGCGGTGCTGTCGGTGGGGAAGGCGAGGTAGAGGTCCTTGAGGGGCAGCGCCAGCGCACCGAGGCCGATGACGACCAGGAGCACGGCTGCCAGCGGACGGCGGGCGATGAGCCGCGCCCAGCGGACGCCGTTGTTGACGATGCGGTTGTCGGCGTCGCGGGTCGGTCGGTACTTGCGGACGCTTCCACCGAAGGCCTTCGACTTCATCAGCCCGAGGATGGCGGGCAGCAGTGTCAGAGCGACCAGGACGGCGAGGAAGACGGTGACGGCAGCGGCCAGACCCATGATCGTCAGGAACGGGATCCGGACCACCGAGAGCGCCGAGAGGGCGATGAGCACCGTGAGGCCGGCGAAGACGACGGCGGAGCCGGCGGTGCCGACCGCGCGGCCGACCGCCTCGGCCCGGTCGTCGGTGTGCTCGAGCTCGCTGCGGTAGCGGGCGAGGATGAAGAGGGAGTAGTCGATGCCGACCGCGAGGCCGATCATCGTGGCGAGCAGCGGCGCCGATGAGGAGATGTCGAAGAAGGCCGTCATGGCGGTCACGCCGGAGAGTCCGAGGCCGACGCCCCAGATCGCGCCGATGATCGGCAGACCCGCGGCGACCAGGCTGCCGAAGGTGAGCACCAGCACCAGGAGGGCCAGGCCGATGCCGATGAGCTCGGCGGCGCCACCGGGCGTGCCGAAGTCGGCCATGCCCTGACCGTTGGCGGCGACCTGGAGGCCCGACTCGGTGGCGACGTCCATCGCTGCCAGGACGGCGTCCTTGGCGGCGGGGGTCACGTCGGTGACGGTCTCGACGTCGAAGTCGAAGGTGATGACGCCGACGCGGCCGTCCTGGGAGACCGGAGCGAAGGCCTCGGCGCCCTGCGGCGACGAGGTCGCCCCCTCCACGGCGTCGTCGGCCGGGGGTGCGTTGGCGCCACGCCCACCCTGGCCCGAGTCGCGCTGCTCGAGGACGAGCACCGGGTTGACCGCGTCCTGGCCGTCCTTCGTGCCCAGCGCCTCGGGGACGGAGGGGCCGGTGGAGATGTCGGCGATGAGCTGGGTGATCGCGGCGGCGTACGGCTGCTGGTCGATCCGCTCACCCTCGGGTGCGGCGACGACGACGTTGACCGTTGCTTGGTCGAACGCGTCCTGGGCTCCGGGGAAGAGCTCGGACTGGAGGTCGGCCGCCTCCTCGGAGGGGATGCCCGGGATCGAGAAGCTGTCGGTCGTCGGCTTGGCGAAGGTCGCAGCGAAGCCACCGACGGCGATCATCAGCACCAACCAGCCGGCGATGAAGATCGGCCAGCGTCGGTAGGCGGTCTTGCCGAGTCGGTAGAGCGCGGTGGCCATGGGGAACTCCTGGGTGGGGTCGTGGAGCGGACTGGGGTCAGGGTGAGAGGTCAGGCGCCGAGCAGGGAGCGGGCCGTGCGCAGGCTCTCGTCGAAGTGGAAGTCGATGGGGCGCTCGTCGGGGTCGATGAGGTACTCCTCGAGCGCGGAGTCGAAGAGTGCCGCCAGGACGCTCACCGCCACGCGGGCTCGCAAGGAGACGAACGTCGGACCCTCGCGGACCACGATGTGCTCGACGACCTGGGCGCTGATGTCGATGTAGCACTCGTGAGCGCGGGCGATGAGTCGCGGGTTGGCGAGCATGATGCGGCGCCCTCGAGCAAGAGCTTCGCGCTCGGGGAGCCCGGTCCGCAGCAGCGGCAGGATCAGGCTGCGCAGGTCTTCGACGAGGTCGTGGTCGGGTCCGCCCGCGCAGAACACGGCGACGGCGTCGTCGTCGAGGGTGGGGAAGACCCCCAGGACCGCGTCGACCTTGCTGGGGAAATAGTTGAACAGCGTGCGCCTCGACACCTCGGCGGCCTCCGCGAGGTCGTCCATGGTGAAACCGTCCAACCCGCGCTCGTCAGTGAGTCGTTGAGCGGACAGGGTGATCCGGTCGGTCGTGAGGACACGTCGGTCCGTTGCACTTTTGATCACGTAGTGCAGTTTGCACTCTCGCCGACCTAGTGCAAACTCCCAAGGGGTGTGATCTCGCCCTCAGCAGGCTCGGCGGGCCGCCGTCAGGTGCTGTACGACGTCGTCGCGGTGCCGGGGCGCACGGCCTGGCCGCCGCTGTAGCTGACCTGGATCGTGTGCTGGCCTGCCGGGCGCCGGAACTTGGCCCCGGCTCGACCCGCGGTCACGACCCGTTCCTTGACGACGCCGTCCACGCTGATGGTCGCCGTCCCGCCCGGGTCCTCGACGCCCTCTGCGGCGACGTCGAGGCGGACCCGGATCCGTCCCTTGACGGTGGTGACGGCCAGCGCCAGGGCGGGCGAACGACGGATCGGCTCGGCGAGGTCGATGCGCTGGGTGGCCGGCGCATAGCCCTCGGCGCTGAGCGTGACGACCGCGGAGACCAGGTGGCCGAGGTCGGCCTCGCCCACCAGCCGCTGCACCTTGGTGGCCTTGCGGATCGGGGTCCCGTCGCGCAGCCAGGTGTAGGTCGCCGTGGCGTCGGCGGGCTCGTAGGTGCCCGGGTTCAGGGTCAGCCGCGCGCCCGGGGTCGGGTCGCCGGTGACCGCGAAGGGAGAGGAGATCACGACCGTGCGGGAGCCGGCGGCCTCGACGGCCGCGCCCGCGCGCTGGCGGACATCGCCGAGGCGTTCGTAGAGGTAGCGCCCCGGGCAGGCGGTGTCGTTGGTGTCGCGGTGCCCGTCGATGACGGGCAGGGTGACCTTCCGGTTGCGGGAGAACTTGTCGCTGCCCTCGCTGACGACCTCGGTCGTGCCACGTGGATCGCGGTTGAAGAGCGACAGCTTCCAGGCCGCTACCGATGCCACAGCGTTGACGACCTCCTCGGCCGGCTTGACCTGCTCGAAGTTGCCGATCACGGAGACGCCGGCGGAGGTGTTGTTGAAGCCCAGGGTGTGGGCGCCGCGCACGGACTTGGCGATCCCGCCGGCGCGTCCCTCCCAGATCCGCCCGAACCGGTCGACCAGGAAGTTGTAGCCGAGGTCGGACCAGCCCAGCGTCTTCGTGTGGTAGTAGTACATGCCCCTGATCAGGGCCGGGGTGTCCTCGCGCGTGTAGTCGTTGGCGCTGACCGTGTGGTGCACGTGGATCTGCTGGATCGTGTCGATGTAGCGGGGGTTCGGGTCGCGCATCTTCTCGTTGGCGCTCCAGTCGGCCCGGGTCAGGATCGCCGGACGGGTCACCACGCCGCTGCGCTTGCGGCGCGACATCTGCGGAGAGCCGGAGCGGGCGGAGATCGTGCGGCGTCCGCCGGGGCTGCGGTCGCGGGCGGCGGCGTCGGAGCGGATCAGCGACATCACGACCGTCGCCGGACGGCGGCCCGAGACGCGCACCTGGACCCCGTCGGCTCGTCCGACCCACAAGGGCTGGGTGGCGTGGCGCAGGGTCGACTCGTCGCCGGCGTCGGGTCGGTCGTCGAGGGTCGGCAGTGCGCGCCACTGCGTCCACGACGTGCCGTTGGCGTGCCTGACCTCGAGGGAAGGTGTGGGGGAGTGGGCCGGCCAGGAGAAGCCGATCAGGGAGAACCGCTCGGCGCGCAGTGGGTCGCTGGTCCATGCAGCGCCGGTGCTCGAGGACCCGGTGCGGACCGACAGGTCGATCTCGGCGGTGCGGATGCCGGGGGTGTCCGTGGCACGCAGCGCGATCCGGGTCGGGGCCGCCTGTGGAGCGGCGTACGCCGAGCGCGCGATGCCGAGCGTGCCCGCCGTACCTGCTGCGACGGCGAGGCCGCCGACGCGCAGCACGTCGCGCCGCCTCGGTCCGGGCGTTGCCGAATGCTCGGTGGTCACGCTGCTCACTCCTGTCACTCGGTCAACTCCCCACGCAGAGTGTGCGCTGCAAAGGGGCTGCGCGGGTGCACATCGAAGAAAAATCACCCGTGGCGCGCGACGGCGGACGGCGACCGGCTCGCGGCTCGGCTCCACCGGCTTCCGCCCAGGCGTAAGAACCTCGCCGTAGCATCGGCGCCATGCATCATCTTCAGCTGCTGGCTTGGGGCCAGATCATCGTCCTCCTCGACTTCCGGATCGAGGACATCGACATCATGCCGGACCCGCTCGGGTGGGGGATGAGCATGGCTGCGATGGCGACGCTTGCGAAGCTCCACCGCGGGTTCGTGGCGGCAGGCTGGGTGAGCATGGTGGGCATCGTCGCCTCGCTCCCCGGCTGGGTGAACCCCGACGCTCTTGCTCCGCTGCTCGAAGTGATCCTCGGAGTGCTCACGCTCGTGCTCGTCGTCGCGACCTGCACCGCGATCGCGGAAACGCTCCCGGAGCGTGCCGCGACCGCTCGGTCGGTGCGGACCTGGACCCTCATGACGACAGCGCTGTTGGTGGTGGGGATTCTCCTGGCCACCCTCACTCCCGACGTGACTGCGCTGCTCCTGGTCGTCGGCATCGTCGCGCTGGGAGTCCACGTGTGGTTCCTGGTGCTGCTCTTCTCCGCCGCCAGGCTGCCCCGCCCTTCGGTTGCCTCGGGCCGGAGCTCGCGGGGCGGTCCTGCCGTAGCGTGAGGTCGTGACTGCGCCGAAGACTCCGACTCCCTCTGCGATCCGACCGGGATCGCTCGCCGAGCAGCTGCTCGATGCCCAGACCCGCTTCCACCTCGACCTGCTGAGCGGGGACCGGCTGAGCGCCACGGTCACGGTGCTGGCCGAGGCGCTGTTCGAGGCCTCGGGGCGTCACCAGATGGCCGACCTCGTCGACGCCGACGCCATCAAGGCCGTCGTTGCCCGGTCCCTGGCGACGGTGCCGGGGAGCGCTGCGGTCGGCGGCTTCATCGAGCTCGCGGTCACCACGGCGTACGACGGTCCCGCCGAGCCGCACCCGCTCGGCGACCTCGTCGACCGCGAGCAGGTCGAGGTGCTGCTCGATCGGGTGCTGGCGTTGAGCCCGGTGCTCGAGCGCGCCTTGGAGCGGCTCACCGACTCACCGCTGGTCGGCGCTTCGGCCTCCCGCTTCATGGGACGCATCGTCAGCGAGGTGGTGCAGGCCAACCAGGCGGTCGCCGACAAGGTCCCCGGCCTGGGGTCGCTGATGTCCTTCGGCACGAGCGCGGCGTCGAAGATGATGGGCGCTGCCGACACCCAGCTGCAGGGGCTGCTCGGCGACACCGTCGGCAAGGGCGGCACGTTCGCCGTCCGACGCCTCAACCGGATCGTGGTCGAGACGGTGCGCGACCCGATGACGCGTGAGGCCATCCTCCAGGTCTGGGACCTCGCCGCGGCGGAGCACGCAGGCGGGCTGTCTCGTCGGCTCACCCGCGACGAGGTCGACGGAGTGGTCGACGCAGCGCACGACCTGGCCGTCACGGCTCTGGCTTCGGAGCAGGTGGCGGCGCTCGGTGCTGTCATCGTCGACGGCTTCTTCGAGCGTTTCGGCGGGTTCACCCCGACCGAGCTGCTGGACGAGCTCGACCTCGACCGCGCCGACCTCGTGGCCGACCTCGTGGCGATCGCCCCAGCGGTGGTCGAGGCGCTCCGTGAGTCCGGCGACCTCGAGCAGATCGTCCGCGCCCAGCTGGCGCCGTTCTATGCCTCCGACGAAGTGCAAGCACTGCTCACCTGACGCAGCTCGAGCCGCACCTCGACCGTCGTCAGCGGGCGCGGCGTCAGCCGAGGACAGCGGCCACGTCGACGGTGCCCTCCCCGGACTCGATCGCCTCGGCGAGGGCCCTGACCTGGTCGTCGGTGAGGTCGACGTCGGTCTCGGTCAGGGCCTTGCGGAGCTCCTTCTCCACGGTGCCCTCGGGGGCGCCGTCCTGGTAGGAGGTCATCCGGTCGGCGACGGCCTGGACTGCCTGGGTGCGTTCGTTGCTCATGGACCCATCTCTACCCAGGTGTGCCGCCGGCTGCCTCACCCCGAGGGCCGGAGTCGCCATTGAATGGCCGTGACAGGCTGGCTGCATGGCTGATCACACCCCCTCCATCGCCTCCGGCACGACGGGACCAGTCGTCGTCACCGGAGCCAACGGTCTCGTCGGCTCGCGTGTGTGCGCGGCGCTGGCCGAGCGAGGTCTCACCGTCCGCGCCGTCGTACGACGCTCGGGCACCGCACCGAGCGCGCCACGCATCCTGGAGTGGGTCGGCGACTTCCACGACCCGGGTGTGGCGGCGGCCGTGACCGACGGGGCGAGCGCCGTGGTCACCACGGTGCACCCGATGGGCAGCGACCTGGAGACCCAGCACCGCATCGGGGTGGAGGGCACCCCGGTCCTGGCCCGCGCCGCGCACGCCGCCGGCGTCGAGCGCTTCGTCCACATCTCGACCGCAGCGGTCTACGACCGCTCGCCCGAGGCCGGCGACGTCACCGAGGCGGCGCCCCTGGTCGGTGACGACGGTGGGGACTACCCGGTGACCAAGCGAGACACCGATGCGGCGCTGGCCGCGGTGGAGGGCCTCACCACGGTGCTGCTCCGGCCGCCGGCCATCCTGGGCGCGGGCTCGTCCTCGGTGTGGAACACGTTGCGGCCCGAGGCGATGCGCGAGCACGAGAAGGCCCGGCACGCCCTCCCGGACGCGACGTTCGCCTGGGTGCACGTCGACGACCTGGCGATGCTTGCCGCCGATGTGGCTTCCGGTGCGGTGGCCTCCTCCTCCGAGGCCTCCCGCGGCCCCGTGACGGGGGTGACGACGGTCGTCAACGTCGCCAGCGCTCCGGCGACCCAGCGCGACTACTACCAGGCGGTCTGCGGCGCTGTCGGGGTCGAGCCGATCTGGGACGAGGGTGCCGTCTGGACCGGCCAGGTGCGCGCCGACCGCGCGCGTGCCTGGGGCTGGAGCCCGGCCGTGACCCTGGACGCGGCCCTGGCCGAGATCCGCGAAGGACTCACCAGCTGACTCTTCGGAGAGGTCGTTCTCCGTCCGGCTGTTCAGGTGCGGCGGTGGGTTGGCGCGCGGTCAGCAGCGCCGCGGTCGTCTCGAGGTGGCTGCGCATCGCCTGCTCGGCGGCGACAGGGTCGCCCGTCACGACGGCGGCGACGACGGGCGCGTGCTCGGCGTGGATCTCGGTGAGGGTGCGCCCGGTTGCTGTCGTCGGCGGACCGAGCAGCGCGGTGGTGGCGCGCAGGTGGTCGACGATCGAGGCCGCGCGAGCGTTGCCCGCGGCGCGCAGCAGTGCGTCGTGCAGAGCCCGGTCGGCGGGCCAGAACGATGTCGGGTCGTCGCGCTCGGCAGCGTCGCGCATCACCGCCAGGTGATCGGTGACGGACCGGCGAACCTCGTCGTCGCCCAGCGTCGCGGCGCGTCGACAGGCTGCCGGCTCGAGGGCGAGCCGGATCTCGAAGATCTCCTCGATGTCGTGAGCGGTGGGGAGGACGACCCTGAAGCCGCGGTTGCGGGCGATCTCGACCAGACCGGCGTCGGCCAGCCGCAACAGGGCCTCCCGCACGGGGCTGCGTGAGACGTCGAGCAGCCCGGCCAGCTGGTAGACGGAGTACGTCGTGCCCTCGACCAGCTCCCCGCCGGCGATGGCCTCGCGGACCGCGACAGCGACGGCATCGGCCAGGGAGCCACCCTCGAGAGTGGGGAGATCCAGGCGCGGCATGAGTAACATGTTACTCATGCAACGAGGACCTGAGGTGCTGCACGCCCTGACCCGCGCCGGCCTGGAGGCGTACGCCGACGCCGGCACCGTCGCGATGTACTCCACCGACGCCTCGCTCTACCGCATCGCGCCGCTGGCCGTCGTCCGGCCGCGCCACGTCGACGAGGTCGCGGCCGCTCTCGCGGTGGCCCGCGAGCAGGGGGTGCCGCTCACCTCCCGCGGCGCCGGTACGTCGGTCGCCGGCAACGCCGTGGGCCGCGGGATCGTCCTCGACTTCTCCCGCCACCTCAACCGGGTGCTCTCCATCGACCCCGAGGCGCGCACCGCCGTCGTCGAGCCCGGCACCGTGCACGCCGTCCTGCAGAAGGCGGCGGCACCGCACGGCATCCGTTTCGGCCCCGATCCGTCGACCCACCCGCGCTGCACCGTCGGCGGGATGATCGGCAACAACGCGTGCGGCTCGCGGAGCCTGGCCTACGGGCGCACCTCCGACAACGTCGCGGGCCTGCGCCTGCTCTCGGCCGACGGCGCGACCCTGACCACCGGCTACGACGCGACCGGCGCGCCGATCGTGACCGGCGGAGAGTCGATCGTCTCCGGGCTGCGCGACGTGATGGCGCGCCACCTCGCCACCACCCGCACCGAGTTCGACCGGTTCGGCCGCCAGGTCTCCGGCTACGCGGCCCAGCACCTCCTGCCCGAACGCTTCGACCTCGGCCAAGCCCTCGTCGGCTCCGAGGGCACGCTCGGTGTCATCACCGAGGCGACCGTCCGGCTGGTCGTCGACGCCCCCGTGCGTGTCGTGGTGGCCCTCGGGTTCGCCTCCATCGTCGAGGCCGGCGAGGCCTCGCCGGCCGTTGTCGCGCACGGTCCGACCTCGTGCGAGGGCCTCGATTCCCGGCTGCTGACCGTGCTGCGCGAGCGCCGCGGGGAAGGCGCCGTACCGCCCCTGCCGAAGGGTGACGCGTGGCTGTTCGTCGAGCTCGCCGGCGACGACCCGGCCGAGGTGGTCGAGCGGGCCCGCGCGCTCGCGACCTCCGGCATCGCGCTCGACGCCCTCGTCGTCGAGGACTCGCTCGTGCAGGCCAAGCTGTGGCGCATCCGTGAGGACGGCGCCGGGATGGCCGGTCGCTCGCCCGCCGGTCGCCCTGCTTGGCCAGGCTGGGAGGACGCCGCCGTGCCGCCGCACATGCTCGGCTCCTACCTCGCCCGCTTCGACGAGCTGGTGGCCTCCTACGGGTTGACGTCCGCGCCCTTCGGCCACTTCGGCGACGGGTGCATGCACGTGCGGCTCGACTACCCGCTCGACCGGCCCGACGGCACCGCGGTGCTGCGCTCGTTCCTGACCGACGCCGCCACGCTGGTGGGGGAGTACGGCGGTTCGCTCTCCGGCGAGCACGGCGACGGCCGCGCGCGCAGCGAGCTGCTTCCGCACATGTACTCACCCGACGCGATCAAGATGTTCGGAGCGATCAAGCACGTCTTCGATCCCGACAACCTGCTCAACCCAGGGGTGCTGGTCGACCCCGACCCGGTCGACGCCGACGTGCGCTTCGCCGGCTCGTTCCCGCTCGAGAGGTCGGGGCGCAAGAAGCTCGCCTTCGCCTACCCGCACGACGACGGCGACCTCGCGCAGTCGGTGCACCGCTGCACGGGCGTCGGGAAGTGTCGCGCCGACAACTCAGCGGCCGGCGGCGTGATGTGTCCCTCCTACCTCGCCACCCGCGAGGAGAAGGACTCCACCCGCGGACGGGCCCGGGTGCTCCAGGATGTCGTGCGCGGCGAGCTCGCGTGGGACGCACCCGAGGTGCGCGACTCCCTCGACCTGTGTCTGTCGTGCAAGGGCTGCGCGTCCGACTGCCCCACCGGCGTCGACATGGCGACGTACAAGTCCGAAGTGCTCCACCAGACCTTCTCCCGCTCGGCGACCGGACGATGGAGGCTGCGGCCGCGTTCGCACTACTCGCTCGGACGCCTTCCGCTGTGGGCGCGGCTGGTCGGGCGGGTGCCTGGCCTCGCGATGGTGGCCAACCTGCTGCTGCGCCTGCCGGTGCTCGGTGCTCTCGGCAAGTGGCTGGCCGGCGTCGACGGCCGGCGCTCGGTGCCGGCGTTCGCGCGGCGCCCGTTCCACGCCACCTACCGACCCGCGGAGGCCTCGGCGCAGGCGGGCAAGCCGGTGATCCTCTTCGCCGACAGCTTCTCCGACGCCTTCGACCCCGCCGTGGCGGCGTCGGTGGTGCGGGTGCTCGAGGCGGCCGGGTACGCACCGCGGCTGCCCGACGAGCAGCTGTGCTGCGGACTGACCTGGATCACCACCGGCCAGCTCGACGCCGGCCGCCGGATCCTGGGTGCGACGGTCGCGTCGCTGGTGGGGCCGGCTCGCGCCGGGGTCCCGATCGTGGGCATCGAGCCATCGTGCACCGGGGTGCTCCGCTCCGACGCCGTCGAGCTGCTCGACACCGACGATGCCCGGGTCGTCGCCGCGGCGACGAAGACGCTGGCCGAGCTGCTCGCCGAGACCCCCGACTGGACCGCCCCCGACCTGAGCGGCACCACCGTCATCGCCCAACCCCACTGCCACCACCACGCCGTCATGGGCTGGCAGGCCGATGCCGACCTGCTCACCGCGACCGGCGCGACCGTGCAGCGGCTGTCCGGCTGCTGCGGTCTGGCGGGCAACTTCGGGGTCGAGATCGGGCACTACGACGTGTCGGTGGCCGTGGCCGAGCAGCAGCTGCTCCCCGCCCTGGACGCTTCACCGGACGCGGTCGTCCTCGCTGACGGCTTCTCCTGCCGGACCCAGGTCGCCGACCTGCGCGACCGTCCCTCGGTGCACCTGGCCCAGCTCCTCGAAGGCCACACCGGTTGAGCACTGGAGGCTGAGCAGGGCGAGCCCCTGGGCGAGGCCGCGGGCGTTGCCCCGTGAGTCGTACGCCGACCGTCCCCGGGGGCGGGTGGGCACCTTGCGGGGCTTCGTCGACGCTCGCTGGCGCTCTCCGGAGGCTGAGCAGGGCGAGCCCCTGGGCGAGCCCGTCGACGAAGCCCCTGAGGGCCGGGCGCCGACCGTCCCCGGGGGCGGGTGGGCACCTTGCGGGGCTTCGTCGACGCTCGCTGGCGCTCTCCGGAGGCTGAGCAGGGCGAGCCCCTGGGCGAGCCCGTCGACGAAGCCCCTGAGGGCCGGGCGCCGACCGTCCCCGGGGGCGGGTGGGCACCTTGCGGGGCTTCGTCGACGCTCGCTGGCGCTCTCTCGCAGGCTCCGAGCAGGGCTGAGCCCTGGGCGAGCCCGTCGACGAAGCCCCTGTGAGCCGTACGCCGACCGTCCCCGACGTGGGTGCGCCCGTCACCGGGCTTCGTCGACGCTCGCTGGCGCTCGCTGCTCAGCCTCCGGTGGTGGCTCCGGCCAGCTCAGCCACCTCGGCCTCGGCTGCCCGCGCGTGCACGTGCGGCACCATCGCGGTCAGGGCGACGCCGATGAAGGCCGCGACGGCGCCGATCAGGAAGCAGAGCTGGTAGGCGCCCTCGGTCGGGATGGTGAGGCCGTTGAACTCGCGGGTCGACGAGGTCAGCACGGTGACCATCAGCGCCGCTGCTGTCGTGGTGCCGATCGAGCGCATCAGCGCGTTGATCCCGACCGCAGCACCTGCCTCGCGGGGTGGCACGTTGCCCATGATGAGCGTCGGCATCGCGCCGTACCCGATGCCCACACCGGCAGCAGCGATGCTCGAGGCGATGAGCAGCTGCCACGGAGAGGCCATGAGGAAGAAGGCGACGAGGTAGCCGATCCCGAGCACGGTGGCGCCGATCATCAACGTCTGCTTGGGACCGACGACGCTCATCAGGCGTCCGGAGACCGGGGCGAACGCCATCATCACGAGGCCGCCCGGCGCCATCCAGAGTCCGGCCGCGAGCAGTGACTGCCCGAGTCCGAAACCGGTTGCCGAGGGCAGCTGCAGGAGCTGGGGGACCACGATCGACTGGGCCATCATCCCGAAGCCGATCGCGATCGCGGCGAGGTTGGTGAGCAGGACCGGACGGCTGGCGCTGGCCCGCAGGTTGACGAGCGGCTCGCGGCGGCGCAGCTCGTAGGCGCCCCACACGAGCAGGACGACGACACCGCCGGCGAGGGAGCCGAGGGTGCGGCCGCTGGTCCAGCCCCACGCGTTGCCCTTGGAGACACCGATCAGCGTGGCGACGAGTCCGACGGTGAGGCCGAGCGCCCCGACGAGGTCGAGTGATCCTCCCGCGTGGTCGTTGCGGTGCGGGACGAGCGCGACGACGCCGAGGGTCAGCACCCCGGCGAACGCAGCACCCATCCAGAAGATCGCGTGCCAGTCGAAGCTCTGGGCCACGAACGCCGACAGCGGTAGGCCGATCGCCCCTCCGACGCCGAGCGTCGCGCTCATGGCGGCGATCGCAGTGTTGGCCATCGCGGGAGGCGTGACCTCGCGGATCAAGGCGATCCCGACAGGGATGAACCCCAGCGCCATCCCCTGCAGAGCGCGCCCGGCCAGCATGGGCGCGAGGGTGTCCGACAGTGCTGAGATCACCGAGCCGAGCACCAACAGGGACGTGGTCGCCACCAGCACGCGCTGCTTGCCGAGGAGGTCGCCGAGGCGCCCACTCATCACCATCGACACCGCGCCGGCGAGGAGGGTGATGGTCACCACCCAGCCCGCGTTGGAAGGGGTGGTGCCGAGCAGGTCGGGCAGCTGCCCCTGGATCGGGACGACCAAGGTCTGGGTGAGCGAGACGGTCATCCCGCCGAAGCAGAGGACCAGGACGGTCAGGAGGGCGCGACTCGGCGCGGCAGGAGGGGTCGGGTCGGCCATGGTGATGTGTACGATACACATCGTGCCGTGAGCGGGCTCGTGTCGGCCCGTGCTCACGCAGGCCGTCGTCGGACCGCACGGCACCGGCCAGGAAGGAGACCGCATCGTGCCCGCCTCCGAGCAGTCGTCCCCCGAAGGGCTGGTGGACGTCAGCGCCCTCGGGGGCGAGCTGCTGCGCCTGCAGCGGCGTCGTACGTCGGTCTACGACGGCGTGGTCCTCGACAACTCGGCCTTCCGGCTCCTGTGGCTGCTCTCCGACGGCACCCCGCGCACCCTGCGACAGCTCGCCGACGGCCTCGACCTCGAGCAGTCGACCGTCAACCGTCAGGTCAACGCCGCCCTCGCCGCCGGCTACCTCGAGCGGTACGCCGTGCCTGGTAGCCCGAGCAAGCTGATCCGGCCCAGCGTGGCCGGCGACGAGGCCTTCGAGCACGACGGGCGGATCCGCGCCGTACTCATCTCACGAGCCCTCGGTGAGCTCGGCCAGGGCCGCGCCGAGCGGCTCATCGCGGACCTGCGGGACTTCAATGACGCGTGGGACCGGGCCTTGGGGATAACTCCGCCCGAGGGGTCGTCCGCGGGGTAGGTTCCGGGATGCGCCTCAGGTGCGTTTCCCGGGAGCTCGAAGGAATGACCACGTGACGACTCAGCGGCTGCAGGCCACGCAGGTGCCGCGACGACCGACCTCGATGGCGGTCGAGCAGTCGAGGCGTCACCAGGCGCCACTCGCCGAGCCCGACGCAGTGCAGGCCCACGGCGTCCTGCTCGCCCTCGACGACGACCTCGCGGTCGTCATGTGCTCGGCCAACACCGATCGCTTGCTCGGGGTCGCCGTCGACGAGGTGCTGGGCAAGCCGCTCGCCGCCCTCGTCGGCACCGATGTCTCGGCGAGGATCGCCGCTCGCCGCGACGAGGGATTCCCCGTCGAGCCGCTGATCGTGGTGCTCGGCCGCGCCGGCATCGGTTCGCTCGGTGGAGCGCAGGTCGAGGTGCGGCTGCACGCATCCGGGCAACGCACCGTGGTGGAGCTCGAGCCGGCCGCGCTCAGCGTCACCGCGCACGACGTACGGATCACGCGGACGGCGATGACCCACCTCACCGCGGCCACCGCGCTCGACGACCTCACCGCGCTCCTCGCCCGGGAAGTGCGCGAGCTGGTCGGGTTCGACAGGGTCTGTGTCGTCCGCCTCGACCGGATGGGCGCCGGCGAGGTGGTCGCGCAGGACCTCGGCCCCGGCGCACCGGCGATGGGGAGCCACATCGACGCGCGCAGCGCGGGGTCGGGCTCGCTCGGCGGTCGAGACCGCGACGGCCGCGCTCATCACCACCAGGTGCAGCTGCTGGCCGACGTGGCGGCGAGCCCGGCGGCACTCGTGCCGCCGCTCGATCCCGACACGGGTGCACCGCTGGACCTCTCACGGGCACTCCTGCGCGCCGCTGACCGGTCCACCATCGACCTCCTCGACGTCGACGGGGTCACGGCCTCGCTCACCATTGCGATGCTCGTCGACGACGAGCAGTGGGGCCAGGTCGTGTGCGACCACTTCTCCGGCTCACGTCGTCCGGCGCACGACTCGCGCTCCGCGGCGACGTTCTTCGCCCAGATGGCCACCCATCTCATCGCCCACCGCGAGCGGGCCGATGCCCGGGAGTCCGCGGCGCTGACCCGCGGCGAGCTGTCGCAGCTCACCGCTCGCCTGGCCGTCTCGGAGGGCGCCGTGCTCGACGCGCTCTTCGCCGACCCGGGTCTGCTCTCGGTCTTCGGAGCCTCCGGCGCCGCCAACCTCTTCGAGCAGCAGCTGCGCACCCAGGGCGTCACCCCCGACCTGGCCACCATGCAGCAGATCTCCGACGTGCTGAACCTGCCCGACACCTACACCAGCTCCACCGACCGCCTCGCCGGTCTCGACGGGCGCTTCGCCGAGCTGAGCTCGGTGGCCGACGGGGTGCTGCGGGTCGGGACGATGGGCGATCGCTGGGGGCTGTGGTTCCGCACCGACGGCTCGCGCTGGCAACCCTGGCACGTGGAGGCCGCCGAGGAGCTCGGCCGCAAGGTCAACTCACTCCTGCTGCTGCGCTCGCGCGAGCAGGTGGCCATGGCGGAGTCGATGCAACGATCGGTCGTGCTCGACCGGGCTCCGTCGTTCGTCGGGGTCGAGCTCGTCGCCCGCTACCGACCCGCCACGTCCTACCAGCTCGGCGGTGACTGGTGGGATGCCTTCCAGCTCGACGAGCGCAGGCTGGCCTTCGTCGTCGGCGACGTCGCCGGCCATGGCGTGGCCGCGGCCTCGGCGATGACCCAGGTGCGCACCGCCCTGCGCGCCTATCTCTACGACGGTCACGATCCGGCCGATGCCCTCGACCGGCTCGACCGGCTGATGGACGGGTTGCTCGACATCGGTGTCGCCACGGCGCTGGTGGCGGTCCTCGACCGCGAGACCGGGCTGGTCGAGATCGCCAGCGCGGGCCACCCGGACCCGCTCCTGATCGAGCCCGGCGGTGGCGTGACCGAGGTCGTCCTGGGGCGGCGTCCGATGCTGGGTGTCGGTGCCGGGAGGGCGCCGGCCACGGTGCTCGAGCTCTCCGCCGGCGCCCGGCTCGTCTTCTTCACCGACGGTCTGGTCGAGCGCCGCGGCCGCGACACCGAGGAGCAGACGGCGCACCTGATGCGCCTGGCCGGCGGGGAGCTCCGTCCGGCACCACTCGAGGACCTCGGCCGGTGGTGCGACCTCGTCCTCGCCGAGCTCGACACCATCGACGACGACACCACGGTGCTGGCCTTCGGGAGGGCTTGACCTCGCGTTCGCCACCGGTGCGTCGAGGTGTCGGCTCGGGGCGCCGCCCCCGGCTGTGAGTCCTGTCACGATGGGGCCTCCAGGGGCCTCGGGGAGTCGCCTCGAGGCGGTCACTTTCCCTAGCCTTGACCCCGCCATGCCGACCCCCCCGTCCTCACCCTCACCGCCTCGCGTCCTGATCCCGGACCGCGAACGACTCCTCTGGCCCGACCTCGCCAAGGGCGCCTGCATCCTGCTGGTGGTGCTGCACCACGTGATCGTGAAGGACTACACCTTCCTCGTCGGCGACCGGCTCGACGTGATCGAGGACGCCTGGCGCGGTCTCACCTTCGCCCTGAAACCGGTCCGGATGCCACTGTTCTTCGCGGTGAGCGGCTTCTTCGCCGCCTCGTCGGTGTCCCGCTCGTGGCGATCGTCGCGCCGCCGGATCGTCTCCGGCTACTACCTCTACGTCGTCTGGCTCGCCGTCTACATCGGCGTCTACGCCCTGGAGACCGACATCCCGGCCAACCGCGTCGTGAGCGTCGCCGATCTCTTCGGTGAGCTGCTCTGGGCAGCCTCGAGCCTGTGGTTCCTCTACGCCCTGGCGGTCTACTTCGTCATCGCCAAGGCCCTGCGGCGGCTGCCTCCCGCGGCCGTGCTGGGCGGAGCTGCGGCCCTGGCGATCTCGGTCTCGGGCCTCGGCATCGAGGAGAACAATCGCTTCTCCGTGCTCGTCCACCTGGTCTACTTCCTCGCCGGCGCCTACTACCCCCAGGTGCTGCGCAGCATCGCGGCCTTCCGGCCGAGCCGACCGGCGCTCGGGGGACTGGTGGCGTTCTACGGCGCCGCCACCGTGGTGGTGTTCCACAGCGCGCTGCCGTGGAGCCTGACCGCGTTCGGTGCTTCGTTGATCGGGATCCCGCTCGGCATCATGCTGGCTGTGCGGTGCGCCGAGACCCGCGTCGGCGACGGACTGGCCTGGGTCGGGCAGCGGACCCTCCAGGTCTACGTGCTGCACCTGGTGGTGCTGGTCGTCCTGGTCCAGGTGCCCCGCTCCCTCCCGGACACGGGCAGCCTCGGCGTCGTCGCCGCGATCGGCTACCCGGTGGCGATGTCCGCCGTGGTGGTCGCAGCGAGCTTCGCGCTGCACCACGTGCTGGTGCGGGTCGGGCTCGGCTGGCTCTTCGCTCTGCCCTACGCCCTCGATCAGCGGCTGGCGGCAGCCTCGGCGCCGTCGGCCCCGAAGGAGTCGCGCGAGTCGACCGGGCAGCCCGCAGCGGCGGCGGGACGTGGCACCTCGGTGGGGAAGGTGCCCAGCGAGGCCAGGTCCGGCAGTACCGAGTAGGTACGGATCCGCGGGCCGTCGAACGTCGTCATGGGGCGGCGTCGTGGCGGGAGGACCCGCAGCAGGCGTGCTCGGGCGCGTAGTGCGGCGGCGGTGGCTCGTCGGACAGGCCGCGGAGGGACGGCGTAGTCGAAGGCGGCCAGGAGCGGCTCATCCATCAGCGCCCGACTCGTCAGCTCCACCAGTCGGGCGGCCGGCTTCGGGTAGAACGAGTTCATCAATGCCAGCGTGGCGTCGGCCACCCGCCGCGCCCCGGCGTCGTACGCGAAGTGCTCGCGCTCGTAGTCGTCCATCAGCTCGGCGAAGGCGGCGTACGTCGTCGGCAGCTCCTTGATGTTCATCCGACGCCCGAGCTGGCGGTAGTAGGCGACCGAGGCGTCGACCTCGGTGCGTGAGAGCGGGCGCCAGCCGTAGTCGTCGAGCCACCGCTTGGGCACCACGATGAACGTGGCCAGGACGTAGCGCAGGTCGTCGTTGCTGATGTCGTACATCGCGTGCATCTGGTTGATCCGTCGCACTGCGGTGCGGCCGGCGACCGAGTCGAAGCCCTGGCACACCGGGGCGTCGAGGAGCAGCGCCGTGTCGTCGTACCGCTTCTGGCAGTTGCCGGTGAACTGTCCGGTCCGGTCGAGGAGGCCGCCGATGCTCGGGACGGCGTAGGTCCGGAAGAGTGCGAAGCTCAGTGCCTGGTTGAAGTCCCAGGGGAACTCGTGGAGCGCGAGCGTGCGATAGATCTCGACGTAGTCGACCGAGGGGTCCAGACGCTCGTTGTGCTCACGCCAGTGGTCCTTGCGCATCTGAGCACCGTAGCCGGTGGGATCAGTCGACGTCAGTAGTCGGCACGAGGATGCCGCTGGGAGCCGACAACGGCCGCACCGTGCGGCCGGGCTCGTCGAGGATGGTGGCGGTCCCGATGGTCGCAACCTGCTCCCCGACAGAGAGCTCGAAGGGCAGTCCCTTGCGTCGGGTCTCCCAGAGGCGCCGGCCGGCCGGATCCTCGCCGTGCTGGACGTCGTAGTCGCGCAGGGTGACGTAGAGCCGGTCGCCGTAGAAGTCGAGGACCAGCGCGGTCGTGAGGCTGTAGTGGAAGATCCCGCCGTGGGAGATCTGCACGATGCCGTCGGCTTGCGCAGCGGTGGTGTCGTGCACCTCGCCGGTCAGGTAGAGGTCGACGCCGAAGCGCTTGAAGACCTTCCACAGCTGGGAGTTGGTGCCGCCCGGGTAGTGCAACCGGCTGGAGGCGCGGGTGCGCACCGGATAGATGATCGGCACGTGCGCCTGGACGACGACCCACTGCACGTCGTCGCGCTGTGCCCGACGGAGCACGTCGCGCAGCCACGTCATCTGCCTGCGGTCGACCTTGACCTTGGCGCGTGCGGGGGTGATGTCGAAGACGTCGAGGGTCACGACCTGCACGTCGGGGGTCGGACGACCGGCGTACGCCGTCAGTCGGGCGGGCCCGCGCGGGTGATCGGCGATCAGTGGTCGACCGGCGGAGTCGGTGGTGAACTCACGGGCGAACTCGGCCTTGAAGTCGGCGGCGAGGGCGCGCTTGCGTCGCGGCCAGGGGTTGTCGCCGTACTCGTGGTCGCCCATGGCCGGGAACACCGCGAGGTCGTGGTCGGCGAAACGTTGCTTCCACTGGGGGTAGTAGGTGCGGGCTGCGCGTTGGAGGGCGGCGCGGCGTTCGGCCCGCGTGCTGACCGCGCCGAAGTTGCCCGAGTCCTGGTCGTCGTAGCCCCAGCGACCGTCGACGAGGTCGCCTGCCACCAGGACCCCTGCGGGGTCGAGGCCCTGCCAGTCGTCGAGGATCCGGTCGAGCGCCGCCTCGTAGGCCTCGTTGGTGGAGTTCGCGGTGCGCGTCGCGGGGTTCTGCTGCGACCAGGCGCCGGGCCCGGCGCCGAGGTCGCCGACGTCGCCGTTGAGGAAGTCAGGGCTGGACAGCAGGCGGAGATCAGGGGTGAGCACGGGTGCGCCGCCCGAGATGGCCCGCTCCGGAAGGCTGCTGGTGCTGGACGCGAGGCCGCGGGTAGCCGTCACCTCGCCGCCGGCCAGGTCGCCGTCGGAACCGAGCGCGATGGCGGTGAAGGTGATCGAGTCGACGCCGGGAGCGACCGCGCAGACCAGGTCGGCCCCGTAGATCGCCGTGGCGGTCCTGGTGACCGTGCTCGCGACACACTCGTCCGGGATCCGGACCACCTGCGCGTGGTCGAGATCGAGTCGCACCTCGTCGGTGGGTCCGGTCAGGTCGATCCGACCCCGGAGGACGCTCTGGGACTCGACCGCACCGTCGTCGTCGACCCAGGACGCGCTCGCGGCGGGTGCGCCATCGGTGGACAGGTCCCGGACGACGGCGCTTCCGCCCTCGCTCTGGATGACCGTGATCGTGAGAGCGAGGGCAACGACGCCAGCAGTCCCCAAGCGACGACGTGACACGTCGGGTCCCTTCGTCGCCGATCCGGGCCGCCGCACGATGGAGCGGCCGATGAACGCTCCGCATCGTAGGCGATCGGGTCGGGGGAGGTGGATTCTGCTCCGGACCCGCTACTAGAACGCGTTACAGTTTCGGGGTGATCGCCCCTGACGTCTTCGCTCCCGCTCAGCTCGGCCCGGTGCGGCTGCGCAACCGTGTCGTCAAGGCCGCGACCTTCGAGGGGCGTACGCCCCACGGCCAGGTCACCGACGAGCTCATCGACTACCACCTCGCGCCGACGCGCGGTGGGGTCGGCCTGACGACGGTGGCCTACCTCGCGGTCGCTCCCGAGGGCCGCACGCACGCAGAGGTGATCGTGGTCGGCGAGCGGACCGCCGCCGGACTCGCGCGGCTCGCGGACGCCGTACACGCCACCGGGGCCGCGATCGCGGGGCAGGTGGGCCACGCCGGTCCGGTCGCCAACGGCCGCTCCAACGGCGTACGCGCGCTGGCCGCGAGCCGGATGCCGAGCCCGCTGTCGATGCAGATGGTCGGTTCGGCCGGCGAGCGCGATCTCACCCGCATCACCCGCTCCTACGTCGCCGCGTCGCGGACCCTGGTCGACGCCGGCTTCGACGTGCTCGAGCTGCACATGGCCCACAGCTACCTCATCTCCTCGTTCCTGGCGCCCGGTCTCAACAAGCGTGGTGACCGCTGGGGCGGCTCCTTGATGAACCGCGCCCGGCTGGCGCGCCAGGTCGCCCGCGCGGTGCGCGAGGAGGTCGGCGACGACGCGGCGGTGACGGCCAAGGTCAGCGTGAGCGATGGCTTCAAGGGCGGCGTGAGCACGGCCGAGGGCCTCGAGATCGCCGCGCTGCTCGAGTCCGACGGACACCTCGACGCCCTCCAGCTCTCCGGTGGCAGTTCGCTGATGAACCCGATGTACCTGTTCCGCGGGGATGCTCCGATCGCCGAGTTCGCCGCAGCGATGCCGCTCGGGGTGCGCCTGGGCATGCGGACGCCGGTCGGCCGCGCCTTCTTCAAGTCCTACCCGTTCGAGGAGGCCTACTTCCGCGAGAAGGCCCTGCGCTTCCGCGAGACGTTGACGATGCCGCTGATGCTGCTGGGGGGCATCAACCGTCTCGAGACCATGGAGCAGGCGATGGCCGACGGCTTCGAGTTCGTCGCCCTCGGCCGCGGGCTGCTGCGTGAGCCCGACCTGGTCAACCAGCTCGCCGCCGGTCGCCGCGCCCCCGGCGCCTGCATCCACTGCAACCTCTGCATGCCCACGATCTACGCCGACGGTGGGACGTACTGCCCCGAGGTGCCGGCCGGAACGGGCTTGTAACGCACCGTTGGCACCTCCACCACGCTGTTCGAGCGGCTAGGTGGTGGTCGTAACGGTGCGTTGCAGCCCACTACTTCCGTCAAACTAGAACATGTTCTAGTGTGTGGCGCATGTCCCAAGTGATCCCCGAGAAGCCCCTCCGCGTCGTCGTCTGGTCGACCGGCACCATCGGCCGCCACGCCATCGCCGGCATCGACGCCCACCCTGACATGGAGCTGATCGGGGTGTGGGTGTCCAACCCGGCCAAGGACGGCAAGGACGCCGGCATCCTGGCCGAGATGGGCCGTGAGCTCGGTGTGCTCGCCACCACCGACCGCGACGCGCTGATCGCGCTGAAGCCGGACGTCATCGTGCACACCGCGATGGCCGACGACCGGGTCTTCGAGTGCATCGAGGACCTGATCTCCTTCGTCGAGGCCGGCATCAACGTCACCTCGAGCGGACCGGTGCTGCTCCAGTGGCCCGACAAGATCCTGCCGCCGGAGTTCATCGAGCGCATCGAGGCGGCGTGTGTCGCCGGCAACGCGAGCCTCCACGTCAACGGGATCGACCCCGGCTTCGCCAACGACGTGCTGCCCCTGGTGATGACCAGCCTGAGCCAGCGCATCGACGAGGTGCGGGTCATGGAGATCTGCGACTACTCCACCTACTACCAGCCCGTCGTGATGAGCGAGCTCTTCGGCTTCGGCAAGCCGATGGACGAGCTCGGCATGCTCTGGCACCCCGGCATCCTCACGATGGCGTGGGGGAGTGTCGTACGTCAGATCGCTGCCGGTCTCGACATCGTCCTCGACGAGCCCCTCACCGAGGACGTCGACCGCCGCGCCGCCGAGAAGGACACGCCGTCGGTCTCCGGCGACGTCTCCGCCGGCACCATGGGCGCCGTGCGCTTCCAGCTCATCGGCAAGGTCGACGGCATCACCCGCGTCGTCCTCGAGCACGTCACCCGCACCGACGCCTCCACCCAGCCCGAGTGGGACACCCCGCCGGCCGGCACCGACGGTTGCTACCGGGTCAAGATCACCGGCGAGCCGATGATGCAGGTCGACTTCACCCACCACGGCGAGTTCGGCGACCACAACGTCAGCGGCATGATCACCACCGCTCAGCGCATCATCAACGCTGCGCCGGCCGTGGTGGCCGCGCCTCCCGGCATCGTCACCGCCCTCGACCTGCCGCTGGTCACCGGTCGCGGCCTGGTCGCGAAGGGGGCGTCGACATGAGCATCCTCGACCGCTTCGCCGTCACCGACCACGTCGCGATCGTCACCGGCGCCGGGCGTGGGCTCGGGGCCGCGACCGCCGTCGCCCTCGCCGAGGCCGGGGCCGACGTGCTGATCTCAGCGCGCACCGAGAAGCAGCTCGACCGGGTGGCCGAGGCGGTGCGCGCCACCGGACGTCGGTGCCTCGTCGTCCCGGCCGACCTCAGCGACCTCGACGCGGTCGCCGGCCTCGCGCAGGCGGCGTACGACGAGTTCGGCCGCCTCGACACGGTGGTCAACAACGTCGGCGGCACCTTCCCGACCGAGTTCCTCAAGACGACCAACGCGTTCCTCAACGACGCCTTCAGCTTCAACGTCACGACCGCCCACGCGCTCAGCGTCGCGGCAGTGCCGCTGATGCTGGCCGACGGTGTGCAGCCCGGAGCTCAGAAGTCGATCACCACGATCAGCTCGATGATGGGCCGCACCGCCGACCGCGGTTTCATCGCCTACGGCACCGCGAAGGCGGCGCTCGCGCACTGGACCAAGATGGCCGCCCAGGACCTCGCCCCGACCGTGCGGGTCAACGGCATCTACGTCGGCTCGATCATGACCAGCGCCCTGGAGTACGTCGCCGGCCAGCCCGAGATGATGAACCAGCTCGAGACCAAGACCCCGCTGGGCCGGGTCGGTGAGCCGGAGGACATCGCCGCCGCCGTCCTCTACCTCTCCTCGAAGGCCGGGCAGTACGTCACCGGCAAGATGCTCGAGGTCGACGGAGGCATCCAGCAGCCGACCCTGGACCTGGGGTTCCCCGACATCGTGTCGCCCGACATCGTGTCCCCGGGGACGGCCTCGTAGGTTCGCCTCGTGACCCACGACCCAGGCATCTCGACCGCGTACGCCGTCTCGCCCGACTCCGGGGAGCACTGGACCGCCGAGGGAGCTTGGGAGGTCGAGCCCGGCATCCACCGGATCCCGCTGCCGCTCCCCATGGACGGTCTGAAGGCGATCAACGTCTACGTCATCGAGACCGACTCGGGGCTGACGCTGGTCGACGGGGGCTGGGCGATCCCGGTCGCGCGCGACCTGCTCGACCGCTGCCTCGAGGACCTCGGCGCAGGCTTCGCCGACATCGACCGGTTCCTGGTCACCCACGTGCACCGCGACCACTTCACGATGGCCACGGTCCTGGGCCGTGAGCTCGGGGTCGACGTCGCCCTCGGCGAGGGCGAGCGCCCGGCGCTGGACCTGCTCAACAACATCGAGGGCCTCACCGAGAACCCGTTCCACGCGGTGCTCCACTCGGCCGGCGCGCACGCCGTCGTGGAGGAGTGGGAGCGGATCGTCGGCGACGACGAGGGTCCCGACTCGTTGCTCTGGCAGTACCCCACGACCTGGCTCGAGGGCGACCACGAGATCGCCGTCGGCTCGCGCACCCTCGACGCCGTGCACACGCCCGGCCACACACCCGGCCACTACGTCTTCGCCGATCGGTCCGCCGAGCTGCTCTTCGCCGGAGACCACGTGCTGCCGACGATCACCCCGTCGATCGGCTTCACCGTGCCGCCGATGGAGCAGCCGCTGATGGCGTTCCTGGCCTCGCTCACCAAGGTCCGTGAGCTGCCCGACCTGCGGGTGCTCCCGGCCCACGGTCCGGTCGCCCCGTCGTCGCACGCCCGCGTCGATGCGCTCCTCGAGCACCACGAGGAGCGGCTGCGCGACAGCCTTGCCGGGCTCCGGGCCCCGACCGCCGGCAGCGCCCACACGTCGTACGACGTCGCCCGGACGCTGGGCTGGACGCGGCACCTGCACGCCTTCGAGACCCTCGACATCTTCAGCCAGGGCATGGCCGCGATGGAGACCAAGGCCCACCTCGACCTGCTCGTCGCCCGCGGCCAGGCCGCCGTCGTCGCGAACGGTGACGGTGCCGGCGGCGTGGCCTACGAGCTCGCCTGAGCCAGCCGCATCGGCAGGTGGGGGATCCCGTCCTCGAGGAACTCCGGCCCGCTGACCGCGAAGCCGTGCGTGGCGTACCACCCCGCCAGCGGCGACTGGGCGTCGAGGACCACGTCGCGTCGGAGCGCCACGGACAGGGCGGTCTGCATCAGCACGTCGGCCAGACCTTGACCGCGCGCATCGCCGGCCAGCGCCACCCGCCCGATGCGCCAGGTCGTCACCGTCGTCGAGGACGCGCGCGCAGCCGACGAGCCGGCCGTCACGGGTGAGCAGCACGTGGCGGGTGCCGGGCTCGGGGTCGCGGCCGTCGAGGTCGGGGTAGGGGCACTCCTGCTCGACCACGAAGACGTCCTGGCGCAGGCGAGCGAGCGCGTGGACCTGCGAGCCGGTCAGCTGGTCGAAAGGGAGGGCGACACACACGGTGCGTGCGGGGCTCACGACAAGAACTCCAACGTTCGTTGCCAGGCGGTGCGGGCCTCCGGGATCGGCATGAGCGGGAAGACGTGGATCAGGTCGGGTGCCTCGAGGTAGGTGAGGTCCCACGAGCCCGGGGGCAGCGCGGCGGCGCGGTCGGCCAGCAGCCGGCAGCCCGGCACGAGCAGGTCGCGGGTGCCGCAGATCATCAGCGTGCGCGGCAGCCCCGCCAGGTCGCCCAGGGCGGGGGAGACCTCGGGGCGCGCGAGGTCGTCGGGGCGCCCGGCCCACCAGCCGGCGTACAGGTCGAGCTTGGTGATCTGCAGCCACGGGTCGATCGCGTCGAGGTCGTAGGTCTCGGGCGTGCTGGTCGTCAGGTCGATCCACGGCGAGAGCAGGAGGAGCTCGCTGGGCTGGGCTCCGCCGCGGTCACGCAGCGCCTGGGTCAGTGCGAGCGCGATGCCACCGCCGGCGGAGTCGCCCGCGACGAGCACCCGGTCCTGGCCGGCGCAGCGCTGCGGCGAGGTCGTCGAGGAGCACCTCGTGGTTGCCCCGCCAGTCGTGGGTCGGCGCGAGCGGGTAGTCGGGCAGGACCACCTCGGCGTCGAGCAGGTCTGCCAGCCGCAGCGCGTACTTCGTGTGCAGCGGGTCGGCGGGAGCGACGAAACCGCCGCCGTGCAGGTAGTAGACGGTGGTGCGCGGACGGCGTCCGCGCGGCCGGATGACGTGCACCGGGAACGGCGCATCGGTGGTGCTCACCTCGAAGCGCCGGTCGAACCCCCATACGCCCTTGGTCGGCAAGGCCCGGTCGGCGGCGGCCTGGCACTCCTCCAGCCGAGCGCGCTCCTGCTCGGCGGAGTCGAGGGGGACGGCGCCCCGGAGGCGCGGGATGACATAGGCGAGGGCCTGGTGGCGGAGGCTGGGCACGGTCCGAGCCTGCCACGTCGGTGGTGCCGGGGTGGGCGGTGCTGTGGCCACGGTCGGGGGGAGCGCGATGGTGGCTGGGGCACCGCTCGGTGGTGGTGCCGGGGTGGGCGGTGCTGTGGCCACGGTGTCGGTCCGGAGGACGGTGGCTAGGACGCCGCCCGATTGGCCCGAATCCTGGCGTCGGGTTCTCCCACCAGGGCGCTCAGCGGCGCGAACAGCGAGCGCCAGCGGTCGCCGAACGCCGGCGGATCGCCGACATAGCCGCGCCGGACGAGCATCCGGTAGACCTCGCCCACGAAGGTTCGTGGATGCGCGAGCTTCTCCTTCGTGGCCTGGACGTACGGGATGTCCTGGTCGCGCAGGATGGCGTAGCGATCTATGTCGGAGCAGTACTGCTCGCGATCGGTCTGGTGGTGACCGCCCTCGTACTCGACGAGCGCTTGCTCGTCGTCGTACACCATGTCTCCGATCAGGGTCACCTCCTCGGACAGCCGGAGCGGGGCGTTGATGCGCGATGGTGGGATGCCGGCGAACTTCAGGACCACTCGTCCCTCTGACTCCTTGAGCGACCGCGACCGGGCGTCGAGGTGCTCGAGCACCCACAGCGCTTCATAGGCGCCATCGCGCCACAGCGCACTCGAGGCGAGCGCCTCGATCTCCTCCTTGGTCGTGTGCTCATGATGGAGGAGCCAGTCGCCGACCTTGATCGCATCGATGGTCCGGGCGGCGTGGCAGTACGCGAGGTAGGCCCCCGCCGGGGTCACGCCGATGTCGTCGAGCGGCGCGAGCTTCTTCGTGCGGTGCAGGAAGATCCCGTCGATCGCGCGATGGAGGTCGCCCTCGCGGACGAAGCGCAGGGGGAAGATCGGACCGTAGTCGAGACCTAGCGCCTGGATGCGGGTGATGCCGGTCAGGTGGGCGTCGTCGGGAAGGGTCAAGGTGGCTGCGGTTCGCCAGTCGCACGCCGACATCTGGTGGTCATGAAGACGCCAGACGTTGCCGAAGACCCGGACGAAGCGCGACCCCTCGAGCATGCGCGAGGTCGCCCCCGCAGCAAGCGCTTCCTTGCGTGTGAAGGGGCGACCGGACAGACAGGGCGGCACTGGTCTCATGAAGCCAGCGCAACACCGCCGGTCCGTACCGTACGTGGGGTTCCGTGCGTCCTGTGGAGACCGAGGTGGCGGAGTTGGCCTGTGGAGAACTCGGGGTGATCGGTGCGGCAGTGTGGGCGGTGCTGTGGCCACCATTCGGTGGTGGCAGAAGGTGGTTGCCGCACCGCCAAGCGAGCCCGGTCGCTCGAGGCGGTGCGCCAGCCACCGTCTCGGCTCGTCGTTCGGTGGCCACAGCACCGCCCCCGGCCGCAACGGTGGCCACAGCACCGCCCCCCGGCCGCAACGGTGGCCACAGCACCGCCCCCGGACCGGACCCGCGGTCGACGCACGTAGGCTGGCCCCACCAGACAGGGGAGCACGGAGGCCGAGAGGCGCGCGTGCTGAGAGTGCGGCGTGAACCCGCAGACCCTCCGAACCTGCCCCGGTTAAGACCGGCGAAGGGAGTCACCGTGACGTCACGTCGCGCCACTCGCAGCACCCGTAGCACCCGTCCCCTCCTGGCCGCGGTGGGCCTCGCCGCCCTCGCTCTGGCCGGTTCCTCCTGCTCGTTCGTGGGAGCCGACGCCGAGGACTCCGCTCCGATCGAGGAGGGCAGCGGCCCGGTCGTGCTGCTCACGCACAACGACTTCACGCTGCCCGACGAGGTGGTCGCCGCCTTCGAGGCCGAGTCCGGCTACACCCTCGATCTCCGCCCCACCGACGGCGTCGGCAACCTCGTCAACCTCGTCGCCGAGCAGTCCGGCAAGCCGTCGGGCGATGTCGTCTTCGGTGTCGACAACACCTTCGCCTCCCGCGTGCTCGGCGCCGGTGCCGTGACGTCGTACGACGGTGAGCTCCCGGCGGGCGTCGCCTCCTACGCGCTTCCCGGCGACGACGACGGCGCGCTCGTGCCCGTCGACAACGGCAACGTGTGTGTCAACGTCGACGACACCTGGTTCGCGAAGCAGGAGATCGCGCCGCCCGTCACCCTCGACGACCTGATCGACCCGACGTACGAGGGGCTCTTCGCCGTGCCGAGCGCGGCGAGCAGCTCGCCGGGGTTGGCCTTCCTGCTCTCGACCATCGCCGAGTACGGCGACGACTGGCCGACCTACTGGGAGGACCTCGTCGCCAACGACGTCGAGATCGTGGCCGGTTGGTCCGAGGCCTACTTCGGCGAATTCACCCAAGGTGGCAGCGGCGGCACCAAGCCGATCGTTGTCTCCTACGACTCCTCACCGGCCTTCACCGTGGACAAGTCGGAGACAGCGACGACCACCAGTGCGCTGCTCGACACCTGCTACCAGCAGGTCGAGTACGCCGCCGCGCTCGACGGCGCCGCCAACCCGGCCGGCGCCCAGGCGCTGCTCGCCTTCCTGGTCGGCCCCGAGGTGCAGGCGGCTCTGCCGGAGTCGATGTACGTCTTCCCGGTGGCCGACGGCACCGAGCTGCCCGCCGCGTGGGCGAGCTTCGCGGCCCGTCCCGAGACGTCCTACGAGGTCGACCCGAGCGAGATCGAGGCCAACCGTGAGGCGTGGCTGGTCGAGTGGACCGACGTGATCAGCCGCTGAGCGGATGGCCCAGGTCCATGGCATGAAGCGCACCGCTTCGCTGATCGCCCTGGCGGCCCTGCCGCTGGGGGTGCTCGCGGTGTTCTTCGTGCTGCCCGTGACCGGCATGCTCGGTCGCGGGCTCTGGCCCGACGGCTCGTTCGAGCCCGGGGCACTCATCGACGTGCTCGCGCGGCCACGGGTCGGTCGGGTCGTGTGGTTCACGGTGTGGACCTCCACGGCCGCGACCGTGATCGCCGTCCTCCTCGGGTTGCCGGCGGCCTATGCCCTGCACCGCCTCGACTTCCCGCTGCGCAATGCTGTGCGGGCAGCGCTGCTGGTGCCGTTCGTGCTGCCCACGGTCGTCGTGGGCGTCGCGTTCCGTCAGCTGCTGCGAGACGGCGGGCCGCTGGGATTCCTCGGCCTCGACGGGACCCCGCTGGCGATCCTCGCCGGCCTGGTCTTCTTCAACGTCGCGGTCGTCATCCGCACCGTGGGTGCGGCCTGGGAGGGCCTCGACCGTCGCCCCGGCGAAGCGGCCTCGGCTCTCGGCGCGACGCCGCGACAGGTCTTCACCACGGTGACGCTGCCGGCGCTGCGTCCGGCGATCGTGTCGTCGGCGAGCGTCGTGTTCCTCTTCTGCGCCACCGCCTTCGGCGTCGTGCTGGTGCTCGGGGGAGTGCGCTATGCCTCGGTCGAGACCGAGATCTACCTGCTCACCACGGTGCTCTACGACCTCCAGGGTGCGGCGGCGCTGTCGATCGTGCAGCTCCTCGCCGTCGTCGCCCTGCTCGCCGTCGCCGCCCGCGTACGCCGCGTGGCCGACCCGACGCTGCAGCGCAGCACTGCGCGTCCGGTCCGGCCACGGCGCTCCGACCTGCCCCAGCTCGCCGCCACCGCCGTGCTGCTGGTGCTGTTGGCCGCACCGATCGCAGCGCTGGTGCTTCAGTCGGTGCGGGTCGACGGATCGTGGAGCCTGCTGAACTACCGCAACCTCACCACCACGGGAGACGACCAGGTGCTGCTGGTGCCGGTGACCACAGCGCTGCGCAACTCGCTGCAGACTGCGGCCGACGCGACCTGGATCGCGATGGTGCTCGGTCTGCTCGTCGCCGTCGTCCTCACCCGCCGGTCCCGCTCGGCGACCGAACGTCACGTGCGAGGGCTGCTCGACGGCTTCTTCATGCTGCCCCTGGGCGTCTCTGCGGTCACGCTGGGCTTCGGCTTCCTGGTGACGCTCGGTCGGGAGCCCCTCGACCTGCGTACCTGGCCGCTGCTGGTCCCGATCGCCCAGGCGCTGGTGGCGCTGCCACTGGTGGTGCGCACCCTGGTGCCGGTGCTGGCCGGGATCGACGATCGGCAGCGTCAGGCGGCCGCCTCGCTCGGCGCCGGCGCCTGGCGCACGGCGTTGACCGTCGACATCCCGATCGTGGCCCGGCCGCTTGCCGCAGCCGCCGGTTTCGCTTTCGCGGTCTCGCTCGGGGAGTTCGGCGCCACGTCGTTCCTCACCCGCGCCGACCACCCCACGCTGCCGGTGGTGATCTTCCGGCTCCTCGGGCGTCCGGGCGAGGGCAACTACGGCATGGCACTGGCTGCCTCGGTCGTCCTCGCGGCCACGACGGCGCTGGTCATCCTGGCCGTCGAACGGCTGCGCGTGCCGGCCCTGGGAGCCTGGTGACATGCTGAGCCTCGACAACGTGTCGGTCGCCTACGACCGCGTCCCCGCCGTGATCGGCGCCTCCCTGGACGTGCGCGACGGCTCCGTGGTCGCTGTCCTCGGACCATCGGGCTGTGGCAAGTCCACCCTCCTGCGCGCCGTCGCCGGCCTGGAGCGGCCCACGAGCGGCCGGATCAGCTGGGACGGTGCGGACCTCGACGGCGTACCCACCCACAAGCGCGGCTTCGCCCTGATGTTCCAGGACGGACAACTCTTCTCCCATCTCACCGTGGCCCGCAACGTGGGTTACGCGCTGCGCCTGCGTCGGGTCCGCGACCTCGACGAGCGGGTCGAGAGCCTCCTGGCGCTCGTCGGCCTGCAGGGGTATGGCGGTCGGCTGCCCGGCACGCTGTCGGGCGGGGAGCGCCAGCGCGTCGCCCTGGCTCGGTCCCTGGCCGCGGAGCCCCGTCTCCTGCTGCTCGACGAGCCGCTCTCCGCGCTGGACGCGGGACTGCGCGAGCGTCTCGCCGGTGACCTGCACGACATCCTGCGCCGCGCCGGCACGACGACCCTCGTGGTCACCCACGACCAGGAGGAGGCGTTCGCCCTGGCCGACTTCCTCGTCGTGATGCGGGAGGGCCGCATCGTCCAGCAGGGCGAGATCGCCGACGTCTGGGCCCGCCCGGCAGATGCGCAGACCGCCTTGTTCCTGGGCTATGCGCGGGTGCTCGAGGGGGACCCGGCTCGCCGCATCCTGGCGGCCGTCGGACGCACCGGCCAGGCGGTCGCGCTGCGCCGCTCGGCCCTGACCGTGGCGCCGGCGACCTCTCGCTCGACCGCGTCCGCACCCTCGGCCCATGTCCTGGACGGCACCGTCCGCTCGGTCCGGGCGACGCCGGATGCCATCAGGGTGGTCGTCGACGTGCCCGGCATCGGCGAGGTCGATGCGCTCGCCTCGCCCGGCGCACGGGCCGCCGTGGGGGACCTCGTCGGCCTCGATGTCGACGGATCCCGGCTCGCCCCCCTGGCGCGGGCGTGACCAAGCCGACGCGCGGAGGAATCGCAGCCACCACACCCATCTCCTAGACTCCAGGGGTGTACCGCCGCGCCTATGTCACCCTCGTCGGCGTCGCCGCCGTCATGGGCACGCTCGCGCTGGTGGTCTCGCTCTCCTACGACCGCCCCCTGCTCGACCCCGAGGGCAAGTTCCTCGGCCCGTCGTGGGCGCGGCTGCCGCTGCTGCTCCTCGGTGCTCTCCTGCTGGACCTGCTGCCGCGCACGCTCTGGCACTCGCGGTTCAAGCCGTCGCTGGTGATCCCGGCCCTGAAGGAGCGGCTGCGCGATCACTGGACCGCTGACCGCATCACCCTCGTGGTCCTGGGCGTCGTGTGCTTCTACGTCACCTACGTCAGCTACCGCAACCTCAAGTCGGCCCTGCCGTTCGTACGTTCCTTCAACAATCCCAACGACATGTTCGACCGCGAGCTCAACACGATCGACCGGGTGCTGTTCTTCGGCAACCAACCCGGTCCGGTGCTGCACAACCTGCTCGGCACCGACTTCTCGGCCCACGCCTTGTCGTCGATCTACCTGTGGTTCCTGCCGCTGGTGCCGCTCGCGTTGACGGCGTGGTTGGTCTGGTCGCGCAACATCTCGTTCGGCTACTGGTTCGCCACCTCGCAGTGCATCGCCTGGTCCCTCGGCACGGCGTCGTACTACATGCTCCCGACGCTCGGTCCGGTCTTCCACTTCGCACCCGGCTACACCGCGCTGTCCCACACCCCCACCACCGACCTGATCGAGGGGTTGAGCCGCAGCCGCAACAAGGTGCTGCACGGCGACTACGACGGCACCAGCGTCGAGGGGATCGTCAACTCGGTGGCCGGCTTCGCGAGCCTCCATGTGGCCATCACCCTGCTGGTCGCGCTGATGGTGCAGTTCACCTTGCGCAACAAGGTCCTCAAGGTCGTCTTCTGGGTCAACTTCGCGCTGACCGTGGTCGCCACCGTGTACTTCGGCTGGCACTACCTCGCCGACGACATCGCCGGCATCATGATCGCCTTCGTCTCCTTCTACCTCGGCGGCATCGCGACCGGGCAGAAGTTCGATCGGCACAGCCTGCAATCGCGTCCGACGACGACGTCGTCCAACGTGCCCGTCAGCGTCGACTGACCCCGCAGGAGCCCCTGAGGGGGGCGCTCGGAGAATGGCACCGGAATGACACCGGTGTAACTCGTCAAGCCGACACGCCGTAGCGCTTGCGCAATTCTGTGACGCATGGTTTCTTGTGTGACTGCTGGGTCTCGTGGTGTTCGCCACGTCGCCCGGACTCCCCCCGATCGCTGACGTCACCAGGAGCACCGTGCGCCCCCTCGAGCTCATCCCCCGGACCACCGCGCGCGCCAACCGTGCTGGCACCCTCGCCGCGGTGCTCGGGCTCGCCGCGCCCCTGCTGATGCTGACGGGGCCGGCGCCGGCGCGGGCCGACGAGCACCCGGTGCCGAGCCGGGACGAGGTCCGCTCCGCCCAGGCTGCACTCACCCGGGGCGAGCGCGACGTCGCCGCGGTCCGTGCCGATCTGGCCCGGGTCGAGGTCGTCGTCGAGCAGGAGGCCCGCAGGGCCCAGCAGGCAGCCGAGTCCTTCAACGGAGCCAGGTATGTCGCACAGGTTGCCCGCGGCGAGGCACAGGCTGCCCGGGCAGCCGACATCGCGGCGCGCGCCCATGTCGAGCGCGTCCGGCTCGCCTACGCCGAGGTGGTCCGTGGCTCCCTGGGCACGAGCCGGGACCTCGACGCGCTCTCCTCGATCATGGCCGCCGACGGCCTGACCGAGATGCTCGACCTCACCTCGTCCTACCGGATCATCGGCAGCACCCTGGACGCGCGCTACGACGAGGTCTCCGTCGCGCGCGACGAGGCCGCCGCAGCGAGTGACGCCGCCGCCGCCGCGCGCAACGCTGCGGCCCTGGCCCGGGACGACGCGGCCGTGCAGAAGGACCGGGCGAAGGCGGCGAGCCGGGCGGCCAGGACCGAGGCCCGCGCACTGGCCGTGCGCGCGCAGGCCCTCGTCGTCGAGCTCGCCCGGCTCCAGGGCGTCAGCGTCGCGGTTGCCCGGCAGCGCCAGGACGGTCTCGCGCGTCAGGCGGCCGAGCGTGCCGCGGCGCAGGCCGCCGCAGCGGCGCAGGACCCGGCTGGTCAGGGCGCCGCGACGGACGCCCCGCCGGCGGGCGCCGCAGCACCCGCGTCCCCGCGCCCCGGCTCCGCACCACCCCGGCCCCGGCCCCGACCGCCCCCGCTCCGGCTCCGACCGCCCCGGCTCCGACCACCCCGGCCCCGGCCCCGGCTTCCGGCGCCCGAGCGGCGGTCGCGTTCGCGCGGGCGCAGCTGGGCGACCGCTATGTCTGGGCCGCTGCCGGACCCGATGCCTGGGACTGCTCGGGCCTCACCATGGGGGCCTGGGCGGCCGGCGGCAAGACGCTGCCGCACTACTCGGTCGCGCAGTACGACGCCTCAACGCCCATCGCGGCCGGCGAGCGGCAGCCTGGGGACCTGCTCTTCTGGGCCTCGTCCTCGGACCCGTCCTCGATCTACCACGTGGCGCTCTATGCCGGCGACGACCGGATCATCCACGCCCCGAGGGCAGGCCGCCCGGTGTCGGAGGACTCGCTGTACGCCTGGATCGCGCCGACCTTCTACGCCCGACCCTGAGCGCTGACGCGGCGCGCAAACGTCGCTGCAAGCTCGTCGGGGTCGAGGTCGCCGTCGAGGAGGCGACGAGTCGGCCACCGGCTGACATCGAGGTCGGCCGCGATCGGCACGCTCGGCAGTCGGTCGAGGTCGTCGGCGTAGCGCCGGGCGATCCGCAGCAGCTGCTCGCCGGTGGGAGCGGTGCCGCTCACCTGCTCGGCGCCGGCCAGCTCGTGGCGCATGGCAGGCGGCTCCGCGAACCGATCGACGCCGAGATGATCGGTGATGCGGTCCAACGTGGCGGGGAAGTCGGCCAGCATCGCCTTGAACTCCAGCACCAGCCACTGCTCGGCATCGAAGATCGCGGCGCCCCGCGCGAGCTGCTCGGCGTACAGTCCGCGCGAGAAGATCGAGCGGGCGCCCTTGAACCCGCCGGGGGTCACCTCGTCGGGCAGCGGCAGGTCGAGGAACTGCTCGACCACGACCGGCCAGTCCTCGACCAAGGTGCCCCGGCTGTGCGCCACCTTCCTGGTCGAGCGCTCACGCTGCATGCGCCACTGCGAGTAGGCGCGCTCGATGGGGTCACGCAGCACCGCGATCAGCCGGGTCCCGGGGTGGTAGTCGTGCATCCGCTCGAGCGCGTGCGGCCACCAGAGGTAGGCGGGGGTGGCATCGCCGACCACCAGCTCACCGGGCTCCTGACGCGCGACGGTGTGCTCGGCGTAAGGGGGGTGCTCCCAGTCGATGTCGAGGCTGTTGAAGAACGTCGCCTCCTTGCGGGGGGCTTTCACCACCTGCGGATGCTCGCTGATCGCCCGCGACAGCGTCGACGTGCCGGCCTTCTGGACCCCGACGATCGCGTAGCCGTAACGCAGCGGCTCGCCGACGGGTCCGGCGCTCGCGTTGGTCACGGATGCACGCTAGCAACATCGGCGGGCAGTCAAGGGCTCGCAGTCAGCGCAGGGGAGGTGCGCAGGGAGGTGGGCAGGGAGGTGGGCAGGGCGGTGGCGCCCCACTAGTTTGGTGGCATGGCTACCGAGATCGTGTCGTCCGAGGTCACCTCCACCCGTGAGCAGGCCGCCGAGAGTGCGCGCGGGGACGGCGTCTACGTCTCGCCCGTCATCGACGTCGAGGCCCTGCGGACCCTTCTCGACGGGCCGTACGTCGAGGTGCGCGAGATGGTGCGCCGCAACCTCACCGACAACGCCTCGGTGCTCGAGGACGCCGAGTCCATGACCCGCGCCGACTATCGCGAGCGGGTCAAGGAGGTCACGCTCGGGCTGGCCGCGACCGGTCAGACCGGCCTCGGCTTTCCGACGGAGTACGGCGGCGGCGGCGACATCGGTGCTTCCATCGCTGCCTTCGAGACCCTCGCTCTCGGCGACCTCTCGGTGCTGGTCAAGGTCGGCGTGCAGTTCGGGCTGTTCGGCGGAGCGATCCTCCAGCTCGGCACCGAGCGCCACCACGAGCGCTACCTCGCCGACATCGTCTCCGGCGACCTGATGGGCTGCTTCGCGATGACCGAGACCGGCCACGGCTCCAACGTGCAGGCCATCGGCACGATCGCGACCTACGACGCCGCCACCGAGGAGTTCGTCATCGAGACGACCTCGGAGGAGGCCGGGAAGGACTACATCGGCAACGCGGCGGTGCACGGTGAGCTCGCGGTCGTCTTCGCCCGGCTCGAGGTCGGGGGCGAGGAGCGCGGCGTGCACGCCTTCGTCGTCCCCATCAGGGAGGACGGCTCGGCCTGCGCGGGCGTCCGGATCGAGGACGACGGCCCCAAGATGGGCCTCAACGGGGTCGACAACGGCCGGCTGTGGTTCTCCGGAGTCCGGGTGCCGCGCGAGGCCCTGCTCAACCGGTTCGCCGACGTGACACCTGACGGCGCCTACGAGAGCGAGATCGAGAACGCCAACAAGCGCTTCTTCACCACGCTGGGCACCCTCGTCCAGGGTCGGGTCTGCGTGGGCGGTGCCGGGATCAACGCCTCGAAGGTTGCGATCGCGATCGCGGTCAAGTACGCGCTGCGACGCCGCCAGTTCGAGGCCTCGAGCGAGACCGAGGAGGAGTTGATCCTCGACTACGGGATGCACCAGCGCCGGCTGTTCCCACTACTCGCTCGCACCTACGCCCTGCACTTCGCCCAGGAGGTGGTCGCCGGCCAGGTCCACGACGTCTTCTCCGGCGTCGTCGACGACGAGATCGCCCGGCGCCAGCTCGAGTCCCGCGCCGCCGGCACCAAGGCGCTCGGCACCTGGCACGCCACGCGGACGATCCAGGAGTGCCGGGAGGCGTGCGGGGGAGCGGGCTACCTGGCGGAGAACAGGTTCACCGCCCTCAAGGCCGACACCGACGTCTTCACCACCTTCGAGGGCGACAACCACGTCCTGCTGCAGCTGGTCGCCAAGGGCCTGCTCACCGACTACTCCAGCGGTTTCTCCGAGATGGATCAGTTCGGCATGGTGAAGTTCGTCGCCGAGCTCGGGGTGGAGACCATCATCGAGAAGACCGGCGTGCACAAGTTGCTCGAACGGATCAAGGACGTCCTGCCCGGTGGCGACGAGGGGTGGGACCAGGAGGCCGGCCTGCTCGATCCGGAGTACCAGCTGACGATGCTGCGTTTCCGCGAGGAGCACATGCTCTCCGGCGTCGCCCGTCGGCTCAAGCGGGGCATCGACCAGGGCATGAACCCCGGCGTGGTCTTCTCCCGCGTGCAGGATCACGTCATCGGCTCCGCGAGGGCCCACATGGAAAGGCTCGTGCTCGAGGCCTTCGTCGACAAGCTCCGCGCCCTGCCCGAAGGCGACCACCGGGTGGCGCTCTCGCTGCTCTGCGACCTGCACGCCCTCTGCGTCATCGAGCAGGACCGGGCGTGGTTCATGGAGCACGGCCGGCTCACCACCCAGCGCAGCAAGGCGATCAGCCGCGAGATCAACAGCCTCTGCCGCAAGCTGCGGCCCCTCGCCGGCGACCTCGTCGACGCGCTCGGCGTACCCCCCGCGATGCTGCGCGCCACCGCGCTGCTGGGTCCGGCGGTGTGAGTCGCCGCGCTCCCCGGCCGGCCGCCGGTAGCGCCCACGCCTTGAGCAGCTCGGGGGGCATCGTCGTCGGACCCGACATCCTGGGGCCGGTCGCAGGCGCGACCGACGTGTTCATCAGGAGGCTGCGGTGAGGATCCCGGGACTCGGCGGGTGGGGTGACGACCCGCTGTGGGCCGGCGTCTACGACTGGACGGTCGAGCATCCCAGGGTCGGTGGCGCCTTGTGGGCTGCCGGGCTCCAGAGTGATCTGGCCCGGCTCTACGCCGCAGCTGCCGAGATCGGTGGCCTGGCCTCCGGGTCGCGGGTGCTCGACGTGCCCTGTGGCGGTGGGGTGGCGCTGCGCGGGCTCAGGCCCGGTCAGGACGTCGAGTACGTCGCGGCCGACATCTCTCAGACCATGCTCACCCGCACCTTGGACGCCGCCCGCGAGCGTGGGGTCGAGGACCAGGTCGTGCCGCGCATCGCCGACGTCTCCGACCTGCCGTTCGAGGATGCCTCGTTCGACCTGGTCGTCTCCTTCACCGGTCTGCACTGCTTCCCCGACCCGGCCCGAGCGGTGGTCGAGATGATGCGGGTGCTCAAGCCCGGTGGGGTGATCTCCGGCAGCGCGCTGCTCAACGACTCCGGCCTGCAGCACGAACCGCTGCGCCGGATCGGCAGGCTGGCCGGCTTGCTGGGCCCTGGCTGCAACGGCATCGAGATCGAGCAGTGGCTGTACGGCCAGGGCGTTCCGCGACCGGTCCTGACCCGCTCGGGGGCGCTGGGGTACTTCCGCGGGGTCAAGGGCTGAGCTTGGTTTTGGCCGGCTGGCGCGGGGCTGAGCGGGAGGGAGATTCTCCGCTGCAGCGGAGAATCTCCCGCTTCTGTCATGAAGTTCCGCTACAGAAGCGGGAGATTCGGTACCGCGGGTGCGTCGTGCAAACGGTTCTCGTCAAAATCCGGAAGCCGGGCGCACGTCCGAGGCCGCGCGCCTGGTGAACTGCTGACGGATGCGGTTGGCGGTGTGGATCGGGAGGTCCAGGTCCTTCCACGTCAGGCGGATCACGGTCCACCCGGTCAGCTCGCGGATGTGGTCCTCACGGGCCTTCTCGCGCAGCACCATGTCCTCGATGCTCTCTCCCGGCCGGCGGAAAGAGTGGTACTTCTCGGCTCCGTCGAACTCGACGATGACGCCGAGCTCCGGCCAGGCGAAGTCGACGCGGTACAGCAGGTTGCCCGCTTGGTCGAGGATCTCGTATTGCGGCACCGGACGGGGGAGCCCTTGACGGAAAAACTCGTAGTCGCAGCGGGTCTCGCCGACGGATTCGATGCGCGCGTCTGCGAGGTAGAGGACGGGATGCTGCTGAAGCGAGCCGGGCCAGTTGTGGGTGCGTGCGAACACCGACCTCAGCTCGTCCTTGCTGACAAGCCCCCGGTGCAAGAAGTAGTTGGCCTGCACGAGGCCTGCCAGGACGCCGTCGGTGCGCACGACATCGGCGATCGATCGTGCCGGTGTCGTGATCCAGTACCCGTCGTGACGCCGCAGATCACCGACCAGGCACACGCCGGAGTGGTGTCGGATCCGGCTCTTGCGCCGACCGTTGCCGGTCAGGTGCGTGATGTGCACGCTGGTGAGGTCGAGCCCGTACGACGGACCGCCCTGGGCGATGCAGGCGCTGCCGTTGGCGAGGGCGACGTGTTCGTCGTACAGACGCATCACTCCGGTGCTCAGAAGGCGGTGCCGCTCGCCGGGACCGGCGGAGAGCCACACCGCTCGGTCGCAGTAGATGCCCTGGCGCAGCCGGACGATGACGTTGCCGTCGACGAGCCGGGCCAGTGCCTTGTCGTCGATGCCGATCCTGACGGCGTCGCGCCGCAGGAGCAGCCCGTCTTTGTCGTACGCATGTGAGGCAGGAGGTCGTTGCATGGCAGCAGGATCCGCGTCTGCCACGCCTCGCTGATCGCCGTACGCCGCCCCCTGTGGACAACTCCGGCGGGCGGCCGGCTTGTGAGCAACAGATGGCCAGCACCGGACGCCGTTTGTTGCACCACGGGCACCACCTACACGACAAAACTCCCGCTTCTGTCACGGAACTTCGTGACAGAAGCGGGAGTTTCTCCGCCTCAGCGGAGAATCTGCCGCGGGCGCCGGCGCCCGCGAACGATCAGTGCGACTTGGGCAGACCCTTGGCGCGCTCGAACGAGGCGAGCACCTCGGCCTCGGCCTCGGTACGACCGACCCAGTCAGCGCCCTCGACGGACTTGCCGGGCTCGAGGTCCTTGTAGACCTCGAAGAAGTGCTGGATCTCGAGCCGGTCGAACTTCGGCACGTGGTTGATGTCGCGCAGGTGCTCCTGGCGCGGGTCGTTGGCCGGGACGCACAGCACCTTGTCGTCACCGCCGGCCTCGTCGGTCATCCGGAACATGCCGATCGCGCGGCAGCGGATGAGGCACCCGGGGAACGTCTTGGTCGGCAGGAGCACGAGGGCGTCGAGCGGGTCCCCGTCCTGGCCGAGGGTGTCCTCGATGTAGCCGTAGTCGGCCGGGTACTGGGTAGAGGTGAAGAGCACCCGGTCCAGTCGCATCCGGCCGGACTCGTGGTCCACCTCGTACTTGTTGCGCTCCCCCTTGGGGATTTCCACCAGCACGTCGAACTCCAGCACGTGATTCCTCCAAGCGACTCGGGTCAGATCAGGCAACGCATGAGGGGCCGGCTGGCCCACGGACCAGTGTCGCGCACAATGGCGGTCAGCGGGTACCCGGGACCACCAGGGGGACACGTGGCGAGCCGAAGCAGCGACGATTCCGACCCGACAGGGGGACGACAATGGCAAAGGGTACGACGCAGTCCAGCGCCGGATCCGTGCGTGGCACGTTGCTCGTGCTGCTGGTCCTGGTCCTCGCGGCCGGCGGCCTGGCGACCTGGCGCTACGACCTCCTCGACGGACGGCTGGACGGTCGGCTCGATGCCCTCCTGGGCAGGACGGATCCCACCGCGAGCCCCACCGCCCCGGGGAGCGACCCGGTCGCGATCGCACCGCCGCCCGGCCTGGAGCTGCCTGCGGTGGCCCGCCCCGAGCCGGTGGCCCAGCCGGCGTCGACCGGCGGCGCGCTCGATGCCGACGCCGTGCGCCGCACGCTGGCTCCCTATCTGGGCGACCCCGACCTCGGCCGCCACGTCCGGGCTCTGGTGGCTCCGGTCGGTGGGGGGCCTGCGGTGTTCTCGAGCGGCGAGTCGGCCGCCATCCCTGCTTCGACCACCAAGCTCGTCACCGGCGTCGCAGCCCTGCTCGCCCTGGGGCCGGACCACGTCTTCTCGACCTCGGCGGTGCTCTCGCCGTCCGCGCGGGGGGCACGGCGGCTGACGCTCGTCGGTGGCGGGGACCCCTTCCTCGAACGCACCCCCACCACCAGCACCGGGGCCGACTGGCCCTACCCCGCTCGGGCCGACACCACGACCCTGGCCGTGCTCACCGCCACCGACCTGCGGGCCGAGGGCGTACGTCGGGTCCGCCTCGCCTACGACGACACCCTCTTCGCCGGTCCCGCGATCAACCCGACGTGGGAGGACGACTACCCCTACGACGTCGTGAGCCCCACCTCCGCCCTGTGGGTGGATGAGGGGCGCACGCTCTCCCGCTTCGACCGGGTCCTCGACCCCAGCGCGGAGGCAGCCGAGGCCTTCGCCGGTGCGTTGCGCGGCAACGGGATCAAGGTCGTGGGCGACCCGGTGAGTGCGCCCGCGCCGGCGCGCGGCCTGACGGTGGCGCAGGTCGACAGCGCCCCGCTCGGCGAGGTGGTGCAACGCATCATCGAGGTCAGCGACAACGAGGCCGCCGAGGTGCTGCTGCGCCACGTCGGGCTCGCTCGCTCGGGGGAGGGCTCGAGCCAGGCCGGGCAGCAGGGGGTGCGTTCGGTGCTCCGCGCCGAGGGAATCCGCTTCGGGCAGAGCATCTTCTACGACGGCAGCGGCCTCTCCAGGGCCAACCGGGCCGAGCCGGCGTTGTTGCTGGCCGTCCTGCGCCTCGCGGCCGCAGCCACGCGTCCCGAGCTGCGCGCGGCCGTGGAAGGACTGCCTGTGGCGGGGTTCACCGGGTCGTTGTCGCTGCGGATGGATGAGGGTCCGCCCGCGGGCCTGGGGCGGGTCCGCGCCAAGACCGGCACGCTGAAGTCCGTCTCCTCCCTGGCTGGGATCGGCACCGATCTGGAGGGCACCGTCTTCGCGTTCGTGCTGATGGCCGACCGCATCGCCGAGGCCGATTCCGACGAGGCCAGGACCGTGTTGGACAACGCCGCGGCAGCTCTGGGAGCCTGTGAGTGCTCGCGCTGACGGTTGGTACCCATCCCTGGATTTTGTTACTCATTTGTGGATATACCGTGGAGACGGGTTGGCTCGCATGTGACACCCACCTCCGTAGAGTTACGAATGTCGAAAGGCCCGGGGGGGTCTACAGACACTGACCCGGACAGACACGGCCCTGGGGGGATCGTGAGCTGGATGGGATTCCCACAGGGAAACCGGCAAGACCCGCACAGCACTTCCGGGGGGAAGAGCTGCAGACGGGTCTTCCCGTGTTTTTAGGGCAGTTGTCCGGGTTCGTGCGCACTGTAGGTTCACCGCATGCCTGACGAAGCTGCCTCAGACACCTCAGATATCTCTGCCACCCCGGACCCCCACGGCATGGTCGATTGGGACCTGGCCGTCCGCGTCGGTGCCCGCTTGGCCGGCGAGGGCCCGGTGGTCGGCGCAGCCGAGGCTGCCGCAGCGGTCGCCGAGCTGCGAGCCGGAGCCGACCGCTCGACCGCGCTGGTGCGCGACTTCACCGGTCTGGCTGCGGCCGATCACACCGCCCCGGTGCTCGTGGTCGACCGACGGGGCTGGATCCAGGCCAACGCCGAGGCGTTCAAGCACGTGATGGGTCCGCTCGTGCACAAGCTGAGCGAGAAGAAGCCGCCCACCGGGGCTGCGCTGGCCATCGGCTCGCGGATCACCGGTCTCGAGGTCGGTGGGCTGCTCGGGTTCCTCGGCGGCAAGGTGCTGGGCCAGTTCGACCCGTTCCACGCCCCCGACGGACGCCTGTTGCTCGTGGCCCCCAACATCGTCCACGTCGAGCGCGAGCTCGAGGTCGACCCGAGCGACTTCCGGCTCTGGGTCTGCTTGCACGAGGAGACCCACCGGGTCCAGTTCACCGCAGTGCCCTGGATGCGCGACCACCTCTACTCCGAGATCACCGCGCTGTCCGAGACGGTGAGCCCCAGCGGGGTCGACGACCTCGTCAAGCGCCTCACCGAGGGGGTCAAGGGCGGGCTCGGCAAGGTCTCGATCGTCGAGCTGATGAGCAGCCCCGAGCAGAAGGAGATCCTCGACCGCGTCACCGGGATGATGTCGCTGCTCGAAGGGCATGCCGACGTGGTGATGGACGGCGTCGGCCCCAGCGTCATCCCGAGCGTCGAGAAGATCCGCGAGCGCTTCACCGAGCGCCGCAAGGGGGTCGGCGCCCTCGACCGGCTCCTGCGCCGGCTGTTGGGCTTCGACGCCAAGATGGCGCAGTACCGCGATGGCGCCCACTTCGTGCGCAGCGTCGTCGACAAGGTCGGGATGGCGGAGTTCAACACGGTCTGGGAGCGCCCCGAGCACCTCCCGACCAAGGCCGAGCTCGCCGACCCGGACGCCTGGGTCACCCGCGTGCTGTGAGCCCCCGATGAGCCTCGATCCCGCCGTTGCGGCCGTACGCCGCGGTGTGCGTCGGGCGCTACCGGTCCTACCCGATGGCGACGCAGGCCGTTGGGTCCCGGAGACCGACGCCGTGGTCGTCGCCTGCTCGGGGGGTGCCGACTCACTGGCCTTGCTGGCTGCGACCGTGTTCGAGCTGCGGCGCTCGTCGGTGCGCGTCATCGGCGCCGTGGTCGACCACGGGCTCCAGGACGACAGCGCCAGGCGCACACCTCGAGGGTGGTCGCGCAGATGGCACCCCTCGGCGCCGACCGAGACCGTCTCCGCGCGTGTTGTACGTCGATCCGGGCGGGCGCGGCGTAGAGGCTGCGGCCCGAGAGGCCAGGTACGCCGTGCTCGAGCAGGTGGCTCAACGCTTCGGGGCGACGACCGTGCTCCTGGGTCACACCCTCGACGACCAGGCCGAGACCGTCCTGATGGGGCTCGCCCGTGGCTCGGGCGGACGCTCCCTGGCCGGGATGCGCGAGCGCTTCAGCGAGCCCGGCTCCGAGGTGCCGGCGAGCGAGGCGCGCCCGACGTCGTTCGTGCGCCCCCTGCTCGACGTACGTCGGACCCAGACCGAGGCGGCCTGCCGCGCCGAGGGCATCGAGTTCTGGGTCGATCCCCACAACAGCGACCCACGGTTCACCCGCTCGCGGGTGCGTCACACCGTGCTGCCCCTGCTGGAGCGCGAGCTCGGGCCGGGCGTGGCGGAGACACTGGCGCGCACCGCGGAGCAGCTGCGCCCCGACATGGAGCTGCTCGACACCCTGGCCGCCGCGGCGTACGCCGAGCACCACGACGCCGAGACCGGTTTCGACGTGTGGGCGATCGAGACCCTGGAGCCGTCGATCCGTACTCGGGTCCTCCGGCTGGCCGCCCTCGCCGCGGGCTGCCCGCCGAGCGAGTTGTTCGCCGTCCACGTCGACGCCCTGGAGGAGCAGGTGTGGAACCGGGACAAGCTGCCTCGGACGATCCAGCTGCCCGGCCACGTCCACGCGCTCCGCTCGGGCGACCACCTGCGCTTCCAGCGGACCCACCCCCTAGGCTGAGGCAATGGACGCATCCGACATCGAAGGCGACCTGGTCAACGTGCTCTTCACCGAGGCCGAGATCCAGGCCAAGCTCGGTGAGCTCGCCACGACCATCGAGCAGGACTACGCCGGCGAGGACCTCCTCATCGTCGGGATCCTGCGCGGCGCGGTGATGGTGATGGCCGACATGGCGCGCGCCTTCTCGGGTCACATCGAGATGGACTGGATGGCGGTCACGTCCTACGGGTCGGGCACCAAGTCCAGTGGAGTCGTGCGCATCCTCAAGGACCTCGACACCGACATCTCGGGGCGACACGTCCTGATCGTCGACGAGATCATCGACACCGGCCTGACGCTGTCGTGGCTCACCGCCAACCTCGCCTCCCGCAGCCCGGCGAGCGTGGAGATCTGCACCCTGCTCCGCAAGCCCGAGGCGCTCCAGATGCCCGTCGACGTCAAGTACGTCGGCTGGGACATCCCCAACGAGTTCGTGGTCGGCTACGGGCTCGACTACAACGAGCGCTACCGCAACCTGCGCGACATCGGCACGCTCGCGCCCCACGTCTACAGCTGACGAGCGCCGACCGAGCACCGACCGAGCACCGACCGAGCCTCACGAGGCCGCGACCCGGCGCCTCGGGACAGGGTGAGGCGACCAGCTGTCGCACCCACGGCCGCCACTGGGTGACGGAAAGTATCCACCCGTCTGAGACGATGGGTTGACCACGACACCGAGGTAGGTGTGGTGGCTCAACAGCTGCGAGGAAGAAGTGTCGTGAAGCGCATTGTCAAAGGCCCGTGGGTCTGGATCGGGCTTGCTGTCGTCGGGGTGCTCCTGGCGCTGCAGTTCCTAGCGCCCGGCGGCGGGTACGACGAGGTCCCGACCTCGCAGCTCGAGTCCTACGTCGCCGACGGTGAGGTCAAGGAGATCACCTTCATCGACGGTGATCAGACCATCGAGGCGATCCTCGACGACGGGGTCCGCGACGCCGGCGCCAAGGTCACCACCCACTACGTGCTCGGCCAGCAGCAGGGCATCATCGCCGCGGTCGACGCCCAGGTCGCCGAAGGCACCATCGAGAAGTCGAACTCCGAGAACCCGCAGCCGAGCCTGCTCGGCACGCTGCTGATCAGCTTCCTGCCGATCCTGCTGATCATCGTCATCTTCCTGTGGCTGATGAACTCCATGCAGGGGGGCGGCAGCCGCGGGGTGATGCAGTTCGGCAAGTCGAAGGCCAAGCTGATCACCAAGGACATGCCGAAGACGACGTTCGAGGACGTCGCCGGCTGCGACGAGGCGATCGAGGAGCTCGGCGAGATCAAGGAGTTCCTGCAGGAGCCCGCGAAGTTCCAGGCCGTCGGGGCCAAGATCCCCAAGGGCGTCCTGCTCTACGGTCAGCCCGGCACCGGCAAGACGCTGCTGGCGCGTGCGGTCGCGGGCGAGGCCGGGGTGCCGTTCTACTCCATCTCCGGCTCCGACTTCGTCGAGATGTTCGTCGGCGTCGGTGCCAGCCGCGTGCGCGACCTGTTCGAGCAGGCGAAGGAGAACGCCCCGGCGATCGTCTTCATCGACGAGATCGACGCCGTCGGTCGTCACCGCGGCGCCGGCATGGGGGGCGGTCACGACGAGCGCGAGCAGACCCTCAACCAGCTCCTCGTCGAGATGGACGGCTTCGACGTGCGCGGTGGCGTCATCCTGATCGCTGCCACCAACCGTCCTGACGTCCTCGACCCGGCGCTGCTGCGACCCGGTCGTTTCGACCGCCAGATCTCCGTCGACGCCCCCGACCTCGGCGGTCGCACGAAGATCCTCCAGGTCCACTCGCGTGGCAAGCCGCTCGACCCCGACATCGACCTGGTCACCGTCGCGCGGCGCACGCCCGGGTTCAGCGGGGCCGACCTGGCCAACGTGCTCAACGAGGCAGCACTGCTCGCTGCACGGACCGGGAAGAAGTCGATCGGCGACGGCGACCTGGACGAAGCCATCGACCGCGTGATCGCCGGTCCGCAGCGTCGTACCCGGTTGATGAGCGAGAAGGAGAAGCTCATCACCGCCTACCACGAGGGCGGCCACGCCCTCGTCGCCGCAGCGCTGCCCGGCACCGACCCGGTGCACAAGATCACGATCCTCCCGCGCGGGCGGGCCCTCGGCTACACGATGGTGCTGCCGGACGAGGACAAGTACTCCCAGACGCGCTCGGAGATGCTCGACAAGCTCGCCTACATGCTCGGTGGTCGAGCGGCCGAGGAGATGGTCTTCCACGACCCCACCACCGGTGCCGGCAACGACATCGAGAAGGCCACCTCCATGGCGCGCGCCATGGTCACCCAGTACGGCATGACCGAGCGGCTCGGAGCCATCAAGCTCGGCGACTCCGGCGGTGAGCCGTTCCTGGGCCGCGACATGGGCCACCAGCGCGACTACTCCGAGGACGTCGCCGCGATCGTCGACGAGGAGACCAAGAAGTTCCTCGCCACCGCCCACCAGGAGGCCTACGACATCCTCGAGGAGAACCGGGACGTCCTCGACGCCCTGGTCCTCGAGCTGCTCGACAAGGAGACGCTCGACAAGGCCCAGGTCGCGAAGGTCTTCGAGGCCCTGCGGCTGCGCCCCGTGCGTCCCGCCTGGACCGGTTCCCCCGACCGCAATCCCTCGCAGATCCCGCCGGTGGAGATCCCGCAGGAGATCCGCGACCGGGTCGCCGCCCTCGCGTCCAGCACGGCTGCCACCAACGGCGCCGGGGTCATCGTGACCCCGCCAGGACCGGACGGGGACGTGCACGGCGACCCCGACATGGGCGGCGGCACCCAGCCGACGCCCCCGCGTCACCTCGGCTGACGCACGCGAGCGCTGTCATCGAGCCGTTTGCGACCAGTCAAGCCTTGCTCCTAACCGAAGGATTCGCGTGACCGACAAGATCGCCCTGCCCGAGATCGACGCGTCGAGCGTGCCCGCGTTCGACCACGATCGGGCGGCTGCGGCTGTGCGCGAGCTGCTCTTCGCCATCGGCGAGGACCCCGACCGGGAGGGCCTCCTCGAGACCCCCGCCCGGGTTGCTCGCGCCTACGCCGAGCTCACCGCGGGCCTGCGCCAGCGGCCCGAGGACGTCTTGACCACCACCTTCGACATCGGTCACGAAGAGATGGTGCTGGTGCGTGACATCGAGCTGTGGTCGATGTGCGAGCACCACCTCGTGCCATTCACGGGGGTGGCGCACGTGGGCTACATCCCGGCGACCACCGGCAAGATCACCGGCTTGTCCAAGCTCGCCCGGCTCGTCGACGTCTACGCCAAGCGGCCCCAGGTGCAGGAGCGTCTGACGACCCAGGTCGCCGACTCGCTGATGCGCATCCTCGAGGCGCGAGGTGTCGTCGTGGTGATCGAGGCCGAGCACCTCTGCATGACGATGCGCGGGGTCAAGAAGGCCGGTGCCCGCACGATCACCTCGGCCGTACGCGGTGTGATGCTGACCAGCCCCGCGACGCGCGCCGAGGCGATGGCCCTGATCCACAGCGGCAGGTGACACCTTGGTGACCTCACGTCGTGGGCTCGTCGGAGCCGTTCTGCTCGCGCTGCTCGTCGTGGTCCCGGTGGCGGTCAACGCCACTGACCGGTCCGAGTCCGCCGACCCCCCGACGGCCACCGACACCGCGGGTGCACCCGGGGTCACCTACGAGCCGGGGTCTGCGCCCAACATCGTCTTCATCTCCGTCGACGACATGACGCTCGACGAGATGAGGTACCTGCCCCGGGTGCGGCAGCTGCTGGGCGACCAAGGCGTGACGTTCACCGAGTTCACCGCCCCGCAGCCCTTGTGCTGTCCCTCACGAGCCCAGCTCCTGACCGGGCAGTACTCCCAGAACAACGGCGTGCGCGCCAACTCGGGCCCCCACGGCGGATACGACCACCTGGTGCCCGAGACGGCGCTCCCGGTCTGGCTGCAGCAAGCCGGCTACCGCACGGCGATGGTCGGCAAGTACCTCAACGGCTACAAGGGCTCCGACGCGAAGGCTCAGGGCAACGAGGTCGGCTGGGACCACTGGGACCCCACGATCAAGCAGATCTACCAGTACCAGGGCTACACCCAGCACAACGACGGCGACCGGGTCCGGCCCCGGGCCTACCACACCGACTACGTGGCCAGGCGCAGCGCCGGCCTGGTCACCGAGCTGGCCGCTGACGAGACCGCACCCTTCTTCCTCTGGACCTCGTTCGTCGGCCCGCACGGCCGGTGCCCGGTCCGGGCCGAGGCCGGCGGCTGTCGCTTCCCGCCCGTCGTTGCCCGCCGGCACCGGAGCCTGTATCCCGAGCTCCTCGCCCGCTCGCGCGCCAAGCCGTCGTTCAACGAGCGCAACATCAACGACAAGCCGGGTTTCCTGAAGCGCCGCGGGATGATCCCTGCCGGGCGGATCGACTCGCTGCAGCGCGCCCGGGCAGGCGCCCTCGCCTCGGTCGACGAAGGGGTCGAGGAGATCGTCCAGGCGCTGCGCGCCAGCGGCTCGGCCGCCAACACGTTGGTCGCCTTCACCTCCGACAACGGCTACCTGCTCGGGGAGCATCGCTACCAGGGCAAGATCCTCGGCTACGACGAGGCGGTCCGGGTCCCGCTGCTGCTGGCCGGCCTCGATCTTCCCCAAGGGGTGCAGGACGCCCAGTCCGCCGCGATGATCGACCTGGCGCCCACCTTCGCCGAGCTGGCCGGTGCCACCCCCCTGGTCGAGATGGACGGGTTCCCGATCCACATCCGCACCGGGGCCGGGGCCACGACGCTCGACGACCGCACGCTGCTGGTGCAGGCCGGGGCAGCCAACATGAAGAAGTTCCCGACCGGCTGGTGGTTCCGCGGCGTACGCACGTCGCGCTACACCTACGTCCGCTACGAACGCGAAGAGTTCGTGGAGCTCTACGACCGGGAGCGCGATCCCTACGAGCTGCGCAACGTTGCCGAGGACGACCGCTACCAGCGGGTCCGCTTCGAGCTGGCGAAGCGTGCCTACGTCCTGGCCAACTGCGCAGGGGCCCTGTGCCGAGCCGATCAGGGCCGGATGCCGACTCCTGACGGCGGCTGACGGCCGTCTGAAGGCCCTCTGATGGGCGGCTGATGGGCGGCTGATGGGTGGGCGGATTGCCTGTCTGCCGGACAGATGGCGCCAGGACCGATACGGTCAGCGCGACCAGTACGTCGAACGAGGAGCTGCCCGGATGGGTCCACGAGTCCGGCACGGCATGATCCTGCCTGGGGTTCTGGCGCTGGCCGTTGCCCTCATGGTGTTCGCGGCGCCCGTCGTGGCTCCGGCGCCGGTGGAGGCCGCCGCGCCGACGCAGCGCGCGGCCAAGTCCCCGGATGCCTCCCAGGCCACGACCCGGCTGCGGGTGGTCAACCACAACATCGAGAAGCGCCTCGGCGCCCTGGAGCGGGCGCTGGAGATCGCGGCGTCGATCGACGCGCCGATCATCACCCTCCAGGAGGTCTGCAGCTGGCAGGCCGATCAGCTGATCGCCGAACACCCGCAGTGGACGATCTCCTGGAAGCCCGAGCGCAACCGCAACAAGTGCAGGCACAACCCGCCTGCCGAGGATGCTCTCCTGATCAGCCAGCGCAAGGTCGGCAACATCGCCATCTGGACCGGTGGTCCCGGTGGTGCTGCGAGCACCTTCACGTTCGGCGCCCAACGCGTCGACAGCGACCGGGCCGGGCTGGCCTGCGTGACCTGGGTCGACGGCATACGCCACCACGCCTGCTCGGCCCATCTGATCCCGCCCGCCGACCGGCGGGAGGCAGGGGTCCGGACGAAGCAGGCGCGCGGCGTCCGTCGGATCGCCGACCGCTGGATCGCACGCGACGACCTGGTCGTCCTCGGTGGTGACTTCAATGCGGTCCCGAGCCGCAAGACGATGGGCTACCTCTACACCTACCGCGGGATGGGCAGCTTCCGCGAGTCGACGTCCCGCACCCTTGGTGGAAGTGAGTGCCGGTGCCGGCAAGGCACGATGGACGGGCGGAAGCGGAAGATCGACTACGTGTTCTTCTCGGCCAACCGACTCAAGGCCCGCGACTACCGCGCCCTGCGCATCGTCAAGACGGCCTCCGACCATCACCTGCTGGTCGGCTGGGCTGACGTGGACGCCTCGGCCCGCTGATCGCCGTGAGGGAGTCGAGACCTGGGCGCGCCGACCGCCCGGTGGTGATGGGCGTCGTGAACGTGACCCCCGACTCCTTCTCAGACGGCGGTCGCTACGCCGACGCGGAGGCCGCGATCGCTCACGGGCGGATGCTGCTCGCCGATGGGGCCGACCTGCTCGACGTGGGCGGGGAGTCCACCCGCCCCGGTGCCACCCGACCGGTGGTGGCCGAGGAGCTCGACCGCGTGATCCCGGTGATCACGGCCCTCGCCGCGGATGGGGCGACGGTCTCGGTCGACACGATGCGGGCAGAGGTCGCCGCGGCGGCCCTCGAGGCCGGCGCCGAGGTGGTCAATGACGTCTCCGGAGGGCTGGCCGACCCCGAGATCCTGGCGGTCGCGGCTGCCGCGGGTGCGACATACATCGCCATGCACTGGCGTGCCCACGCCGACCGGATGGCTGCCCTGGCGGTCTACGACGGTCCGGGTGGCGTCGTCGGCGGCGTACGGCGAGAGCTCGCCGAGCGGCTCGCGGCCCTCCACGCCGCAGGGATCGCCGACGACCGGATCGTCCTGGATCCCGGACTGGGCTTCGCAAAGCTCCCGGAGCACAGCTGGGAGCTCGTCGCTGCTCTGGGCGCGGGCGGCGAGCTGAGCAGCCTCGGATACCCGCTGCTGGTGGGCGCGAGCCGGAAGTCGTTCCTCGGGTCGCTCCTCGCCGACGCCGACTCGACGCCGCGCCCGGTGCACGAGCGCGAGGTCGCCGGGCACGCCCTCACCCTGGTCCTGGCCCAACGGGGGGTCTGGGGGGTCCGGGTGCACGACGTACGCGGCACTCGTGATGTGCTGCGCGTGTGGGAACAGACCAGACCGGCTCCAGGATCGCCGGATGCCTCGACGTGACGCTGCGTCGCGCGGCGGTGGGCCGATGACTGACGAGCTCGCCGTCTCGGGCATCGAGTGCTTCGGCCACCATGGCGTCTTCGACTTCGAGAAGCGTGACGGTCAGTCGTTCGTCATCGACCTGGTGCTCGGGATCGACACCGCACCGGCGGCAGCGAGCGATGACTTGCGCGACACTCTCGACTACGGAAGTCTCGTGACCTCGGTGAAAGCCGCCGTGGAGAATGATCCGGTCGACCTGATCGAGACCCTTGCCCAGCGGATCGCGTCTGTCTGCCTCACTGACGGTCGTGTTGAATGGGCCCGGGTGAGCGTTCACAAACCGGACGCCCCCATCGACGCCACGTTCGCCGACGTGACGCTGACGATCACCCGAAAGCAAGAGGGCACCCCGTGACTGAGACCCCGAATCCCTACATCGTCGATGCCGACACCCTGACCGGTGAGATGCGGCCGATCCGTCGGGTCGTGATGTCCCTGGGCTCCAACCTGGGCGAGCGACTCACGACCCTCCAGGGAGCCGTTGACGCCATCGCCGACACGCCCGACGTCTGGGTCACCGGCGTCTCGCCCGTCTACGAGACCGAGCCGATCGACTGCCCGCCCGGAGCGAAGAAGTTCCTCAACGCCGTGCTGCTCGCCGACACCACCCTCGCCGCCAACCGGTTGATGGATCGGGCCCAGGCCGTCGAGGACGCTTTCGACCGCGAGCGCAACGACGTCCCCAACGCCCCGCGCACCCTCGACGTCGACCTGATCGTCGTCGGAGACCGGCGCAGCGACACCGAGTCCCTCCAGCTGCCGCACCCCCGGGCGGCCGAGCGGGCCTTCGTCCTGAAGCCCTGGTTCGACCTCGAGCCCGATGCCGAGCTGCCGGGCTATGGCTCGGTGGCCGACCTGCTGGCCAACCTCGGCCTGGACTCCGTCACGCTGCGTGAAGACCTCATCCTCGACGTCAACTGACGATCGCGTCGGAGCGGATCGCCGTGCCCCCTGTGTCCGGTGACCGGTCATGAACGAGCCCGTCGGCTCGCTACGGCCCACGTCGCCAGCGGTGCTGGCGGTCTGGGCCATCATCGGGCTCGTCGCCGGGTGGCTCGTGCACCCGCTGACGGACCGTGCCGGCACCCCTCCCGGGGTCACCTGGACCCAGCCGTTGCTGCTCCTGCTCGTCGCGGTGATCGTCGCTGCCACGGCCTGGGCGACCTGGCGCGTCGTCCACGTGCGCCGCGAGCGGCTCGAGCCTCACGAGGGCCTGAACCGGCTCGTCCTGGCCCGGGCGAGCGCGTATGTCGGTGCCCTGGTCGGCGGCGGCTACCTCGGCTATGCGCTGAGCTGGATCGGCGACGAGGCGGAGCTGGCCGACCAGCGGCTCGGTCGTTCGCTGGCCGCGACCGCGGCGGGTGTGTTGATCGTCATCGCCTCCCTCCTGCTGGAGCGAGCGTGTCGCGTCCGCCAGGACGGTCCTGAGGATTAGTTTGATGCCATGGCTTCCCCGTCTGCTCGTCCGTCCCGCCGTCGTCAACGCTCGACCCGGCTCCTCGTCGCGGTCCTGCTCATCGCCCTGTCCGGGGTCCTGGTCCTCGGCGCCGCGCTGACCGGCTCCTTCGCCCTGACCGTCATCGCGGGTCTCGCCGCGACCCTCCTGGGCGCGGGAGCCGTGCGGATCACTCATGCCGAGCTGGCCGAGTCCCGGCGCGAGGCGGCCCGGGACCGCGCCGACCAGGCGCGTGCCTACCGCGGCATCGCCCAGGAACGCAGCGCCGAGCAGGCGATCTACGTCGCCGACACCAGTGGCCGGATCGCGCGCCACGAGGCCACGATCTCCCGGCTCGAGTCGCGTCTCGTCGAAGCGAACGTCGAGCTCACGCGCGCCCGCCAGGACCTCGCCGACGAGCAGGCATCCGGCCAGCGCGTCAGCGCCGAGCGCGACCGGCTCGCGCGCGGCCGCGACGATGCCGAGGAGCGCGCAGCGGTCGCGATCGTGCGAGTCGTCGAGCTCGAGCAGGAGCTCGACGTCGTGCTCTCGGAGTGGCGCGCCGGGCAGAGCGCCCCGCGACGCAAGCGCGCCTGAACCCCTCACCCGGAGCAGTCAGCCGCTCGAGGACCTCTCAGGCGGATCGTGGCGAGGGCATAAGGTGGAGCAGTGGTAGCCGACGAACAGCAGCAATGGCGCGTGCAGGTGCCCCAGGACTCACGCTTCGAGAGTGATCTCGACGAGCTCGACGTGGAGTCGCCACCGGCTCTCGACGACACCTGGGTCATCGATGCCCCCGACCCTGCCAACCTCGCCGACCTGGCCAGGCTGACCCACCTCCTGCGCGCCCACGAGCGGCACGGTCGTGGATGGGCCGGAGCCAGCGTCGACGACGTGCTCGTCGAGGTCTCCGCGCAGGGGTTGCTGACGCGCGAGAACCTCGTCGTCCGTGACGACAAGGGCGAGATCAAGGCCTGGGGGAGCGTCCACGACCGCGCCGGTGGACGGATGCTGTTCATGCACGTCGTCGAGCGCGACCTGCCCGACCGCGTGGCCCGCGCGTGCTCCGACGTACTCATCGAGTGGGCGGTCGAGCAGGCCAAGGTGCTGGCCGCCGCCCGCGGGATCGACGTACAGCAGATCGACACCGGCGCCTTCGAGGGCGATGAGCGACAGGCCGCCTGGCTCACCGCCGCCGGGTTCTCGCAGGTGCGCACGTGGTGGCAGATGAACCGTCCCGTGGAGGAGTCCGAAGCCGACCTCGTCGACTCCCCGGACCTCTGGGAGGGCCGTGGGGTGCGGTTCCGCAAGGTACGCCGCGCCGGCACCGGGCTGCCCGACGAGGACGACTTGCGCGACGTCCACGACATCCTCGAGGAGGCGTTCCTCGACCACTTCAACTCGTGGGAGGAGACCTTCGACGAGTTCGTCTTCCGCCTCCGTGAAGATCCCGGCCACCGCTGGGACCACTGGTGGATCGCCGAGATCGTCGACGTCCCCGAGGGCGAGAAGCCGCTCCCGGCCGGTGCCCTGGTGGGCACGGTCTCCGAGGGCGGTGAGGGGAGCCCGGACGGCTCCTACGTCTCCTACATCGGCGTCGTGAAGGCCGCGCGCGGCCGTGGCGTCGCCAAGGGTCTGCTGCGCACGATCATCGCCGACGCGGCCTCCCGCGGACGCGACCGCGTCGGCCTCGAGGTCGACGCCGACTCCTCGACCGGGGCCGACAACCTCTACTCCTCGATGGGGTGGAAGACCAAGTACGTCACTCAGTCGTGGCATCGGGATGTGGCGGTCGACGGCGCCTGACCGTGCGGGTCGGCAGTTTCTCCGCTGAAGCGGAGAAACTGCCGCTTGTGGCACGGAACTTCATGACAGAAGCGGGAGTTTCACCGCCTAGGCGGTGAAACTCCCGCGCGCTCAGACGGGCCTCAGAGCAGCCCGTTCTCCTCCAGCCAGTCAGCCGCGGCGTCCTCGGCCGAAGCCTTCTCGTCACCCTCGACCCGGTCGCGCAGCGCGATCAGGTCATCGGTGTCGAGCTCGGCGGAGACCGCGTTGAGGATCTCGGCCAGCTCGTCGGTCAGGACGTCCTTGGAGAGCAGCGGGATGATGTTCTGCGAGGAGATCATGTTCTCCGGGTCATCCAGGACGACCAGGTCCTCGGCGACCAGGGCCGGCGAGGTGGTGTAGATGTCGGCCACCTGCACCGCATCGTCGACGAGGGCCTTGACGGTGTCGGGGCCGCCGAAGTCCTCGATCGGGCGGAACTTCACGTCCGTGACGCCGTAGATCGAGGCCAGCCCGGGGATGCCGTAGCCGAGCTCGCCGAACTGCGGGTTGGCGCCGAGGGTGAAGGGCTCGAGGGCGGACAGGTCGCCGATCGAGACGAGGTCGTTGTCGTCGGCGGTTGCCCGGGTCACGACGTAGGCGTCCTTGTCCTCGGCCGCGGCAGAGTCGAGGACCACCAGGTTGTCGACGGCGACGGCGTCGCCGAGGGCGCCGTCGACCTCCTCGGTGCTGCGCTCGGTGTACTCGGTGTCGTAGTAGGCCAGCAGATTGCCGTTGTACTCCGGCATCAGGTCGATCGAGCCGTCCTGGAGAGCCGGGATGGTCTGCTGGCGGGGACCGATGTTGAAGCGCTCGGTCACGTCGAAGCCGCCCGCCTCGAGGGCCTGGGAGTAGATCTCGCCGAGGATCTCGCTCTCGGGGAACTGGAAGGAGCCGATCGTGACCGCGCCGCCCGCTGAGCTGCCGGAGTCGCCCGACGTGTCGGGGGCGGTGGGGTCCTCCGAGGCACAGGCCACGAGGGACGCGGTCAGACCGACGGCGGCGATGGCGGTGCCGAGTCGACGGTAGAGGTGCGGTGTGGGCATGGTGGTGGTCCCTTCTTCTCACGCGGGTTGACGCGTGCGCGGCCGTGGTGACCGACTGGTGCGACGACGTGTCGCGGGGCGTAGCTCCGTGACTCCCGGCCGGGCCGTGAGTCGCTGGACGACGGCGAAGAGGCCGTCGACCACGAGTGCGAGGGCGGTGACCAGGAGGGCACCGCCGAGGATCCGGTCGTAGTCGTTGAGGCCGATGCCGCTCGTGATGATGCGGCCCAGCCCCCCGAGACCGGCGTACGACGCGATGGTCACCGTGGCGATGACCTGCAGGGTCGCGGCCCGCAGGCCGCCGACGATGAGGGGGAGCGAGAGGGGGATCTCGACCTTGAGCAGGATCTGCCACTCGGTCATTCCGTTGGCCCGGGCAGCGTCGATCGTCTGCCGGTCGACCGACTCGAGGCCGGCGTAGGCGCCGGCCAGCATCGAGGGGATGGCCAGCACGATGAAGGCGATCGTGGAGCCGACGATCGGGGCGGTGTCGAAGGAGAGCCAGTAGCCGAAGACCATGAGCAGGAAGTAGAGCAACCCCAGGGTCGGCAGCGCTCGCATCGCCCCGGTGAAGCCGATGACGAACTGACGCCCGCGGCCGGTGTGGCCGATGTAGAAGCCCAGCGGCAGCGCGATCGCAGCAGCGATCACGACCGACACCGCGGTGTAGCGCAGGTGCTCGAGCAGGCGGTCCTGGATGGGCAGCGGGCTCAGGCTGCCGGGCTCCCAGTGGGAGGGATCGACGAGCCAGCGCAACGCGCTGAGGAGGAGCTCCATCAGCGGCCACCTCCGCCGGCGGCGCCGCGGGCGGCCAGGGCCTGCGTCTGGTCCCCGAGGCGCGAGGCCGACGAGGACGTCTTCGTGCGGCCGGCGGCGTCGCCCCGGGTCCACGGCATCAGGAGCCGGCCGAGGAGCACGATGACGATGTCGAAGACCAGCGCGAGCAGCAGGCTGATCAGGATGCCGACCACGACCTCCTCGAGGATGCCGCGCTGCTTGCCGTTGGCGAACAGGAAGCCGAGGTTCTGCGAGCCGATGATCACCCCGACCGAGACCAGGGCGATCGTGCTCACCGAGACGACCCGGATGCCGGCGAGCAGCACGGGGCCGGCCAGCGGCAGCTCGACGCGCAGGAAGCGAGCAGTGGGGGAGAAGCCGACCGCCACCGAGGCGTCGATCGTCGTGGCGTCGACCGAGGCGAGCGCGTCGGCGGCGGAGCGGGTCATGATCGCGACCCCGTAGATGGTCAGTGCCACGACCAGGTTGGTCGCGTCGAGGACCCGGGTGCCGAGGATGAGCGGGAGGATCACGAACAGCGGCAGCGACGGGATCGTGTAGAGCAGGCTGCCGGTGGTGATCACGATCGAGCGCAGCAGCGGGGTGCGGTTGGCCAACCAGCCCAACGGAAGGGCGAGGAAGAAGCTCGCGACGATGGGGACGATCGCGAGCTGGACGTGGGTCCAGGTCAGCTCGGCGATCAGGTCGAGGTTGTTGCGGGTCCAGTCCATGTGGGGGTCACTCGCCCTGCAGGACGCCGACCGGGCGGCCGTCCTCGTCGACGATGAGCTCGATGCCGTCGGCGTCGCGGTGGACCCGCAGCTTGCGCTTGCCCTTGTCGGCGCCGATGAACGAGGCCACGAAGTCGTCGGCCGGGTGGGCGAGGATCTCGGCAGGGGTGCCCGACTGGGCGATGATGCCGCCCTTGCGGAGGATCACGACCTGGTCGGCGAGGAGGAAGGCTTCGTCGATGTCGTGGGTGACGAACACGACGGTCTTGCCGAGGTCGGCCTGGAGCCGGTTGAGCTCGGCCTGCAGGTCGGCGCGCACGATCGGGTCCACGGCGCCGAACGGCTCGTCCATGAGCAGGATGTTGGGGTCGCTCGCGAGCGCGCGCGCCACGCCGACGCGCTGCTGCTGGCCTCCTGAGAGCTGGCGGGGATAGCGCTTGGCCAACGATCGGTCGAGGCCCACCTTGTCCAACAGGTCGAGGGCCGACTCGCGGGCGACCGACCTGCTGACGCCGTTGAGCATCGGGACGGTGGCCACGTTGTCGATGACCTTGCGGTGCGGCAGCAGGCCCGAAGCCTGGAGCACGTAGCCGATGCTGCGGCGCAGCTTGACCTTGTCCTGGTCGGTGATGTCCTTGCCGTCGATGGTGATCCGGCCCGCGGTGGGGTCGATCATCCGGTTGATCATCCGCAGCAGGGTGGTCTTGCCACAGCCCGACGACCCCACGAAGACCGTGGTCTTGTGCGAGGGGAGGGCGAGGCTGAAGTCCTCCACGGCAACGGTGCCGTCGGGGAACTGCTTGGTCACCGACTCGAACTCGATCATCAGGTGGCTCGTTCCGCGTTGGGTGAGTGGGGAAACCCAGCAACCCTAACCATCACCGAGGGGTGGTCGCCTGTTTTCCGCGTCGTGGCGGGTTGTTCGAGCACGACGACGCAGGCGCTCGTCCAGCGCTTCACCCGAGGGGGTGGGCCTCGGTGGTGGTCAGTGCTCGTCGTCGCGCAGGGCCAGCGCCGCCCGGTCGACGCTCCGCGGGTCGAGCCCCGGCACGTCGATGCGGCGCCCGCGATCGTCCTCCACGCGCGGTGCCCGTTCGCCCGGCGGGAGGTCGTGCACGAAGCGCATCACCAGGGCCGCGTCGTCGCGTCGGCCCTGCTCGACCAGCCAGCCGGTGAGGCGGTGGATCGGAGGCAGGCCTGAGTGCACCAACGAGCGGGCGCCGAAGAACTCGCGCACCCCCGACTCCAGCAGCTGGTACCACTCGTCATCGGCTTCGGGGATCAGCACGAAGTAGCGGTGCAGGTCGCCGGGCAGCACCCGGTCTACGAAGACCTTCGTGACCTGCTTGGACCCGTAGTCGCGCACCGAGCGGAGCGAGGCGCGCTTGGTGGCCCAGCGGTCCTCGAGGTCGGTCAGCGAGGCGCGTTGCTGGGTGATCGAGGTGCCGTCGGTGCGGATCCGCCAGTGGTAGACGACCTCGGGCACGACGCCGATCCTGTCGCGCCTGGAGGAAGGCGTCGGTCAGGGTCGGCTGGTCCTCGTAGCGGGTGCCCTCGGGCCAGGAGAGCCCGGTCTCCTCCCAGAAGTCGCGACGGTAGAGCTTGTTCCAGGCGAAGACGTCACCGAGGAGCTCGGGCATCTGGTCGATCACGCCTGCGCGACGAGGGGTGTGGAGGCGCTTCATCCAAGGCGGCTCCACCAGTCGCCCATCGCCTCCTCGCGCCGATCCGTCGTACCACCACACGATGGAGCCGGTGACGACGTCGCCCCCCGTGCGTTGCTGCTGGCGCAGGAGGGTCGCGTAGGCCTCCGGCGGTACGACGTCGTCGGAGTCGGCGAAGGCGAGCAGGGCGCCGGTGGCGTGCCGCAGCCCTTCGTTGCGCGCGGCGCCGAGACCGTGGTTGGCGGTGTGGACGACCCGCACCCGCGGGTCGCGCGCGGCGTAGGAGTCGGCGACGACGCCGGAGGAGTCGGTGGACCCGTCGTCGACGACGATCACCTCGAGCGCCTCGTGGGTCTGGGCCAGCACGCTGTCGAGGCAGGCAGGGAGGTAGTCCTCGACGTCGTAGACAGGCACGATCACGCTGATCACGGGGGGACGACGTCCCCAGCTCTTGGCCCACCTCATGGCGTCAGGCTAGTGAAGGCCTCGTCGAGGCCTGCGGGCGATAGCATCGAGCCTCGTGAGTGACCCGAAAGCCGTCGAGCCCGCCGACTACCCCCGCACGGTGCTCTTCGTCGCCGGTGCCGGTCGGAGCGGCACCAGCACCATGGCCGGGCTGATGCAGCTTCTCGGGCTGCACGTGCCGCGGCCCGAGGTGCCGGCCGACGCGAGCAACCCCAAGGGCTTCAGCGAGCCGCAGTGGGCGGTCGACCACCACGACCGGCTGCTGCGCGAGGCGGGGGTCCAGGTCTCCGACGCCCGACCCCAGGCCTGGTTCGAGACCGGCCGGATCAGCACGCGTGAGCCCGAGCGGATCGCCACCGCCGCGTGGCTCGAGAGTCACTTCGCCGAGCACAGCGAGCTGGTCGTCAAGGACCCGCGGCTGAGCTGGTTCCTCGCGTTGTGGCACGTCGCCGCGATCCGCACCCAGGCGCGCCCTGTCTTCGCGACCATGCTGCGGCCGCCGGCCGAGGTGGTCGGCAGCAAGCAGACCTACTACGCCAACACGCTCGGCTCGGCGCACCTGGCCGCGTCGTGGCTCAACATGCTGCTCCACACCGAGCGCGGGACCCGTGACAGCGTGGGCGGCGAGGGCAGCCAGAGCAGCGGCCGGGTGTTCGTCCGCTACGGCGACCTGCTCGACGACTGGACGCGCACCACCATGCACGTAGGCGAGACCCTCGGTCTGCAGCACGTGCTGCACGCCAACTCCGAGCAGATCCGCGACGGGCACCGTTTCGTCGACCCGTCGCTGCGCCGGATGGGGCAGAGCCTCGACGACCTCGCCCTGCCGCCGCGACTGCACGAGCTGACGGCCGAGACGTGGAGCGAGCTCAACAAGCTCGCCGAGCCCGGCGGCGACACCGCCGAGGTGCACGCGACCCTCGACCAGCTCCGCGAGGCCTACGCCGATCTCTACGCCGAGTCCGAGGCGATCTCCCGCTCCACGGTCGTGGCGACCGAGCAGCGGCTCAAGCGTCCGGCGGGCGCGCGGGCGCAGGGCAAAGCCGCCCCCGCACCTGCTCCCGAGCATGCCGCCGACAAGATCCCGCACGGTCTGCGGGCAGCGGTCCCACCGTCCGTACGCCGTGGTCTGCGCTCGTTGCTCGGGCGTGAGCGGCGATCGTGAGCGCTCTCGCCGGAGCTGCTGGGCTTGCCAACCTCGAGGGGCACGCCGACTTCGACATCGTGTGGCCCTGGACGCGACCGGGTGGCCTGCGCCGGGGCAGCACCGCGGTGCTGCGGGTCAAGGACGAGGCGCTCTCGCTGCCGTGGGTCCTGCCGCCGCTGCTGCGCTCGATGGATGAGGTGCTGGTCGTCGACAACGGCTCCACCGACGGCACCGCCGACGTGGCGCGGGCAGTGGCCGACGAGATGGGCGCGGCGGCCTCGAGCCGGCTGCGGCTGGCGGCGTACCCCTTCACGGTGGCGCGAGCAGGGGCCGAGCACCTTGCCGTGCCCGAACGGTCGGTGCACTCGTTGGCCTACTTCTACAACTGGTGCTTCGCCCAGGTCGGCACCCGCTACTCGTTCAAGTGGGACGGCGACATGGTGCTCACCAGCGAGGGTGAGTCGTCGCTGGCCGACCTCGCCTGGCAGGTCGGGGACGTGCAGTCGATCATCCGGGTGCCCCGCCATGGCCTCTACCTCGACAGCACGCATCCCGAGCGCGGCTGGCTCGACCTCGGACTGCGCAACGCGGAGGAGTGGGGCTACCCGACCGGGCCGGACTTCGTCTTCACCAAGGCCTTCGAGTGGGAGATCCGCGCCACACCCCCTGCGGTGCGCTCGATCGGGTTGCCGTTCGGGTTGTGCGTGGAGCTGAAGTACCTCGACGGCGACGAGTTCGCGCACTGGACCGATCCGTCGTCGTTCGCCACCAGCTTCCGCAACAAGCGCAAGCGACGCGAGTGGGAGGTCTTTCATGCACTCCTGGCCGGCGACGTGCCGGAGGGCGTCCAGGAGATCGAGGCGCCTCCGGGCGTCCACATCGTCGACCACGTCACCCGCACCTGGCTCCCACAGGCACCCCGACCCCTCACGGTCGGCACCGTCGTCACGTCCGACGACGGCGCGCGGGGGTCGTAGCAGGCGAGGTCGGAGAACGTGTGGGCTGAGTCACGTCACATTCCGTTCCCTGGCGAGAGTGCAGCGGCTAGATTCGACGCCGAACACGTCAGAGTCGTACGAGCACACCGTCTGGTACCCACACCGGCCCGGTCGCCCCGCAGTCACGGGGGCAGCAGGGTGGTCGGAGGGACTGGAACGAAAGGTTCGCAACATGTCTGAGCGCTTGACTGCTCCCCTGCCCCCCGACACAGCCGCACGCCGCTTTCGCATCGGCGTCATCGGTGCGGGACGGGTCGGCGCCGTGCTGGCCGCCGCGCTGCGCTCGGCCGGTCACGAGGTCGTGACCGCCGCCGGCGAGTCCGACGCCTCGCGCGGCCGGATCGCCGACCTGCTCCCGGGCGTCGGCATCGACAAGCCCAGCGCCGTGGCGCGCAGCTGCGACCTGCTGCTGCTGACCGTGCCCGACGACATGCTCGACAACCTCGTCTCCGACCTCGCCAACTCCGGCTCGCTGCGCAAGGGTCAGTACGTCGTGCACAGCTCCGGGCGCCACGGGTTGGCGATCCTGGCGCCGGCGATCGCCGTCGGCGCGCGCGCGATCGCGCTGCACCCGGCCATGACCTTCACCGGCACCGCCGTCGACCTCGAGCGGCTCAGTGGTTGCGTCTTCGGGCTGACCGCCGAGACCGCCGAGCGCGACGTCGCCGCCCAGCTCGTCGCCGATCTCGGAGGCCGCCCGATGTGGGTGCCCGAGAGCCGCCGGGCGCTCTATCACGCAGGCCTCGCCCACGGCGCCAACCACCTGGTCACGCTCGTGAGTGAGGCCATGGAGATCCTGGCGGCTGCCGGGGCCGACGACCCGGCCGCCACGCTGCGTCCGCTGCTGACGGCGGCCCTCGACAATGCGCTCGACCACGGAGACGCGGCGCTCACCGGCCCGATCGTGCGCGGCGACGTCAACACCGTCCGGGCCCACCTGGAGGGGATCGCTGCCGAGGCGCCGACCACCCTGCCGTCCTACCTCGCGCTGGCGCGGGCGACCCTCAGCAGGGCCGTCATCGACGGCCGGCTCACCGCGATGCGAGCCCTGAAGATGACCGAGGTGCTCGACGCCGTCGGCAGCGCGCACCCGGCGCGGGTCCGGTGGACCTCCTGATGGGTCATCGCCCTTTCCTCGCCTCCACCCGCACCGAGCTCGCTGACCACCTGGCCTCGCTCTCCACGCGGCGCGGGCCGGGCGACCGGGTCGGGTTCGTGCCCACCATGGGTGCGCTCCACGGTGGACACGCGAGCCTGATGAGCGCCGCGCGCGCCGAGATCGGCAACGGCCCGCTCGTGGTGTCGGTCTTCGTCAACCCGCTGCAGTTCGGCGCCGGCGAGGACCTCGACCGCTACCCCCGCACCCTCGAGGGCGACCTCGACCTGTGCTCCGAGCAGGGCGTCGACGTGGTCTTCGCCCCCTCCGCCGACGAGGTCTACCCCGGTGGTGAGCCGCAGGTGAGCGTTGATCCCGGCCCGCTCGCCGAGCTGCTCGAGGGCAAGACGCGCCCGGGTCACTTCCGCGGTGTGCTGACGGTGGTGACCAAGCTGTTCGGGCTGGTGCGTCCCGACGTCGCGGTCTTCGGTCAGAAGGACTATCAGCAGCTCGTGCTCATCCAGCGGATGGCCGCGGACCTGTGCCAGGGCGTCGAGATCATCGGTGCCCCGACGCTACGTGAGCCCGATGGACTCGCTCTCTCGAGCCGCAACCGGTTCCTGGATCCCGAGCAGCGCTTCCAGGCCGCGGCGCTCAACCGCACGCTGCACGCCGCCGCGGCTGCCTCGAAGCACGGTGTCGAGGCGGCACTGGACGCTGCTCGCGCCGAGCTGCGTGAGGCGATCGGGGTCGATCTCGACTATCTCGAGATCACGCTCCCGGACCTTCACCCGCTGCCGGTGCCCGTGCCGGAAGGCTCCCCGCCCATCGAGGCGCGGATCCTCATCGCCGCTCGGGTCGGCGCGACCCGACTCATCGACAACCTGCCCCTCACCGTCGGCTAGACAAGGACTTCCCAGATGCTCCGCACGATGATGACCAGCAAGATCCACCGCGCGACCGTGACCCAGGCCGACCTCCACTACGTCGGGTCGGTCACCGTCGATGAGGATCTCCTCGACGCCGCTGACCTGCTCGCGGGCGAGCTGGTGCACATCGTCGACATCACCAACGGCGCGCGGCTGGAGACCTACACGATCGCCGGCGAGCGAGGCAGTGGCGTGATCGGCATCAACGGCGCCGCGGCGCAGGCTGGTGCATCCCGGCGACCTCGTGATCCTCATCGCCTACGGCCAGATGGAGACCGCAGAGGCGCGCGAGCACCAGCCCCACGTGGTCTTCGTCGACGCCGACAACAAGATCTTGGCAACCGGCTTCGACCCGGCCGAGACCTTCGGCGACGACCGGCTCGTCCGCGGTGACGCGACCGCACACTAATCTGCACAGATGCCCACCTCCGTACGTCGCGTCCCCGGGCGCCTGAGCGCGCCGGCCCCCGGCTGGACCACTCGGGCCGACGTCGTGATCGTCGGCTCCGGGATCGCCGGCCTCACCACTGCGCTGCGGCTCAACGTCGCCGACAACGGGGTCGACAAGATCCTGGTCATCACCAAGGACCAGCTCTCGGCAGGATCGACTCGCTGGGCGCAGGGCGGCATCGCGGCGGCGCTCGGGCCGGGTGACACCGCCGAGGAGCACGCTCACGACACGTTGGTGGCCGGGGCGGGTGCGTGCGATGCCGAGGCGGTGCGGGTCCTGGTCGACGAGGGGCCGGACGCCGTACGGGAACTCATCGCGCTGGGCGCCAAGTTCGACCACGGTGACGACGGCTTGATCTCGTTGACCCGCGAGGGTGGGCACCACCGCGACCGGATCGCCCATGCCGGCGGAGACGCGACCGGCGCCGAGATCCAGCGCGCGCTCGTCGCCGCGATCGGCGCAGCACCGGAGATCGAGGTCATCGAGCACGCTCTGGCCGTCGACCTGCTCCTTGCCGAGGACGGCGGGGTGGCCGGGGTGACGGTGCACGTGATGGGGGAGGGGCAGCGCGACGGGGTCGGTGCCGTGCTGTGCCGCTCGGTGGTCCTGGCCAGCGGAGGCCTCGGCCAGGTGTTCTCGCAGACCACGAATCCCTCGGTCTCGACGGGCGATGGGATGGCCCTGGCGCTGCGGGCCGGGGCGACGCTGCGAGACCTGGAGTTCGTGCAGTTCCACCCCACGGTCATGTATCTCGGCGCCGACTCCCTCGGTCAGCAGCCCCTCATCTCCGAGGCGGTGCGCGGCGAGGGCGCGTTCCTGGTCGACTTCGAGGGCGAACGCTTCATGCAGGGCGTTCACGAGCTCGCCGACCTCGCCCCGCGCGATGTCGTCGCCAAGGCGATCATGCGCCGGATGCTCGACACCGGACAGCCGCACATGTGGCTCGATGCTCGCCACCTCGGCGCAGATGAACTCGACGCGAGCGAAGCGAGCGTGTCCCAGGGTGATCGAGCCGCGAGCGAAGCGAGCGTGTCGAGATTCTGGAGCAAGCGTTTCCCGACCATCCTCGGCGTCTGCCGCAGCCACGGCATCGACCCGGTCACCCAGCTCATCCCGGTCGCCCCGGCCTGCCACTACGCCTCGGGCGGGGTCCGCACCGACCTCCACGGCCGTACCGATGTCCCGGGCCTCTACGCGACGGGCGAGGTGGCCTGTTCCGGCGTGCACGGCGCCAACCGCCTGGCCTCCAACAGCCTCCTCGAGGGGCTGGTCTTCTCCCGGCGGATCGCCCACGTGCTGGCCGGGGAGCTGCGGCCCTGGTCCGACCCGTTGGTCGACACCCGGACCGCCGGGCTCGTGCCGGGCTCGGCACGAGCCGACCTCCAGGAGGTCATGACGTCGCGGGTCGGCGTGCTGCGCAACGAGACCGGGCTCGACCAGGCCGCGGTGCTGCTGGACCAGATCGCCGGCCGCAGCACCGACGTGGTCGACCTGGCTGCCTGGGAGACCACCAACCTGCTGACGGTCGCTGCCGCTCTCACGGAGGCGGCTCGCGGCCGCGAGGAGACCCGCGGCTCGCACTGGCGAGATGACTTCCCCGAACGCGACGACGACACGTGGGCCGGCCACTTCGACACGGTGATGCTCGACGGCGTCGCCGAGATCTCCTTCGTCGCGGCACCTGCGAGTGATGGAGGCACGCCATGAGCTCAGCCAGCGGCTTCTTCCCGAGGGCAGTGCCTCGCGAGCTGCGCGACGAGCTCGTGGCAGCTGACCTCGGCTACGACGCCCTGGTCGACCACGTGCTTCGTGCACTGCAGGAGGACCTGCCCGATGGGGCGCTGGACGCCACCTCGGTGGCCACGATCGGCGCCGAGGCGCGGGCCGAGGGCGTCTTCGCCGCCCGCGATGCCGGCGTCGTGGCGGGCCTGGGGATCGCGGCCCTGGTCTTCCACCTCGTCCTCGGGGACGACGTGGTGATCACGGACCGGGTGGCCGACGGCACTCATGTGATGCCGGGTGACGTGGTGATGCGGGTCGAGGGCCCCACTCGCGGACTCCTCACCGCGGAGCGCACTGCCCTCAACTTCGCCAGCCACCTCTCCGGGATCGCTACGGCCACCGCCCACTGGGTCGCTGCGCTGGAAGGGACCCGCGCCCGGGTGCTCGACACCCGCAAGACGCTGCCGGGTTTCCGTGCCCTCCAGAAGTACGCCGTGCGCAGCGGCGGCGGGGTCAACCATCGCTTCAGCCTCAGCGACCTCGCCATGGTCAAGGACAACCACGTGGTCGCCGCCGGTGGCGTGGTGCCGGCCTACGTAGCGGTCCGGACGGCCTACCCGGACCTGCCGGTCGAGGTCGAGGTGAGTGACCTCGACCAGCTGCGAGCCCTGCTCGAGGCGGGATGCACCCAGATCCTGCTCGACAACATGAGCGACGCGATGATGGTCGAGGCCGTTGAGATCACTGCCGGGCGAGCCAGCCTCGAAGCCTCGGGCGGGCTCACCCTCGAGCGTGCGGCTGCGGTCGCGGCCACCGGCGTCGACTTCATCTCGGTCGGGGCGTTGACCCATTCGGTCATCGTCTTCGACCTCGGTTTCGACTTCCTCGAGGACTGAATCGTGGCCCTGCTCGCCGTCGACGTCGGAAATGCGCACACCGTGCTCGGGATCGTGGCCGATGGCGACGTCTCGGCACATTGGCGGGTCTCGACCGATGGCCGCCGCACGGCCGATGAATGGGCGGTGCTGCTGCGCGGTCTGGTGGGCCGGCGTTTCGGCGATATCGATGGAATCGTCCTGTGCTCCACCGTGCCGGGGGTTACCCAGGCGGGACGCGAGATGCTTTCGCGTCACTTCGCCGATCTCGCCCACTTGGTCGTGGAACCGGGCGTGCGGACCGGTATTCCGGTGCTCACCGACAATCCGCGCGAGGTCGGGACCGATCGCATCGTGAATTCGCTCGCAGCGGCGACCCTCTACGGCGGCCCGGTCGTCGTCGTCGATTTCGGGGGCACCGCGACCACGTTCGACGTGGTCAATCCTTCAGGGCAGTACGTCGGTGGCGCGATCTCGCCCGGTATCGAGATCTCCTTGGAGGCGTTGGGTCGTCGCGGAGCGCAATTACGACAGGTCGAGCTGATCCGGCCGCGCTCGGTCATTGCCAAGAACACCGTCGAAGCTCTCCAGTCGGGCCTTGTTTTCGGAATGGCTGCCCAGGTCGAGGGAATCGTCGAGCGGATCATCGACGAGCTGGGCGTGGAGGTCGACGATGTCGCGATCATTGCCACGGGATATCTGGCTTCCTTGGTCTATGACGAATGCGATTGTTTCACCGCCCATGCTCCCTGGTTGACGTTGCAAGGCCTCGAGATGGTGTTTCGTCGCAATATGTGAGGAACGTGTGAACACATTTGCCGTTTGATTCATTTGACGGTTAACTCTTCTTTGTCATCCCCTGCCCCCTAGTTGAAAAGAAGAGGCTGTCTTAATGGCACAAAAGGTAAATATCATCCTGGTGGACGACATCGACGAGTCGGAGGCGACCGAGACGGTCACCTTCGGCCTTGATGGCACTTCCTACGAGATCGACCTCAATGACTCGCACGCTGCCGACCTCCGCGATGCGCTCGGGCCCTATCTCGGCCACGCCCGCAAGGTGCCGTCGTCCGCGCGCCGAGCCTCGGGCCGCAAGTCCTCGCCCGCCGCGAGCAGCGCCGACGGCGCCAGCGCTGCCGACGTACGCGTCTGGGCCCGCGAGAACGGTCACTCCGTGCCGGACCGTGGACGCATCCCGGCCGACATCCGTGAGGCCTACGACGCCGCACACTGATCGCCTGCTCCACCTCACCGGCCCGTCGCGAGTCTCGCGGCGGGCCGGTGTGCTGCTCAGCCTCCGGACCCACGCCGACCACTCCTCCGTCGTGATCGGCTGGCCCTGATTTCGACGCGCTGCCGCTGCTTCGTGCCTCAGCAGCGACGCTTGCTCAATCTCCCGGGCCCCACGCCGACCACTCCTTCGTCGTGATCGGCTGGCCCGTGATGTTCGCTGATAGCGGACGACGTTTCCTCCCTGGCGGGAACGCGTAGGCTGTGAGCGGGGTTGGAACTCCCGTACCCCTCTCTCCACCCCGGAGCGGACGGGACCCCACGTATTCGAGGAGCGAAGCGCATGTTCGAACGGTTCACCGACCGAGCTCGCCGGGTGGTCGTGCTGGCCCAAGAAGAGGCCCGCATGCTCTCCCACAACTACATCGGCACCGAGCACATCCTGCTCGGGCTGATCCACGAGGGCGAGGGTGTGGCCGCCAAGGCCCTCGAGAGCCTCGACATCTCCCTGGAGGCCGTGCGCGCCCAGGTCGAGGAGATCATCGGGCAGGGCCAGCAGGCGCCGTCCGGACACATCCCCTTCACCCCGCGTGCCAAGAAGGTGCTCGAGCTGTCCCTGCGCGAGGCGCTGCAGCTCGGTCACTCCTACATCGGCACCGAGCACATCCTGCTCGGGTTGATCCGCGAGGGCGAGGGCGTTGCTGCCCAGGTGCTGCAGAAGCTCGGCGCCGACCTCAACCGGGTCCGCCAGCAGGTCATCCAGCTCCTCTCCGGCTTCCAGGGCAAGGAGTCGACGGCCCAGGCCGCTGCCCAGGGGGCCGGCGGCGATGCCCCGTCGTCGTCGCTGGTGCTCGACCAATTCGGTCGCAACCTCACCCAGGACGCCCGCGAGGGCAAGCTCGACCCGGTCATCGGGCGCGAGCAGGAGATCGAGCGCGTGATGCAGATCCTCTCGCGTCGCACCAAGAACAACCCGGTCCTCATCGGTGAGCCCGGCGTCGGCAAGACGACGATCGTCGAGGGCCTGGCCCAGGACATCGTCAAGGGCAACGTGCCCGAGACGCTCAAGGACAAGCAGATCTACACCCTCGACCTCGGCGCGCTCGTCGCCGGCTCGCGCTACCGCGGTGACTTCGAGGAGCGGCTGAAGAAGGTCCTCAAGGAGATCCGCACCCGCGGCGACATCGTGCTGTTCATCGACGAGATCCACACCCTCGTCGGGGCCGGTGCGGCCGAGGGCGCCATCGACGCCGCCAGCATCCTCAAGCCGATGCTGGCCCGCGGTGAGCTCCAGACGATCGGTGCGACCACCCTCGACGAGTACCGCAAGTACCTCGAGAAGGATGCCGCTCTCGAGCGCCGCTTCCAGCCGATCCAGGTCGCCGAGCCGTCGATCGCCCACACGATCGAGATGCTCAAGGGGCTGCGCGACCGCTACGAGGCCCACCACCGGGTCACGATCACCGACGAGGCGCTCGTCAGCGCAGCGACGCTGGCCGACCGCTACATCTCCGACCGCTTCCTGCCCGACAAGGCGATCGACCTCATCGACGAGGCCGGCTCGCGGCTGCGCATCCGCCGGATGACCCAGCCCGCCGACCTGCGCGAGTACGACGACAAGATCGGCGAGGTGCGTCAGCGCAAGGAAGCCGCGATCGACGGCCAGGACTTCGAGGCCGCCGCTCGTCTGCGCGACGAGGAGAAGCAGCTCATCCTCAAGAAGTCCGAGCGCGAGAAGCAGTGGCGCGCCGGTGACATGGACGACGTCGCCGAGGTCGACGAGGAGCTCATCGCCGAGGTGCTCGCCGTGGCGACCGGGATCCCGATCGTCAAGCTCTCCGAGGAGGAGTCCACGCGGCTGCTCAACATGGAGGCAGAGCTCCACAAGCGGGTCATCGGCCAGGAAGAGGCTGTGCGAGCCCTCTCGCGCGCGATCCGCCGTACCCGTGCCGGACTCAAGGACCCCAAGCGTCCCGGCGGCTCGTTCATCTTCGCCGGTCCGTCCGGTGTCGGTAAGACGTGGCTGTCGAAGTCGCTCGCCGAGTTCCTGTTCGGCGACGAGGACTCCCTCATCCAGCTCGACATGTCGGAGTTCTCCGAGAAGCACACCGTCTCGCGACTCTTCGGCTCGCCTCCCGGCTACGTCGGCTACGAAGAGGGCGGACAGCTCACCGAGAAGGTGCGCCGCAAGCCGTTCTCCGTGGTGCTCTTCGACGAGGTCGAGAAGGCCCACCCCGACATCTTCAACAGCCTGTTGCAGATCCTCGAGGAAGGTCGCCTCACCGACTCGCAGGGTCGGGTGGTCGACTTCAAGAACACCGTCATCATCATGACCACCAACCTCGGTACCCGCGACATCAACAAGTCGGTGCACCTCGGCTTCAACCAGTCGGGCGATGCCGCCGGCTCCTACGACCGGATGAAGAACAAGGTCCAGGACGAGCTCAAGCAGCACTTCCGGCCCGAGTTCCTCAACCGTGTCGACGAGATCGTCGTGTTCCCGCCGCTCTCGCGCGAGCAGATCGTCCACATGGTCGACAACATGATCGCCTCGGTCGAGCTGCGGATGCGCGACCGCGACATGCGCATCGAGCTCACCCAGGCCGCCAAGGACCTGCTGGCCGAGCGTGGCTTCGACCCGGTGCTCGGTGCCCGTCCGCTGCGCCGCACGATCCAGCGCGAGATCGAGGACACCCTCGCCGAGAAGATGCTCTTCGGTGAGGTCGGCCCCGGTCAGATCGTGGTGGTCGATGTCGAGGGCGAAGGCGCCGCTGCAACCTTCACGTTCGAGGGTCAGAAGATGGGCGAGCTGCCCGATCTTCCTCCGTTCGAGACGGCAGAGGTCGGCAGCAGCCCTGACCTGCCCGGCACCGAGGACGACGGGCCGCGTGACGTCCCGAAGGCCAGTGGTGGCGAGGCCGAGGGCGGCGGAGCCCAGCTCGCCTGATCGCCGCTCGACCTGAGCATCACACCGACCCGCCGGCACTGCCGGCGGGTCGGTGCGATTTCAGGGCAGTGCGTAGGTGTCGGTGCCCGTCGACGACCACAGCGAGCCGATCGGTCAGGAGGCTCGCGAGGCACCGTTCCCGTTGCTCGGTGTCTGCCCAGACGGCGTCGAGCCGGGCCTTCGGCACCGTCTCGTGGTCGCGCAGCACGGCGAGCAGCCGACCACGGCACTGACGGTCGGTGCCGGCCCAGGTCTGGGCCTTGCGTGGAGGTCCGTCATAGGCCGGTCGTCCGGCCAGGACCCAGGCGCATCGGTCGCGGACGGGGCAATCGGCGCACCGCGGGTTGCTCGCCGTGCAGATCAGCGCACCGAGCTCCATCACCGCCACCGCCCAGGTGGCGGCGGTCGGGGCGTCGTCGGGGAGCAGCATCGTCGCGAGGTCGCGCTCGGCCCGGGTGACCGCGGTCGGTGGGTACTCCGAGCCGCTGATGGAACGGGCGAAGACCCGCCGGACGTTGGTGTCGAGCACGACGTGTCGACGTCCATAGGCGAACGAGGCGATCGCGGAGGCGGTGTAGTCGCCGACCCCCGGAAGAGCAAGCAGGTCGGCGTAGTCGCTGGGGACCACTCCTTCGTGCTGCTCGGTGATCGCGATCGCCGCAGCGTGGAGGCGCAAAGCCCTCCGGGGGTAGCCGAGCCGGCCCCAGGATCTCACCGCCTCGCCGGAGGGGGCCAGCGCCAGGTCGGCCGGGGTCGGCCACCGACGCAGCCACTCCTCGTGGACGGGCAGCACCCGCGCCACAGGGGTCTGCTGCAGCATGAACTCCGAGACCATCACCGACCAGGCGGAAGCCCCGTTGCCGCGCCAGGGCAGCTCGCGCGCGTGCTCGTCGTACCAGCCGAGGACCTGGTCGTGCAGCCCAGCGAGGTCCTGGAGCTCTCGAGGGGCCTGAGGGTCCTGGGGTGCGGCGGGGGCAGCGTGAGGCACGTGACGATTGTCCCTGCGGAGTGGCACCACCGCCGGAGCGGGGCGGGTGGTTAGCGTCTGATGTCATGACCTCGACCACCTCTGGAGCGCTGACGCCTGCGGTCTACTGGCGCCGCCGACTCTTCGTCGTAGGGCTGCTCGTGGCCCTGGTCCTGATCGTGGTCAACGTCGTGAGCGGCGGCTCCGACCCGGGCGCAGGCGTGCGGGCCACCACGGCCGGTGCCGAGCAGGGCGCGACCGACGCCCCCGACGACCCGGATGCGACCGTCGTCGGGCCGAAGAAGGGCAAGAAAGGCAAGAAGGCCAACAAGAGCGAGGATGCCGGGCCAACGGTCGTCCTGCCCACGGCACCGGTGCTCGCCGAGCCGACAGGCACGTGCGAGGCGTCCGACATCGTCGTCACCCCGAGCGTCAAGCGGGCGGTGGCTGGTCGCTCGGCCGTCTTCGTCCTCAAGCTGCGTACCGGCGAGACTCCGGCCTGCACGTGGCAGATCAGCAGCGAGACCCTCCAGGTGCGGGTCTCCGTCGGAAATGACGAGGTGTGGACCACCCGCTACTGCACTGCGGCGCTGGCGGTTCTCCCCGTGGTGGTGCGCTCAGCGGTCACCACCACCTACGAGCTCCGGTGGAACACCCGCCGCTCGGAGGACGGCTGCCCGGGGCTGACCGAGTATGCGCAGCCCGGCGACTACCGGGTCACCGCCGGGGCGCTCGGTGGCGAGCCGGACTTCGTCATCTTCGACTTGGCCGCGCCGACGGCTCCCGAGCCCGAGCCGGCCCCGGAGCCGGAGAAGAAGGACAAGCAGCAGAAGGACAAGAAGCAGAAGGACAAGAAGCAGAAGGCTTCCAGCAACGCTTAAACGTACCGCTCGAGGATCGTCGACTCGGCCAGGCGGCTCAGGCCTTCGCGGACACTGCGCGCGCGCAGCTCGCCGACACCGTCGACGGCCTGGAGGTCATCGATGCCTGCCGAGAGCAGCTTCTGCAGGGTGCCGAAGTGGTCGACGAGCCGGTCGACCACGGTTGCCGGCAGACGGGGGACCTTGGCCAGCAGCCGGTAGCCGCGCGGCGCGACCGCCCCGTCGAGGTGCTCACCCGTGCCGAGGCCGAGCACCCGCGCCGCGGAAGCCGGGTCGACGAGCTCGGTGGGGGAGAGGGCCTCGAGCTTGGCGAGCAGCACCTCGGGGCTCTTGTTGCGACGACCGTTGGGCACGTAGTCGCGGATGACCAGCTCACGCTCGGCGTCGACGCCGGTGATCAGCTCTTCGAGCTGCAGCGAGAGCAGACGCCCGTCGGTGCCGAGCTCGAGCACGTAGTCCTCGATCTCGCGGGCGATCCGGGTCACCATCTCGAGACGCTGCGCCACCACCGCGACGTCGCGCACGGTGACGAGGTCCTCGATCTCGAGGGCGGAGAGGGTGCTGGCGACCTCGTCGAGGCGAAGCTTGTAGCGCTCGAGGGTGGCCAGCGCCTGGTTGGCGCGGGAGAGGATCTTGCCGGAGTCCTCGAGGACGTGGCGGGTCTCGCCGACGTAGGCGGCGATGATCTGCATCGACTGCGACACCGAGATCACCGGGAAGCCGGTCTGCTTGGCGACGCGCTCGGCGGTGCGGTGGCGGGTGCCGGTCTCCTCGGAGGGGATGGTGTGGTCGGGCATCAGGTGCACGGCCGCCCGGATGATCCGGGTGATGTCCTTGTCGACGATGATGCCGCCGTCCATCTTGGCCAGCTCACGCAGTCCGGTGGCGGTGAAGGGCACATCGAGCGCGAATCCGCCGGTGGCGATCGAGTCGACGAGACGGTCGTGACCGATCACGATGAGCGCGCCGGTGCGTCCGCGCAGGATGCGTTCGAGGCCGTCTCGCAGGCTCGTGCCCGGGGCCGTGGAGGCCAGGGTCGCTCGCAACCTCAGCTGTTCCTCGCTGCGGTCGACGCTCATGGGTCCTCCGGTGATCGTGCGGTGCCGCGGGGCGCGGGCTGCCCCGAGACGGGGGACACCGAATCCTAGCCGGGGTCGACCACCTCGAGCGCATGCTTGGTGCGCTCGGTGAGGTGGAGCAGTGCCAGGGCCGAGTGGACGTCGGGCGCCTCGACGACCCGCATCCCATCGACGGTGCGTCCCGACGACGCCGGCCGAGGGCCGCCGGGGATGGTGTGCTCGCTCGGGACGATCGCCATGGAGAAGCCCAGTCGCGCAGCCTCGGCCAGACGCTGGGGCATGTCGCGGACCCGACGCAGCTCCCCGGCCAGGCCGATCTCGCCCATCGCCACCACCCCCGCCGGCGGGGGGCTGACGAAGGTGGCCGAGGCGATCGCGACGGCGAGCGCCAGGTCGCTGGCGGGTTCGGTCAGGCGGGCGCCACCCACCGTGGAGGTGAAGACGTCGTGGCCGTGGAGCCGGATCTTGCAGTGCTGGTGGAGGACCGCGAGCACCATCGCGAGCCTCGACCCATCGATGCCGGAGGTGGTCCGGCGCGGGCGCTCGTTGCCCGACAGGGTCACCAGCGCCTGCACCTCGGCCAGCATCGGGCGTCGACCCTCCATCGAGACCGCCACGCAGGTGCCCGAGACGCGGCCGTGGTGCTGCTCGAGGAAGAGCCCGGTGGGGTCGTCGACCGCGCTGATGCCCTCGGGACCGAGGTCGAAGCAGCCGACCTCGTCGACAGGACCGAAGCGGTTCTTGACCGCGCGCAGCATCCGGAAGCGCGAGTTGCGGTCGCCCTCGAAGTGGAGCACGACGTCGACGAGGTGCTCGAGCACCCGGGGCCCGGCGATGCCGCCGTCCTTGGTGACGTGGCCGATGAGGACCACGGCGATGTTGCGGGTCTTGGCCACCCGCACCAGTGCAGCGGCGACCTCCTTGACCTGGGTGACCCCGCCGGGCACGCCGTCGACGTCGGCGGCGCCGATCGTCTGCACCGAGTCGACCACGATCAGGCTGGGGCGGACCTGCTCGATGTGGGTGAGCACGGCGCCGAGGTCGGTCTCGGCCGCGAGGTACAGCTCGTCATACACGCCGCCGGTGCGGTCGGCGCGCAACCGGACCTGGCCGGCCGACTCCTCGCCGGTGACGTAGAGGACCCGCTGGGAGGTGGCCGCCGAACGGGCGGCGACCTCGAGCAGCAGCGTGCTCTTGCCGACGCCGGGCTCGCCGGCGAGCAGGATCGCGGCGCCGGGCACGACGCCACCGCCGAGCACCCGGTCGAGCTCGGGGACGCCGCTGGGGCGGGCGATCGACTCGTTGACCGAGACCTGGCTGATCGGCATCGCGGGGGAGGTGACCGGGCCGGCCGAGGAGCGGACGGTGACCGCGCCGGCCTCCGCCACCGAGCCCCAGGCCTGGCACTCGCCGCAGCGGCCGACCCACTTCGCGGCCTCCCAGCCGCACTCGGCGCAGCGGTAGGACGGACGAGGAGGTCGGGGAGCGGACTTGGCCATGGAGGGAACGCTAGGTCAGGGCACCGACACTGCTGGGACGACACCCGCGCCACGAGAGCGCCCGGCGCGCTTATGCTGACCCTTTGGATCGTTCATAGTCGGGCGCTGGCGCCCGAGCACGCGGTGGATCCTGGGGGTCGGATGAGCAAGACGGGCGCTTTCTCGGGACCGGTGTCGGTGTCGCCGCCGACGCTGGCCGACGTGGCCGAGCGCGCCGGGGTGTCGCGCCAGACCGTCTCGAACGCCGTCAACAACCCCGACCTGCTGCGCGGCGAGACCCTCATCCGGGTCCAGGAAGCCATCGACGAGCTCGGCTACCTGCCCAACCGGGCCGCCCGCAACCTGCGCACCCGCGCCTCCCACCTGGTGGGGCTGCGGCTGAGCCCGGTGCAGGAGGGGACCGCCAACGCGGCCATGGACCGCTTCGTGCACTCGCTGGTGTGGACCTCGCGTGAGGCCGGCTACCACGTGCTGCTGTTCTCCGGCGAGGGTCCCGACCCGCTCGAGGGCTATGACGACCTCCTGCGCTCGACGGCCGTCGACGCCTTCATCGTCACCGACACCTACCTCGGCAACCCGCAGGCGACGTGGCTGCGCGAGCGTCGGGCGCCGTTCGTCGCCTTCGGTCGCCCGTGGGGAGACCCGGACGCCCGCCACCCGTGGGTCGACGTCGACGGCGCGGCCGGCACCGAGCTGGCCACCACGCACCTGCTCGAGCGCGGCCACGAGCGGATCGCGTGGATCGGTTGGCGCAAGGACTCCCGCATCGGTGAGGACCGCCGCGCGGGCTGGAGCCGGGCGCTCAAGCAGCGGGGCCTCTCCACGACCGGGATGGCGTCGCGGGTCGAGGACACGGTGTGGAGCGGTGGCGAGGCGAGCGCGGTGCTGCTCGACGAGGCGCGACCCACGGCGTTCGTGTGCGCCTCCGACACCTTGGCGATGGGGGTGCTGCGCACCCTCGGCGAGCGCGGCCTGCGCCCCGGGCACGACATCGCGGTGGTCGGCTTCGACGACTCGCAGGTCGCCCAGGTGGTGCACCCGGGCCTGACCTCGGTGCGCCAGCCCCTCGAGGAGGTCGCGATCGCGGTCGTCAAGGCGCTCGAGGACCTGCTGGGCACGCCGTCGAAGGTGGCCGAGGGTCTGCTGCTGACGCCGACGTTGACGGTGCGGGCCCGAGCTGAGGGGTCGGCCGACCGCGGACCGGAACGGAGCCCTCAGAACGTCCGCGACCACAGGTTGACCGCGTAGTCGACCTCGAGGCCGGTGTGCTCGGCCAGGAACGCCTCGGCCGAGGCCGGCGTCGAACTCGATGCGCACCACCGCCTCCAGGTCGGCGCGGGAGTCGAAGCGCCAGCCCATGTCGACCGACGGCGGGTCCAGCCGCGGGTGGTCCAGAAGCGCTCGATCTCGGTGGGCGAGGGCAGGCGCGGGTAGCCGCGTCGGAACCAGCCCCCGAACGTCGAGCGGGAGCCGTCGTTGTCGATGATCAGGGCGGTGCCCCCACGGCGTACGACGCGGTCCAGCTCGGCCAGGCCCGGGCTCGCACCCGGGTCCGAAGAAGTAGGCCCAGCGCACGTGGACGACGTCGATGCTGGCGTCGGGCAGGGGGATGTCCTGCGCGGTGCCGGGGAGCAGCGTCGACGTTGTCGAGCGCGCGAGTACGACGACGGGCCAGGGCGAGCAGGTCGGGGTGCGGCTCGACGCCGATCACCGCGTGCGGCCGTGCCGCGAAGGCCGGCAGGTGGAAGCCGGTGCCGCAGCCGAGGTCGAGGACGTCCTGCTGGCCCACGAGGCCCGCGCCTGCAGCGCCGCCCAGAGCCGCCGTCGGGGTCGACCGCGCGGTTCTCGACCTCGTAGGTCGAGGTGTGCTTCCAGATGTTGGGGCTGGCGATCGCTCCGGGCAGGGGTCGCGGGCGGCTCACCTGGGCATTGCTCGGTCGGCCCCACGGGTGACTCCGCCCGACCGGCGCGGGTCGAAGGTCCCTTGCTCGCGGCGGACGAGCGGGAGGGTGGTGGCATGGCCGGGCCCCGGGAGACCCACGCCGTGGAGGTGCGCGGGCTCGTGGTCGACCGTGGCGGCGTCCGGGTGCTCGACGGGCTCGACCTCGACTCGAGCCCGGGCGTCGCCGGACTGCTCGGCCCGTCCGGGTGCGGCAAGACGACGCTGCTGCGCTGCATCGTCGGCGTCCAACGGCTCGTCGGTGGCGACGTGCGGGTGCTCGGCCACGAGGCCGGCAGCGCGCCGGTGCGCGACCGGGTCGGCTACGTGACGCAGGCCGCCAGCGTCTACGACGACCTCACCGTCCCCGAGAACCTCCGGTTCTTCGCGCGGGTGCTCGGCGTCGGTGCCGGAGGTCGAGCAGGCCTCGCGGCCGTCGACCTCGACGACGAGCGCGACCAGGTCGTGGGCCGGATCTCGGGTGGCCAGCGCTCCCGGGCGAGCCTGGCGGTCGCGCTCCTGGGCGGTCCGGACCTCCTCGTGCTCGACGAGCCCACGGTCGGGCTGGATCCGGTGCTGCGGCGGACCTGTGGGCGCTCTTCGCCCGGTTGGCCGCCGGCGGCACCACCGTGCTCGTGTCCAGCCACGTGATGGACGAGGCGGATCGCTGCGACCGGCTGCTGCTGATGCGCGGGGGTGCCGTGATCGCCGACGGCTCGCCCGCCGCCATCAAGAACGCACCGGCGTCGGCGACATCGAGTCCGCCTTCCTGGCGCTCGTCGAGCCGGACGGGGCCTCGCATGACGGGCGGGGCTCATCACGCCGCGGATCACCGCCGCGGTCGCGGTCCGGGTGCTCACCCAGCTGCGCCGCGACCCCCGCACCCTGGCCATGCTGCTGGTGCTGCCGGTGGCGCTGATGGTCCTGCTGTGGTGGATGTTCGAGCGTCGTCGCCCGAGGTCTTCGACCGGATCGGGCCGGGCCTGCTGGCGCTCTTCCCGTTCTTCGTGATGTTCCTGGTCACCAGCGTCACCACCCTGCGCGAGCGCACCAGCGGCACCCTCGAGCGTCTGCTCGCGATGCCGACGGGACGCCTCGACTTCCTGCTCGGCTACGCCCTCGCCTTCGGGCTGGTGGCGATGGTCCAGTCGGCGTTGGCGGTGACCGCCAGCCTCACCGTGCTCGGGCTCGACGTCGCCGGCCCGATGTGGCTGCTGGTGGTCGTGGCGGTCGCCGACGCCGTGCTCGGCACCGCGCTCGGGCTCTTCGTCAGCGCGTTCGCCCGCACGGAGTTCCAGGCGGTGCAGTTCCTGCCGGCCGTGGTCGTGCCCCAGATCCTGCTCTGCGGCATCATCGTGCCGCGCCCCCAGCTGCCCGAGCGCTCGGCGCGATCAGCGACCTGCTGCCGCTGTCCTACGCCACCGATGCGATGCAGGCGCTCAGCGCCTCGCCGACGACCGGCGCGTGTGGCAGGACCTGGCGGTGGTCGTCGGCTTCGCGCTGGTGGCGCTGGCCCTGGGGGCAGCGACCCTGCGTCGACGTACGGGCTGAGACCGGCCAGATGCGGACGAGCCCGTCGGGCGTCTGCACCTGCGCGGCGAGGATGCCCGGGGTGCCGTGGGGGCGACCCACTCGACCTTGACGTCCTCGAGCGGGGCCTCGACGGTCTCGCCGAGCCACTCGCTGACGCGCTGCGGGTCGCCGGCGATCTCCAGGCAGGCCAGGGAGAACCCGGCGTCGGCGCCGGCCGAGGGGTGGAGCTCGCCGGCGGTGTCCCACTGGACGAAGAACGGCAGCTGCGGGTCGGCGATGGTGCCGTTGACGCCGATCTGGTGCCAGCGCAGCTCGGTGCCGTCGGGGCGGTGGCGGTTGCCCGCGACCGCGGGACGGCCGAGCCGCTCCTCGACGACGGTGATGTCGTCGACGGCCACGACCCAGCCGAGCCAGCCGCCGCCGAGGGCGGAGCGGGCCTTGACGGCCTGGCCGAACGGCGCCTTGTCGGAGGCCGGGTGGTCGAGGGCCTCGACGATCTCGAGGTAGGTGCCGTCGGCCAGCGCCAGGGTCATGTTGACGGTGCCGAAGCGCGGGTGGATGCCCCCGTCGGTGAACGTGGCCCCCAGGAGCGAGCCGATCTTCTCGGCGGTGGCCGCGAGGCCATCGGGACCGGCTGCGTACGAGAGATGATCGAGGCGCATGCCGGCATTCTCAGCCCGTTCAGCCAACGCGGACCCCGGGGTCGAATCTCTCGACGTCGAGACACCGCGGAGCCGGTCCGCGCACGGGCGTCGAGCGCGGCTCAGCGCGGGTCGGCGGGGTGCAGCGCGAGCGCCGAGCGGGAGCGCAGGTGGGCCTCGCAGTGGCGCACCAGCTCGGCGTACGCCGCCGGGCCCATCAGCTCGGCGAGCTCCGGCTCGTTGGTGACGTAGACCGGCTCGGGGCGACGTGCGCCTCGGTGTTGCCCGAGCAGTACCAGTCGAGGTCGTGGCCCCGGGGCCCCAGCCGCGCCGGTCGTACTCGCCGATCGAGACCTCCGTGTAGGTGGACCGTCCTGGGCTCGACGTCGCGGAAGGTACGGCGGATGGGGAGCTGCCAGCAGACGTCGGGCTTGGTCTCCAGCGGGTTGCGTCCCTGGTCGAGCGCGAGCCCGTGCAGGGCACACCCGGCGCCGACCGGCGTCCGTTCGGGGCGAAGTCGGCGCGGTTGTGGAAGATGCAGGCCCGCTGGCCGTCCACCGTGGGGCGCGGGTCTTCCGCTCGCCCTCGTCGTCCTTCTCGACCCAGTCGGTCTTCTTGGGCGCCCGGCCGGGGTGGAACTGCCACTGGTCTGGCGTCAGCTGCTCGACGAAGCCCGCTACCCGCGCCTCGTCGGCCTTGTCGGCGAAGTGGGCACCGAGCGTGCAGCACCCGGTGTCGGGGGACTCGGCGTAGATGCCCGCGCAGCCCTGACCGAAGATGCACATGTAGCTGCTGGTCAGCCAGGTCAGGTCGCAACGCATCATCTCGGTCTCGTCACCGGGGTTGGCGAACTCCACGAACGCGCGCGGAAAGACCAGGTCGACCTCAGGCATGAGGCGGAGCCTACGGCCAGGGGCGTCGCGCGTGACCCGTCGTCCGATCGCCCCGGCAGTCTGCGGCGGTCCGCTCACGGGTGGTGCGTGGCCCGTGCGCGCAGCGACGCGAGTAGGTTTGTCCCATGCGCCTGGGCGTCCTGGACATCGGTTCCAACACCGGCCACCTCCTGGTGGTCGACGCCCACGACGGCGCCGCGCCGTTGCCGGCGTACTCCTACAAGGAGCCGCTGCGTCTCGCCGAGCACCTCGACGAGTCCGGGGCGGTCTCGCCCAGCGGCATCGAGGCCCTGGTGGCCTTCACCGCCGAGGCGCTCGTCGTCGCCGAGGACAAGGGCTGCGAGGACCTGCTGCCCTTCGCCACCTCCGCGGTGCGCGATGCCGTCAACTCCGACGACGTCCTGGCGGCGGTGCGTGAGGAGACCGGGGTCCAGCCTGGGCGTGCTGTCCGGCGAGGACGAGGCGCGACTGACCTTCCTGGCCGTACGACGTTGGTTCGGGTGGTCGGCCGGCCGTCTGGCCGTCTTCGACATCGGCGGGGGATCGCTGGAGATCGCCGGTGGCGGCGACGAGCGCCCCGACGTCGCCTGGTCGCTGCCGCTGGGCGCCGCGCGGCTGGCCCGCGCGCACTTCGCCGAGCCTCTCGACGAGGCCGGGCTCAAGGCGATCCGCAAGAAGATCCGCACCGACATCGCCCGCGACGCCGGCAACCTCCTGCGCGCCGGTACGCCGCACCGCGCTGCCGCGACCTCCAAGACCTTCCGTTCGCTCGCGCGGATCTGCGGGGCCGCGCCCTCGCCGACGGGCCCTTGGTGCCGCGGGTGCTCAGCTCGACGACCTGCGCGCGTGGATCCCCAAGCTGGTGGCCATGGGCGCCGGGACCTCGCCGACCTCCCCGGGGTCTCGGCCAGCCGGGCCCACCAGGTGCTGCCGGGCGCGCTGGTCGCCGAGGCCTGCATGGACATCTTCGACCTCCCGGCGCTCGAGATCTGCCCGTGGGCCCTGCGTGAGGGCGTCATCCTCGAGCGTATCGACCGGCTCAGCGTCACCGACTGACGATGGCGCCAGTCGACCCATCGTCGTCCGAGCCTATGAGGGAGGATCGCAGCGTGACCCGCATCGGCCTGTCCACCTCCTCGGTCTATCCCGAGTCGACGGCGCACGGCTTCGCCTATGCCGCGGCGCTGGGCTACGACGCCGTCGAGGTGATGGTCGGGATCGACTCGCTCAGCCAGCAGGCCGCCGTCGACAGCTCTCGGAGCACCACGAGATCCCGATCTGCGGATCCACGCCCCGACCCTCCTGCTCACCCAGCGGGTCTGGGGCACCGAGCCGTGGGGCAAGCTCGAGCGCTCGGCCGAGATGGCCCACGGGGTCGGCGCCGAGGTGGTGGTGGTGCACCCGCCGTTCCGGTGGCAGAAGGAGTACGCCCGCGACTTCGTCGACGGGATCGCGGCCCTGGAGAATTCCACCGGCATCCGCTTCGCCGTCGAGAACATGTATCCCTGGCGGGCGACCAAGAACCGCGGCGCCGAGATGTACCTCCCGGGTTGGGACCCGTCCGCGGAGCCCTACGCCAACACCACCATCGACCTGTCGCACGCCGCGATCGCGCACTCCGACGTGATCGAGATGGCCCGCGGCTCGGAGACCGCTTGCGCCACATCCACCTGACCGACGGGAGCGGATCGGCCAAGGACGAGCACCTCGTGCCCGGACGCGGGACGATGGGCGCGGCGGCGTTCCTGCGACACCTCGCGTCGACGTCGTTCGACGGCGCAGTCGTGCTGGAGATCAACACCCGACGCTGCTCCTCGCGCGAGGAGCGCGAGGGTGACCTGCGGGAGTCGCTGGAGTTCGCCCGCGAGCACTTCGTCGTCCCGACGCCCTGATCCCGCCCTGACGCCCTGACGCCCGCGCGACGCCCTGCTAGGTCGGCAGGTCGGTTGAGCAGGCGGGTCAGCAGGCGGGCAGGCGCACGATGAAGGACGCACCCCCTCGCCCAGCCGCGAGGTCACCTCGACCGTGCCGCCGTGACGCTGCACGATCCGTGCGACACGATCGCCAGGCCGAGGCCGGTGCCGGACTCCCGCAGGGCGTCGGGGTTGGTCGTGCGGAAGAACGACGTGAACAGGCGTGCCTGGTCGGCCGCGTGAGATCCCGAGTCCGTCGTCGGAGACCTCGAAGCTTCACCAGGTGCTGGTTGCGAGTGGCGCGCACCCGCACGTCTTGCCGCCGCGGCGGGTGTACTTGATCGCGTTGCTGACCAGGTTGCTCAACACCGGTCGATCTCGGTGGCGTGGCCGACGATCGAGGCCGGGCTCGGCGACGCGCACCTGCAGGCTGACCCCCTTGGCCTCGGCGGGTGAAGACTCGAGGAAGTCGCCGATCGCGTCCGCGATGCCGACCCTGGCGAGCTCCAGAGGGTGCTGGGGGTGGCTGATCCCTGCCAGGAGCAGGAGGTCGTCGACGACCCGCTGCATCCGGGCGGTGCCGCGGTTGATGGCCGCGCGGAACTGCGCGGCCCCGGGTCGGGTCGACGTCCGCGAGCATCTCCAGGTTGCCCGAGATGACGGCCAGGGGCGTGCGCATCTCGTGGGACAGGGTCTCGATGAGCCGGATCCGGTACTCGTCGGGCTGCTGGCCTCCGCGACCAGGTGTCGCTCGCGCTCGAGGGCACGCGCGGTCATCAGGGCTGCCCCGAGGTCGTGACCGATCTCGAGGGCTGAGCCTTCTCGACGCCGACCAGGGCGGGTCCTGGGCACGGCGGGTCAGCGCGAGGAAGCCCAAGCACTCCGAGCCCACGCCGAGCGGCACGCCCAGGACGGTGCTGAGGTCGAGTGGTCGAGCTGGACCACGGCCTCGCGACGGGCAGCTCGTCGATCGTCCCGGAGCCGTCAGCGCACTCACGGGTGCCAGTGCCTCCGAGCAGCAGCACGCGCTGCTCGTCCCACAGCAGCGGGGCCAGCCGTCGCGCGAGGTCGCACGGTGGCGGAGAGCTGCACCGACTGGCCGTCGTGCGAGCGTGCATAACCGCGGTGAGCGGAGTCGAGGCCGAGCACCTGGATCCAGGTGCCGCTGGCGGAGAAGGCTTCGACGAGTGGGCGGTGGGTCCGTTGGAGGACCGCTTCCAGCGAGGCCTGGGCCGACATCGAGGCAGCCCGGATCAGGCGCCTGGCGCCCTCCGCGTGCCTGACCTGCTGGACCAGGCGCTCGCGCTCGAAGGCCGTCGCCACGGCTCGCTCCGCCTGAGCTGCGTAGCGCTCGAGCAGGCGACGTTGGGCGGCGTCGGGGCGGCGCCCGGACAGCGGCATGTCGACCGAGAGCGTGCCGCACATGGCTCCCGTCTCGTCGGTCAGGACGCCGATCAGGACATCCCTCGGATGCCAGGCGTCCGCGCCCTCCTGCCGGGTGACAACGGTCTCGATCCAGGTCCCGGCGAACTCACCGACGATGTCCTCGGCGGCCAGGAAGTGGAACCGCCCCCACGTCTGGGCCTGCTCGAGCACCGGATCGAGCACCCACGCCGGGTCGGTCACGTACGCCTGCTCGCGGAACTCGTCCGGGCCGGCATAGGCCATCGTGACGAGGTCGCTACCGACGACGACCGACAGCACGGCCACCTCGAAGCCGATCATCTCGGTCACCGACTCGACCATCAGCTGCAGCACCGACAGGCTCGAGGAGTCCGTCCACGGGTGAAGCTTGTCGCCACCGGCCTCCAGCACCGCCGCGTCCGAGGCAGGGCGCAGCAGGGCGCCATCGAGCTCTTCGGTCATGCGCGTTCTCCCCTGCGGTCCCGTCCCTGCAGGCAAGTGTGCGTCACCCACGCCTGTCGCGTGCCGTAATCGGCGCAGCGGGGGTGAGGCGACTTCCCCCCGGCCCCGTAGATTGGTCCCCATGTCTCTGCTCCGCCAGCCGATCCTGCTCCTTGCTCGCAGCAGCGGCATGAAGAAGCTCGTCAGCACGCTGCCCGTCACCTCCGGGATCGTCACCGGCTACGTGCCCGGTGAATCCACCGAGGCTGCCGTACGAGCCAGCGCCGAGCTGGTGGACGACGGCCTCAAGGTGACCCTCGACTACCTCGGGGAGGACACGCTCGATGCCGAGCAGGCCGACGCCACCGTCGCGGCGTACGTCGAGCTCCTCGCCGCGCTCGGGCAGCGCGGGTTGCCCCGCAGCGCCGAGGTATCGGTCAAGCTGTCGGCGATCGGTCAGGCGATCCCGGACATCGGCGACAAGACCGCCCTCGAGAACGCCCGCACGATCTGCCGGGCCGCCCGCAACGCCGGCACCACGGTGACCCTCGACATGGAGGACCACACCACCACCGACCGCACGCTCGCCGTGCTGCGCGACCTGCGCAAGGACTTCCCCGAGACCGGCGCCGTCGTGCAGGCCTACCTGCACCGCACCGAGCGCGACTGCCGCCAGCTCGCCCACGAGGGCTCGCGGGTGCGGCTGTGCAAGGGCGCCTACAACGAGCCCGACGATGTTGCCTTCCAGGACCGGATCGAGGTCGACAAGTCCTACGTGCGTTGCCTCAAGGTCCTGCTCGGCGGTGACGGCTACCCGATGATCGCCACGCACGACCCCCGGATGATCGAGATCGCCGCCTCGCTGGCCAGCCGCTACGGCCGGGCGCAGGGCAGCTACGAGTTCCAGATGCTCTACGGCATCCGCCCCGACGAGCAGCGTCGTCTCGCTGGAATCGGCGAGACCGTGCGGGTCTACGTGCCCTACGGTCAGGAGTGGTACGGCTACCTGATGCGGCGCCTCGCAGAGCGTCCGCAGAACCTGTCGTTCTTCCTCAAGTCCCTGATCTCCAAGAAATAGGTGTCCTCATGACGTCCTCCTCCGGTGCCCAGCCCGCGGCCCAGACCGCCGTCATCGGAGCCGGCGTCATGGGCGAGACGCTGCTCTCGGGGCTGGTGCGCGCCGGGCGTCGCGTCGATGCGCTGCTCGTCGGCGAGAAGCGTGCCGACCGGGCCCGCGAGCTCGAGGAGCGCTACGGCGTGGCCGTGGTCTCCAACCTCGAGGCCGCCCAGAAGGCCGACACGATCGCGCTGGTCGTCAAGCCCCAGGACATGGCCGACGTGCTTGCCGAGATCGCCCCGGTGCTGCGGTCCGGCCAGCTCGTCGTGTCGTTGGCGGCCGGCATCACGACCGGGTTCATCGAGGCGCGCGTGCCCGCCGGCGTTGCCGTCGTACGCGTCATGCCCAACACGCCGGCGCTGGTCGACGAGGGCATGGCTGCGATCTCGCCGGGCTCGCACTGCTCGGAGGAGCACCTCGCCGAGGCCGAGGCGCTGCTCCGGTCGGTGGGACGCGTCGTACGTATCCCCGAGCGGCAGCAGGACGCCGTCACCGCGATCTCCGGCTCGGGCCCGGCCTACATCTTCTTCGTGGTGGAGTCGATGATCGAGGCCGGCGTGCACCTCGGGCTGCCGCGCTCGACCGCCAGCGAGCTCGTCATCCAGACCCTGGTGGGCTCGGGCAAGATGCTCCAGGAGACCGGCACCCACCCGGCGGTCCTGCGTGAGCAGGTCACCTCGCCCGGCGGCACGACCGCGAGTGCACTGCGCGAGCTGGAGAAGCACCGGGTGCGGGCGGCGTTCCTCGCCGCTATGGAGGCGGCACGAGACCGCTCGCGTGAGCTCGCTGAGGGCACCTGAGCAACACTGGGCCCCATGACCTCCACCGCTGATCAGTCAGCCACGCCCGACGTCCGATTCTGGTTCGACCCGGTGTGCCCGTTCGCCTGGATGACCAGCAAGTGGGTCCGCACGGTGCAGGCCCAGCGCGACTACCACGTCGAGTGGCGCTTCATCTCGCTACGCCTGCTCAACTCACACATCGACTACGACAGCCACTTCCCGCCGGAGTACGAAGTGAGCCACACCGCGGGACTGAAGCTGCTGCGCGTCTTCGCCCACGTGCGCGACGGTCACGGCGACGCGGCGGTCGAGGCGCTCTACCCGGCCGTGAGCAGCCGGATCTTCGACGTACCCCCCGGCTCCTACGACGCCTCCGACCTGCACCCGCTCGTCGAGGCCGCCCTTGCCGAGTGCGGCCTGCCGACCGAGCTGGCCGACCGCCTCGACGACGCCTCGCGCGACGCCCAGATCCAGGCCGAGACCGACGAGGCGCTGGCGCTGACGGGCAAGGACGTCGGTACGCCGATCCTGCACATCGCGCCGCCCGAGGGTGCGGCCTTCTTCGGCCCGGTCATCAGCCGGTTGCCCTCCGACGAGCAGGCCGGCGAGCTGTGGGACCACGTCATCGGGTTGGCGACCTTCCCCGGCTTCGCCGAGCTCAAGCGGAGCCTGCGCGAGCTCCCGCAGCTGCAGGCGCTCGGCGTCGACCCCGAGGAGGTCGGCAAGCAGGAGGACTGGCACGGCGGGTCACGACGCCAGAAGAAGTGAGCGCCCCGGAGGCTGAGCAGCGAGCGCCAGCGAGCGTCGACGAAGCCCGGTGAGGTGCCTACCCGCGGTGGGGACGGTCTGCGTCCGGCTTGCGGGGTTTCGTCGACGGGCTCGTTCCTCGCCCTGCTCAACCTCCGGAGGGGTGCCATGATCGGAGCATGGAGACCTACCGCACCCCAGAGGAAGCGTTCGACGGAATCGACTGGCCGCGCGCCGGCACCGAGACGTCGTACGCCGAGGTGGCCGACCCGGACGGCGGCGTCCCGCTGCGGATGGCGTACGTCGACGTGGTCCCCGAGGGCTGGACGGCCGGCGGGCCGGTCGCACTGCTGCTGCACGGCGAGCCGACCTGGTCCTACCTCTACCGCTATGTCGTCGACACGGTCAGTGCCGCGGGGATCCGCTGCGTCGTCCCCGACCTGATCGGCTTCGGTCGCTCCGACAAGCCGCTGGCCACCGCCGACCACTCCTACGCCCGCCACGTCGAGTGGGTGCGCAGCCTGGTCGTCGACCACCTCGACCTTCAGGGCGCCACGCTGGTCAGCCAGGACTGGGGTGGGCTGATCGGGCTCCGCCTGGTCGCCGAGCACCCCGACCGCTTCGCCTCGGTCGTCACCGCCAACACCGGACTGCCGACCGGCGACTTCGACATGCCGGAGATCTGGTGGCACTTCCGCAAGGCTGTCGAGAAGGCGCCGACCCTCGACGTCGGCCGCTTCGTGGAGTCCGGTTGCGTACGTGGGTTGAGTGATGCCGACCGGGCAGCGTATGACGCTCCGTTCCCCGTCGAGGAGGCCAAGGCCGGGCCGCGGGTGATGCCGACCCTGGTGCCGACCCGTCCCGACGACCCGGCCACCGAGGCCAACCGTGCCGCGTGGGAGGTGCTGCAGGGATGGGACAAGCCGTTCCTCACCGCGTTCAGCGACTCCGACCCGATCACGGGCGCGATGGCGCCGATCCTGCGCAAGCTGATCCCCGGGGCTGCCGGGCTGGAGCACCCGACGATCGAGCGGGCCGGTCATTTCCTCCAGGAGGACGCCGGCGCCGAGCTGGGTGCCGTGGTCGCGCGCTTCCTGCACTGACCGGCCCTGACCGGCACTGACCGGCACTGCCACCCTCACAGCCCCATCGCCGCGTACGCCGCCGCCAGCACCGGCCGCGTGACCGTGAGCGCCCGCTCCGCACCGCGGGCGAAGACGTCGGCGACGTGGGCGCGGTCGTCGGCCAGCTCGGCGTACCGCCGTTGCACCGGCGCGAGCTCGGCGACCACGGCCTCGGTCACCTCCCGCTTGAGCGCGCCGTAGGTGGTGAGACCGTCGGTCGATCCGCCGCACGCCTCGAGGATGTCGAGCAGGTTGGTGACCCCCGGCTTCGTCCCACGGTCGCGCCGCACGGCATCGGGGCCGACATCGCTGTCGGTCGTCGCGCGGGCCACCTTGCGCCGCACCACGTCGGGTGGGTCGAGCAGGAGGATCGTGCCGGCCTCGGACGAGGTGGTCTTGCCCATCTTCGACGTCGGGTCGACCAGGTCCATCACCCGCGCCGCGACCGGGGGAGTGACGATCTCGGGGATCGTGAAGACCGGGCCGTAGGCGGCGTTGAAACGCAGCGCGATGTCGCGGGTCAGCTCGACGTGCTGGCGCTGGTCGTCGCCGACCGGCACCTGCTCGGGGCGGTAGAGCAGGATGTCGGCGGCCATCAGCACCGGGTAGGTGAACAGCGACGTACGCGTCGAGCCGACGCCGCGCCCCTTCTCCTTGAACTGGATCATCCGTCCCAGCTCCCCGGTCGTGGCCACGCACTCCAGCAGGTAGGACAGCTGGGCGTGTGTCGGCACCCGGCTCTGGACGAAGAGGGTGGAGGCCTCCAGCCCGACGGCCAGCAGCGTCGCTGCCTGCTCGGCCACCAGGCCGCGCAGCCGGGCCGGATCGTGGCTGACGGTGAGCGAGTGCAGGTCGGCGATGCCGTAGAAGCAGTCGGCGCCGGCCTGCTGAGCGGCCATCGGACGCAGGGCGCCGAGGTAGTTGCCGAGCGTGAGGCGACCGGTCGGCTTGAGCAGCGAGAGGGCGCGAGGACGGGTCGGGGCGAGGGTGCTGGTCATGAGGTGTCTCCTGGGTGAGAGCCCACGGGCCGGCGCCGTCGTAGAGCCTGCGAAAAGCAGAACGGCCGCCCGTGGGCGGCCGTTGTCTGGGTGTGCTTCGACAGGGTGGTCGCCGGATCAGGCGAGCCACCACTGCATCGAGGACGTCGTCAGCACCCAGCCAGGATGCCACAGCGCCGGGGGTACTCACCAGCAGCTGTTGCTCCCAGGAGACCCGGCACCGCCGCGTTCCAGCCGGTCACGGCGGGAAGTCCGACGGCGGCTCGAAGAGCACCAACCACCAGATCCAGCCGATCTGTCCGACGAAGCCGGCAGCGACCCAGAGCAGGGTGCGCCAACGCCACCAGCGCGACAGCGTCTCCCGGTGTGCGCCGACGAGCACGATCGCGAGCGGGAAGAGCGGCACGAGGTAGCGCACGATGCTGGTCCCGCCGTCGACGACGGCGAGCAGGTAGACGGCGTACGCCGCCGACCAGACGCGCAGCCGCGGGTCGATGCCGGGAGCGAAGCGGGGGATCAACAGGGCGAGGGACAGTGCGAGCGCCAGCACCATGCTGATGGCGGGCACCACCACCTCACGGGTCTGCAGCTCGAGAGCCAGCTCGATGGTGCGCTTCCAAGGTGCGATGGGGTTGATTGCATCCACCCCGCGCCAAGCCGTCATCGTGGAGGGATAGGCATCGCGCCGGCCGGTGCCCGCCCACGCGAGCCCGGTCCACATGAGCCCCGAGAGACCGGTGCCTGCCACGGCCACTCCGACTCCCAGTGCTTCCCGGGTGCTGATCGGCCGCTCGGCCCGTTCGCGCCAGCGCAGCCACACCGCGACCAGCACGACGACCGACAGGGGGAGCGCGATCGGGCGGGTCAGGCCGATCAGCAGCGCGAGCAGTCCGCAGCCGATCCAGTGGCCGCGCACCAGCAGCAGCAGGAAGCCCAGCAGCGCCAGCATGCTGAAGGACTCGGAGTAGGCCATCTGGAGCACCGGCGACGCCGGGAACGCCGCCCAGACGGCCACCACGGCGAGCGCGGGCCCGGTCCGGACCGCGGCGGGGTACGACGAGGTCTCGACCACGAGCTTGGCCAGCAGGATCGCGGCGCCCAGGCCGGCCGCGAGCGCGAGGATCGGTGCCACGGTGGCGAAGTCGAGGCGGGTCACCCCGGAGGCCAGCCGGATCGTGAGCGGGTAGAGCGGGTAGAACGCCCAAGGGTTCTGCTGCACCCGACCGTCCTCGCCCACGGGCAGCTGATCGGGGTACCCGCCGGTGGCGATGCGTTCGTACCACTTCGCGTCCCACGACACCGCGAGATCGATGTCGTCGGGGCTCGGCCCGGTGACGGCAGGGAACCACACCTGCTCCTGAGCTGCCTGCGCCAGCAGGATCCCGGACGCCAGCCGCAGGCCGAGGTAGAGCGCGGTGACCTTGGCCCACAGCGGCCACGACCGGAGCAGGGGGACGAACGTGCGGGGGTCGGCACGCGTCGCGACAGGGGAGGTCACCCGTCCAGTGTCGCGCACGAGATGTCCGACCCGGCGCGCGCGGCACGTCGTAGGGTCGTCGAATGGTCGACTCACCAGTTCAGTGCTCGGGACCGGCCACGGTCGTCCACGACTCGACCCTGACCGACTACTACTTCGGACCGGACCACCCGATGTCGCCGGTGCGCGTCGACCTCACCATCGGCCTTGCCGGCGCGCTCGGAGTGCTCGAGGTCCCCGGGCACGCGGGTGGGCTCCGCGCCGTCCCCGCACCGATGGCGACTCCCGACCAGCTCGCGACGGTCCACGACGTGCGCTTCATCGAGGCGGTGATGGCTGCGGGCGCCGACCCGGAGCAAGCGTCTCTCGACTTCGGCCTCGGCACCGAGGACAACCCCGCCTTCGCCGGGATGCACGAGGCCGCCTCCCACATCGTCGGCGCCTCTCTGGAGGCATTCCGGCAGGTGTGGTCGGGCGAGTCGCTCCACAGCGCCAACATCACCGGCGGCCTTCACCACGCCATGCCCGGCAGGGCGAGCGGGTTCTGTATCTACAACGACATCGCCGTCGGGATCCAGTGGCTGCTCGACCAGGGCGCCGAACGCGTGGCCTACGTCGATGTCGACGCCCACCACGGCGACGGGGTGGAGAAGGTCTTCTACAACGATCCTCGCGTGCTGACGATCTCGTTGCACGAGTCCGGACAGTTCCTGTTCCCCGGGACCGGCGAGAGTCGCGACTCAGGAGGGCCCGACGCCCCCGGCTCGGCCGTCAACGTGCCCCTGCCGCCCGGCACCAGCGACGCCGGCTGGTTGCGGGCCTTCCATGCGGTCGTGCCGCCGCTGGTGCGCGAGTTCGCGCCGGAGGTGCTGGTCACCCAGCAGGGGTGCGACTCCCACGCCGACGACCCGTTGGCCGACCTGATGCTCTCCGTGGACGGTCAGCGGGCTTCCTACCTCGCGCTCCACGACCTCGCCCACGAGGTCGCCCAGGGCCGCTGGGTGGTCACCGGAGGCGGGGGCTATGCCCTGGTGCAGGTCGTCCCGCGCGCCTGGAGCCACCTGCTGGCCATCGTCGGTGGTCGTCCGTTGGACCCCGCGACCGAGACGCCGGAGTCGTGGCGCGAGCACGTTGAGCGCACGTTCGGGCTGGCGGCCCCGAGCCGGATGGGTGACGGTCGTACCCCGTCCTACCGGCCGTGGGAGGAGGGTTACGACCCCGACACCTGGCTGGACCGAAGCATCAACTCAGCCCGCACGGAGCTCTTCCCGTACCACGGTCTAGACCCGCTTCCCTGAGCAACACGCCGGGATCAGATAAGAATCATGAGGCATTCTCTTCCCCACGCGTCACTCCAGGCCCTATTCTCAGCGAGTCGTGCCCGATCTACACCGGCGGGGAAGCCGGTGGCGGGCACTCGGAAAGCTGGTGCTCCCAAGTGACGAACTCTCAAGGTCCTACCTCCGACCCGAAGTTCCTGACCATCGCGGAGGTCGCAGGCATGATGCGCGTCTCCAAGATGACCGTCTACCGCCTCGTACACAGCGGCGAACTGCCTGCTGTGCGGGTCGGACGCTCGTTCCGTGTGGCTGAGGCGGATGTCGACGAGTACCTCCGCAAGAGCTTCTTCAACGCCGGTTGATCTCACCGACCCCCCGCGATTGCGGGTCCCGTCGAAGCGGCAAGTACGCTGAACCGGTCCTGGCGCCCTTGCCGGGCGCACTTTGAGCTGAAGAGGGTTTTCGTGGGTTCTGTCATCAAGAAGCGGCGCAAGCGCATGGCCAAGAAGAAGCACCGCAAGCTTCTCAAGAAGACGCGCGTCCAGCGTCGCAAGCTCGGTAAGTAACGACCGACCGCGGCGGATGGTCGACTAGCGATGGCCGGCGGAGACAAGGTGGTGCTCGTCACGGGGGTTTCCCGTGACCTGGGGCGCCGCTGCGCCTCCGCCATCGCTGGTCATCCGTCGGTCGGTCGCGTCATCGGCGTCGACGTCGTCCCCCCTCGTGGAGACGTCGGCGACGTCTCTTTCGTGCGCGCCGACATCCGCAACCCGGTCATCGCGAAGGTCATCGCCAAAGAGGACGTCGACACCGTCGTCCACATGAGCGTGATCGCGACCCCTGGCAGTGTCGGGGGCCGCAACACGATGAAAGAGCTCAACGTCATGGGGACGATGCAGCTCCTGGCCGCCTGTCAGAAGGCGCCGCAGGTCACCGACCTGATCGTGAAGTCGACCACCACGGTCTACGGTGCGAGCAACCGCGATCCGGCGATGTTCACCGAGGACATGCAGCCCCGTCGAGCGCCCCGGGCGGGCTATGCCAAGGACGTCGCCGAGATCGAGGGCTACGTCCGAGGTCTGGCGCGCCGCCGCAGTGACTGCCGGGTCACGGTGCTGCGCTGTGCCAATGTCATCGGGCCCCACGTGATCAGCCCGATCACCTCCTACTTCCGGCTGCCGGTCGTGCCCACCGTGCTCGGCTACGACGCGCGGATGCAGTTCCTGCACGAGTCCGATCTGATGGCCGTGCTCCAGCACGCCGTCGACGACGGCCCGGCCGGGACGTTCAACGTCGCCGGCGACGGCATCCTCATGCTGTCGCAGGCCGTACGACGGCTCCAGCGCCCGAGCATTCCGATGCCGGCCTTCGCCGTCGGCGGCCTCGGGTCGGCGCTGCGCTCGGCGCGGAAGGCGGACTTCTCCCCCGAGCAGCAGGGCTTCCTCACCTACGGTCGGGGTGTCGACACCACCCAGATGCGCGAGACTCTCGGATTCACGCCCCGCTACAGCACGGCCGAGGCCTTCGCCGACTTCACCGCCGGTCTGGCCCCCACGGGAGGCCGCACCGAGCGGGCGCTCGCCGCCGTTGCCGAGCGACTTCCCAGCACTCCAGCGGCCGATCCCGGCAGAGGCCTGTCGGCGAGCTCCGCAGCCCCCGCGGTGGTCGCGCTCTCGGCCGCCCGACGATCGCGAGGAGACACTCGTGGGTGACGCCGAGATCATTCCGATCGGTACCCGTGGACGGCCCGGCCGAGGCACGGGCAAGCGGCCTTCGTCAGCCGCGCGCAGCCTGGCCCCCGGCAAGAAGGGTTCGGAGGCGACGCCGCCCGACGCCAGGGACGACGACCAGCCCGGCCGGCCCGGTACTCCCGAGAAGCCCGGCACTCCGCCGGTCGATCCCGGCGCTGACTCGACCCGCGTCCTCCGCAGACGAGCCAGGAGACCCCAGCCGGGCCCTCCGCGCCAGGCACCGGCTCCGCGTCGACCTCAGGGTCGGCGAAGCCGTCCGCTCCGCGCGGCAGCGAGGGATGCGGTCACCACGCGCGAGCGCCACCCGCTCCGGTCGATCCCGACGTCCGCGTGGTTGTCAGCCTTCCAGCACGCCGCGCTCGAGGTGTTCGGCGAGCAGTGGGAGCCACGGTTGGCGGAGTTCCTCGCGTTCCTGCGCCGCCGCGTGACGGGCGACTACATCGTCGACGAGTACGGCTTCGATGCCGAGATCACCCAGCGCTTCTTCATGGCTGCCCTGCGTCCGATCGCTCAGCAGTGGTTCCGCATCGACGTGCGCGGGATCGAGAACATCCCCACCGAGGGTGGCGCCCTCGTGGTGTCCAACCACTCGGGGACCGTCCCGGTCGACGGGTTGATGACGATGGTCTCGATCCACGACCACACCGGACGCCACCTACGCGCCCTCGGCGCCGACCTGGTCTTCCGGATGCCGGTGATCTCCACGATGGCCCGCAAGGGCGGCGCCACCCTGGCCTGCACCGAGGATGCCGAGCGGATGCTCCGCGGCGGCGAGCTGGTGGGCGTCTGGCCCGAAGGCTTCAAGGGGATCGGCAAGCCGTTCTCCCAGCGCTACAAGCTGCAGCGCTTCGGCCGTGGCGGCTTCGTCTCGGCGGCCCTTCGCACCGGCGTCCCGATCGTGCCACTGGCCGTGGTCGGAGCCGAGGAGATCTACCCGCTGATCGGCAACATCCCGGCCCTGGCCCGTCTCCTCGGAGTTCCCTACCTCCCGGTCACGCCGCTCTTCCCGCTGCTCGGGCCGCTCGGTCTGATCCCGCTGCCCTCGAAGTGGCTGCTGGAGTTCGGCGAGCCGATCCGCACCGACGAGTACGACGTCGGCGCGGCCGACGACCCGATGCTGGTCTTCGACGTCACCGACCAGGTGCGCGAGACGATCCAGCAGACGCTCTACTCGCTGCTGATGCAACGCCCGACCGTCTTCGGCTGAGCGCCGGGGGCCGTTCGACAGGCCTCACGGCCGTCCCTACGACGTCTGGACGCGCCGGCTCGGACGCTCAGCCCGAGCGGTCAGGTCGGACGATCAGTTGAGCCCGAGGTCCTTGACGACCGTGTCGACTACCTTGCCGGTGCCGGTGAGCAGGTCGCCGACGGGGTCGTCGGAGCCGCTGATCTTGAGGTCGTCGAGCGGGGTCCGGCTGCCGCCGTCGTTGCCGCCGCTCTTGCCGCCATCATCGGACCCGGCCGGGCTCTGGGGGAGCACGGGCTCGTCGGGGGACTTGGCGGGAGCCTCGGACTGGGTGGAACCCTGGCCCTTGGTGGGTGCCGGGTCGGCGCCGGCGGTCTTGCCCTTGCCGGGCTTCTGGTGCGACTTCTCGGGGGAGGTGGTGCCGGGGGAGTCTGAGGTGGAGAGAGCGTTGAGGGCGCCGTCGATCACCGGGGCGATGCTCTGCTGGGCAAAGACCGGGGCCTGCATGATCGGCAGGTCGGTGCAGGCCGGGCACAGGCTCTGGGCCTGCACGTCGATGGCGTTGATGATCTGGGTGGCCTCGATGAGAGAGGCCCTCGCGTCGACCGGGATGACGCTCTGGAGGCTGGTGAGTGCGCCCATGCTGTCGGCGGTGAAGGCGCGGAGCTCCTCGATGGAGGAGGCGTGACCGGTCGAGGCGTAGTCGCTGAGCAGCAGGGTGGAGGCTTCGGTGGCCTGCTGGACGAAGTCGTCGAGCGTCGTGGCGATCGCTCCGGCGTCGTCACCGGAACGGCTCAGGGCATCGACCTCGGCGAGGCGGCCCGAGGCGTTGTCGAGCAGCGTGGTGCCCTTGCCGTCGGCGTCGCGCTGGACGCCGGTCTGGGCGTTCTCCAAGGCTCGCTTGAGCGGGTACAGGGTGTCGCCCGGGAGGGCGCTCTGGGCAGCGACAGCCATCGAGGCGGTGGCGCTGACGATCGCGAAACCGCCCACGGCGGCGACGATGCGACGCTCGCGAGGCGAACGGCGTACGGCGGGAGCCCGGCGCGCGGCGCTCTGCTCGGCGGTGTCGGGAGCCAGGGCCGACTCAGCGGCGATCATCAGGCGAGCCCGAAGATCGGCGCTGAAGTCGGCACGTGGCCGGGGGGCAGGAGTGGCACGCAGGGTGCTGACGACCTCGAGGAGGTCGCGGTAGGCCGCGGACGTCTCGTCGTGGGCGGCGGGGTGCCGAGCCGAGGTGCGCGAGAGCAGCAGGTCGAACTCGTCGGCACGCCGACGCGATGCGAAGAGCGGGTTCATCGCTGTCCTCCTCTGCTGAGTGAAGTGGTGTGGGAGTGGCCGGCACGGGCCGACATACCGTTCAACGACGAGCGAGTCGGGAAGGTTACGGGTACGTGATGGGCGACACGAAGCAACGTTGAGGACATCAGTCGCGCATCCCCTCAGGCAGCAGCTTTGCGAGGTTGCGCACGCCGCGGAGCTGGAGCTGCTTGACGGCACCGTCGCTGCGGCCGAGGACCGCGGCGGTCTCGGCGATGCTCATCCCCTGGAGGAAGCGCATGACGAGGCAGTCGCGCTGCTCGTCGGGCAGCTGGGTGAGTGACTCGAGCAGGAGCTCGTTGGTCAGGCCTGCCAGGACCGCGGCCTCGGGGCCCTCGGTCGAGGCATCGTGGTCGCCCATGTCCTCGGTGGTCATCTCGAGGCGGGTGCGGCCGGCCTTGAAGTGGTCGGTGGCGAGGTTGCGGGCGATGGTCATCAGCCAGGCGCCGAAGTCCTTGCCCTGCCACCGGAAGTTCTTCATGTTGCGCAACGCCCGGAAGAACGTCTCGGAGGTGAGGTCCTCGGCGAGCGGGGCGGAGCGGGTGCGGTAGAAGAGGAAGCGGTAGACCGACACGTGGTAGTGGTCGTAGAGCAGGCCGAAGGCCTCGGTGTCGCCACCTCGGGCGAGCTCGACGAGCGCGATCAGGCGGGTGCGATCGGCTTCGGAGTCCTCCGAGGAGGCGGCCAGGTCGCGATCGCCGTAGGGGCTACCGCCGGACTCGTCGCCGCCGCCGGGACGCCCCTCGGCGATGGCCTCGGTCAGTAGCCAGCCGGGTGCGGAGGCGCTGGTCGTGCTGCGGAGCTGGGGGGACAGGCGCCCGCGATCAACGGCACCGCAGGGTCGAGCGCGCGCAGCACGGCCACGCGCAAGGCTTCGAGCCCGCGCGCAGCGTCCAGCCTCTCGTGAGGCATCTGTGCGCCCTCCTGCAGATGAATGCTCCCGACACTCCTGGGGGCAGTCTAGGTCAGGTCTGACGTTCCGGGGAATGCTTCGTGAATACTGCCGCGGCCGGACTCGCGGATCCTCCCGGATTCAGTGCCTGCGCCGCCACGAACCGCCGGCGACCACGGCCCCGGCTGCGGCTCCGGCGATGGCCGAGGCGAGGAGGCCTGCGCGGGCGGCCTTGCGCCCGGTGCGGTAGTCGTGGATCCGCCATCCGTGCTCGCGAGCGTGCGCCCGCAGCTTGGCGTCGGGGTTGATCGCGCACGGATCGCCGACCAGGCCGAGCATCGGCAGGTCGTTGACCGAGTCGGAGTACGCCGAGCAGCGGGACAGGTCGAGCCCCTCGCGGGCGGCGAGCGCCAGGATCGCCTCGGCCTTGGCGGGGCCGTGCAGCAGGTCGCCGACGAGTCGACCCGTGTAGATGCCGTCGAGGTGCTCCGAGACCGTGCCCATCGCACCCGTCAGCCCGAGGCGGCGAGCGATGATCTGGGCGATCTCGATCGGCGCCGCGGTCACCAGCCACACGCGCTGGCCCTCGTCGAGGTGAAGCTGGGCCAGGGCTCGGGTGCCCGGCCAGATGCGGTGGGCCATGACCTCGTCGAAGATCTCCTCGCCGAGCTCCTCGAGCTCTGTGACGGTGTGACCGGCGATGAAGCTCAGTGCCGAGTTGCGCGCCTCGGCCACGTGCTCGGGGTCCTCCACGCCCGCGATGCGGAAGTAGAGCTGCATCCACGCGGCGCCCAGGATGTCGCGGGTCGTGAAGAAGTTACGACGGTGCAGGCCACGAGCGAGGTGGAAGATGCTCGCACCCTGCATCACCGTGTTGTCGACGTCGAAGAACGCTGCCGCCGATGGATCGACCGGGTGGTCCAGCGCGATCTCGACCTCGGCGGCGGCAGCAGCGGCCTCGCCGGCAAGGGTCGAGCGTTGCTGCAGGTTGAGCCGTCGAGACCGGTCGGCGGAGGACATGGTCGCCACAGTAGTGGTCGACCGGGCGTCGTCCGCAGCGCTCCCTCGAACCGTTCCCCGAATGGCTCCGGGCCTGATTCTGCCGCCCGCCGCACGCCACGGGTCAGGATCGTAGACTCCCTCTCATGCTTCCAGCCGACGCCGCGGACCCCGCCGACCTGCTCGATGGTCTGGCGGAGGGGCCGACCGACGGCTCGCCGCTGGACCTGGCGGCGCTGCTCTCGCGGGCTGCGGCAGAGAATCCCGACAAGCTGGCGATCGTCGAGGCCGGCGGCCGCAGCGTCACGTGGGCCCAGCTCGACGACGAGGTGGGGCGGGTCGCGACCGGTCTCGGTGATGCCGGGATCCTCGCCGGCCACCGGGTGATGCTCGCGTCGAGCAACCGGATCGAGTTCGTCACGACCTACCTGGGTGCTCTGCGCGCGCAGGCCATCGCGGTCCCGGTCAATCCGCGGGCGCCCGGCCCCGAGCTCGCGCGGCTCCTCGCCGACTGCGGTGCTCGACTGGTGGTGGCCGACGGCGAGGCCATCAGCGCAGTGCGCGAGGCGAAGGCGCTGCTCGACGCGGAGTCGTCGCCCGTCGCCGAGCGGCTCCGCGTGGTGGTGATCGCCGCCGCGACGCTGTCGGGCGAGGGGTCCTACGACGATCTGCGCGCTGCCGAGGCCCGCCCGCTCCCTGGCTTGAGCGACCCCGAGCGTCTCGCGGTGCTGCTCTACACCAGCGGCACCTCGGGGTTGCCTCGCGCCGCGATGCTCAGTCACCGGGCGTTGGCGGCCAACGTCGCCCAGGTGGCCGGCGCGCAGCCGCCGATGATCCACGGCGACGACGTGGTGCTCGGAGTCCTTCCGCTCTTCCACGTCTACGGCCTCAACGCCGTGCTGGGCTGCGTGATCCAGCAGCGCGCCAAGCTCGTCCTCAGCGACCGCTTCGACCCCCAGGGCACCCTCGACCTGATCGACGACGAGGCCTGCAGCGTGGTCCCGGTGGCGCCCCCGGTCTTCGCCCACTGGCGTGATGTCGACCTCGCCGGGCGACTCGGCCCGGTGCGGTTGATCTTGTCCGGGTCGGCGCCGTTGCCGGCCGAGGTCGTCGTGGCCTTCACCGAGCGCACCGGCGTGCCGGTCCACCAGGGCTACGGCCTCACCGAGGCCGCACCGGTGGTGACGACCACCTTGCGCTCGAGTGCGGCCCCGGGAAGCGGCTCGGTCGGGACGGCGCTGCCCGGGATCGAGCTGCGCCTCATCGACGACACCGGCGCCGTCGTGGTCGGTGATGACCCCGGTGAGATCCAGATCCGGGGCGCCAACCTCTTCAGCGGCTACTGGCCCGACGGAGCCGACGGACCCGACGCCGACGGCTGGTGGTCGACCGGCGACGTGGCCTTCCTCGATCGGGAGGGTGACGTCTTCCTGGTCGACCGCGTGAAGGAGCTCGTCATCGTCTCCGGCTTCAACGTCTACCCGCAGGAGGTCGAGGACGTGATCGCCGAGGTGGAGGGCGTCCGGGCGGTTGCGGTCATCGGTGCCGAGGACGACGTGACCGGCGAGCAGGTGGTGGCCTACGTCGTCGCTCCCGGGCTCGAGCCGGTTGGGCTGGAGGAGCAGGTGCGCGAGCACTGCACGAGCCGCCTGGCCAGGTTCAAGGTGCCCACCCGGATCGAGGTCGTGGAGGCGCTGCCGCACACCGTGACCGGCAAGGTCCAGAAAGGGCGATTGCGCGGGATCGAGCGGCGTCGGGCGCTGGGCCTCCTCGAGTGACGGGGTCCCCCGAACCACGGGTCACCCTCTACTCGCGACCCGGGTGCCACCTCTGCGAGCTGGCCGAGGAGATCATCGCGGCGCTCTGTTCGGAGCTGGGAGAGTCCTACGTCACGGTGATGATCGACGACGATCCGCACCTCCGGTCGCGCTTCGGCGACGAGGTGCCGGTGACCTTCGTCGACGGCCGCCAGCACGACTTCTGGCGAGTGGACCCGGTCCGGCTCCGCGCAGCACTCACCAGCTGATCCGAACCGCGCCGACAAGGGCAACCCTCCTGGGTGTGGCGCGCGTCACGTGTGCTAGGCCGCTCGGTCGCTCGTTTTGTTCCCGCGTTCACAAACTCCTACAGTGATCTGGCCGGAGCCCCAGAAGTCACCCGAACCGTGGGTTCCGACTAGAAGGCAGAGCAGTGAGCGCACGGACTACGAGCGAGACGGCCCGGGACATCCCCGAGGCGACCGTCGCCCGCCTTCCTGTCTACCTGCGCGCCCTCAACTCACTCGTGGACGCCTCCATCCGGACCTGCTCCAGCGAGGATCTCGCCGCAGCCGCCGGCGTCAACAGCGCCAAGCTGCGCAAGGACCTCTCCTACCTCGGGTCCTACGGCACCCGCGGCGTCGGCTACGACGTCGACTACCTGCGCTACCAGATCGCACGGGAGATCGGCGTCACCCAGGACTGGGCGGTGCTCATCGTCGGGATCGGCAACCTCGGGCACGCTCTGGCCAACTACTCGGGCTTCCGCAGCCGTGGATTCCACGTCGTGGCTCTCCTCGACGCCGACGACTCCCGGCACGGCGAGCACGTCGCCGGGGTGCAGGTCCGGGCCTTCGACGACCTCGAGGAGATCGTGGCCGAGCAGGGCGTGGCCATCGGGGTCATCGCCACACCGCCGGCAGCGGCCCAGGACGTCGCCGACCGCATGGTCGCGTGTGGCATCACCAGCATCCTCAACTTCGCGCCCACGGTGATCGCGGTGCCGGACGGCGTCGACGTGCGCAAGGTCGACCTCTCCATCGAGCTGCAGATCCTCGCCTACCACGAGCAGAGGAAGGCCCAGCTGTGAGCATCCTGGTCGTGGGCATCTCCCACAACTCCGCCCCCGTGGGTCTCCTCGAGCGCGTGGCTCTCGATCACGACGGCGTCCACAAGCTCGTCCACGACGCTGTGTCCTGCGCCCACGTGACCGAGGCGACGGTCATCTCCACCTGCAACCGCGTCGAGATCTACACCGAGGTCGACCGCTTCCACGGCAGCGTCGAGGACCTCTCGAAGCTGCTCGTCGAGCGTGCCGGCGAGTCCGCCGAGACGATGCTGCCGCACCTCTACGTGCACTACGACGACGGCGCGGTGGCCCATCTCTTCCAGGTGGCAGCCGGCCTCGACTCGATGGCGGTCGGCGAGGGCCAGATCCTCGGCCAGACCCGCGAAGCGCTACGCCTGGGCCAGGAGCTCGGCGCAGTCGGCCCGGCGCTCAACGTGCTCTTCCAGCAGGCGCTGCGGGTCGGCAAGCGCTCGCGTGCCGAGACCGGCATCGACCAGGTCGCGCCCTCCCTGGTGACCGCAGCGCTCGAGCAGTCGGAGACCACGACCGGCCCGGTGTCGGGCAATCGCGTCGTGGTCGTCGGAGCCGGTGCGATGGCCGGCCTCGCGATGGCGACCGTCACCCGGCTCGGCGCCGCCCACGTCAGCGTCGTCAACCGCACCCCGGCGCGTGCTGCCCGGCTCGCCACGGAGTACTCCGCGCAGGCCGTAGCGCTCGCCGACCTGACTGCAGCCCTGGCCGAGGCCGACCTCGTCATCAGCTGCACCGGGTCCACCGGGGCCCTCATCACCCGCGACATGGTCGCCACCGCGCGCGCCGCCGCCGGAGTGGCGGGTCGCCCGCTCGCGATCATCGACATCGCCCTGCCACGCGACGTCGAGGCCAGCGTCGCCACGCTTCCCGGCGTCCGCCTGATCGACCTGGCCGACCTGGCCGATGCCCTGCACGCCAGCCCCGCCGGGCGCGAGGTCGGAGAGGTCCGCCGGATCGTCGGCGAGGAGGTCGCTGCCTTCCTCGCCGCGCGACTCCAGGCCAGCGTCGCGCCGACCGTGGTGGCGCTGCGCTCGATGGCGACCTCGGTCGTCGGGGCCGAGCTCGCCCGGCTCGAGGCCCGCCTGCCCGACCTCGACCCCCTCGCGCTCGACGAGATCCGCCGTACGGTCAACCGGGTCGCCGACAAGCTGCTCCACGAGCCGACGGTGCGCGTCAAGGAGCTGGCCAACGTCGACGGCGCCGTGTCGTACGCCGCCGCGCTGGCCGAGCTCTTCGCGCTCGACCCCGAGGCCGTCAGCGCTGTGACCCGTCCGGAGGTGTCGTGATGACGCAGACCCCTCAGCAGGTCCAGTCCGAGCAGCCCGCCGCGCCGATCCGCGTCGGCACCCGCCGCAGCCTGCTGGCCACCACCCAGGCCGGCCACGTCGCCACCCTGATCTCCGAGCTCCTCGGCCGGGAGACCGAGCTGGTCGAGATCGTCACCGACGGTGACGTGAGCCAGGCCGCCGGCACCCCGCTGGCCGGTTCCTCGGCCACCGGCGTCTTCGTCGGGGCCCTGCGCGAGGCGTTGGTCAGCGGCCGGGTCGACGTCGCCGTGCACTCCCTCAAGGACCTGCCCACCCAGCCGGCCGCCGGCATCACCCTGGCCGCGGTGCCGTCTCGCGAGGACCCGCGCGACGTGGTCGTGGCCCGGGACGGCCTGACCCTCGGGGAGCTCCTCCCCGGCAGCCGGGTCGGCACCGGCTCCCCACGTCGCGCCGCTCAGCTGCATGCGCTCGGTCTCGGGGTCGAGGTCCTCGGCCTGCGCGGCAACGTGGACACCCGGATCGGCAAGGTACGCAACGGAGAGCTCGATGCCGTCGTCCTGGCCCGTGCCGGTCTGGCCCGCCTCGGTCGCCTCGACGAGGTCACCGAGGTGCTCGACCCGCTGCAGATGCTGCCGGCTCCGGGCCAGGGCGCGCTCGCTGTCGAGTGCCGCAGCAACGACGACCTCGCGGTGTTGCTCGCCGGCCTCGACGATGCCGGCTCCCGGGCCGCGGTGGTCGCCGAGCGATCGGTCCTCGCGACCCTCGAGGGCGGCTGCTCGGCCCCCATCGGCGCGCTCGCCGACGTGGTCGAGGGCGAGGACGGTGACGAGCTCTGGATCAGGGCCGTGGCGCTCTCGCTCGACGGCACTCTCGCGGTGCGGAGGTCCGCTTCGGGCGACCTCGGCGACGCCATCGGACTCGGACGCCGGTTGGGCGAGGAAATGCTCGCCGACGGTGCAGGACAGCTCGACCCGGCCCTTCCGGGGGCGCCGGCTTCACCAGTACTTCACTAGACCAGCACGACCAGCACGACCAGCACGACCAGCACGACCAGCAGACCAGCAGACCAGCACGACCAGCACGACCAGCCAGCCGCACACACGACGTACGACTCAGCAGAGGTGCAGAACGCATGACGCGAGCCAAGACAGCTTCAACTTCCGCCAGCCCAGCCGCCGACCGGGTTGCTGACCGGATCGCCCGGAGTTGGGTGTCCTTCGTCGGGAGCGGACCGGGCGACCCCGATCTGCTGACCGTGCGTGCGGTCGACCTGATCGGCCAAGCCGACGTCGTGATCACCGAGTCGCCCGAGCACGCACCGATGGTGCGTCACCTCCTCGGCCTGCCCGAGCCCGTCGAGGTCATCGTCGACGACGAGGCGGATGCGTCTCGCGCGCCGGCCGACGAGGTCGAGCCCGAGGGGCCCGAGTTCATCGACGGCGGGTTCGGCGAGGACGGTCAGCCGCTGACCCACGCCGCGCGCGCCAAGGTCGTCGTCAAGCAGGCCAAGCGAGGTCTGCGGATCGTCCGGCTCCTGGCCGGCGACCCCTTCCTCTACGCCTCCGGTCCCGAGGAGGCGCAGGCGTGCTCCAAGGCCGGCCTCGGCTTCGAGATCGTCCCCGGCGTCTCGTCGGTCGCAGCTGTGCCCGCCTACGCCGGCATCCCGCTGACCAGCAAGGACCACCGCGAGGTCTCGGTCGTCACCTGTGGCGACAAGATCGACTGGCGCGACTACGCCGACAACCGCACCCTGGTGCTGCTCTCGGCCGTCGGTCAGATCGGTGAGATCGCCGAGGCCCTCGTCGCGGCGGGCCGCTCGGCGAAGACGCCGGTCGCGATGACTCGCGTCGGCACCACCACCGAGCAGCAGACGGTCATCTCGACGCTCGCCGACATCGCCGCCGATGCTCGCGCGGCCCGGATGACGCCGCCGGCGATCACCGTCGTCGGTGACGTGGTCGACCTGCGCGAGAAGCTGTCGTGGTTCGAGACCAAGCCGCTCTTCGGCTGGCGCGTGCTGGTGCCCCGCACCAAGGACCAGGCCGCCTCGCTCTCCCTCGGTCTGCGCGGCTTCGGCGCCGTGCCCGAGGAGGTTCCGACGATCTCGGTCGAGCCGCCGCGCAACCCGCTGCAGATGGACAAGGCCGTGCGCGGCCTCGTCGAGGGCCGCTACGAGTGGATCGCCTTCACCTCCGTCAACGCGGTGCGAGCCGTGCGCGAGAAGTTCGAGGAGTACGGCCTGGATGCCCGCGCCTTCTCCGGCCTCAAGATCGCAGCGGTCGGTGACAAGACCGCCGCCGCGATCGCTGCGTGGGGCCTGCGCGCCGACCTGATGCCCTCGGGCGAGCAGTCCGCTGCCGGCCTGCTCGAGGACTGGCCCGAGTACGACGAGCTGCTCGACCCCATCAACCGGGTCTTCCTGCCGCGTGCCGACATCGCCACCGAGAACCTCGTCGCCGGCCTGATCGACCTGGGCTGGGAGTGCGACGACGTCACCGCCTACCGCACGGTGCGGGCCACGCCCCCGCCGGCGCCGGTGCGCGACGCGATCAAGAGCGGCAAGTTCGACGCGGTGGTCTTCACCTCCTCCTCGACCGTGCGCAACCTCGTCGGGATCGCCGGGAAGCCGCACCCCTCGACGGTGATCGCGGTCATCGGACCGGCCACGGCGAAGACCGCCGAGGAGCACGGCCTGCGGGTCGACGTCCTCTCGCCCAAGCCGGACGTCGATGAGCTCGTCAACGCCCTCGCCGACTTCGGTGCCTCGCGCCGTCAGGCGATGGTCGAGGCCGGCGAGCCCGTCACCAAGCCGTCCGAGCGCAAGCCCTCGGCGCGCCGAAAGGCTCGAGCGAAGTAGGTCCCTACGCTGGTTGCGGTGCGAGAGCGCCGGCGACGAGCCTCGAAACCCAGCGAGCCGGGAATCAGGCGCAACCAACGCAACACGTTGACGCGAGCGAGGAACCATGACCAGCGACATCACCCCTCCCGTCGTACGGCCGCGTCGGCTGCGCACCAACGCGGCCGTACGACGGCTGGTCGCCGAGACCTCGCTGGAGGCCCGTCAGCTGGTGCTGCCGGTCTTCGTCCGCGAAGGCCTCAGCGACGCCGACGGGCCCCGGCCGATCTCGTCCATGCCCGGCGTCGTCCAGCACACCCGCTCGTCGCTCCTCGCCGCGGTCAACGAGGCCGCCGAGCTCGGGCTGGGCGGCGTGATGCTGTTCGGGATCCCCGAGCACAAGGATGCCGAGGGCTCGGGAGCCGTGGACCCCGACGGGATCCTCAACCGCAGCATCCGTGACGTCGTCGGCGAGGTGGGGGAGACCCTGCCCGTGATGGCCGACCTGTGCCTCGACGAGTTCACCGACCACGGCCACTGCGGCGTGCTGACGGCGGAAGGTCGGGTCGACAACGACGCCACCTTGACGATCTACGCCGAGATGGCGCGCGCCCAGGCCGCGGCAGGTGTCGACCTGGTCGGGCCCAGCGGGATGATGGACGGGCAGGTCGCGGTCGTCCGGGCAGCCCTCGATGCCGCGCACCACCAGGACGTTGCGGTACTGGCCTACTCCGCGAAGTACGCCTCCGCCTTCTACGGGCCTTTCCGCGAAGCCGTCGACTCCTCGCTCGACGGCGACCGGCGCACGTATCAGCAGGACCCCGCCAACGCCCGCGAGGGCGTCCGCGAAGCTCTCCTCGACGTCGAGCAGGGCGCCGACCTGGTGATGGTCAAGCCGGCCCTGGCCTACCTCGACGTGCTGCGCCAGGTGCGCGACGCCGTGGACGTGCCGGTGGCGGCGTACAACATCTCGGGGGAGTACGCCATGGTCGAGGCCGCCGCCGCCAACGGGTGGATCGACCGTGAGGCCGCGATCCTCGAGACCCTGCTCTCGATCAGGCGCGCGGGCGCCGACGTGGTGCTGACCTACTGGGCAGCCGAGGCCGCCCGGCTGCTGGGGCAGCGTCGGCGCACGTCTGCACCCGACTGAGGCCACGATGGCAGAGGTGCGCAAGACCCCGGCCATGGAGGCGGAGGACCGGCTGAAGAGCTGGGCCCGGTCGACCGACTTCGCGACACCGCTCCCGTGGGGTGAGCTGGAGGCCAGGATCGCAGTCGACCCCGTGCCGGCTCGTGAAGAGCTCGAGTCGTTGTTTCCGCCGCGCACCCGAAGCCGGCTGGTGCCCTACCTGATCGTCGCCCCTCAGGCCCTGCTCACCGTCGGGGCGTCGCTCATCGGGCTCGGTTTCGCCGCGGCCCACGTCCTCGGCGGCCTGAACAGCTCGGACGTGGGAGAAGTCGTGAGCTTCGTCTTCCTGACAGCGATCGTCATCACCGTGCTTCCGGTGATCATCTGGATGAGTACCCGGCGGAGGGAGACCCTGTTGCTGATCATGTCGGGCGGCACCGCCCTGGTGTCCGGGGTCAGCTTCGCCCTGCTCAGCACCGAGGCGCAGATCGGGGCCTGGTCGTCGATTCGCACCATGGCCGCGGTCGCCGTGGTCACCGGCCTGGCAACCTCCGCGTTCCTGCTCGTGTGGGCCAAGCCCGGGGTCAGCCGGACGTGGGCGGAGCGGTGGGCGACGCCCACCGTGGAGGACCAGTGGCTGCGAGGGCAGCGTGCCCTCGTGCTGGAGGTCCTCGCGAAGCGCAGCCTGGTGAACGGCTCGGACATCCCCGACCTGATGGAGCTGCCACGGGGCGCTTGGCGACAGCTGGAGTCGCAACCCGACGGACGCGTCGTCCGCCGGCATCGCTAGCGGGGCAGCCGCGCGGGTCGCGTTGCGGGGAACCCTGCTGATCCCGCGCCCGCAACCTGTCAGAACGGCACAATTGTGCGATTCCGACCCCCCACGGCCCCGAAATGACCTCGACCCGCCCGGCTGAGCCGGGCGGGTCGAGGTCGTGGTCAAGATCGTGGCGAGGGTGCTACTTACCGGTGTAGTCCTCGACGCACTGGTCGAACTTGTCGACCGCGGAGAGCGGGTTGTCGATCAAGCCGTCGAGCGTGCACTGCACCACAGCCTGGGCCAGGGTGAGCACCTCGTCGACGGGCTCGACGTTGGTCTGGGGAAGCGCGGGCACCGTGACCGGGGGCAGCTTCGGCACGTTGGGGAGCTTCGGACCGTCGCCGGTGCCGCCGGGGGTGGTCGGCTCCGGTTCGCTCGGCTCGGAGGGCGGCGGGTTGTTGCTGCCGCTGTTCGAGGAGGAGCCGGGCGCCGGGTTGGCGGTCGGGGCGGGCCCGGGCTTGGGGCCGGTGTCCTTGGGGCCGTTGACGGTGAAGCCCTGGAGCGGGGTCAGGAAGCCGGCAGCCGAGGTGCCGTTGGGGACCGAGGTGAAGTCACCCTGCAGGTAGTTGTCAGCCACCGAGAGCACGAGCTCGACGTAGGCGGCGGAGTTGTTGTAGCGGAAGATCGCGGTCTTCTGGCCGCTCAGGGTCGACAGGTCGTCGGTGCCCGAGCAGAGGTAGACGGCGGTACCGAGGGCGGCGTCGTCGATGTCCTGGGGGTTGCGCACGCCGTCGCCGTCGGCGTCGACACCCACGACCGACCAGGTCGAGGGGATGAACTGCATCGGGCCGACCGCACGGTCGAAGACGGTGTCGTTGTCGTACTGCCCGGCGTCGGTGTCGCGGATCAGGGCGGTGTTGTTCTTGCCGTTGAGCGCGATGCCGTAGATGCCGGGGGTGGCGACGCCCTTGGCGTTGAGTGCGTTGCCGGCGTAGCGGCCGTGGTCGGACTCGACCCGGCCGATGGCCGCGACGAGCTGCCAGGAGAGGTTGCAGGCCTTGTCGGCGGAGTTGATGACGGCCTCGGCGCGCTGGTAGGCAGAAAGTGCCGCAGCCGGGATGCCGTTGGTCGAGGACGTGGAGACGATCTGGTTGATCTCGGCCTGGCTTCCATCGAAGCTCGGGGAGACCTCTTCAGGAGAGGAGACAGAGGCCGGAGCCTCGATGGCCTGCGTCGGCACACTGCCGCCACCGGGCAGCGTGCCCTCGGGAGAGACCGAGGTCGCAGCAACCGTCGAGACGGGCCCGCCGGTCAGGCTGGCGGTCCAAGCGGCCGAAAGAAGGGCCAACGGCACGATGGTCGTGGCTTTCTGGATCCGGCCGAAGCGCGTGGCGGACATGTAGGACTCCTGAAGATCGGTGGGTCTGCACTCCAACCCCATGTGTGCAGACACCATCACAACGATGCATGTGGGCCCGACGTTACGCGAGTACCCGAAGAAATGTGACCGCAAGCACTCATTGAGACAACCCCCACCCCAGGGGGCTTCGGGCCTCGGTGACAATGAAGGTGTGATCGATGCCGCCACGGACCTTGCCGCCACCTCGGCCTCGCGCGCGCTCTACGACCGGGCCCGGGACGTCATACCGGGAGGGGTGAGCTCGCCGGTGCGCGCGTTCAACGCGGTCGGGGGCACCCCGCGCTTCATCCGCTCAGCGAGCGGGGCCTGGCTGACCGACGTCGACGGGCACGAGTACGTCGACCTGATCTGCTCCTGGGGCCCGATGCTGGTGGGTCACGCCCATCCCGAGGTGCAGGCCGCGGTGACCGAGGCGATCGCCCGCGGCACGTCGTACGGCGCCCCCACGGTGCCCGAGGTGGAGCTGGCCGAGGAGATCGTGGCCCGTACCCCCGTCGACAAGGTGCGCTTCGTCTCCTCGGGCACGGAGGCGGCGATGTCGGCCATCCGGCTCGCGCGCGGCTTCACCGGCCGCGACGTGGTGGTGAAGTTCGCCGGTTGCTACCACGGCCACGTCGATGCCCTGCTCGCCTCCGCGGGCTCAGGACTGGCGACCTTCGCGGTGCCGGGCACCCCGGGGGTGCCGGAGTCGGCGACCGCCCTCACGCTCGTCCTTCCCTACAACGACCGCGCCGCCGTCGAGGCGGTCTTCGCCGAGCACGGCGACCGGATCGCGTGCCTGATCACCGAGGCGGCCCCGGGCAACATGGGTGTGGTCCCTCCGGGCGACGGGTTCAACGGCTTCCTCGCCGAGATCTGCCGGCGCCACGGTGCGCTCTTCATCAGCGACGAGGTGATGACGGGCTTCCGGGCCTCCAGACAGGGCTACTGGGGCATCGACGGGGCCGTGGAGGGGTGGCGTCCTGACCTCACGATCTTCGGCAAGGTGATGGGCGGCGGGTTCCCGGCCGCGGCCTTCGGCGGTCGCGCCGACGTCATGAGCCAGCTGGCCCCCGAGGGTCCCGTCTACCAGGCGGGCACCCTCTCCGGGAACCCGATCGCCACCACTGCGGGGCTGGCCACGCTGCGACTGGCCACCAGCGAGGTCTACGACCACCTGACTGCCGTGGGCACCACGATCAAGGCGGCCGCCGCGGAGGCGCTCACCTCGGCCGGAGTGCCTCACGTCGTGCAGAGCGCCGGCACGATGTTCTCGGTCTTCTTCACCGAGGGCCCGGTGCGGGACTTCGCCGACGCCTCACGCACCGACGCCGGAGCGTACGCAGCCTTCTTCCACGCGATGCTCGACGCCGGGGTCTACCTCCCCCCGTCGGCCTACGAAGCGTGGTTCCTCTCCTCCTCACACGACGAGCGAGCCGTCCAGACCATCCTCGACGCGCTGCCTGCCGCCGCCACCGCGGCCGCGGCGGCTCAGCAGGGCACTGCCCCGAAGGAGACCCACGCATGAGCACCCCCGACACCGTCGTCCACCTCCTGCGTCATGGAGAGGTGCACAACCCCGAGGGCGTCCTCTACGGGCGTCGCGACGGCTTCCACCTGTCCGACCTCGGCGTGAAGATGGCTGAGAAGGTCGCCGAGGCCATCAAGAACCGCGACATCACCCACCTGCGCTGCTCACCCCTGGAGCGTGCGCAGCAGACCGCGGCGCCGCTGGCTGCTGCGCGCGGGCTCGACATCGTCACCGACGACCGGGTCATCGAGTCGACCAACAAGTTCGAGGGCGAGCAGTTCGGGGCGGGACACAACGCGCTGAAGAAGCCTGCCAACTGGCGTTACCTCTGGAACCCGTTCAAGCCCTCGTGGGGCGAGCCCTACACGCAGGTCGCGGCCCGGATGATGGAGGCGGTCCACGAGGCCCGCGAGGCAGCCGCCGGTCACGAAGCCGTGATCGTGTCCCACCAGCTGCCGATCTGGACGACTCGGCTGCACGTGGAGAAGCGTTCCTTCCTGCACGACCCCCGCAGCCGCCAGTGCACGCTGTGCTCGCTCACCTCCCTGCACTTCGTGGGCGACCGGCTGACGCAGGTCTCCTACAGCGAGCCGGCCGGCGACCTGATCCCGCTCGGCGACAAGAAGGCGACGTTCTCTGCCGGGGGAGCCCCCGAGGACAAGAAGCCCTGAGATGACTTCTCGGCCCGCACGACTGCCTGCGCGAGTGCCCGTACGACGGTCCCTGCCGTCGTTGCGGGCGGCAGTGCCGGCGGCAGTGACGGCGGCGGTGCTGGCGGCCGTGCTGATCGTCAGCGGCTGCAGCTCGCTCGGCGGCACCGACGAGGCCAACTTCGTCGTCGGCGACGGCAGCGTCGTACAGATCGCCGCGGCCGACCGGACCGACCCGATCGAGATCTCCGGGCCTTCCCTGGAGGACGAGCCGATCGACCTGGCCGACTTCCGGGGACGAATCGTGGTCCTCAACATCTGGGGGTCGTGGTGCAACCCCTGCCTGGCCGAGGCCCCGATCCTCAAGGAGGCCTCCGAGCAGGTCGACGCCGCCTTCTTCGGGATGAGCTTCCGCGAGACCTCTTTCGCCAACGCCCGCGCCGTGGAGCGCCGCTTCGGTATCGAGTACCCCACGATCGCCGACACCGGCCCCGGGGTGCTGGCCCTCGGGCGCTACGCGCCGAGGTCGCCGCCCTCGACCTACATCCTGGACACCCGGGGTCGCGTCGCTGCGGTCATCAGCGGGGCCATCACCTCGGCCGGGATCCTCGAGGACGTCGTCGAGGATGTGCGAGCCGACGATGGTTGAGTGGTTCCAGGGTCAGGCAGCGGGCGGTTCGCTCGCCCTGGCGGTGCCGGTCGCGGCGCTCGCCGGGCTGGTCTCCTTCTTCAGCCCGTGCGTGATCCCCTTGCTGCCGGGCTACCTCTCCTACGCCACCGGGCTGTCCGGGGCCGACCTCGCGAGCGGTGAAGCCGGTCGGCGACGGGGCCGGATGTTCCTCGGATCGGTGCTCTTCGTGCTCGGTTTCGCGACCGTCTTCGTGCTGATCGGCGCGACCGTCGGCGGGGTCGGGAGTGCGCTGCGCGAGTACCGCGACCAGATCACCATGGTGATGGGTGCCCTGCTCATCCTCCTCGGGCTCGTCTTCGCCGGAGCCGTCCCGTGGCTCCAGCGCGAATGGCGCATCCACTCGGTCCCGGCTGTCGGGCTCGGTGCTGCTCCGCTGATCGGTGCGTTGTTCGCCCTCGGCTGGCAGCCGTGCATCGGACCGACGTACAGCGTGATCGTGGGTCTGACCTACACCGACGCGACCGCCGGCCGCGGCGCCCTGCTGTCGGCCGTCTACGCGCTCGGGCTCGGCATCCCCTTCATCATCGCCGGCGCCTTCTACTCCCGCAGCCTGCGCGCCCTCGGCTGGATCCGTCGACGTCAGCAGCTCGTGATGCGCGTCGGCGGCGCCATGCTCGTCGTCGTCGGGATCCTGCTCGTCACCGGCTGGTGGGACTGGATCGTGCAGTGGCTGCAGCTGCAGCTCGTCGGCGGCTTCGAGGTCGCGATATGACCGACCTCCAGCAACGCCGACCGAGCGAACCCGGCTCCGCCCGTCGGGCCGGTGAGCTCGGCGCTCGTGAGCTCGCCCGCTGGGCCTGGCGCCAGCTGACCTCGATGCGCACCGCCCTGATCCTCCTGCTCCTGCTCGCCTTGGCCGCGGTGCCGGGCTCGGTGATCCCGCAGTCGGGGGTCGATGCCCTCAACGTCTCGCGCTGGAAGGACCAGCACCCCGACCTGACGCCGCTCTACGAGCGGTTGAGCCTGTTCTCGGTCTACGACTCGCCCTGGTTCTCGGCGATCTACATCTTGTTGATGATCTCGCTGATCGGCTGCATCATCCCGCGCACCTTCATCTACCTGCGCAACGTGCGCGCCGCACCGCCTGCCGCGCCGCGCAACCTCCTGCGGCTGCCCGACCACGCGTCGTACAGCAGTGCGGACGACGTGGACGAGGTGCTCACCCACGCACGAACGGTGCTGCGCAGCCGGGGTTACCGGCTCCGGGAGTCCGATGGCGGGTCCGCGGACTCGGTCAGCGCCGAGCGCGGTTATCTGCGCGAGGTCGGCAACCTCATCTTCCACCTGTCGGTGATCTTCGTCCTGGTCGGCTTCGCCATCGGATCGCTCCTGGGCTACCAGGGCGGCGTGATCCTGGTGCAGGGCCAGCAGTTCGCCAACACCAGTGCCTCTTACGACGACTTCGACCCCGGCAGCCTCTTCACCGCCGACGACTTCGATCCGTTCCTGATGAGCGTCGACGACTTCGACATCGAGTGGCTCACTGAAGGATCGGCTGCGGGAACGGCGCGCAAGTTCAACGCCGCCCTGAGCTATCGCGAGAGCGTCGAGGCACCGGAAGAGAGCTACGACCTGCGGGTCAACCATCCGCTCAGCATCGGCGACACCGACGTCTTCCTCATCGGCCACGGCTACGCCCCGGTGCTCACCGTGCGCGACGGCGCCGGCAACGTGATCACCAGCGGACCCACCGTGTTCCTGCCCCAGGACCCGTCGTTCCTGTCCTTCGGTGTCGTCAGCACCGCCGCCGACGACGGCACCCAGCTCGGCTTCGACGGGCTCTTCTACCCGACCTTCGACCTCATCGACGGCGATCCGGTCACGGTGTGGCCCGACGACCTCGAACCGCTCGTGTCGATGCTCGCCTACACCGGCGACCTCGGCCAGACCACCGGCCGCGCCCAGTCGGTCTACGCGCTCGACACCGACCGCGCCGACCAGGTCCTCAAGGCGGACGGCAAGCCGTTCCGCCTCGACCTGCGCCTCGGCGAGACCGTGACCCTGCCCGACGGGTTGGGCACGGTCTCCTTCGACTCCGTCGAGCCCTGGGTGCGGATCCAGATCAGCCAGAGCCCCGGCAAGCTCATCGCCCTGGGCGGCGTCGTGATGGCCCTGATCGGGCTGCTCGGATCGTTGTTCATCCGACCGCGGCGCATCTGGGTGAGAGCGCGTCGCGAGGGTGCTGTCACGATGGTCGAGGTAGCCGCGCTGGACCGCTCCGGCGGCGGTGACGTGGGCGAGGTCCTGGCCTCGGTCGTCACCGAGCTGAGGGGCGAGACCGCCGAAGAAGTGCACGACACAACCGAGGAGCACGAGGACCGACCATGACCGACATCGCGTGGGAGACCCTGAGCAACCAGGCCATCGGGGTGGCGGGGATCTTCTACTTCCTCGCCCTGGTGGTCCACCTTGCCGAGTGGGCCTCGATGCGCACGCCCAAGGCCGAGCGAGCGGCCGCGCAGAGTGCCGGCGCGGGTGGCGGCGGGGTGGCTCTTGCCACGGGAGGGCCCGCCGGTGACCACGGTGCTGCCGAGGGTCGCACCCGACGGGTCGAGTTCTTCGCCCGGCTGGGCGTGACACTGACGATCATCGCTGCGGTCGCACACTTCGTCTCCCTCGTCGGCCGTGGTCTGGCCGCAGACCCCAACCGCGTCCCGTGGGGCAACATGTACGAGTTCACGGTCTCGGGCAGCTTCTTCGTCACGTTCATGTACCTCGTCCTGCTACGCAAGTACGGCTTGGCCTGGATGGCCCCCATCGTCACGGGATTCGTGGTGACGGTGCTGATGGTCGCGGTCATCTGGCTGCACTCCGAGGTGGCGCCCCTGACCGAGGCGCTCGACTCCTACTGGCTCGTCATCCATGTCATCTCGGCGGTCATCGCCACCGGTGCGTTCACCCTCGGCGGCATCGCCTCGGTGATGTACCTGGTGAAGATGCGCGTCGGCGAGACCAGCACCGGTCCGATGTCGCGGGTGCCCTCGCTGGCAGTACTCGATCGCACTGCCTACCGCATCCACGCCTTCGCCTTCCCGGTGTGGACGTTCGCCGTGCTCATCACTGGCCCCATCTGGGCCCACGAGGCCTGGTCGCGCTACTGGAACTGGGACCCCAAGGAGGTCTGGGCGTTCATCACCTGGGTCGTCTACGCCGCCTACCTCCACGCTCGGGCGACGGCGGGGTGGAAGGGACGCAAGGCCGCCATCCTGGCGATCGTCGGCCTCGCGACGCTGTGGTTCAACTTCATCGGCATCAACTACTTCTCGACCTCGTCGCAGCACTCCTACGCCATCGAGGCTCCGCTGGTCCCCGGAGCTCCGGTCGCGTCGACGCCGGCGCTCGGCTCTCTGACGGGCTCGCCCGGAAGCTGACCTGCGGGCCCAGCCCTGGTTGCTGCGCCACGTCCGAGGTCAGCGGCTAACGTTGGCGTCCATGGGGCGGGGTAACGCGACGATCGGTGACCTGACACCACTCGACACCCTCAGCATCGACGTCCCGGCTCGGATCGGCTGGTTGCTGCGGATCTGTCGTACGGCGGAGCACGTGTCGGTGCGAGAGATGTCGAGCCGGCTCGCAGACCTGGGCGTCAGCGGAGCGAGGTCTCCGGGGGCGATCAGCCAGCTCGAGACCAAAGGCATCCGCAACGGCCGACTGATCGATGGCTACGAGGCCGCCCTCGGGTACGCGCCGGGGCGGTTGCGGTCGGTGGTCGACATCCTGTGCCGCACCTTCCAGTACTCACCGGCGGACCTGCAGCCCGGGATCGAGGTCTCGCGGCCCCTCCAGGAGATGGACGACGTGCTGGCGGCGGCCGAGGAGTCACCCACCGGCAGCGACTGGCTGCAGCTCGCGAGACGCGTGAGCATCGACTCCGCGACGCCTCTGCCGACCCGGGTGATGGCGCCGCTCATCGAACGCATGTTGGACGAGATGGTGCGCTCCGTCGGACCCGCGTTCTACCTGCGGTGGGAAGCGTTCGCCCGGCTCCAGGACAGCGTCTACGCACCCACCTGTCTGGCCGCTTCCCAGCGTTTCCTCGCCGTCCCCGGAGCCGAGCCGATGGCGACGATGGTGGTGTCGATCGTCTCCGAGCGGCCCAGCAGGGAGGGCCTGGCGTGGTTGCTGAGCCTGTTCGAGACACCGTCCTACGAAGTCTTCCGCGGAGCAGCGTTCGGAGTCGGCAACCTGCGCCACGTCGGCGGTCTCCAGCCCGACGACTGGACCGCGGTCGTGGAGCCGTTCCTGGCAGCGCACCAGCGCTGGGGAGACACCGCGCGCGGCCCGCTGCTGACCGAGCTGTTCAAGAACCTTCCCCCGGACTGCCGCAGCCTGATCGAGCCGAGGTTGGCAACGCCGTTACGGGCGTTGCGAGGCCCGTCGTCGTGGGAGATGGCGCACGACAACGAGCACTGGGTGGTCTGCAAGCGGCTGGCCGCTCGGGTCGCCGCGGCGCACGGTCTGCCCACGCAGCCCCTCCTGGCGCGGATGCTGTTCGAGAGCCTCTACGACTTCCGCAGCAACGTCACGACCTCGAGCTGGCTGCTCAGTGTCACGCCCCTGGCGCCGGCGCTGCACACGGAGCTCTTCGTCCTGGTCGACAAGCCTCCCGACGAGGCGACGCGGACCGGAGCGCTGCGCGCGATCTTCACCAGCGCGACGCCTGCAAGTGACGCCGTCGCGCAGCGCTGGTTCGCCGGGCTCTCGGTCGAGCAACGCTGCGCGAACCTGGGTGTCGCCGAGCAGTTCGCGATCTCGGTCCCGGCGGCAGTGCACGACGTGCTCGCTGACGACCCGGAGCGTGGACCGGACGTCGTACGTGCGCTGGGGTCGGCCGGCCAGGCTGACGGTCTCCGAAGGATCGCCTCCGATCCGGCGGCGCCGCAGGATCTGCGTGCGGCCGCCGCATGGTGGATCCAGCGTGGTGGCAGGGTCGGGGCCTGAGCACGTCGTTGACACGACGCGGCAGAGTGTCCCCAGCAGCCGCGCTGACCGCCCACCATCAGGAGGACCCATGACCGTCGCCGGATCGATCGACGAGCCCTGGCTGGCACGCGCGATCGATCTCGCGGTGGCCAACGTCGCGGCGGGCGGTGGCCCCTTCGGCGCCGTCGTGGTCCGCGGCGGGATCCTCGTCGCCGAGGGCCAGAACCGGGTGACCCGCGACCTCGACCCGACGGCTCACGCAGAGGTGCAGGCGATCCGCGCCGCCGGCCGCGAGCTGGGTGACTTCTCGCTCGCCGGGTGCACGCTCTACGCCTCGTGCGAGCCGTGCCCGCTGTGCGTCTCGGCGTCGCTGTGGGCGCGGCTGGACCGGGTGGTGTTCGCCGCCGACCGCCACGACGCGGCGCGCGGCGGCTTCGACGACCGCGCCTTCTACGACCTCTTCACCCAGGACCGCGCCACGTGGCCGATGCAGGTCACCCGCGGAGCCGGCGACGGTGCGAACGCACCGTTCGACGCCTGGTTGGCCGACGCCGAGCGGGCCCGCTACTGAGGCACGGGCCGAGCATCGTCGCCGCCACCGATCGACTCTGGCCCCGGGAGGGTTGATGGCGGAAACTGGAGCCATGGCGACCCAGATCCTGATCGTGAACTCTGTGGATGTGGGCGCCGCATGAGCGCCCCGGACGTCCTTGCCTTCGACGACACGAAGACCGACGGGGCGTACGCCGTGAGCGAACCGTCGGGCGCTGTGGCTGCCTGGATCCGGGTGCCGTGGACCGGGTCGTCCTTCTCGGCGAGCACCGCCGCCGGTGAGCCCCTCTGCACCGGCCGCCGCGCCGGCTTCTTCTCGGTCTCGTGGGAAGCCGTCGACCCGCGCGGTGTCACGCTGAGCTCGGTGCGGAGCTCCTTCTGGGGCACCGGCAAGACAGTCACGCTGGCAGACGGCCGCGTGCTCACCTTGCGGGGTCAGCTGTTCGGTCGAGACTGGTCGTTGCTCGACGCCGCCGGTCGCGACGTCGTGTCATCGACCCCCACGACCAGCAGCTGGTCGTGGCGACCAGATGCGTGGTTGGTGCGCTGCCACGACCTCAGCCTCTCCCTGGCCGAGGTGATCGCCGTCGTCCAGCTCAACCGGATGATGGTCAAGGCGGCCCGCTCCTCGTCGTCGTCCTCGGCGAGCGGGTGAGCCTCGGACCAGGAATGCCCGGACCCCGGTCGTCGTTCTGCCAAGGATGACCAACGACCTCCGCCCAGCCCTGTCCGTGCTCGACCTCGTGCCGGTGCGTTCCGACCAGACCAGCGCGGACGCGGTCGCGGCCGCGCGGCGCCTTGCCCGGGTGGCCGACGACCTCGGCTACGAGCGGTACTGGGTCGCTGAGCACCACAACATGCCCGCCGTGGCGGCGACCAATCCGCCGGTCCTGATCGCCCTGCTGGCTGCGGCGACCGAGCGGATCCGACTCGGGAGCGGCGGGGTGATGCTGCCCAACCATGCGCCCCTGGTGATCGCGGAACAGTTCGCGCTGCTCGAGGCGGCCTTCCCGGGGCGCATCGACCTCGGGATCGGCCGAGCCCCCGGCACCGACCCGGTCACGAGCTGGGCGCTGCGTCACGGCGCTGGGGGAGTGAGCGACGACAACGTCACCAACTTCCCGGAGTACGTCGACAACGTGCTGGCGATGATGCAGCCGAGCGGCGTCGGGCTGCGGGTGCGGGGGAGCGTCCACACCCTCACCGCAACCCCGGCGGCCGGCACAGTGCCACAGATCTGGTTGCTCGGCTCCTCCGACTACTCCGCACGCCTGGCGGCCGAGAAGGGCATGCCCTACGTCTTCGCGCACCACTTCTCCGGCCAGGGCACGGCGGAGGCGCTCGAGCTCTACCGCAGCACGTTCCAGCCCTCCGAACAGCTCGCCGAGCCGCGGACCTTCCTCACCGTCAACGCCTCGGTGGCCGAGACCGCCGAGGAGGCGCTGCGGCTGGCGACCCCGCAGCTGCAGATGATGCTGGCGCTGCGCAGCGGGCAGCCGTTGAGCGCTCAGCGTCTCGTCGAGGAGGCCGAGAAGCGCGAGTACTCGGTCGCGGAGCAGGACCTCATGGCGGCGATGGCCCGCCGCTGGGTCATCGGCGACCCCGAAGGCGCCCGAGCCCGGATCCGCGAGCTCGCGGCGACGTACGGCGTCGACGAGGTGATGATCCACCCGGTGGCCGGCGCCTGGGTCGGCACCGACCCCGGCGCAGCTCCAGCGCGGGAGCAGACCCTTCGTCTGCTCACCGATTGGTAATCCTCCGGCGTCGGACCCTAAACTGGTGTGTCGGCCCAACGTGGGTCCGTTTCGTGATGCCTAGCGGCTGCTCGGACGCCTAGCTCTCACTCTCGCACGAGGGTGCAGCGCTGCGCTCGGGAGGAGGTTCACGACACGGCTGCACGAGGTCCACCGGATCACCGATCCGGAGGTTCCCGGGCCGAACGGTAGAAGCGTCAGAGGTTCAACGAAATCGATCAGATTGTGAGGACATGCCGAAGAAAGAAGGCGTGATCGAGATGGAGGGCACCGTTTCGGAGGCCCTCCCCAACGCGATGTTCCGCGTGGAGCTGTCCAACGGCCACAAGGTGCTCGCTCACATCAGCGGCAAGATGCGCCAGCACTACATCCGGATCCTTCCTGAGGACCGGGTCGTGGTCGAGCTCTCGCCGTACGACTTGACCCGCGGGCGCATCGTCTACCGCTACAAGTAACCAGCCGACTAGCAAGAAAGGGCTGACATGAAGGTCAACCCGAGCGTGAAGAAGATCTGTGACAAGTGCCAGGTGATCCGTCGCCACGGCCGCGTCATGGTGATCTGCGAGAACCCGCGTCACAAGCAGCGTCAAGGCTGAAGCCAGCCGCGACGAAGTCGCGGATGATCTCTCAGCTGCACCACAACTGAACAACCACACAAACGTGATAGCTAGGCCTCTGCAACGAGGCTGAAGCACCTCCGGAGCAGAAGGCCGGAGCCGCAGAGCATGCGGATGCATCACGTCAGAAACCTCTGCAGTATCGAAAGGCCATCACATGGCACGCCTCGTCGGCGTTGATCTCCCGCGTGACAAGCGCATCGAGATCGCGCTCACCTACATCTACGGCATCGGCCGTACCCGCTCCCAGAAGCTCCTCGAGCTGACCGGTGTCGACCCCAACATGCGGGTGCACCAGCTGGGGGACGACGAGCTGGTCAAGCTCCGCGATGCGATCGAAGACCAGGAAATCAAGATCGAGGGCGACCTCCGTCGTGAAGTCCAGGCTGACATCCGTCGCAAGATCGAGATCGGCAGCTACCAGGGTCGCCGCCACCGCATGGGCCTCCCGGTCCGCGGTCAGCGCACCAAGACCAACGCTCGCACCCGCAAGGGTCCCAAGCGCACGGTTGCCGGCAAGAAGAAGGCGAAGTAAGCCTTCCTTCATCGTCGGGGGCACGAAGCGCGCGAACTCAGCGCCTCAGCCACCGGCACTCGACCAGTCAAACGTCTCAAAGGAGATAACCGATGCCTCCCAAGGCTCGCGCGGGCGCCAAGAAGGTGCGCCGCAAGGAAAAGAAGAACATTGCTCAGGGCGAAGCCCACATCAAGAGCACGTTCAACAACACCATCGTCACCATCACCGACCCCACCGGCGCCGTGATCTCGTGGGCCTCTGCCGGCACCGTCGGCTTCAAGGGCTCGCGCAAGTCCACGCCGTACGCCGCGCAGATGGCCGCTGAGGCCGCTGGGCGCCGGGCGATGGACCACGGCATGAAGAAGATCGACGTGTTCGTCAAGGGTCCGGGTTCTGGTCGCGAGACCGCCATCCGTTCGCTTGGTGCCATCGGCCTCGAGGTCGGCACCATCCAGGACGTCACGCCCGCCCCTCACAACGGATGCCGCCCGCCCAAGCGCCGGCGCGTCTGACCGACACTGAGATAGAAGGAGACTGACCCATGGCCCGTTACACCGGACCCATGACCCGGAAGTCGCGCCGTCTCGGTGTCGACCTCGTCGGCGGAGACGCAGCGTTCGAGAAGCGTCCCTACCCTCCCGGCCAGCACGGCCGTGCGCGTATCAAGGAGAGCGAGTACCGCTCGCAGCTGCAGGAGAAGCAGAAGGCTCGCTTCACCTACGGCGTGATGGAGCGCCAGTTCCACAACTACTACGTCGAGGCCTCGCGTCGCACCGGCAAGACCGGCGACAACCTGCTCCAGCTCCTGGAGTGCCGCCTCGACAACGTGATCTACCGCGCCGGCTTCGCCCGGAGCCGTCGTCACGCCCGTCAGCTCGTCGTCCACGGTCACTTCGTGGTCAACGGTCACAAGGTCGACATCCCGTCGTTCCAGGTGAGCGCCTACGACATCATCGACGTGCGTGAGAAGTCGCTCGAGATGACCCCCTTCATCGTGGCTCGCGAGACCCACGGCGAGCGGATCGTCCCGGCCTGGCTCCAGGCGCTGCCGACTCGGATGCGCATCCTCGTGCACCAGGTGCCGGTGCGTGAGCAGATCGAGATGCCGATCACCGAGCAGCTCATCGTCGAGTTCTACTCGAAGAAGTAGACCCCCGGGGGGCTTCGCCCCTCGGGTTCCCCCCATCGGTGGTCACGGCCACCGGTGGGGAACCGGGTCGGACTTCGTCCGCCCATCTTCCTTTTCACCTCTGCAGTTCGGGTCCGTCAAATAGCGGGTGGGCCCGGAAAGGAAAACAACAGTGCTTATTGCACAGCGCCCCACCCTGTCGGAAGAGACCGTCGACGAGTTCCGTTCGCGGTTCGTCATCGAGCCTCTCGAGCCCGGCTTCGGCTACACGCTCGGCAACTCGCTGCGCCGCACGCTGCTCTCGTCGATCCCTGGTGCCTCGGTCACGAGCATCAAGGTCGACACCGTCCTCCACGAGTTCTCGACCATCGAGGGCGTCAAGGAGGATGTCACCGAGATCATCTTGAACCTCAAGAGCCTCGTCGTCTCCTCGGAGCACGACGAGCCGGTCACCATGTACCTGCGCAAGTCGGGTGCCGGTGACGTCACCGCTGCCGACATCGCGCCGCCCGCCGGTGTCGAGGTCCACAACCCCGAGCTCAAGATCGCCACGCTGTCCGACAAGGGCAAGCTGGAGATGGAGCTCGTCGTCGAGCGCGGCCGCGGTTACGTCTCGGCAGTCCAGAACAAGGGTGCCGACAACGAGATCGGCCGGATGCCGGTCGACTCGATCTACAGCCCCGTGCTGAAGGTGACCTACAAGGTCGAGGCCACCCGTGTCGAGCAGCGCACCGACTTCGACAAGCTCGTCATCGACGTCGAGACCAAGCCGTCCATCCTGCCCCGCGACGCCATCGCGTCGGCCGGCAAGACGCTGGTCGAGCTCTTCGGCCTGGCCCGTGAGCTCAACGTCGAGGCCGAGGGCATCGACATCGGTCCCTCGCCCGTCGACGAGCAGCTTGCTGCCGACCTCGCCCTCCCGGTCGAGGACCTGCAGCTGACGGTCCGGTCCTACAACTGCCTCAAGCGCGAGGGCATCCACACCGTGGGTGAGCTCATCAGCCGCTCGGAGCAGGACCTGCTCGACATCCGCAACTTCGGCGCCAAGTCGATCGACGAGGTCAAGGCCAAGCTCGTCGAGATGGGTCTGTCCCTCAAGGACTCCGCCCCCGGCTTCGACCCGCACGCTGCCCTGGCGGCCTACGGCGACGATGACGACGATGCCTTCGTCGAGGACGAGCAGTACTGAGTTCAATGGTGCGAGCGAGTCGACTTCGTCGCCTCGCTGCCGCACCGGGGTCGGCGTCGGCGGGTGGTTGCGGTCTGTGACCGTCTCACCCGCTGCCGCCGCCTCGCCCCGTCCGTCGCCGCCTGGTGACCGACGTACCTCTAACCCGAGTACCTGACACGGCTCGGGAGAATCGAGAAGCACGATGCCTGCTCCGAAGAAGGGCGCCCGCCTCGGCGGCAGCCCCGCCCACCAGCGCCTGATCCTGGCCAACCTCTCGACGCAGCTGTTCGAGCACGGTCGGATCACCACCACCGAGGCCAAGGCGCGCACGCTGCGTCCCCACGCCGAGAAGCTGATCACCAAGGCCGTCAAGGCGCACAACGGTGAGAACCCGCTGCACCAGCGTCGCGAGGTCCTCAAGACCATCCGCGACAAGGGTGTCGTGCACCTGCTCTTCACCGAGATCGCCCCGACCTTCGCCGAGCGTCCCGGTGGCTACACCCGCATCACCAAGATCGGTCCCCGCAAGGGCGACAACGCGCCGATGGCTGTCATCGAGCTCGTGACCGAGGCGTTCTCGCCGAAGGCCAAGGCCTCCAAGACCAAGGCTGCGCCCGCCGCTGCCCCGGTCGAGGAAGCCCCCGCCGACGAGGTCGTCGAGACCGAGCAGACCGACGCCGAGGCCCCCGAGGTGGAGGCTGACGTCGTCACCGAGGCCGAGCCGACCGCCGAGCTCGAGTCCGAGGCCCCGCAGGCCGAGGCCGACGCTGCTGCAGAGGACGACGCCAAGGCCTGATCCGGCTCACCAGCCAGATCGAGCGACAGCGGCCCGCCGCCCCTACCCGGGGTCGGCGGGCCGCTGTGCTTTTTCCTGATCGGCAACGCGCGCACGCAGCCGCTCGTTGACCGGCGTGGGGACGCCGTGCAGCCGTCCGAGCAGGATGATCTCGCCGGCCCGGTAGTCGATCTCAGACGTCAGTCCACGGGCGAGGCTCTGACGCAACGAGTTGCCCGGGTAGGACGCGATGTCGGCGCGAGGACGCAGCAGGTCACCGCGACGTACGTCATCCTGCTCGGCGGTGACCGCCACGATCCCGGCCGCCGCCAGCACCGCCTCGCCCTCTGCCAGCACCTCGGTCCGCAGGACGGCGACGTCCTCGTCCGCCTCGGCCAGCCCGCCGGCGTCTCCGACGGCGTTGACCAGGAGCTTGCGGTACTTCCACCCCATGATGTCGGCCCGGGGCGCCGACTCGAAGCCGGCCGCGCGCAAGTCGGCGGCGATGCGCTCAGCGGTCGCATCGACGCCCTCGGGGTAGCGACCGAGGTCCAGGATGCCGGGCACGGGCGTGCACTTCTCGACCACGGTGCCGGGCTCGAGGTGGAGCGAGGGGAGCATGACGGTGAGTCCGTAGGTGCGGGGGAAGCGGCGCAGCACCTCGGTCTCGTTGGCGACGCCGTTCTGGGCGCACACGACGGGCGTCTCGACCGGTGCGTGGGCTACGAGGTCGGCCAGCGCCGTCGGCGTCTGGTGGCTCTTCACGCAGAGCAGCACCACGGTGTCGTCGGTCCAGGCGACGTCGGCGACGGTGTCGCTCGCCGGCGGCTGTACGACGCGCCGGCCGCCGGCGCCGTCGAGCACCAGCCCGGAGCGACGGATCTGCGCGAGGTGGGCGCCGCGGGCGATGAGGGTCGTGTCGAGACCCGCGAGATGCAGGCGGGCACCGATGACCCCTCCGACTGCTCCGGCCCCGTAGACGACGTACTTCATGAAGGTTCCTTCCGCGAGGCAACCATGTGTGGGTGCTGACTGGTCCAGGAGTACATGATCGACACCACGGCACGCGACTCGGCGCTGCCACGAGCAAACGTTGGGACGGCAATGGGTGGAGACAAGGCCGGCCCGGGCTTCGACGAGTTCGTTGCGGCCCGCTCGACGGCGCTGCTGCGGACCGCCTACCTCCTCACCCACGACCACGGCCTCGCCGAGGACCTGCTGCAGACGAGCCTGACGAAGGCCTGGTTCGCCTGGGACCGGATCGCGCAGAGCCCCGAGGCCTACGTGCGCAAGGTCCTGTTCAACACCTACGCCACCTGGTGGCGACGCAAGTGGAACGGCGAACAGGCAACCGAAGACCTCCCGGAGGCGGCCGTCGGCGATGGTGCAGGCGAGGCCGGGGCCGGCCTCGATCTCTGGACCGCTATGGAACGGCTGCCGCGTCGGCAACGGGCGGTCGTGGTGCTGCGGTACTTCGACGACCTCACCGAGGCCCAGACCGCCGAGGTCCTCGGCTGCTCGGTCGGCACCGTGAAGAGCCAGTGCAGCAAGGCGTTCGCCAAGCTCCGCATCGATCCGGCGCTTGCTACGTCCCCACCCGATTCCGACACCGATTCCGACTTCCGCTCCGGCACCAGCAAGGACGCGTCATGACCAGCATCGATGACCTCCGGGCAACCCTCGACCTGCACGCCGACGACCTCACCGAGACCGGGATGGGGACCCTCGCCCGATCGGCTGCTGTCCGCGACCGGGTCCGGACCGTACGCCGTCGCCGCCGGGCGGTGGCCGCCAGCGGCACGGCTGCGGTGCTGGCCGCCGTGGCCGGGGTCGCCCTGCTGCCGAGCGGAGGGCGTCAGGCCGCGCCGGAGCCGGCGACGACCGTGGTGGGCCTCACCCCGCCCGCCCAGCTCTCCGCGCTCGGCTACGACTACGACTTCACCGAGGGCCTCGATGGCGACGGAGGTCGGGTCACGCTCGACCTCCCGGAGTCCGACCTGCCGCGGCTGATCTCGTGGGGGACCTCAGGCGCCGACGACCGGGTCACGATCGACGGACCGGCGGTGCCGGAGGCCCTGACCTACGACGTTGCCGACTTCTCCGACTTCTACTACGTGGGACCGGGCGTGAGCGAGAAGCTGACGATCAGGTCGGCCGGTGGTCAGCCCGGGATCGCGGTCTACACCCTGGGCGACGGGCGGCCGGCAGGCATCACCACCGGTGGGGTGACCTTCCGGCAGGCGCCGCCGGGGCGGGAGCTGCTGGGTGCCGCGGTGGGGGAGCCGGGCGAGAGCGAGGTCGTCGTGCTCGCCGCCGCCACGAGCCGAGTCGTCGAGGTCTACGTCGACTGCGAGACCGCTGCGTCCTCGGCCTACCTGCACGTCGACCTCGGTGGCAAGAGCGCGATCGAGGGCGACGGGTGCGGGGAGTGGCTGCCCGTCGATGCGGCCGCCGGCGGTGCCTTCGGCTTCCCGACGCAGCCCGGCGAGGACGCCACGGTGCGCGCCTACCTGACCGACGGGCCTCGCGGGCCGCAGATCTCGTCGTCCGACGTCCGGCTGAGCGTGGGGGTCTATGCCCGCACCGACACGGAGCGGCTCGGCACCATCGACGACTACGTCCCGCCGTTGGTCGAGCACCACGGGCACCTGTGGCGCCAGGTCTCGCGCGTTGCAGCCACGGCCCAGGGTGAGCTCACGGACGTCGCGCCCGAAAGCGTGCGTCCGGTCCTCACGCGGCTCTTCCTCGACACCGAGGTCGCCCGCGTGCGGATCTTCGTCGATGGACGCCCGGCTACGACGCAGTACGGCGCCGGCCTCAGCGGCGGCGCGGCCGAGATCGTCCGACCCGGTCAGACGGTGGCTCTCCGGATCGAGGGCACCGTGGCCCCCGACGACCAGCTGTCGATCGGGTTCTACGAGCAGGTCCGATGAGGAACGCGGTCGCACGTTTGCGCCGATCGCCGGGCGGAGAGGCTGCGATCGCAGGTGCCGGCCAACGCCGCCTGGTTCGCCGAGGTCCGCGAGCAGGGCGCCATCGGGCGCGAGATCCTGAGGTCCTTGAAGCCGACGCGTCGCTGAGCGACCCGGTCGAACGCACATCGTGCGGCCCGTAGACTCAGGCTCATGAGCATCGATCTGGGCAGCCCGGCGATCCTGACCCCCGACGAGGCCGAGAAGGCCGTCCTGCTGGCGGCCCCACGCGGCTACTGCGCGGGCGTCGACCGGGCCGTCGTCACGGTGGAGAAGGCCCTGGACCTCTACGGATCGCCCGTCTACGTGCGCAAGCAGATCGTGCACAACAAGCACGTCGTCGCTGACCTCGAGTCGCGCGGGGCGATCTTCGTGGAGGAGCTCGCCGAGGTGCCCGAGGGCGCCACCGTGGTCTTCTCGGCCCACGGCGTGTCCCCCGAGGTGCACCGCCAGGCCGAGGTGCGCGACCTCAAGACGATCGACGCCACCTGCCCGCTGGTGACCAAGGTCCATCACGAGGCACGGCGCTTCGCCGACGACGACTACGACATCCTCCTCATCGGCCACGAGGGTCACGAGGAGGTCGAGGGCACCGCGGGTGAGGCCCCCGACCACATCCAGCTCGTGCAGAGTCCCGCCGACGTGGCCGGCATCGTCGTACGCGACCCGGCACGCGTGGCCTGGCTGTCGCAGACCACGCTGTCGGTCGACGAGACTCTCGAGACTGTCGCCGCCATCAGGCAGCGCTTCCCGCTCCTGCTCGACCCGCCCAGCGATGACATCTGCTACGCCACCCAGAACCGCCAGCTCGCCGTCAAGGACATCGCCCAGGACTGCGACCTGCTGATCGTCGTCGGGTCCGCCAACTCGTCCAACTCGGTCCGGCTCGTCGAGGTCGCTCTCGACGCCGGCGCCAAGGCGTCGTACCGCGTGGACGACGTCTCCGAGATCGACGAGGCCTGGCTCGACGGGGTCGACAAGGTCTCGGTCACCTCCGGCGCCTCGGTGCCGGAGTCCCTCGTCGACGGCGTCCTGGCCTACCTCTCCGAGCGCGGCTATCCCGATGCGAAGGCGGTGCACACCGCGGAGGAGTCGCTGATCTTCTCCCTCCCCAAGGAGCTGCGCCGCGACCTCAAGGCCGCCGGCCGCTCCTGACCACTCGGCCGGTGACGCCCAGGGCTCTGTAGGGCCGCGGCTCAGGGACCGGCGTCGGGGTCCTCGGGGTCGCGACGCTTGCGGTCGAGGTCGCGCAGGAAGTCCTCGTCGTCGTCCGGCGCGATCATCCGCTTCGGAGGGAGCCGCTTCGGTCGGGCCGGGGCCGCCGGCAGCAACCCGCGCTGTTGGAACACGCGGATGACGAGGTAGGTCGCCACCGCGAACAGGATCAGCACGAACAAGAACCTCAGCACCCCTCCAATGTAGGCGGTTGGTGGGCACGACATACCCTGAACCCTGTGAAGGAGTTCTGGATCTACACCCTTGCCCGGCTCGCGCTGTTCCTCGTCACCTGGGTCGCGCTGACCGGCGGAGCGGCTGCGCTCACCGGCGAGCCCTACCCCGTGATCACGTTGTTGCTCGCGTTCGCGATCAGCGGGATCGGCTCCTACTACGTGCTGAGCGGCCCGCGCGATGCCCTGGCGCGCAAGGTCGAGGCGCGCGCCTCGCGCGCGAGCGCGCGGTACGAGGAGATGCGTTCGCGCGAGGACATCGACGACGCAGGCTGAGCGGCGCGCTACTTCTTGCGACGGTTGAGCTGGCGCTCGATCCGGCTCTGCGGCTGACCGAGGATCTTGGCCAGCAGCGGGGCGCGGAAGCGCCAGAGGATGAAGCCGATGACGATCAGCACGATCAGGATCTTGAACATGGCTCGAGCCTACGCGGCGCGCTCCAACGACGGCGCTGCCTTCAGGCCAGCACGAGTGCGCCGGCCACCAGCGCTGCCCAGGTGAGCTCGGCCAGGCCCGTCTGCTGCAGCACGGGGATCAGTCCGGGTCCGGTGGCTCCACCGAGCACCGTGCGCAGGCCTGGCAGCGCGGGCACCAGGAAACCGAGGCCGATCAGGGCCCACCAGGTGGTCGAGGTGGCGACGAGCACCACGCACAGCGCAGCCAGCAGCACGAGCACCAGGTAGAGCCGGCGGGTGCGGTCGTCACCGAGCCGGACGGCCAGCGTGTTCTTCCCCGCGATCGTGTCGGTGGGGATGTCGCGCAGGTTGTTGACCACCAGGATCGCGCAGGCGAGCGCGCCGATCCCGATGCCGGCGTACAGGGCGGGGGTGGACCACGCCTCGACCTGCACGAAGGTGGTGCCGATGACCGCCACGAGGCCGAAGAAGACGAACACCATGACCTCGCCGAGACCGAGGTAGCCGTAGGGCGTGGAACCGCCGGTGTAGTACCAGGCGGCAGCCACGCTGACGGCTCCCACGAGCACCAGCCACCAGGCCGTCGAAGCCGCCAGGGCCAGGCCGGCCACCGCGGCCACGCCGAAGGCGATGAACGCTGCCTGCTTGACCGCGCCCGGCGAGGCGACCCGGGAGCCGACGAGTCGCATCGGGCCGACGCGGACGTCGTCGGTGCCGCGGATGCCGTCGGAGTAGTCGTTGGCGTAGTTGACCGCCACCTGGAGGGCGAGGCTCACCACGAGAGCCAGCAGCGCCTTCCACCAGACGGCTGCGTCGGCGTACGCCGCGATGCCGGTGCCGGCGAGCACCGGTGCCACTGCTGCGGGGAGCGTGCGCGGGCGCGCTCCCTGGATCCACTCCGACGCTGTCGCCACAACAGAGGATTCAAGCAGGAGCACGGAGCGCGGTTGCTCACCGGTGGGGAGGTTCCCTTCCTTCGGTGGGGCTAGCCTCGGTGCCGTGAGTGAGTCGCCGTCCTTGGTCGCGCAGCTGAGTGCCTGGTTGACGAGCCCCGCCGAGCCCGCTGCGTGGATCGTCGAGACCTCCGGGTCCACCGGGCGCCCCAAGCGCGTGCAGCTGTCGCGGGCCGCGGTGCTGGCCTCGGTGGCCGCCACCGAGGCGCGCCTGGGCGGCTCCGGCCGCTGGGTGCTGCGGGTGCCGCCGTCGTACGTCGCCGGGGTGCAGGTCGTCTGCCGCTCCCTGGTGGCGGGACACCAGCCGGTGGGGCTCACCGAACCCTGGCCCCGGGAGCATGGTTGGTTCACCTCGCTGGTGCCCACCCAGCTGCACCGGATGCTCGACGACAGCTCCCCGGACGGCGACCTCGCTGCGCTGCGTCGGGCCGACACGGTGCTGCTCGGCGGCGGACCGATCGACCCGGCCCTGCGAGCCCGAGCGGAGACCGCCGGGGTGCGGGTCGTGGCGACCTACGGCTCGGCCGAGACCGCCGGAGGCTGTGTCTACGACGGACTGCCGCTCGACGGCGTGGAGGTTGCGGTCGATCCTGACGGTCGGTTGCGGCTCCGCGGGCCGGTGCTCTTCGACGGCTACGAGGGCGATCCTGAGCTCACTGCCGAGGCCCTGGTGGACGGCTGGTTCCTGACCGCCGACGCCGGCGAGGTGGCTCCCGATGGACGGGTCCGGGTGCTGGGCCGTCTGGACGACGTCGTGGTCAGCGGGGGCGTCAACGTGCCCGGCCCCACCGTCGCCGCGCGGCTGCGCGCCCACCCTGCGGTGACGGCCGCCGAGGTGATCGGGGTCCCCGATCCCGAGTGGGGCAACCGGCTGGTGGCGTTCGTGGCCTTCGCCGCCGGCCCGATCGCTCAGGAAGAGCTGCGCGCCTGGGTTGCCGAGGCGCATCCGCGCGCCTGGTCTCCCCGCCAGGTCGTGGTTGTCCCCGAGATCCCGCTGCTCGCCAACGGAAAGCCTGACCGGGTCCGGCTGCGCGACCTGGTGGTGGCCGATGCCTGAGCAGCCAGGCGCCTCCGGACTCCGCGTCCTGTCGATCCCGCTCCGGACTCGCTTTCGTGGCATCACCGTGCGCGAGGTCGCCCTGGTGCGGGGGGTCGATGGGCGCTGGGGGGAGTGGAGCCCTTTTCTCGAGTACGACGCCGCTGTCGCCGCGCCCTGGCTGGCGTGCGCCCGCGAAGCTGCAGCTGGTGACTGGCCGGCCCCGCTGCGTTCGTCGGTCCCGGTCAACGTGACGGTGCCGGCCGTCGGACCCGAGCAGGCCCACGCGATCGTGCTGCGCGGGGGCTGCCGCACCGCCAAGGTGAAGGTCGCCGAGCCGGGCCAGAGCCTGGCCGAGGCCGAGGCCCGGCTCGAAGCTGTTCGAGATGCGCTGGGCCCGGATGGACGGATCCGGGTCGACGCCAACGGATTGTGGTCGGTCGATGAAGCACTCGCTGCGATTGCGGCGCTCGATCGTGCCGCCGGCGGGCTGGAGTATGTCGAGCAGCCGGTGATGGCCGTCGAGGACCTTGCCGTCGTACGCCGCCGTGTCGATGTGCCGATCGCGGCGGACGAGTCGATCAGGCGGGCGAGCGACCCCTACCGGGTGCGCGACCTCGAGGCCGCTGACGTGGCCGTGCTCAAGGTGCAGCCACTCGGCGGGGTACGCGCCTGCCTACGGATCGCCGAGGACATCGGTCTGCCGGTGGTGGTGTCGTCGGCTCTCGAGACCTCGGTCGGGATCGCCGCCGGGCTCGCTCTGGCCGCGGCGCTGCCTGACCTGACCTACGCGTGCGGGCTCGCCACGGTGCAGCTGCTGAGCGACGACGTCGCCGTCGAACCGCTCGAGCCGGTCGATGGGGTGCTCCCCGTCGGGGCGCCGACCGTCGACGAGTCGGCGCTGGATCGGCTGACGGCTGCGCCGGAGAGGGTGGCCCACTGGGAGGCGCGCTACCGCGAGGTGCAGAGTGCACGACATGCCTGACACCGAGGACACGCCCGACGCCACGCGCCTGGCCCGAGAGGTCGTCCAACAGCTCCTCGACTGCGGCGTCCAGGAGGTCGTCGTCGCCCCCGGCAGCCGCAACGCTCCGCTCACCTTCGCGGCCTTCGACGCGGCGCGCGCCGGGCTGCTGCGGCTGCACACCCGCCTCGACGAGAGGTCGGCCGGCTTCCTGGCGCTCGGACTGACCAAGCAGGGGCGTCGCGCCGCGGTCATCTGCACGTCGGGCACCGCGGTCACCAACCTGCACCCCGCCGTCCTCGAGGCGGCCCACGCCGGGGTCGGGCTGATCGTGGTCACCGCCGACCGTCCGGCCAGGTTGCGCGGCAGCGGCGCCAACCAGGTCACCGACCAGGTCGGGCTGTTCGGTCCCCTCGTCGAGACCCACGACGTCGTGGACGCCGTCCCCGAGCCAGACCCGGCTGCCAACGGACCGTGGCACCTCAACGTGCAGCTCGACGAGCCGCTCCTGCCCTCGGGGGAGGTGTGGAGGCCCCGACCGGTGTCCGATGCGCCGGCCCCGCCCCAGGTGCGACCGGCCGCCACCGTGCTCCCGCTCGGGCCGCGCACCGTGGTGGTTGCCGGCGACGACGCCGGCCCCGCGGCCCGACGCCTGGCCGAGGCCGCCGGCTGGCCGCTGCTCGCCGAGCCGTCGAGCGGCTCGCGCACCGGTGACCTGGCGCTGCGCTGCTACCGGCTGCTGCTCCACGACGGGTCCGCCCTCGGCGACGCGATCGAGCGGGTGGTCGTCTTCGGTCGACCCACCCTGTCGCGACCGGTGACCAGGCTGCTGGGTCGCGCCGACGTCGAGGTGGTCTCGGTGCCGGCCCGGGGCGTGTGGACCGAGCGACCCTTCCCGGTCTCGTTGGTCGCAGCCTGGCCCGAGGTCGAGACCCGCGACGCCGACCACGCCGACTGGCTCGAGGCGTGGGAGAGCGCCGATCGCTCCGTGGGCCGACAGCTCGATGCGCTGCTCGCCGCCGAGGCCGACCTCACGCCGTACGCCGTCGTGGGCGCGGTGAGCAGGGCGGTGCCACCCGAGGGCCTCCTCGTCGTCGGGCCCTCCAGCCCGATCCGCGACCTGGACCTGATGGCGCGCCCCACGCCGGTCGGCTCCCGGCGCAAGACGATGGCCAACCGCGGTCTGTCCGGCATCGACGGTGTCACCTCCACCGCGATCGGCATCGCCCTCTCTCGGGCCGAGCAGCACCCCGACGGGCGCAACCTGGCGCTGTTGGGCGACGTGACCTTCCTCCATGACAGCAACGGTCTGGTGCTCGGTCCCGGGCAGCCCGAGCCCGACCTGACGATCGTGGTCGTCAACGACGACGGCGGTTCGATCTTCACGATGCTCGAGCAGGGAGCGCCCGAGCACGCCGACCGGTTCGAAGCCCTCTTCGGGACCCCGCACGGGGTCGATCTCGCCTCGCTGTGCGCCGCGTCGCGCACCCCGCACCTCCAGGTCGCCAGCGTGCCGGCTCTCGAGCAGGCGCTGGGCAGCCCCAACGGCGGGATCGAGGTCATCGAGGTGGTCGTTCGTCGCGACAACCGGCGTGACCTCGACGAGCGGATCCGCGCCTTGCGCCCCTGACCCCGCCCTCGGGCAGCCGGTTGCGCTGATCGCGAACGCGAGCGCCCAGCAGCCCTTGCTCCGGGCATGATTCCTCCCGTGGAGATTGCCGTACTGCTCGTCGTCCTGGCTGTCGGCGTCCTCGCGGTCACCGCGTGCGCCGACCGGATCGGCGTCCCGGCGCCGCTGGTGCTGATCGTGGCCGGGGTCGTCGCGTCCTACGTGCCGGGCGTCCCCGAGATCACCCTCGAGCCGGACGTGGTGCTGCTGGGCCTCCTGCCGCCGCTGCTCTACGCCACGGCCATCAAGACCTCGCTGGTCGACTTCAACGCCAACCGCCGCTCGATCCTGCTGCTCTCGGTGGGCCTCATCATCTTCACCACCGCCGGCATCGGGGTCCTGGTGCACGCCCTGATCCCCAGCGTCGGATGGCCGGCGGCCTTCGCGATCGGCGCGGTCGTCGCGCCTCCGGACGCCGTCGCCGCCACCGCCGTCGGTCGCCGGATCGGGCTTCCGCGTCGCATCGTGACGATCCTCGAAGGCGAGTCGCTGCTCAACGACGCAACCGCCCTGGTCTCGCTTCGTACGGCGATCGCGGCCGGCGGCACCGCCATGGCGCTCGGTGGCGGCGCTGAGAAGGCGGAGCCGATCAGCCTCGGCGGGATCGCCCTCGACTTCCTGGTGGCCGCCGGCGGTGGCGTGGCCGTCGGAGCCATCGTCTACTTCCTGGTCGCGCAGGTGCGCCGGCGCCTGCGTGACCCGCTGATGGACACCGCGATCTCGCTGATCGTCCCCTTCGCGGCCTACGTCGCCGCGGAGGAGCTCGAGGCCTCAGGGGTGATCGCGGTCGTCGTGGCCGGCCTGCTGCTCGGCCACCGGGCACCGGTCATCCAGACCGCGCAGTCCCGGATCGCCGAGCGCATCAACTGGGGCACGATCGCGTTCGTCCTGGAGAACGTCGTGTTCCTGCTCATCGGCCTCCAGGCGGCCCGTCTGTTCGACGACGTCGGCAGCAGCGAGCTCGGCACCGGGCGGATCACCGCAGTGTGCCTGCTGTCGCTGGTCGGGGTGATCGTCCTGCGTCTGGTGTGGGTCTTCCCGGCGCGCTACCTCCTCGTGCGCCCGAAGTCCGGCACCGGTGCGCCGGCCCCGGCGGCGTACACGTTCCTGCTGGGGTGGGCAGGGATGCGCGGGGTCGTGACGCTGGCGGCGGCGTTCATCATCCCCGAAGGCACCCGGCACCGCGAGGTGCTGCTGCTGATCGCGTTCACGGTCGTCGCCGGCACCCTGCTCATCCAGGGCCTGAGCCTGCCGTGGCTCGCGCGCCGGCTGAAGGTGCCCTCGCCGGACCCGATGGACGACGCCCTGGCGCGTGCGACCTTGCTGCAGCAGGCGTCGAAGGCCGGCCTCGCCGAGCTGGAGGATCTCGAGACCGGCGACGTGCACGGAGTCGCCGACCTGATCCGCGAGCGCCTCGACCAACGCAACTTCGCGGCTTGGGAGCGGCTCGGCACCACGCTCGACGAGGAGTCCCCCAGCGAGCTCTACTCGCGACTGCGGCTGGCGATGATCGGCGCCGAACGTGCGCGGGTGCTGGAGATCCGTTCGTCGGGAGCGACGCCGTCGGAGGTCGTGGCCGACGTGCTGGCGATGCTCGACATCGAGGAGTCGATGCTCGAGCGCGCGGTCGAGGAGCGCGCCGACCTACGGACCTCGACCTCGATCCGGGTGCCCGGTCAGGAGTGTGAGCACCTGGTCGAGCGTCAGCACGGCCCGACCGGCGGCGACGGCACGTGCGCCGAGTGCGTGGAGGAGGGGACCCGCTGGGTGGCGCTGCGCCAGTGCCTGGACTGCGGCCACGTCGCGTGCTGCGACTCCTCGACCGGGCGGCACGCCGCCCGGCACTTCGAGGCGACGCAGCACCCGGTGATGCAGTCCGCGGAGCCGGCGGAGGACTGGCGCTGGTGCTACGTGCACCACCTCACTGCCTGAGGCGTCCCCGCGCGCTCCCGGGCGTGAAGGCGATCGGGAACTCGACCGCGCCGGTGTTGCCGGAGACCGGCAGCCACCGTCCCGGCCCGTCGGCGCGAGCGCCCGGCATCCGCTGGGCGAGCAGCGGGAGCGCGACCGCCATGTCGGTGCGGGCGACGAAGTGACCCAGGCAGTGGTGGATCCCGGCGCCGAAGCCGTGGTGGGGAGGCCGTTGGGCGGTGATGTCGAACGACGGGTCGGGCATCGCGGCCGGATCCGTGCCGGCGGCGTGGGAAAGCACCTGCACGATGCCGCCACGTGGGATGTGGAGCGGCGCCCCGACCCCACTCGGGTCGGCGAGCTCGAGGTCCTCCAGGGCCTCCCGGGTCACCCACGTCACCGTGGGGTTGACCCGCATCACCTCCTCGACAGCGTTGGCGCCGAGCTCGGGCCGTTCGGCGAGCAGTCGCCACTGGTCGGGGTGGTGCAGCAACGTCTGGAGCGCGAGCCCGAGCTGGTTGCGGGTGGTCTCCATCCCGGCGAACGCCAGGAAGACCAGCGCGACGCTGAGCTCACGCTCGCTCAGCCCGTCGGGCTCGTGGAGGGTGGCGACCAGCGTCGAGACCAGGTCGTCGCGCGGGTTGCCCTGGCGATCTGCGACCACGTCGTCGAGGTAGGCAGACAACCCCTCGAGAGCGGCCTCGATGCGCGGGACCTGCTGGCCGACGTCGATCGAGAAGGAAGCGCCGAGGTCGTCGGCCCAGTGCGCCACCTCCGGCCAGGCGGCCTCGTCGATGCCGAGCAGCACGCAGATGATGCGCGCGGCATAGGGCTCGGCGAACTCCGAGATGAACTCGACCGATCCTCGCTCGGAGAACTCGTCGATGAGCTCGTGGGCCAGGGCCGTGAAGCGCGGCCGCAGGGCCGCGATGGTCTTGTTGCGAAACGCCGGCACCAGGAGCCGCCGGGTCCGCGCGTGGTCGTCGCCTTCGAGGCTCAGCAGCGTCTCGCCCCACCACGCCGCGAAGGGTCCGTCGTGTACGCCGTTCTGCTCGGGCCAGCGCGCATTGCCCTGCCGGAAGCGACGATCGCGCAGCACGGCCGAGGCCGCGTCGTAGCGCAGGACGGCGTGCCCCCACGTCGTGGTCGCATACCAGTCGTCGTCGCGAGCAGCGTGCACTTCGTCTGAGGTCACGTCGAAGGCAGGGTCGGCCAGGTTGAAGTGCCTCATCGCCGCAGCCTAGGCCCAGGGCGGGGTGTCGGCGGGGTGCCGGCGGGGGGTGCCAGGATGTGTTCATGCTGCAGTTCCGCTCCACCGCCGCGAGTCACGTCGGTCTGGTGCGCGCCCACAACGAGGACTCAGCCTTCGCGGGGTCTCGGCTGGTCGTGGTGGCCGACGGCATGGGCGGGGCGGCCGGCGGTGAGATCGCCTCGGCGGTCGCCGTACACGCCGCAGATCGTGAGTCCCGGAAGGCCGGCGACGGGGCTGCTCCCCGCGGGCTGCTCGACCGCGCGGTGGCCCACGCGGCGGCCCTCCTCCGCACGGCGGTGGAGGCCGACTCCGACCTCAAGGGGATGGGCACCACCTTCACCGCGCTGCACACCGACGGCGCTCGTGTCGCACTGGCTCACCTCGGCGACTCCCGCGCCTACCTCTACCGCGCCGGGTCCTTGGAGCAGGTCAGCACCGACCACACCCTGGTGCAGTCGATGGTCGACGTCGGACGGCTGAGCCCGGCTCAGGCCAGACGCTCCGAGCACCGTCACATCATCATGCGATCCCTGGGCGGTGGTGGTCCCTCCCAGCCCGACCTCCTCGACCTCGACCTGGTGGGCGGCGACCGGCTGCTGCTGTGCAGCGACGGGCTGAGCGACCTCGTCGACGACGACGACCTCGCACGGATCCTGGCCCTGCCCGACGCCGACACCGTGATCGACCTGCTGGTGGCCTCCGCCCTCGAGGCCGGCGGCACCGACAACATCACCTGCGTCCTGGTCGACGTCGTCGAAGTCCTCGACGGGGGCCACGGGCCCCACCGCGGCGCCTTCTTCGGGGCCGCGCAGCTGCCGGCATCGTCGGTGGGCTGACCGAGCGCTTCACGGGTGCGGGTGGGCGGTGCGTCAGCCACCGGCGTCGGGCCTGGTTCGGTGGCCAGGGCACCGCTGCGCTGGGGCCGTCGGGTGGGCGGTGCGTCAGCCACCGGCCTCGGGCCTGGTTCGGTGGCCAGGGCACCGCTGCGCTGGGGCCGTCGGGTGGGCGGTGCGTCAGCCACCGGGGTCGGGCCTGGTTCGGTGGCCAGGGCACCGCCCGGCGCAGCCGAAACCGGCTCAGCAGCACCGGCCGAGCACGACTAGATTGAGCGCATGCGGATCACCAAGTTCGGTCATGCGTGCGTGCGCGTCGAGCACGCCGGAGTACGTCTCGTCCTGGACCCGGGCGCTTTCACCGCCCGGGAGGCGGTGGAGGGTGCCGACGTCATCCTGATCACCCATGAGCACGCCGATCATTACGACGCTGACCACCTGCGCTCGGTGAGCTCGCCGATCGTGACCATCGACGCCGTGGCTCGCGTCATCGCCGAGGGCGCCCCCGACCTGAGCGACCGGGTCACGGTGGTGTCGCCGGGGGAGCTGCTCGACCTCGGCGTGCCCGTGCGCGTGGTGGGCGAGAAGCACGCGGTCATCCACCCCGACTACCCGCGCTTCGACAACTCCGGCTACCTGCTGACGCTGGGCAGCGAGCGCGTCTACCACCCGGGGGACTCCCTGATCCCGCCCGGCGAGGCGATCGACGTCCTGCTCGCTCCGATCTCGGCGCCGTGGCTGAAGATGTCCGAGGCGATCGACTTCGTGCGCGAGGTCGCGGCCCCGCGCAACCTCGGCATCCACGACAAGGTCTACTCGGACCTGGCGCTCGGGATGGTCGACACCCACATGGCCAACCTGATCGGCGAGCTGTCCTTCGTGCGGGTGCCTGACGGCGCCGACCTCGAGTAGCGCTCGGAGCGCTCACCACACTCACCGCGCTCAGTCCTGCTCGAGCACCTGCTTGAGCAGGGCGAGGTCCTTGCGGTTGGCTCCGCGCATCGCCCGAGCCATCACCGGGGCCGCGACGCTCGCGAAGCCCGACGGCTCGCCGCTGTTGCGCAACCGCATCAGGGTGCCGGTCCCTGCGTCCTCCCACGTGTAGGTGGTGCGCATCGGGAACGGACCCTCCTGCGTGCTCATCACGAACCGCTCTCCGAGGACGTGCTCGCGCACCTCGTAGGTGTAGGCCAGCCGGCGTCCGAGGAACGAGGCCACGAAGGCCAGCCGCGACCCCACCACCAGTGGGGGAGCGGTCACCCACTCCACGGAAGCGATGTTGCGGTACCACGTGGTGGCGTTGTCAGGGTCCGCGCAGAAGGCAGCCACGTCAGCACGAGGACGGTCGATCTCGATCTCGGTCACCACGTCGACGCCCACGGAGACCTCAGCCGCCCAACGAGTCGCGGACCGGGACGAACTTTGCCTGGGTCTCGGCCAGCTCCGACTCCGGGTCGGAGTCGGCCACGATGCCGCAGCCGGCGAAGAGCCGCACGGTCGAGCCGTCGACCTGCGCCGAGCGCAGGGCGATGCCCCACTCGCCGTCCCCACGTGCATCCATCCACCCGACCGGACCGGCGTAGCGGCCGCGCTCCATGCCCTCGATCTCGGTGATCAGTCGGGTCGCGGCCTCCGCGGGGGTGCCCCCGACCGCAGCGGAGGGGTGCAGCGACGCAGCGAGCTGGAGCGAGGAGACCCTCTCGGCGTCATGGACGACTGCGACGACGTCGGTGGCCAGGTGCATGACGTTGGGCAGGTGCAGGACGAACGGGGTCTCGGGGACGTTCATCGACGAGCAGTGCGGTCCGAGGGAGTCGGCGACCGAGCGGACGGCGTACTCGTGCTCGGCGAGGTCCTTCGACGAGCGAGCCAGGGCAGCCGCCAGGGCCAGGTCGCGCTCGTCGTCGCCGCTGCGGCGGATCGTCCCGGCCAGGACCCGCGACGTGACCAGGCCGCGCTCACGGCGTACGAGCAGCTCGGGGGTCGCACCGAACATCCCGTCGACGTGGAAGGTCCAGCACGTGGGGTACAGCTCGGTCAGGCGACGCAACGGCCAACGGACGTCGATGGCCTCGTCCGCGGTCGCGATCAGGTCTCGCGCCAGCACGACCTTCTCCAGGTCGCCGGCGGCGATCCGGGCCACGGCGTCGGCCACGGCGACCATCCAGGCCTCGCCGTCGAGCGCCCCGTCGGCGAACCGGACCCCTCGCGGCGCAGCGGGCCGGTCGGCGACGTCGACCGAGACATCAAGGAGGTCCAGCCCGGTGGGGGAGACGGTCGTGATCCAGGCCGTCTCGCCCCGTCGCCCGACAACGATGCTCGGCACGGTGAGCACCGAGTCGCCCGGGTCGTCGGCGAACGCCAGCGTGCCGAAGCAGACGAGGCCGGTCCCGGGGAGGTCGAGGTCGCTGCGCACGACTGCGTGCGAGGTCAGCGACGACCACCAGGAGTCGGCGTCGTCGAAGCGGTCGGCACCGGCCGTCCGGACCTGGGCGGCGACACCCCAGCCCACGAGACCCTCACCGTTGCGGAGCCAGGCCACCGGCTCATCGATGGGCAGCAGGTCGACCAGGGCGACGGCGGTTTCGAGGTCGAGCCGAGTGGTGCGGACCACGAGGGGAGCGGCGTGCTCGTCCTGCTCCTCGTTCATCGCACCCATGCTCACGCGGGGAGTCTACCGAGCCGCCTGGAGGGCGGCGCTCACCCGGCTGTCAGAATCGAGTCCATGAGCACCCCCTCCGTGAAGTCCTCCGCCCGTACGACGTTCCTTGCCGCAGCAGGCGGGGTGGTCGGCCTCGCCCTGGTCGTCGGTTTCGCGGTGGGCCTGCCCGAGATCGTCGGGGACCACGACGGGGAGGCCGGGGGTGCGGCGTACTCCGGGGACCTGGCTCCGCTCCCCGAGAGCCTCCCGGGAGAGCTGGTCTCCCTGCTCAGCCCGGAGATGCCCAGCGACATGGTCGAGCAGTCGGGCGGGGCCGAAGCCCTGCAGGAGATCGTCGCGTCGGGTGCCGACAACGTTGCCGAGCTGTACGGCGCACCCGCGGCGTTCGGGATCTACGCCCGGACCGACGGCTCTGCCCTGGTCACCGTGACCGTGGCTCCCGGCGAGCCCGGCCTGTTCGTGCCCGACGGCACCCCGATCTCACCCGAGGCCCAGGGGCTGGAGCGTTCGACCCTGGTCGTCTCCGAGGTCGAGGACGGCGTGTGCTCGGTCATCTACGCCGAGCAGGTGGCCCCGGGTCAGTCCGTCGACCCCGCCGAGCAGCCCGGGCGCGTGCACTGCCAGCTCGCCGCCGAGGGGTTGCTCTACGACGTCACCTCGCAGGGCATCAGCATCGACGAGACCGTCGCCGCGGGTCGGACCGTGATCGACGGGCAGCTCGACGCCTGATCAGGAGCGGTAGACGACCACCCGGTCACCGACCTGCACCTGGTCGAACAACGCGGCGATGGCGGCGTAGTCGCGCACGTTGACGCAGCCGTGGGAGGCCCCGGCGTACCCGACGGCAGCGAAGTCGGAGGAGTAGTGCACGGCCTGGCCGCCGGAGAAGAACATCGCGAACGGCATCGAGCTGTCGTAGAGCGACGAGACGTGGTCGCGGTTCTTCCACTGCACCGAGAAGGTGCCTTCGCGCGTCGGCGTGTACTGCGAGCCGAAGCGCACGTCCACGGTCGTGCGCACCTGCGAGTCGACGACCCAGCGCAGTGTGTTGCTCGTCTTGTCGATGCACAGCACCCGTCCGCTCGTGCAGCGTGCGTCCAACGCCCCGGGTGCATTGCTCGCCGAGGCCGCGACCACGTTGGCCAGTTCGTCGGCGCTGGGCGTCGAGGTCATCGCGAACAACCGGTCGAGGGTCTCCTGGTCGACGTAGCCGGTCACCGCGATCTCGCGCTTGGCCTGAAATCCCGAGACCGCGCGGGTCGTGACCTCGCCGTAGTAGCCGGTCACATCGCCCGAGAACCACTGGATCTGGCGTAGCCGTGCCTGCAGGGCGCGGATCTCCGCGCTGTTCTCGCCGGGCGACATCAGCGGCGGGCCTCCCTGCGGCACCACTGGCTCGGGTGTGCGTTGCGGGGTGGGTCGTGGCGTGCGCCTCGGCTTGGGGGCCTCAGCTCGCGGGGAGCCGGACGGCGTTGCGATCGGGCGCGCCGGCGTCCCTGGGGTGTCGACCAGCCCGACAGCCTCTGGGTCGGGGTCGCGCACGCCGTCGAGGTTCAGCGCGTAGCCCGTACCGATGCCGACGGCGGCGATCAGGGCGGCGACCGCGAGGGTCCGCGTGAGGCTGCGGGCGAGGGACATGGCTTCTCTCCTGTGACGAGCGCAGGGCCCCGATCGGCCGGGCGGCCGATCGCGGTGTCCTGCAAGGGCATCACAGTGAAGACGCAGGGGCCAGGCATTTGGTTGCAGACCTCCTGAGAGTCGGGCGAGCACCCACGGCCTAGGCTCGCCCTGTGGCCCGCGCACAGCTCGACAAGCAACCGACCGACGTCCAAGGCATGTTCGACGAGGTCGCTCGTCGCTACGACCTGACCAACGACATCCTCTCCTTGGGGCAGGACCGGCGGTGGAGGCACGACGTGATCGCCGCCGTCGACCCGCAGTACGGCGAACGAGTGCTCGACCTGGCGGCCGGCACCGGCACCTCGAGCCAGCCCTTCGACGACCGCGGCGCATTCGTGGTGCCGTGTGACTTCTCCCTCGGGATGCTGCGGGTGGGCAAGAAAGCGCGCCCGCACCTGCCGTTCACGGCCGGTGACGGCACGTTGCTCCCCTTCGCCGACCACAGCTTCGATGCCGTGACGATCTCCTTCGGCCTGCGCAACATCGTCGACCCGCTCGCCGGCCTGCGCGAGCTGCGTCGGGTGACCCGACCCGGCGGACGCCTGGTCGTGTGCGAGTTCAGCCAGCCCACCTGGGGGCCGTTCCGCACGGTCTACCTCGAGTACCTGATGAAGGCACTGCCGTCCGTGGCCCGCGCAGTCTCATCCTCCCCGGACGCTTACGTCTACCTGGCCGAGTCGATTCGCGCCTGGCCCGATCAGCAGGGACTGGCTGACCTCGTCGCCGAGGCCGGCTGGGCGCGTCCCGAGTGGCGCAACCTCACCGGCGGCATCGTCGCGCTGCACCGCGCCACCGCTCCCTGACCAGGCGCCGTCCGGTCAGCCCATCGGGATGCCGACCGGGAGCTCGAACCCCGTCAGCTCGAGCTGCGCTGCCGAGCCGAGGTCCGCTACCTGGGTGCACGTCCCCTCGGGCACCTGGCACGTGAGCAGCGTCATCGGGGCCTCCTCGGAGGCCTGGCTGATCACGACCAGCGTGGTGGCATCCAGGAACTCGTACCCTGTCGCGAAGAAGTCCGGCGTGTCGAGCGTGACGCGCTCGCCCGAACTGGTGTTGACGACCTGGGGTTGGTCTGCGTCGCTGGAGAACCACGCTCCGTCCGGGCTGAACGTGCCGACGTCGCCGTAGGAGTCGCGAAGCACGGTGTCCTGGCTCACGCGACCCTGCGTGGACAGCCGGATCCCGCTGTCGTCGCCGAGGGCGAGGTTCCCCGCGCTCGCGTCGAGGACCGAGCTGCCGTCACGTGCCACCACCGCCGTCTCGCCGGTGACGAGGTCGACGCTGCGTGCCTGGCGCCCCACGTCGGCGTACGCCGTGTCGCCGTCCATCGCTGTCAACACCGGGACGGCGTCGGTGAATCGTTCCTTCAGGGTGAGATCTGCCCCGGACGCCTGGTCGTAGGTCACGATCCCGGAGCCGTCGACATCGACCCAGACTGCGCGTGGGCCTGCCGGGTCGGAGAGCAGCCGGATGGCGTCCGGGTCGGTGCTGCCGACCCGCTCGACGTCCGCGCCGACCACCGAGAAGACCGCACCCGAGGCATCGGCGAAGACGTAGCCCACCGACGTGCGCACGAAGGCCATGGCCGGGCGGCCGAGGTCGAGGTCGACGGAGCCCGCCCGGTGCAGCGTCGAACCCTCGACCCAGGTGACCTCGATCGTGCCGAGCGCACCGGGATCAGTCGCGATCGGGCTCCGCCCGGAGCTGTCGTCGGCCCCCGGGAGCACGGCGAGCGCCGTGGCCACAGCCACCGTGCTCGCGGCCACCAGGCCGCTGACGGTCAGGCCCACGCGGCGGCGCCGCACGCTCCGATCGCCGTCGCGGTGGATCGAACGGAGGTCGACCGGAGCGAAGGAGATGGCGTCGGCGTGCTCGGTCAGGGCGTTCTTGAGGGTCTCGGTCATGAGGTCACCACCAGGTCGTCTAGGGGAAGGAGGTCGGAGTCGGTGCCAAGCTGGGCTCGGAGCTTGGCAAGGCCCGCCGAGACCTGACTCTTGACCGTGCCGATGGCACAACCCATCGCCTCGGCGGTCTGGGCCTCGGTGAGGTCCTCGTAGTAGCGCAGCACGATCGCTGCTCGCTGGCGCGCAGGCAGCGACTGCAGGGTCGTCCACAGCAGCGCCCGCTCCACCACCGCGTCGTCGTGACCGCTCGAGGAGTGCTCAGGAAGGTGTTCGACCACCCGCTCGTTGTTCCAGGCCTTGCGGCGGAACCAGCCGATCGCGGTCGTGGTGATGGCTTTGCGGGTGTAGGCCTCGGCGTTGGCTGTGCGGTGGAGTCGGGGCCAGGCCACATAGGTCTTGGTGAGCGCCTCCTGCACCAGGTCCTGAGCGAGGGCGACATCACCGACCATCAGGAAGGCAGCGCGCTGCAGGGCAGGGGAGCGCGCCAGGACGAAGTCGTCGAACTCCGCTCGGTTGCGGTCGGTGGTCACGTGGCCTCCGGTTGGGGTGGGTGGGGTGATGTCTTCTCAGACGCATCCGGGGACGCAAATGGTTCGGTGGTGCGTCGGCATCGGCCACACGACAGCCGGTGATTTAGACGACATCCGACTGCCCTAAATCTTGCGACCTGGGTGCGTCTCGCCGGGCCGCACCCCGGTGTGACGCGAATCGCCAAGAGTGGCAGTATTGCCGTGCGCCCCTCGTGATTCAGTTCACAAAGCCACAATCCTCACAGCTCAAGGCCGGCAAGCGGGTGCCTTCAGGACCTGCGGAAGGAACGCTCATGGAGCTCTACACCCCGGTACTCGCCCTCATGGCGCTGGCGACCCTCTTCGCGGTCGGCTCCATCGTCACGAGCATGGTCGTGGGCCCGAGCCGCTACAACCGCGCCAAGCTCGACAGCTACGAGTGCGGCATCGAGCCCACCCCCCAACCCATCGGTGGCGGGCGGTTCCCGGTGAAGTACTACATCACCGCCATGCTCTTCATCGTCTTCGACATCGAGATCATCTTTCTCTACCCGTGGGCGGTGAACTTCGACGCGATGGCGGTCTTCGGCCTCGTCGAGATGGTCCTGTTCATCGCAACGGTCTTCATCGCCTACACCTATGTCTGGCGACGTGGCGGCCTCGAGTGGGACTGACCGAGAGCTACGAGAGCAAAGGTTTACGACATGGGCATTGAAGAGAAGCTCCCCAGCGGCGTCCTGCTGACCTCGGTCGAGGGCTTGGCCGGCTACATGCGCAAGGCCAGCTTCTGGCCTGCCACGTTCGGCCTCGCCTGCTGCGCCATCGAGATGATGACCTCGGGTGGTCCGAAGTACGACCTGGCCCGTTTCGGCATGGAGGTCTTCCGGGCCAGCCCGCGCCAGGCCGACCTGATGATCGTCGCCGGCCGCGTCAGCCAGAAGATGGCGCCCGTCCTGCGCCAGATCTACGACCAGATGGCCGAGCCCAAGTGGGTCCTCGCCATGGGGGTGTGTGCCAGCAGCGGCGGCATGTTCAACAACTACGCGGTCGTCCAAGGCGTCGACCACGTCGTCCCCGTCGACATGTACCTCCCGGGCTGTCCGCCGCGTCCCGAGATGCTCATCGACGCCATCCTCAAGCTCCACGACCAGGTGCAGGCCACCAAGCTGGGTGCCAACAGGCTCGCCCAGATCGCTGACCTGGAGACCGAGGCCCTGCGCGCCCTGCCCACCTCCGAGCAGCGAGGACTTCTCCGATGAGCGACGAGGACAAGACCACCGGCCCCGATCAGTCGGGCCCCGAGGGCCACGTCACCGCTGTCCCCGCGACCAACGACCCCGAGGTCAAGGTCGTCGGCACCCGCACCGGCATGTTCGGTGCCCGCGGCACCGGCGACACCAGCGGCTTCGGTGGCCTGGTTGCCCCGATCGTCTACCCCGGCTCGGCCGAGCGTCCGTTCGGCGGCTGGTACGACGAGGTGGCCGATGCGCTCGAGCCCGCCTTCGCCGGCCCGTGGAACGTCGTGGTCCACCGCAAGGAGATCACCTTCCACGTGCGCCGCGAGGACCTGCTGGCCGTGATGCAGCTGCTCCGCGACGACCCCAAGCTGCGCTTCGAGCTGTGCACCGGCGTCAGCGGCGTGCACTACCCCGACGACAAGGGTGCCGAGCTGCACGCGGTCTACCACCTGCTCTCGATGACCCACAACCGCCGCGTCCGGGTCGAGGTGTCGGTGCCCGACGCCGACCCCCACCTGCCCTCGACGATCGCGATCTACCCGACCAACGACTGGCACGAGCGCGAGACCTACGACATGTTCGGACTGATCTTCGACGGTCACCCCGGACTGACCCGGATCCTGATGCCCGACGACTGGCCGGGTCACCCGCAGCGCAAGGACTACCCCCTCGGCGGCATCCCGGTCGAGTACAAGGGCGGCACCATCCCGCCGCCTGACGAGCGCAGGAGCTACAACTGATGACGACTGAAGACATCTACGCCGGCAGCACCGAGACCACCGACGGCAAGGTCTTCACCGTCAGCGGCCGCGACTGGGACGACATCGTCGAAGGCCTGGCCGGCATCGACGGGGTCGAGGAGCGGGTCGTCGTCAACATGGGACCGCAGCACCCGTCGACCCACGGCGTGCTCCGACTCATCCTCGAGATCGACGGCGAGACGGTCACCGAGGCGCGGTGTGGCATCGGGTACCTCCACACCGGCATCGAGAAGAACATGGAGTACCGCTCCTGGGTGCAGGGCACGACCTTCGTCACCCGCATGGACTACCTCTCCCCGTTCTACAACGAGGCGACCTACTGCCTCGGCGTCGAGCGGTTGCTCGACATCGAGGACGAGATCCCCGAGAAGGCCAACGTCATGCGGGTGCTCCTCATGGAGCTCAACCGCCTCTCGTCCCACTTGGTCTGCATCGCGACCGGTGGCATGGAGATCGGCGCCCTGACGGTGATGACCATCGGGTTCCGCGAGCGCGAGCTGGTGCTGGACATCTTCGAGCTGATCACCGGCCTGCGCATGAACCACGCGTTCATCCGCCCCGGCGGGGTGGCGCAGGACCTGCCGGTCGGCGCCCTCGACGACATCCGGACGTTCATCGCGCTGATGAAGAAGCGCCTTCCCGAGTACGCCGCCCTGTGCAACGCCAACCCGATCTTCAGGGGCCGCCTCGAGGGCGTCGGACACCTCGACCTCGCCGGCTGCCTGGCCCTCGGGATGACCGGCCCGGTGGTGCGCTCCACCGGCTACGCCTGGGACCTGCGCAAGTCCGAGCCCTACTGCGGCTACGAGGACTACGACTTCGACGTCCAGACCTGGGACACCTCCGACTCCTACGGCCGCTTCCGGGTGCGCCTCAACGAGATGTGGGAGTCGCTGCGCATCGTCGAGCAGGCCGCCGAACGGCTGGCCGGCCTCGAGGGTGCCCCGGTCATGGTCGCCGACAAGAAGGTCGCGTGGCCGAGCCAGCTCTCGATCGGCAGCGACGGCATGGGCAACTCCCTCGACCACATCCGCCACATCATGGGTGAGTCGATGGAGGGCCTGATCCACCACTTCAAGCTCGTGACCGAGGGCTTCCGGGTCCCGGCCGGCCAGGCCTACGTCCCGATCGAGTCGCCGCGAGGCGAGCTGGGGGCCCACGTGGTCTCCGACGGTGGCACGAAGCCCTTCCGGGTCCACCTGCGTGACCCTTCCTTCACCAACCTCCAGGCGACCAGCGTGATGAGCGAGGGCGGCCAGGTGGCCGACGTCATCGTCGCGATCGCCTCCATCGACCCCGTCATGGGAGGCGTCGACCGATGAATCACACCCCACGACGTTCTTCGCTCCTCCGCTTCGCTCCCCCGCAGACAACGCCGCGGGGACCCCGAAAGGCCTGTGGCTGATGTTGCCTGAATCTACTCGCGCTGAGCTCGTGGAGATCGCGGCCCGCTACCCCGAGAAGCGCTCCGGCCTCCTCCCGATGCTGCACCTCGTGCAGTCGGTGGAGGGTCGCGTCACGCCCGAGGGCATCGAGACCTGCGCCGAGATCCTCGAGATCAGCCCGGCCGAGGTCAGCGGCGTGGCGACGTTCTACACGATGTACAAGCGCAAGCCCGTCGGCGACTACCACGTCGGTGTGTGCACCAACACGCTCTGCGCGGTGATGGGTGGCGACGAGATCTTCACCCGTCTCAAGGACCACCTCGAGGTCGGCAACGACGAGACGACTCCCCACGTCGAGGGACAGAAGTCCATCACCCTCGAGCACCTCGAGTGCAACGCTGCGTGCGACTACGCGCCGGTGATGATGGTCAACTGGGAGTTCATGGACAACCAGACCCCGGACTCCGCGGTCAAGGTCGTCGACGACCTGCGGGCCGGCACCGAGGTCACCTCCACCCGAGGCCCGCGCATCTGCACCTGGCGCGAGGCCGAGCGCGTGCTTGCCGGCTTCCCGGACGACCGTGTCGACGAGGGCCCGGCCGCAGGGCCTGCCTCGCTGCTCGGGCTCGACATCGCCGAGGACCGCGGCTGGGCAGCACCCGCCGGCGGCGACGCTGCCATCGCGAGCAGCAACGATCCCTCTCCTGAGGTGCCGACGGACAAGGCAGAGCGGCCGCAGGCGGCGCGTGAAGCCGACGACCAGAACGCCGAGGCCGCTGCCGTCGAGGACGAGAACCCCGCCGACACGACGGCCGCCGAGAAGAAGGAGGCGAAGTAGCGATGGGCACGATCGACACCCTCACCCCTGTCCTGACCAAGGACTGGGGCACCGAGCGGAGCTGGACCCTGCCGGTCTACGAATCCCGCGGTGGCTACGCGTCGCTGAAGAAGGCGCTCACGATGGCGCAGGACGACATCATCGCCGCCGTCAAGGACTCCGGGCTCCGCGGCCGCGGCGGCGCCGGCTTCCCGACCGGGATGAAGTGGTCCTTCATCCCGCAGGACAACCCCAAGCCGAAGTACCTCGTGGTCAACGCCGACGAGTCCGAGCCGGGCACGTGCAAGGACACGCCACTGATGATGGCCTCGCCCCACGTGCTCGTGGAGGGCGTGATCATCTCCTCCTACGCGATCCGCGCCAACACCGCCTTCATCTACATCCGCGGCGAGATCCTCCACGTGATCCGACGTGTCCAGGCAGCAGTGGCGGAAGCCTACGCAGCCGGTCACCTCGGCAAGAACATCCACGGCTCGGGCTACGACCTCGACGTCGTCGTGCATGCCGGCGCCGGCGCCTACATCTGTGGCGAGGAGACCGCGCTGCTCGAAGGTCTCGAAGGACGCCGCGGCCAACCACGCCTGCGCCCGCCGTTCCCCGCCGTCGCCGGTCTCTACGCCTGTCCCACGGTGATCAACAACGTGGAGTCGATCGCCTCGGTGCCGAGCATCATCGAGCACGGCGCCGACTGGTTCTCCTCCATGGGCACCGAGAAGTCCAAGGGCTACGGGATCTTCTCGCTCTCGGGTCACGTGACCAACCCCGGTCAGTACGAAGCCCCGCTCGGGATCACGCTGCGCGAGCTCATCGACCTCTCCGGCGGCATCCGCGCCGGTCACCAGCTGAAGTTCTGGACCCCCGGCGGCTCCAGCACCCCGCTGCTCACCGATGAGCACCTCGACGTGCCGCTCGACTTCGAGGGCATGGCCGGCGCCGGCACGATGCTCGGCACCCGGGCCATCCAGCTCTTCGACGAGACCACGTGTGTGGTCCGCGCCGTGCTGCGCTGGACCGAGTTCTACAAGCACGAGTCGTGCGGCAAGTGCACGCCGTGCCGCGAAGGCACCTGGTGGCTCGTGCAGACCCTGGCCGCCATCGAGCAGGGCAAGGGTTCCGAGTCCGACCTCGACCTGCTGCTCGACCAGTGCGACAACATCCTGGGTCGCTCCTTCTGCGCCTTGGGTGACGGCGCGACCAGCCCGATCTCCAGCTCGATCCAGTACTTCCGCGACGAGTACCTCGCCCACCTGACCCACGGCGGCTGCCCGCTCGACCCGGCGGCCTCCACCGTCTGGGCCTCGTCCCTCACCCGCACCGGAGTCTGATTGCGATGACCACCACCCCCGACAAGGCAGTGCAGGCTGTCGAGACCGTGACGGTCACCATCGACGGCGTCCAGGTCGACGTCGCGAAGGACACGCTCGTCATCCGGGCCGCCGAGCAGATCGGCGTCCAGATCCCGAGGTTCTGCGACCACCCGTTGCTCGCACCGGCCGGCGCCTGTCGTCAGTGCCTGGTCGAGGTTCCCGACGCCGGCAACGGGCGCGGCTTCCCGAAGCCGCAGGCCTCCTGCACGCTCCCGGTGGCCGACGGCATGGTGGTCAAGACCCAGGCGACCAGCGAGCAGGCCGACAAGGCCCAGCAGGGCGTGATGGAGTTCCTGCTGATCAACCACCCCCTCGACTGCCCGGTCTGCGACAAGGGCGGCGAGTGCCCCCTGCAGAACCAGGCGATGAGCAACGGACGGGGTGAGTCGCGCTTCGTCGGCTCCGGCGCGGGCGGGGTCAAGCGCACCTTCCCCAAGCCGATCAACCTCTCGCCCCAGGTGCTCCTCGACCGGGAGCGCTGCATCGTGTGCCAGCGGTGCACCCGTTTCGCCGAGGAGATCCCCGGTGATCCCTTCATCGCCCTGATCGAGCGCGGAGCCCAGCAGCAGATCGGCATCGCCGAGAACGCCCCGTTCCTGTCGTACTTCGCCGGCAACACCATCCAGATCTGCCCGGTCGGAGCGCTGACCTCGGAGTCCTACCGTTTCCGTTCGCGCCCCTTCGACCTCGTCTCCAGTCCATCCGTGGCCGAGCACGACGCCTGCGGTGCGGCCATCCGGGTCGACCACCGTCGGGGCAAGGTCATGCGCCGCCTGGCCGGCAACGACCCCGAGGTCAACGAGGAGTGGATCACCGACAAGGACCGCTTCGCCTTCACCTACGCCGTCGAGTCCGACCGCCTGACCTACCCGCAGGTCCGCGACGAGGACGGTGCCCTGCGCCCCGCGTCGTGGCCGGAGGCGTTCGCCGTTGCTGCGAAGGGGCTCGCCGCAGCCCGCGTTGCCGGCGGTGTCGGGGTGCTCACCGGTGGCCGGCTCACGGGAGAGGACGCCTACGCCTACTCCAAGTTCGCCCGCGTTGCCCTGGGCACCAACGACATCGACTTCCGAGCGCGCCCGCACTCCGCCGAGGAGGCCGACTTCCTGGCCGCCCACGTCGTGGCGACCGGGCCCGACGGGGGAGCGGTCACCTACACCGACCTCGAAGTTGCTTCGACCGTCGTCCTGGTGGGCTTCGAGCCCGAGGACGAGGCCGGGACGATCTTCCTGCGACTGCGCAAGGCCGCCCTGCACCACCGCACCCGCGTCCTGGCCATCGCCCCCTTCACGACCCGGGGCCTGACCAAGATGCATGCCACGCTGATCCAGACGGTTCCCGGCGAGGAGCCCGGTGCCGTCGGTGCGCTCCTCGGCCACGCCGACCACGGGCTCGATGCCTCATCGGTGATTCTCGTCGGCGAGCGCCTCGCCAGCGTGCCCGGCGGCTTCAGCGCCGTGGCCGACCTCGTTGCCAAGACCGGCGCCCGGGTTGCCTGGGTGCCGCGTCGCGCCGGTGACCGCGGAGCCCTCGACACGGGTTGCCTGCCTGGCTTGCTGCCCGGTGGCCGCCCGGTCTCCGACCCGCAGGCGCGGGTCGACACCGCCACTGCCTGGGGCGTCGACCACCTCCCGGACACCCCCGGTCGCGACGGCGACGCCATCGTGGCGGCGCTCGGAGCCGGTGACCTGGCAGGGCTGGTCATCGGCGGCGTCGATCCCACCGACACCCTTGACCCGGCTGCCACGACGGCTGCCATCGAGCGAGCCCAGTTCGTGGTGGCGCTCGACATCCGCGCCAGTGACGTCACCCGGGCCGCCGACGTGGTCTTCCCCGTGGCGCCGGTCATCGACAAGGCCGGCACGTTCGTCAACTGGGAGGGTCGACCGCGTCCCTTCGACGCGGTGCTCGGAAGTCCCTCCGCGCTGCCCGACCTCCGGATCCTCGCGGGGATCGCAGAAGAGCTTCGCGCACCGCTCGGCTTCCGGACGGTCTCCGAGGTCTGGACCCAGATGGAGGAGCTCGGCCCCTGGGACGGTGCTCGAGCCGTCATGACCCCGGTGGCTGCAGCCCCACGCGTCGACGACGCCGAGGGCGCCCAGGGTTTGGTCCTGTCGACCTGGAAGCAGCTGCTCGACCAGGGCACCATGCAGGCCGGCGACAAGCATCTCGCCGCCACCGCCCGTCCGGCCGTGGCGAAGGTCAGCCGGACCGTCTTCGACGCCGTCGGCCCCACCGTCACCTTGACCGGTGAGCGTGGCTCCGTCACGCTGCCCGCCGAGGTCGCCGCCGACATGCCCGACGACGTCGTCTGGGTCCCGACCAACTCGAGCGGCCTCGGACTGCTCACCGACCTGGCCCCGCCCGGGGCCCGCGTCACGATCGCTGGAGGGCACGCCTGATGGACTCGATCGCCGGCTTCGGCAACGACCCGTTGTGGGTCGTGCTGCTCAAAGCAGTCCTGATCTTCTTGATCCTGGTGCTCCTGACCCTGTTCAACATCTGGTGGGAGCGGCGGGTCGTCGCGCGCATGCAGCACCGCATCGGACCCAACCGCAACGGCCCCGGTGGATCGTTGCAGTCGCTGGCCGACGGCGCGAAGCTGATGTTCAAGGAGGACCTGACGCCCAAGGCCGCCGACAAGCTGGTCTTCACCCTGGCGCCGATCCTCTCGGTGGTGCCTGCGTTCGTGGCGTTCTCGGTGATCCCCTTCGGACCTGAGGTCACGATCCCGTTCACCGACACCAAGACGATGCTCCAGCTCACCGACATGCCGGTCGCGGTGCTCTTCGTGCTCGCGATCGCCTCGATCGGCATCTACGGCATCGTGCTCGGCGGCTGGTCGAGCGGATCGACGTACTCCTTGCTCGGCGGGCTGCGTTCGAGCGCCCAGGTGATCTCTTACGAGGTCGCCATGGGGCTCGCGCTCGTCGCGGTCTTCCTGTACGCCGGGTCGCTGTCCACCTCCGAGATCGTCGCCGCCCAGGACGACCTGTGGTTCGGGCTGATCCTGCTGCCGTCGTTCGTCATCTTCGTCATCTCGATGGTGGGGGAGACCAACCGCGCGCCCTTCGACCTTCCCGAGGCCGAGGGCGAGCTCGTGGGTGGCTTCCACACCGAGTACTCCTCGATCAAGTTCGCCCTGTTCTTCCTCGCCGAGTACGTCAACATGGTGACGGTCTCGGCGATGGCCACCACGCTGTTCCTCGGCGGCTGGGCTGCGCCGTTCTGGATCGACGAGTTCTGGGCCGGAGCCAACGAGGGCTACGTGCCGGTCATCTGGTTCCTCGGCAAGGTGCTCGCGTTCGTCTTCTTCTTCATCTGGCTGCGTGGCTCGCTGCCCCGCATGCGCTACGACCAGTTCATGAAGCTCGGGTGGGTCTACCTCATCCCGATCTCGCTCGCCTGGATCGTCGCCGTGGCGACCCTGCGGGTCGCCCGGCTGGAGGGCTGGTTCGAGAGCGACAACCTGCCGATCATCATCGGCGTCGTCCTGATCGGCTTCCTCGCCCTGTTCTTCCTCGGCGGCGACGGCGAGGAGGTCGACGAGACCACCTCCGGCGACCTGGCCGAGCCCGTCGTGGGCGGCTACCCGACCCCGCCGATGCCCGTAGGAGGCGCGGTCCGCGGTGCCGCGGTGCCGCTCTCCTTCGAGCGATCGACCCCCATGTCCACCGTCTCAGGAGAGGACGCCTGATGGCGAAGCAATCCGGTCAGCCCGACAAGCGGCAGCCCGAGCAGAAGACCTTCAAGGAACAGTTCATCGACCCGGTCGCCGGGTTCGGCGTCACCTTCAAGACGATGTTCAAGAAGGTCGTCACCGAGCAGTACCCCGACGAGAAGTTCCCCACCGCCCCTCGCTTCCACGGACGCCACCAGCTCAACCGCTGGCCCGACGGGCTGGAGAAGTGCATCGGATGCGAGCTGTGTGCCTGGGCCTGCCCGGCCGACGCGATCTACGTCGAGGGTGGCTCCAACTCCGACGCCGCCGACGGCGAGCGGTTCAGCCCCGGTGAGCGCTACGGCCGCGTCTACCAGATCAACTACCTGCGCTGCATCCTCTGCGGACTGTGCATCGAGGCCTGCCCGACCCGGGCGCTCACGATGACCAACGAGTACGAGCTGGCCGACAACAACCGCGCCGACCTGATCTACGAGAAGTCCGACCTCCTCGCTCCGCTGCTGCCCGGCATGGAGCAGCCCCCGCACCCGATGCGGCTCGGCGACGACGAGGGCGACTACTACCGCAACACCTACGCCGCTCCGGAGGCCTTCGTGGCCCGCTCATCCGGTGCCCCGGCCGAGGGGGAGCACGCATGATCGCCTTCTGGAGCCTTGCACCGGTCATGGTGCTCGCTGCGCTCGGACTGCTCGTGGTCCGCAAGGCGGTCCACGCCGCCCTGCTGCTCGCTGTCGTGATGATCTCGCTGGCGATCCTCTACGCAGCCCTCGAAGCTCCCTTCCTCTTCGCGGTCCAGATCATCGTCTACACCGGCGCGATCTTGATGCTGTTCCTCTTCGTGGTCATGTTGGTCGGCGTCGATGCCTCCGACTCGGTGATCGAGACGATCAAGGGGCAGCGCATCATGGCTGCCGTCACCGGACTGCTCCTGGGCATCGTCCTGGTCGTCGGACTCGGTCAGCTCACCCTCGGCACCGCGACCGGCCTCGACGAGGCCAACGCCGGCGGCAACATCGAGGCGCTGGCCAACATCATCTTCTCCCGCTACGTCTTCGCCTTCGAGGTCACCAGCGCCCTGCTCATCACCGCCGCGGTCGGCGCGATGGTGCTCGCGCACCGCGAGCGGCTCACCCCGCGGCCGACGCAGGCTCAGATGGCGGCGAAGCGGGTGCGCGACTACGCGGAGAAGGGCACCCACCTCGGGCCGCTCCCGGCGCCGGGCGTGTATGCCCGCCACAACGCGGTCGACACCCCCGCACTGCTGCCTGACGGCACTGCCGCCGAGGACTCGATCTCGCGGGTGCTTGCCGCACGCGGCACCGTGCGCTCGGCGCCGGCCATGGCAGACGACATCGAGGAGCTCAAGCGCCAGCTCGGCCTCGACGAGCACGGACGGGAGCAGGAGAAGTGACCGAGTACATCATCCTTTCCGCGATCCTCTTCACGATCGGCTCGGTCGGCGTCCTCGTGCGTCGCAACGCCATCGTGGCGTTCATGTGCGTCGAGCTGATGCTCAACGCCGCCAACCTCGCGTTGGTCGCCTTCGCCAAGCAGAACGGCAACCTCGAGGGGCAGGTGGCGGCGTTCTTCGTGATGGTCGTGGCCGCCGCCGAGGTCGTCGTCGGGCTGGCGATCATCATGACCATCTTCCGCACGCGTCGCTCGGCCTCGGTCGACGACGCCAGCTTGTTGAAGTTCTGAGGTAGAGGGCCTGATGTTCGTATTCGAGACCGGGGTCGTCCCGGTGGTGTCGCCCGAGAGCGCCGAGGGCGTTTTCTCCCTGCTGTGGCTGGTGATCGCGCTGCCGCTCGCCGGTGCCGCGATCCTGCTGCTCGGCGGACGCCGCACCGATCGCTGGGGCCACTGGCTGGGCACCGCGATGCCGGTCGGTTCCTTCGTGCTGTCGGTGCTGTTCATGGTCAAGCTCCTGGGTCGGGACGAGGAGGAGCGCCAGATCGGGCAGCACCTCTACGACTGGATCCAGGTCGGCGGCCTCGACGTCGGCATGGACCTGCTCTACGACCAGCTGGCGGCGCTGTTCCTGCTGCTCATCACCGGTGTCGGCTCCTTGATCCACGTCTACTCCATCGCCTACATGGAGCACGACGAGCGCCGGCGCAGGTTCTTCGGCTACCTCAACCTCTTCGTCGCCGCGATGCTGATGCTGATCCTCTCCGCCAACTACGTCGGGCTCTTCCTCGGCTGGGAGGGCGTCGGCCTGGCCTCCTACCTGCTCATCGGGTTCTGGCAGCACAAGCACTCCGCGGCGGCGGCGGCCAAGAAGGCGTTCGTCATCAACCGTGTCGGCGACATGGGGATGGCCAGCGCCATCTTCCTGGCCTTCGTGACCTTCGGCACCACCGACTACGCCGGGATCAGCGCGGTGGCCGACCAGGCGCCAGAGGGCACCATGACGGCCTTCGGCATCCTGCTGCTGGTGGGTGCTGCCGGAAAGTCTGCCCAGGTGCCGCTCCAGGCGTGGCTGCTCGACGCGATGGAGGGCCCGACCCCGGTCTCGGCCCTCATCCACGCAGCGACCATGGTCACCGCCGGGGTCTACCTGATCGTGCGCTCCAACTTCGTCTTCGAGTACGCACCGGTCGCCCAGACCTGCGTGGTCATCGTGGCGGTCGTGACACTGCTGTGGGGTGCCGTCATCGGTTGCGCCAAGGACGACATCAAGAAGGTCCTGGCCGGCTCCACGATGAGCCAGATCGGCTACATGATGCTCGGCGCCGGGCTCGGCCCCGCCGGCTACGCGTTCGCGATCTTCCACCTGATCACCCACGGTTTCTTCAAGGCCAACATGTTCCTCGGCGCGGGCTCGGTCATGCACGCCATGGACGACGACGTCGACATGCGCCACTACGGCTTGCTCAGCAAGGCCCTGCCGGTCACCTTCCTCACCTTCGTCATGGGCTACCTGGCGATCATCGGCTTCCCGGGCTTCTCCGGGTTCTGGTCGAAGGACAAGATCATCGAGGCCGCCCTCTCGGAGAACCTCCTGGTCGGCATCGCCGCGATGATCGGCGCCGGGGTCACCGCGTTCTACATGACGCGGCTGATGATCATGACCTTCTTCAGCGACAACCGCTGGCGCAAGGATGTGCACCCGCACGAGTCTCCGGCGCTGATGACGGTGCCGCTCATCGTGCTGGCCGCGCTCTCCGTGCTCGGTGGGTTCCTGCTGCTCAACGGCTGGATCGTCCACTGGCTCGAGCCGATCACCGGTCCCGAGCCCGAGGTCGACCTGCCGTTCGCACCGATCGTGCTGACGATCATCGTCACCGCGATCGTCGCGATCGGCGTCGCGACCGCGATCGCGCTGGTGCAACGTCGTCCCGTCCCCGACGTCGCGCCTGCTGACGTCTCACCGCTGGTGAAGGCCGCGCGCGCCGACCTCTACGGCGACGCCATCAACGAAGGGCTGGTCGTCCAACCCGGACGTCGCCTGGTGTCGGGCCTGTTCACCTTCGACCGCAGCGGAGCCGATGGCTTCTTCATGGGCGGCGGTGGCGCCGTGCGCGCCATCGGCGGCCAGCTGCGGAAGGTGCAGACCGGCTATGTCCGTTCCTATGCACTCTCCGTGCTCGTCGGCGTCCTGATCGTCGCCCTTGCCATGCTGGCGGTAAATCTCTGATGCTGACGACCCTTGTCCTCGTGCCCCTCCTCGGGGCCCTCCTGATCGCTGCCGTCCCGGCAGCCCACAGCCGCGTGATCGCCTTGGCCATCACGGCGGTCACGCTCGGCCTCGGCATCGCCCTCGCAGTGATGTACGACGTCGACGGCGGCATGCAGTTCACCGAGCAGGTCTCCTGGATCGAGGCCTTCGGGGTGCACTACGCCCTCGGCCTCGACGGTCTCGGGCTGCTCCTGGTGCTCCTGACCGTGGTCCTGGTCCCGATCGTCCTGGTGGCCGACTGGGACGCCGGCGACACGAACCCCAAGTCGTTCTACGCCTGGGTGCTCGCCCTCGAGGCATTGTCCCTCGCGGTCTTCCTGGCCACCGACGTCTTCCTCTTCTACGTCGTCTTCGAGGCCACGCTGATCCCGGCGTACTTCCTCGTGGGTGGCTTCGGCAAGAACGGCCGCAGCGCCGCAGCCCAGAAGTTCCTGATGTTCCAGCTCGCCGGGGGACTGGTGCTGCTCGCCTCGGTGATCGGCCTCTACGTCGTGTCCTCGCAGGAGGGACCGCCGTCCTACCTGCTCTCGGACCTGATGGCCCTCGACATCGACACCGAGGCCGGCCGTTGGCTGTTCCTGGGCTTCTTCATCGCCTTCGCGATCAAGGCCCCGCTCTTCCCGGTCCACACCTGGTTGGCCGACACCACCGAGAAGGCCACCCCAGGCACGAGCGTGCTGCTCGTCTGCGTGCTCGACAAGATCGGCACCTTCGGGATGCTGCGCTTCTGCCTGGGGATCTTCCCCGAGGCCTCGCAGTGGGCCACCCCGGCCGTGGTCACGATCGCGGTCATCTCGATCATCTACGGCGCGCTGGTCGCCATCGGTCAGGACGACGTGCTGCGACTGATCGGTCTGACGTCGCTGAGCCACTTCGGGTTCATCACGCTGGGCATCTTCGTCTTCAGCAGCCAGGGCGGCACCGGCTCGATCCTCTACATGGTCAACCACGGGCTCGGGACCGCTGCGCTGTTCCTGGTCGCCGGTTACATCATCCGACGCCGCGGCACGTCCCTCATCTCCGAGATGGGCGGCATCGAGAAGGCCACGCCGATCCTGGCCGGACTGCTGCTGGTCGCCGGCCTGGCCACGCTCGGCCTGCCGGGTCTGAGCCCCTTCATCTCCGAGTTCCTGGTCTTGCTGGCCGCGTTCAACTACGGCTGGTGGGTCGGTGCGCTCGCCGTCACCGGCATCGTCCTGGCTGCCATCTACGTCCTGTGGATGTACCAGCGGATCATGACGGGGCCCACGCCCGCCGGCACCGAGGACACCCCGGACGGCTCGCTGCGCGAGATCGCCGCGGTGGCTCCGCTCATGGTGGCGCTGGTGTTCTTCGGCTTCTTCCCCAAGCCGCTGCTCGACACGAGCAACCCCTACGTCGCCGACCTGATGCTCCACGTCGGGGTCACCGACGACGAGCCCACGGTCGTAAGCACTCTGGCCGAGGAAGAGGGTCGCTGAGATGGACTACATCAAGCCCACCATCGAGTACGCCGAGCTCTCGCCGCTGCTGATCATCCTGGCGGTCGCCTGCCTGGGCGTGGTCGTCGAGGCGTTCCTGCCCCGCGAGCGGCGTCACGTCGTCCAGACCACGTTGGCCGGGGTCGGGGTCCTGGCTGCGCTGGGTGCCACGATCGCGGTCGGTCTGAACCTCGAGACCGTCGGTGCCGACGGCACCGCCCAAGGGCTCGTCGGAGCCGAAGGATCGATCGTCGTCGACGGTCCGTCCATCTTCCTCTGGGCCCTCATCCTGGTCTTCGCCCTCGGTGGTGTCGCGCTCTTTGCCGAGCGCAAGCTCGAGGCCGGGGTCTCGGCCTTCGCCGGGCAGGCTGCAGCGCTTCCCGGCACCGAAGCCGAGCGCGAGGCCTCGACCAAGGGCCTTGCCCACACCGAGGTCTACCCGCTGCTGATGTTCGCCGTCGGCGGCATGCTGCTCTTCCCGGCCTCGGGTGACCTGCTCACGATGTTCGTCGCCCTCGAGGTGCTCTCGCTGCCGCTCTACCTGCTCTGTGGTCTGGCGCGTCGTCGCCGGTTGCTGAGCCAGGAAGCGGCGATGAAGTACTTCCTGCTCGGCGCCTTCTCGTCCGGGTTCTTCCTCTACGGCCTGGCCCTCATCTACGGCTATGCCGGCTCGATGGACTTCGCTGCCATCAACGAGGCGGTCGTCAACGGAGCCGACAACGAGATCCTGCTGGTCCTCGGCATCGCGCTGCTGTCGGTCGGACTGTTCTTCAAGATCGGTGCCGTGCCGTTCCAGTCGTGGACGCCCGACGTCTACCAAGGTGCTCCGACGGCCGTCACCGCCTTCATGTCGGCCGGCACCAAGGTCGCCGCGTTCGGTGCGATGCTGCGACTGTTCTACGTCGCCTTCGGCGCCGACAGCTGGGACTGGCAGCCGATGCTGTGGGTCGTGGCAATCCTCACCATGCTGGTGGGCGCCATCGTCGCGATCGTCCAGACGGACGTGAAGCGGATGCTGGCCTACTCGGCGATCGCCCACACGGGCTTCCTGATCACCGGAGTCCTCGGCCTCCAGGCCGCAGGCCAGCTTGCCGAGGGCCAGATCACCTCGCTCCAGGCGGTGCTGTTCTACCTGACGTCGTACGGCTTCGCCTCGCTCGGTGCCTTCGCGCTGGTGACGGTCGTCCGCGACGCCAACGGTGAGGCTGCCTCGTTCGTGCGTTGGACCGGCCTGGGCAAGCGTTCGCCGCTCGTCGCCGGACTCTTCGCCTTCTTCCTGCTCTCGATGGCCGGCATCCCGCTCACGGCCGGGTTCGTGGGCAAGTGGGCGGTCTTCACGGTCGCCATGGCGGCCGGAGCGTGGCCGGTCGTCCTGGTCGCGATCGCCTCGAGCATCATCGCGGTCTACTTCTACGTGCGCTTCATCCGGTTGATGTTCTTCACCGACCCCGAGCCCACCGACGAGGTCGCCGGTGTCACCTCGGCCTCGCCGCTCACGGGCCTGACGATCGCGGTGTGTGCCGCGGCGACGCTGTTCCTCGGTGTCGTCCCCGGTCCGGTGCTCGACCTGGCGGTGCATGCGGGAGACTTCATCAGGTGATGACGTCTCCAGCTTCTCCGGCTCCTCCCGGGTCCCCAGGTCCGGGTGCCCCGACCGACTTGGCGCTGCCGATCACTGATGCCGGTCTGGCGCGTCGCCTGAGCGAGCGGATGGCAGAGGTCGAGAAGGCGCTCTTCGGTCACGCGGTCAGCCGTGCGCCCTACGTCACCGACGCCGCACAGCACCTGCTCTCGGCGGGCGGCAAGCGCTTCCGCCCGTTGCTGGTGCTGCTCGCTGCCGAGGCCGGCACCCGGCCCGAGTCCGACGACGTGGTGACGGCCGCGTGCGTCGTCGAGATCACCCACGTCGGCTCGCTCTACCACGACGACGTCATGGACGAGGCTGCCCTGCGGCGGGGCGCCGACTCGGCCAACGCTCGCTGGGACAACCTGGTCGCGATCCTCACCGGTGACTTCCTCTTCGCGAAGTCCTCCGAGCTCACCGCGATGCTGGGCGCAGACGCCGTACGCATCCAGGCCGAGACGTTCACCCGGCTCGTCGAGGGCCAGATCATGGAGACGGTCAAGCCCGGTCCGGGCGAGGACCCCCTGAAGCACTACCTCGACGTCGTCGCGGGCAAGACGGGATCGCTCATCGCGACCTCAGCGCGCTACGGCGCCCGCTTCGGCGGTGCCTCGGCGGAGGTGGAGGAGGCGCTGACGGCGTACGGCGAGATCGTCGGCTCCGCCTTCCAGCTCTCCGACGACATCCTCGACATCGCCTCGGAGACCGAGGAGTCCGGGAAGACCCCTGGCACCGATCTGCGCGAGGGCGTTCCGACGCTGCCGGTGCTGATGGCGCTGGCCTCGACCGACCCGGCGGATGCGCGCCTCCAGGAGCTCCTCGGAGTCCCGCTCGACGACGACGACCTGCATGCCGAGGCGCTCACCCTGCTCCGCGCCCACCCCGCCATGCTCGAGGCCAAGGCGTATGTCGTGGCCCGCGCCACCGAGGCCAAGGCCCTCCTCGACGTCCTCCCCGACGGCCCGGTCCGCGAGGCCCTCGAAGCCTTCGCCGACGTCGTCGCGGTGCGCTCAGCCTGATTTCCGGGTCGAGTCGGCGACTATAGTCGCCGACTCGACCCACAATCAGAGCGCGGAGGCGGCCACGGTCAGCCGGAGCTGCCGGCTGCGGTGGCGGACTGCTTCTGCGGTGAACAAGGCCAGCGCGGCCCACACGAGGGCGAAGCCGATCCAGCGGCCGGTGGTCATCGCCTCGTGGAAGACCAGGAGCCCGAGCGCGAACTGGATGAGCGGTGCGAGGTACTGCAGCAGCCCGAGGCTGACCATCGGCACCCTGACCGCGGCAGCCCCGAACAGGATGAGGGGGATCGCGGTGACCACGCCGGTCGTCGGGATGAGCAGGGCGTGGCCCAGCCCCTCGGTGGCGAACGTCGAGCGGCCGAGGCCGGCCAGGACGAACAGGTAGGCGAGGGCGAAGGGCGCGATGAGTGCGGTCTCCACGGCCAGGCTCTCCACGGGGCCGACGTTGGCGGACTTCTTCGCCAAGGCGTAGGTGCCGAAGGAGAAGGCCAGGACGAGCGCGATCCACGGGGGACGGCCGTAGTCCACGGCGAGCACCACGACGGCTACGAAGCCGAGTCCCAGTGCGACCCACTGCACCCGTCGCAGCCGCTCGTGGAGGATCAGCACCGCCAGGAGGACCGTGACCAGCGGGTTGATGAAGTAGCCCAGGGAGGTCTCGACCACGCGGCCGCTGTTGACGCCGTAGATGAAGGTCGCCCAGTTGATCGTGATCGTCACCGCCGCGGCGACGAGCAGCAGCGTCGTACGGCGGTCCGCCAGGATCGCGCGGACCCGGGCGACGCGGCCGAAGACGATGACGAGCAGCCCCATGACCAGCATCGACCACACCATCCGGTGCGCCAGGATCTCGGCTGCGCCGGAGGGCTCGAGCAGTGGCCAGTAGAGCGGGAAGGCTCCCCAGAGAGCGTAGGCACCGACACCCAGCAGGAGGCCGCGGCGTTGGTCGGGCACCCGTCGATACTATGGCGCTCGGAGACAGCACCTGTCATCGACCTTTCACCCCGTAGGGAGACTCCATGCGAGCCAGCCGCCTGCTCGTCGCCGTCCTGGCCTTCGCGTTGCTCGGCCTCGTGTCGACCAGCTCAGCGGCGAGCGTCGCGCGAGCGCACCACCCCTCTGCCTCGCCGGGCGCCACCCGGCTGACCACGGCGCAGCCGGTCGCCGCTCGCGCGGTGACCAAGCTGACGGCGAAGGTCGTGAAGCGCAAGGGCGGCAAGCTCTTCCTGACCGGCGTGATCCGCCCCAAGAAGGGGCCGGTCGTGATCCAGAAGGCGACGTCGTGCAACCGCAAGAAGGGCACCTGCAACTTCAAGGACACGGTGAAGCGCAAGATCACGAAGAAGGGCCGTTACACCGCGCGGATCTATGCCCCGCGCACGGGTTCGTGGGCCTACCGGGCGAAGAAGGACAAGAAGGTCAGCGTTGCCTGGATCACGTGCCTCAAGAAGCCGGGCGACAAGTGCCCGATGCCCTGAGCTCGACCCAGGCCGACGAGGCGCCGCACCTCAGCACGCGCCGGGTTTCGACACGCCGGCCCGGCTGAGGTCGGCGCGTCCCTCACCGGGTTTCGACACGCCGGCACCGACTTCGTTCCTCAGTCGGGCGGCTTGCTCAACCTTCGCCCGCCACGCCCGGGCTCCTCCGTCGCCCCGGCTGCGGACTCGCTCAACCACCGACGATCACTCCTTCGCAAGCTCGGCGCGATCAGACAACGCTCCAGGTGTCGCCACCGTTGATGAGGGCCGACAGTCGCTCCTGCGGGGTGCCGGGGGCGGCATCCATCGAAGAGCGGATCTGCGAACGCGCCTGGTCGTCGTAGGTGGCGCGCTCGACCTGCCGGAAGATCCCGATCGGCGAGGTGTTGAGGTAGCCGGAGTCGGTGAGCCGCGAGATCGCGAACGCGGTCGACGGGTCGTCGTTGTGGGCATCGTGGACGAGCAGCGCATCCTCGCCCACGTCGGCCACCAGCACGACCTTCACGCCGCCGCTCTCGGTGTCGCGAACGACGCCCTTGGTGCCGCCCACGCCGAAGCGGATCGGCTCCCCGTGCACCAGGGGGATGATCGCATCCTCCTTGGTGTCGCGGTCCTTGATCGCGTCGAACGCGCCGTCGTTGAAGATCGGGCAGTTCTGGTAGATCTCGACCAACGAGGTGCCGCGGTGCGCGGCTGCGGCCGACAGCACCGCGGTGAGGTGCTTGCGGTCGGAGTCGATGGTGCGGGCCACGAAGCTCGCCTCGGCGCCCAGCGCCAGCGACACGGGGTTGAACGGGTGGTCCAAGGAACCCATGGGCGTCGACTTGGTGATCTTGCCGGCCTCGGAGGTGGGGGAGTACTGACCCTTGGTGAGCCCGTAGATCCGGTTGTTGAAGAGCAGGATCGTCATGTTGATGTTGCGGCGCAGCGCGTGGATCAGGTGGTTGCCGCCGATCGAGAGGGCGTCGCCGTCGCCGGTGACGACCCAGACGCTGAGGTCCTCGCGAGCGGTCGCGATACCGCTGGCGATCGACGGGGCCCGACCGTGGATGGAGTGCATGCCGTAGGTGTCGAGGTAGTACGGGAAACGGCTCGAGCAACCGATGCCCGAGACGAACACGATGTTCTCGCGGCGTAGCCCGAGGTCCGGCAGGAACGATTGCACGGCCTTGAGCACGGCGTAGTCGCCGCAGCCGGGGCACCAGCGCACCTCCTGGTCGGAGGTGAACTCCTTCCCGGTCTGCGCGGGGGCGTCGGGGTCGACGGCGGGGACGAGGTCAGTGCCGGAACGCAGGCCGGGCACGCCTAGTTCGATCGCAGTCACAGGGACTCCTTCGCAGTGCTGGTGGGGCTGGGGGTGAGGTCGAGCTGGTCAGCCGGGATCCCCTCGGCCTCGGCGACGAGTGCGCCGATCGCCTGGGCGAGCTCCGCGGCCTTGAGCGGCATCCCGTTGACCTGGTTGTAGCCGATGGCGTCGACGAGGTACTTGCCGCGCAGCAGCAGCGACAGCTGGCCGAGGTTCATCTCGGGGCAGAGCACCTTGTCGTAGCGGCGCAGGATGTCGCCGAGGTCGTGGGGGAACGGGTTGAGATGGCGCAGGTGCACCTGCGCCACGTCGTAGCCGGCCTTGCGGACCCGGCGGCAGCCGGCGCCGATCGGGCCGTACGTCGAGCCCCAGCCGATCACCAGGACCTTGGCCTGCCCGGACGGGTCGTCGACCTCCAGCGGTGGCAGCGAGTCGGCGATGCCGTCGATCTTGGCCTGTCGGATGCGGACCATGCGCTCGTGGTTGGCCGGCTCGTAGGAGATGTTGCCGTGGCCCTCACCCTTCTCGAGGCCGCCGATGCGGTGCTCGAGGCCTGGCGTGCCCGGGATGGCCCAGGGGCGGGCGAGGGTCTTCTCGTCGCGCAGGTAGGGCCAGAAGTCGGTCTTCTCGACGCCGTCGGCATTGTCGGCGGCGCTCTCGACGACGTGGTTGTGGCTGGTGGCGAAGGCCGGGTCGATCGCCGGCAGGTCCTCCAGGACCGGGATCCGCCACGGCTCCGAACCGTTGGCGAGGTAGCCGTCGGAGAGCAGCACGACCGGCGTGCGGTAGGTGATCGCGATCCGAGCCGCCTCCACGGCGGCGTCGAAGCAGTCACCGGGCGACTGGGCGGCGACGACCGGCACGGGAGCCTCGCCGTTGCGTCCGAACATCACCTGCAGGAGGTCGGACTGCTCGGTCTTGGTCGGCAGGCCGGTCGAGGGCCCGCCGCGCTGGACGTCGATGACCAGCAGCGGGAGCTCGGTCATCACGGCCAGGCCGATGAACTCCGACTTCAGCGCGATGCCGGGCCCGGACGTCGTGGTCACGCCGAGCGAGCCGGTGAAGGCCGCGCCGATCGCGGCGCCGATGCCGGCGATCTCGTCCTCGGCCTGGAGCGTCGTGACGCCGAACGCCTTGTGCTTGCTGAGCTCGTGGAGGATGTCGGAGGCCGGAGTGATCGGGTAGGACCCGAGGAACACCGGCAGTCCCGACTGCACGCCGGCGGCGACCAGACCGTAGGAGAGCGCCAGGTTGCCGGTGATGTTGCGGTAGGTGCCGGGGGCCATCGTGGCGGGCTTGATCTCGTACTGGACCGCGAAGGCCTCGGTGGTCTCGCCGTAGTTCCAGCCCGGTCTTGAACGCCAGGAGGTTGGCGTCGCGGATGTCGGGAACCTTGGCGAAGCGCTTGGCCAGGAAGGCCTCGGTGCCGTCGGTGGGCCGGCCGTACATCCAGGACAGCAGGCCGAGGGCGAACATGTTCTTCGCCCGGGCGGCGTCCTTGCGCGACAGCCCGAACTCCTTGACGGCCTCGACCGTCATGCCGGTCAGGTCGACGGCGTGCACGGCGAACTCGGCGAGCGGGTGGCCGGGGGCGGCGTCGCCCAGGGAGTCGAGCGGGTTGGCGTCGTAGCCGGCCTTCACGAGGTTGCGCTTGGTGAAGTCGTGGGTGTCGACGATGATCGAGGCGCCCTTGGGCAGGTCGGGCAGGTTGGCGCGCAGCGCCGCCGGGTTCATCGCCACCAGTACGTCGGGAGCGTCGCCGGCGGTGAGGATGTCGTGGTCGGCGAAGTGCACCTGGAAGGACGACACGCCCGGGCAGGGTGCCCTGAGGTGCCCGGATCTCGGCGGGGAAGTTCGGCAGGGTCACCAGGTCGTTGCCGAAGGCCGCCGACTCCTGTGTGAACCGGTCGCCGGTGAGCTGCATCCCGTCGCCGGAGTCCCCGGCGAAACGAATGACCACTCGATCGAGCTGCTTGACCTGCTTGGACACCAGTCCCACCTTCATCCCTGCTGTAGCTGCCGACGCACGTAGGCACGTGGCTACGTCCGAAACTAGAACATGTTCTAGTAGGTGTCCAGAAGCTGCGACCCGGACTCCTCCCACGATAGACGGCCGCTATGGGTGGAGCCGCCCGTCCTGCCTGCTGGAAGGGGGATCCGGCGTGACGTCCGACACGTCCCGATCCGTCCCACGGTCGGAGCGCTCCGCTTCCGCCTTCAGCCCCTCGGCATGGCGCCGGAAACCGTCCGCGACCCGACCGGGGCCGGCCAGGGCTACGAGCGGGCCGCGGAACTCCTCCACGGTGTCGTACGTCGTGGGGCCGGTGCCGCGCTGGGTGAGGCGTTGCCGACGAACCCCGCGCACCAGCCCGAGCTTGGCCGGCAGTCCCTCGTAGACGTAGGAGAGCAGTGCGGTGGTGACGCCGTCGGTGGTGTTCGGTGGCTCCAGGGCGCAGATGCGCTCGGGCGAGCGGGTGGTGCGGCCGTTGACCCAACGCACGTGCAGCACGATGGGGTTGCCCACCGCGGCCGGGGTCGGGGTCTCGACCCGCTCCACGAAGGGGTTCCACTCGCCGTACCGCTCGGTGTCCAGCATGATCTTCCAGACCACGACCAACGGAGCATCGATCTGGATGGTGGCCGAAGGGTTCGCCTGCATGCCGCGATCATCGCGCGACCTCGTGAGGCAGCCACAACCGGTCCCGACAGGTCTCCAGTGCGGCAGTAGGCGCACCCCCCGCCCGCAGCCCGGGCCTCACCGAGGAAACCTCGGTGAGGCCGGACGCCGCCACGGTCAGTACGACGGTGCGCGCGGAGGTGGCGGCCTGACGTCGTCCGTCAGGGGTCAGGGTGCGGTGTAGGCCCAGACGAAGCGGACCAGCACCTCTCCCTGCTCATCCGAGCTGACCCCGACGTAGAAGAGCGTGCTGTCCGCGCCGTCGGGAGCGGTGTTGGCGCCGGGGAAGACGAACGACAACTGGTTTCCGGCGTTGGTGGTGGTTCCGGAGATGTAGACGCACATGATGCCCGGTGCCGCGGTGGGGTTGGTGGCCGAACCGGAGCACAGGCCGCTGTTGGACTCCCCCGGGTAGGCGAGGTCGGTGCTCCCGAAGTAGAGGTTGCGCGAACCCGGTAGGACGCTCATCGGGGTGGCTGTCTTGAACGGCAAGGGCGCGATCCCGCGCGAGTAGCGGGAGTCCGACGGCGTGTCCTGGGCGATGATGCCGCCGCCCACCATCGTGGTGCCCGACGGGGGAGTGCCGAAGCCGGCGGCAGCGAGCGCCTGCACGTCCTTGACCTTCAGGTCATGAAGGCCCAGAGACTTGTTCTTGACCTGCTTGCCGGTGATGGTGTTCGCCTTGATCTGCTTCCCGTTGATCTTGCCTCCGGCAACGGCGCCGCCGCTCGCCGCAAGGACGAGACCGAGGATCACCAGGATCCATAAAGGGACCGAGGCGGAGCGTCGGCGCGGGCTCGTGGTGGTGTCGTCGTGGGGGTGCATAGGACTCCTACGGTCTGACCGAGACCGACGAGAGTTCGCCGGGAGCCTCTTTCGACCCTAGGACTTCGGGTCGGCCCTGGCTAGGGCAGCGAGGGCGGTGGTCTGGATCAACCAGGTTGATCCAGATCGCCGCACTTCTGCCTGCGCTCCGGAGTCGCCTGCCGCGGGATCAGCGGTAGTTGGTGAACTGCACCGCGAAGTCGAGGTCCTCGCCCTTGACGAGTGCCTGGACGGCCTGGAGGTCGTCGCGCTTCTTGGACGAGACCCGCAGCTCGTCGCCCTGGATCTGCGCCTTGACGCCCTTCGGGCCCTCGTCGCGGATGAGCTTGGAGACCTTCTTGGCGTCCTCGGAGCTGATGCCCTCCTTGAGCGCGATCGAGATCTTGCTCTGCTGGCCGGACTGGCGCGGCTCGGAGGCGTCGAGGATCTTCAGGCTCTGCTGACGCTTGATCAGCTTGTCCTTGAAGAGGTCGAGCACTGCGCTCGCGCGGTCGTCGGCGGAGGCACTGATCTCGATGGCCTCGTCGCCCTGCCACTCGATGGTGGCGCCGGTGCCTTTGAAGTCGAAACGGGTCGCGATCTCGCGCGCGGTCTGTCCGAGTGCGTTGTCCACCTCCTGCCGATCGATCTTGCTCACGATGTCGAAGGACGAGTCGCCCATGGGTGTGCTCCTGTTGCTCGATAGCGATTCTGGAATCAGGTACGGCCTGCGCTATTGTTTCGCCTCGTTGCCCCACGGCCAAGCCGGCCATCATGTGAGGTGACAACCCCGGCAGGTTGCCCGAGCGGCCAAAGGGAGCTGACTGTAAATCAGCCGGCACAGCCTACGCTGGTTCGAATCCAGCACCTGCCACTGAAGCCGCGTGACCGCGATCCGGTCCGCGGCTTCGACCATTTCCAGGGGTCCGACGCGCCCCGCCCGGCCGCGTGGCCGCCTGAGACGCAGGTTGCGCCAGGTGGTCTAGCGCACCGCCTCCGGTCCGACGGTCGACAAATCCGGCAGCACGTCTGTGACGGATGGAAGTCGCGCGCTCCACGGCGGGACGCGTCACACTCCTGAAAGGCTCCCTCATGTTCTCTCGAATCAAGCGCCCCAGCGCGCCGATGGTGATCTCGGTCGCGGCCCTCGTCGTCGCGCTCGGCGGCACGTCGTACGCCGCCGCCAAGATCCAGACGAAGGACCTCGCCAACGGCTCGGTCACCTCGGCGAAGATCGACAACGGCACCATCAAGAGCAAGGACCTCGCTCCCAACGCCCGTGGCCTGGACGGTGCTGACGGTGCTGACGGTGCACGACGGCACCGACGGTGTCGATGGCAAGGACGGCGCCGACGGCGCGGCCGGCGCGGATGGCGCGGACGGCGCCGGTCGCTGGCTGCTGGTCGACCGCTTCGGAGCGATCGTCGCGCAGTCGGGTGGCTTCTCGATCCGCACCGCCTACGACCTGGTCAACAACTCCGGTGCTGCTGTCCCCGGCGGCGCGCTCGGCAACGTCTACATCGACGCCAACGAGATCCTGAACAACAACGGGATCACCGTGAGCATCGCCCTGCAGAACCAGTACAACCAGGACGACCTCGCGGGCAACGCCGGTCGCAACCCCGGCCCGGACGCCAACCCTGAGTTCTCCGGCGAGATCACCTCTACCATCTGTGGCGTCGCCGGTGTCGTGGCCTGCGCCCCGGTGGGGGCCAACGTCCGCGACCACTTCGTGGTCAGCCCGCGGATGAGCGACGGCTCGTTGACCGACTCCGGCGTCGACACCCCGGGCGGCGCCATCACGACGCCCAACACGCACAAGCGCTTCTACGTCATCATCACCGGCGACTCGAGCGACATCGAGCCGTCCGCTCTGGCTGACTTCCCGGCCGTGGCCCTGGCGGCGAACCCCGCGCCCTGATCCACGACATCACCTGTAGGACCGATTGACGGGCGCCGACCACCAGATGGTCGGTGCCCGTTCGTCATTCGACCGGACGCAACCAGAAGATCGGGATCACCCGGTCGGTCCGCTCCTCGTACTTCGTGAAGACGGGCCAGGTCCGGAGCATCGCCTGCCATGCCGCAGCGCGCTCCTCGTCCTCGACCTCGCGCCAGGACACGGAGCGAACCGTGCCGTCGACAGAGATGTCGGCCTTCGAGCATGCACGCAGGTTGCCGACCCACAGCGGGACCTTGGGGCCCCCGAAGTTCGAACCGGCGATGAGCCACCCGCCCTGGTAGGGCACGCACAGCAGCGGCGTGGTGCGCGGGATGCCGCTCTTACGACCCGGCACGGTGAGGGCGAGGTTGGGCAGCCCCGCGAGGTCCAGCACCGTCACCCGCCCGCGCGTGGCCTTCTGGAGGCGGGTGTCGAACCAGACGATCTGGGGGAGCAGCTTCGGCATCCAGGAGACGGAGCCGATGCGGATGGCGATCGGAGTGAGGAGGCCCATGGGGGTGAGCCTAGGGAAGATCTGGCGACTTCGTCGGCGGCATGCGACTCTCGTGCGCATGAGCGCGACCACCGCCCACCAGCTGACTCGGGAGACGGCCTGCCGGGTGGCGGTCCGCGCCGCCCTGCTCGCCGAGGAATCACCCAGCGGGCTGCTCGACGCGGCCCGGCGGCTCACCATGCTCCCGCTCGATCGGACCCGCGCCGTCGCCCCGGCCGCCGACCTCGTCCTGTGGTCCCGGCTCGGCGACCGTTACCTGCTCGGCGACCTCGACGACGCGGTCGCGGCACAGCAGGTCGTGGAGGTCGCCCATGCGCTGCGACCGGTCGAGGACGCGACGGCGTACCGGGCAGAGATGGCTGCTTGGCCCACGCCGGGGGTCTGGAAGGACTGGCACCGCGACCTGAGCGAGTGGATGCAGGCCAACGAGTCTGCCCGGCTCGACGTGCTCGAGCAGCTGCGCCAGGAGGGTCCGCTCCCGGTGAGCGCCCTGCCGGACACCTGCGAGCGACCCTGGCGTTCGAGCGGGTGGAACGACGGTAAGAACGTACGGATGCTCGTCGCCCAGCTGGTGCAGCGGGGGGAGCTGGCGGTGGCCGGGCGCGAGGACCGGGAGCGCACCTACGACCTCGCCGAGCGGGTCTACCCCGACGAGAGGGTGCCCCCGCTTGCCGAGGCCCAGGCCGAGATCGACCGCCGACGCCTCCGGGCCTTCGGCGTGGCGCGCGCCGGCGACGTCTACCAGCAGGGCGAGCCCGTGGGAGGCGGCGAGGCCGGGGAGCCTGCGGTCATCGACGGGGTGCGGGGACGCTGGCGCGTGGATCCGGAGCTGCTCGAGGACCTCGAGGACCTCGGGGACCTCGGGGACCTCGGGGACCCGATGGACGAGAGCGAGCAGTCGGTGCGCACCGTCTTGTTGTCCCCGTTCGACGTGCTGCTGCACGACCGCAAGCGGATGACGGACCTGTTCTGCTTCGACTACGCACTGGAGATGTACAAGCCGAAGGCGAAGCGCCGGTGGGGCTACTACGCGCTACCGATCCTGCACGGCCACCGGTTGGTGGGGAAGGTCGACGCGACCGCCGACCTCGAAGCGGGTGAGCTGCAGCTGCACGACGTGCATCAGGACGAGCCTTTCCCTGCGGCGCTGCGCGAGGCAGTCGAGGCTCGGATCGCCGACCTGGCTCGCTGGCTCGGCGTGACGGTGGTGGACGCGCCGCACGAGCCTGCGTGAGGTCGGTGGTCGGGGTCAGTTCGCCGGGAGGATGTGGCCGGCAACCTCGCCGAGCGTGATCCTCCCGCCACCCTTGCCGGGTGCGGAGTAGCGCAGCACGACCTCGGCGCCGTCGTCGAGGAAGCGCTGTCCGTCATACAGCTCGAGCAGCGAGCCGACCTCGTCGTGGCCGGGCCCACTGATGGTGCCGGAGCCGAACAGGTCGCCGGTGCGCAAGGAAGCGCCGTTGCTGCTCAGGTGCGCCAGCATCTGCGCCGGGCCCCAGTAGGTCGTGTCGTATGACGGGCTGCTCACGACGGTGCCGTCGATCACGACCTCCACCGCGATGTCGAGGCCGCGCGCCGTGTCCGGGGCCAGGTAGTCAGCCGGCCGGGGGTCCTGCCGGGGCAGGTCGCACCACGCCGCGTCGAGCGCCGAGAGCGGGGTCACCCAGTGCGAGATCGAGGTGGCGAAGGACTTGCCCAGGAACGGGCCCACGGCACGTACTCCCAGGCCTGGAGATCACGGGCCGACCAGTCGTTGAGCCCGACCACGCCGAAGACGTGCTCGGAGAGGGCGTCGGCCGGCACGGGGGTAGCCCATCGAGGAGCCGACGCCGACCACGAACCCGAGCTCGGCCTCGAGGTCGAGGCGTCGCGTGGGTCCGACGTCGCCGGGCACCGCGCTGACCGCTCGGTCGCACCACCGGCGTCCCGGACGCCACGACCGTCCCGGCCCGGCCGTGGTAGCCGACCGGCAGGTGCTTCCAGTTGGGCAGGAGCGCGTCACCGTCAGGTCTGAAGAGCCGTCCGACGTTGGTCGCGTGGTGCTCGGAGGCGTAGAAGTCGACGTAGTCGGCGACCTCGAAAGGAAGGTGCAGCTCGACCTCCGACAGCGGGATCAGCGAGTCCGCCGAGGCGTCGTCCTCGAGGAGAGCGACCACCTCGGCCCGCACCTCACGCCAGGCCGTGGGGCCGAGGGCCAGGAACGGGTTCAAGGACGCAGCAGCGAGCTCTGGCCGAGCGGTCTCGAAGGCCAGGTCGAGCACCGCGTCGCCGTAGCGGACGCCGACGCGGGCGAGGCCCGCCGGCGACGGAGAAGACGCCGTAGGGAAGGTGGTCGAGGCCGAACCCGGTCAGCGGTCATCGGTGCTGCTCCAGGTGCTCGAGGTGTTCGAGTGCCACATCGGTGTCGGCCGTCGCCCAGCTGTGGACCCAGCGTCGGGCCCTGAGGAGGTCGGCCTCGTCCCCCCAGAGCCGGGCCGTGGTGGTCAGCGCCGCAACGGCCTGCTCGACGGTGCCGCCGACGAAGGAGACCGGCGTCTCGCGGTCGAGGGCGGCGTCGATCCACGGCTCGGGATCGGTGGCATCGAGCGGCAGCGCCACCACCCATTCGGCCTCGGCGATGACGTCGAGCGCCGCCGACCAGGCCGGAGTCAGCTCGCCGGTGACGCGCACGTGCACGACGGTGTCGGCCACCAGGTCGCCGGCATCGAGAACGGAGTCGACGGCGGCGACCAGCCGTCGTACGTTTCCGGCCGGGTCGTCGAGGTCGCGCACGCTGACGTCGAGGGCGCTCACCTCGAGGCCGTGCTTGCGGCAGTACGCCGCCGGGCCGGCCACCTGCCCGGCGCCACCGGTCACGACCAGGCGGAGGTCGCCGCGGTAGCCGTGCAGGTCACCGAGGTCCTCGTCGCGCACCACGCGGTCACCGCGCGCGGGCGAGGCCCGGTGCGTCGAGCCGGAGGGGCCCTCGCCGAGGGGACCGCAGTCGTCGAGGAAGCGGCTCCACACCTCTCGAGGCGCCGTGGGCTGATCTCTGGCCGTCACGGGGATAGTGTCCCAGGCATGGCGCACTACCGACGGCTCGGCACGGTCCCGGCGAAGCGGCACACCCAGCACCGCGATCCCGACGGGTCCCTCTACTACGAGGAGCTGATGGGGGAGGAGGGCTTCTCCTCCGACTCCTCCCTGCTCTACCACCGGGGCGTTCCCTCGGCGATCACGGCCTCGGAGGTGTGGCAGCTCCCCGACCAGGTCCGGGTGCCCAACCACCCGCTCAAGCCGCGCCACCTCAAGCTCCACGAGCTCTCGACCGGCACCGACGCCGTGCTCGACCGCCGCCTGGTGCTCGGCAACAACGACGTCCGGATCTCCTACGTCGTCACGGGCGAGGAGGCTTCACCCCTCTATCGCAACGCGACCGGCGATGAGTGCGTGTACGTCGAGTCCGGCACCGGCCGCGTCGAGACGGTCTTCGGCGTGCTGTCCTACCGCAGCGGCGACTACGTGGTGATCCCGCGCGCCACCACCCACCGCTGGGTCCCGGCGACGTCGTCCCAGCTCTACGCGATCGAGGCCAACAGCCACATCGCGCCGCCCAAGCGCTACCTCTCGCGCTACGGCCAGCTGCTCGAGCACGCGCCCTACTGCGAGCGCGACCTGCACGGCCCCGAGGCGATCCATCTCGCCGATCACCTGGTCGAGGAAGGTGGCGCAGGGTTCGACGTCCACCTCAAGCACCGCGCCCAGGGCCAGGTCGTCGGCACCCGGTTGACCTACGCGACGCACCCCTTCGACGTGGTCGGCTGGGACGGCTGCCTGTATCCCTACACGTTCAACATCGACGACTACATGCCGATCACCGGCAAGGTGCACCAGCCACCGCCGGTCCACCAGGTCTTCGAGGGCCACAACTTCGTGATCTGCAACTTCCTGCCCCGCAAGGTCGACTACCACCCGCTCGCGATCCCGGTGCCCTACTACCACTCCAACGTCGACAGCGACGAGGTCATGTTCTACGTCGGCGGCGACTACGAAGCACGCAAGGGCTCCGGCATCGGCCTGGGTTCGATCTCGCTCCACCCGGGTGGTCACGCGCACGGGCCACAGCCCGAAGCGATCGAGGCCTCGCTCGGTGTCGAGTACTTCGACGAGTCCGCGGTCATGGTCGACACCTTCGCTGCTCTGGACCTCGGCGAAGGCGGCCTGGCCTGCGAGGACCCGGCCTACGCCTGGACCTGGGCGCGCGGGGTGTGACCCAGGACACCGAAGGGGTGTGCCGGTGTGGAGCGCCGAGGAGTGGACTGGGGTTCCGCATCCGCACCTGCTGAAGGAGCCACCATGACCACCACCAGCCAGTCCCTCGAAGGACGCGACGACGACGTCCTCGACTGGACCGATCTCGGCCAGAAGATGTGGGACTTCCTCACCGGTCGCCAGGCCGCGATCCACTACAGCTTCGAGGACATGTCGGTCGAGGTCCCGCGCGACACCGGCGCCAACGCTCCCCGCGCCACCTGGAAGGTGCACGGCACGCTGACCGTGACCACCAGTGACAGCCAGGTTGCCGGGTCCGGGCGGAGCTGAGCATGGCCGCCGGCACCCGCACGACCGTCGACGCCGACCTGTCGTTCTCGTTGGAGCGCGACGGGGACTCGACCATCACCGGGCGCTTGAGCGGGAGCGGCAACAACCTGGTCCTCGACATCAGCGACCCGGGTGCGTTCGCCGGTGCCGGCGACGCGGTCGGCATCCGAGCCTTGGCCGAGAGCCTGGCCGACCGCGGGATCAAGGTGCGCGTCGAGCACGATCGGGTTCACCTGGTCTCCCTCGGGGCGGTGCGAGCGTCGTGGTGGCAGCGACGGGTGACCAGATCCCGCCGGATCAAGCTCGGCAGCCTGCGCGGAGCCTGGACGTCGGCTCGCTCGCGCGTCGCGGCTCGGGAGCCGGTGCTGCCGACGTCGGCGATGTTCCCGCCGGCCACGTTGTGGCCGATCGCGCCGACGTTCGCGCCACGGGCCCGCCGTCAGGTCACCACCACCCACGACCCGGGTCGCGGTGGCAGTCCCCGTCTGGTGCTGGAGAAGGCAGACGTCTGGGCCGGCGAACGTCAGCCGGTCTACTGGCTCGAGGACGGCATGACGATCGGTTCGCAGTCCGACAGCGACATCGTCCTTCCCGGGCTGGAAGCGTCGCACGCGATGCTCCGCCACGACGAGGACGACGAGTGGGTGGTGGTGGCGATCGCGGGCGTCACCCGCGTGCACGGTGCTCCCGTCGAACGCCAGATCCTGCGCACCGGAGCGCGCGTGACCCTCGGCGAGCACCACCTGGCGTTCCGGCGGGACGAGCACGCCGACCACGGGCGCCCCTTCTACGGTCGCGTCGGCGGTGAGCTGGGCCGCCAGCTCCCGCAGCCCCCACGCCCGGGCCCACGCCCTGCTACCGGGGAGTGGGACGGACGAGACACCATGGGGCGATGATGCGACCGCTCCCCGGCCACGGCCCCCTCAGCAAGGCTCCCCGTGACGACATCGACGAGTCCGACCTCGAGATCGGTGGCGAGGCGCACGCAGCCGCGGGGGCGACCGCGGTGGCGGTGTCGATGAAGCGGGCCATGGAGCAGATGGGACCGCTTCGCACCGCCCAGACGCTGTTGAAGCTCAACCAGGTGGACGGATTCGACTGCCAGGGCTGCGCCTGGCCGGATCCCGAGCACCGCCACACGGCCGAGTTCTGCGAGAACGGCGCCAAGGCAGTGACCGAGGAGGCCACGCTGCGCCGCGTCGAGCCGTCGTTCTTCGCCGAACACTCGATCGGCGACCTCGAGGAGCACACCGAGTACTGGCTCGGGCAGCAGGGCCGGATCACTCACCCGATGGTGCTCCGGGCCGGCGCCACGCACTACGAGCCGATCTCCTGGGACGATGCGTTCGCCTTGATGGCCGACACGCTGAACGGCCTGGCCAGCCCTGATGAGGCGATCTTCTACACCTCCGGAAAGACCTCCAACGAGGCGGCGTTCGTCTACCAGCTGTTCGCGCGGGCCTTCGGCACCAACAACCTGCCCGACTGCTCCAACATGTGCCACGAGTCGACCTCCGTGGCGCTCGCCGACACGATCGGGATCGGCAAGGGGTCGGTCAGCCTGACCGACGTCGAGACCGCCGAGCTGATCATCGTGGCCGGGCAGAACCCGGGCACGAACCACCCGCGGATGCTCAGTGCCCTCGAGAAGGCCAAGCGCGGCGGCGCCAAGATCCTGGCGATCAACCCGCTGCGCGAGGCGGGGTTGGTCAACTTCCGCAACCCGCAGAAGGTGCGCGGCTGGATCGGCGACGGCACCGACCTCGCCGACCTGCACCTCCCGGTGCGCATCAACGGCGACCTCGCGCTCTTCCAGGGAATCGCGGCCCACCTGATCGCCCACGACGCCATCGACCACGACTTCGTCGAGCAGCACACCGAGGGGCTGGACGCCTGGATCGAGCATGTCGCAGCGATCGACTGGACCGAGATCGAGCGGGCGAGCGGGCTCAGCCGGACCCAGATCGAAGAAGCCGCCGAGATGTTGCGGGCCTCCTCGGCCACCGTCTTCTGCTGGGCGATGGGCATCACCCAGCACCGCAACTCCGTGGCCACGATCAAGGAGATCACCAACGTCGCCCTCCTGCAGGGCAACATCGGCAAGCCCGGGGCCGGCCTGTGCCCCGTGCGCGGTCACTCCAACGTGCAGGGTGACCGGACGATGGGGATCTGGGAGAAGTCCCCTCCCGAGTTCCTCGACGCGCTCCAGGAGGAATTCGGCTTCGACCCGCCGCGCGAGCACGGGTTCGACACCGTCGACGCGGTCCGGGCGTTGCGCGATGGTCGGGCCCGATTCTTCCTTGGCATGGGTGGCAACTTCACCGCTGCGGTGTCCGACACCGCCGTGACCGAGCAGGCGATGCGCAAGGCCGACCTGACCGTGCACGTGTCCACCAAGCTCAACCGCTCCCACGTCGTCACCGGCACGCAGGCGCTGATCCTCCCCGCTCTGGGCCGCTCCGAGAAGGATCGCACCGGCGGCATCGATCAGCGGGTGACGGTCGAGGACTCGATGTCGGCCGTGCACGCCTCCCACGGACCGCTCAAGCCCGCGTCGTCCTACCTGCGGTCGGAGGTCGACGTGGTCTGCTCGCTGGCCATCGCGACCCTGGGCGACGAGCACGTCGTGCCGTGGGAGGAGTTCCGCAACGACTACACCGCCATCCGCGACCGCATCGCCCGGGTCGTGCCCGGCTGCGAGGAGTACGACGAGCGCAGCCGCCGGCCCGGCGGCTTCGTGCTGCCGCACCCCCCACGCGACTCGCGTACCTTCACGACCCCGACGGGTCGCGCCCAGTTCAGCGTGTGCCCGCTCGAGGTCCTGGAGGTCCCCGAGGGGCGGCTGCTCCTGCAGACCCTGCGGAGCCACGACCAGTTCAACACCACGATCTACGGCCTCGACGACCGCTACCGCGGGGTCAAGGGCGGGCGCCGGGTGGTGTTCGTCCACCCTGACGACCTGCGTCACCTGGGGCTCGACGAGGGCCAGGTCGTCGACCTCGTGAGCGAGGCGGACGACGGCACCGAACGCACCGCGCCGAGCTTCCGGGTGGTCGGCTACGAGCAGCCGCTGGGCTGTGCGGCCGCCTACTACCCGGAGACCAACCCGCTGATCCCACTCGACTCGACCGCCGACGAGAGCAACACCCCCACCTCGAAGTCGGTGGTCGTCCGTCTCGAGCCCAGGGATGCCTGACGTGTCGTAGCCGTCACTTTCCGGCACACCGCTTGGTCAACTTCTTCACCACAAGCCCCGGCGGGTGCGACGATGGGGCGGTGAGCAATCTCGAGGGCGGATCGGCCGTGCTGGCGAGCCGTACCGACGGCAGCGACTCCAGGGGAGTCGCCGACGACGTCGAGGTGCTCGCGCCACGGGAGGTCCCGCTCGGCGGGCTGCGGGCGATGACGGTCCGACGTACGATCCCGGCGCCCGCCCTGCCCGGCGTACGACTCAAGGAGCGGCGGTGAGCACGCCGCCCGACTCGACCACTGACCGGGAGCTGCGTGAGACCAAGGCCCGGTTGGTGTCGCTCGTCGACAACCACCCCTACGGCTTCATCGCCCTCGATCTCGACGGCAACTTCACCTCGGTCAACCCTGCCGCCGTGACGATGAGCGGCGGCTACACCGAGGCCGAGCTGCTCGAGATGAACTTCGCCGACCTCCTGGCCGAGGAGGATCGAGCCCGGATGGCCGGCCACTTCGCCGACATCCTGGCCACGGAGTCGAAGCGGCTCGAGGTCCGGGTCCTGCGCAAGGACGACACCTGGGGCGAGCTGGAGCTCATCGGCGTCCCGATCGTGGTCGACGACGAGGTCATCGGCGTCCACGGCACCCTCGAGGACATCACGGAGCGGATCCGCATCCAGCAGCTGCTCGACGAGGCGTTGCACGCTGCCGAGGCCGCCAACCTCGCCAAGTCGCTCTTCCTCGCCACCATGAGCCACGAGATCCGGACGCCGCTGACCAGTGTCCTGGCAGCGCTGGAGCTGCTGGACGACATGTCGTTGAACTCCGAGCAGGCCAAGCTGTGGGCGATCATGGATCGCTCAGGGCAGCGTCTCCTGGGGCTCGTCGACGAGATCCTCGACTTCTCCCGGATCGAGGCGGGCAAGACCGACCTGGTGCTCGACGCCTTCCGGATCAACGACCTGATCGCCTGGACCGACACGATGATGCGCGCGGTCGTGCAGGAGAAGGGGCTGGAGTTCTCCTCGCACTGTCACGAGGAGCTCACGGGAGAGGTCGTGGGCGATGCCGGTCGGATCCACCAGGTCCTGACCAACCTGGTGGGCAACGCCGCCAAGTTCACCGCCGAGGGCAGTGTGGTGCTGCAGGCGCTGCCCTGCGAGGCCCCGCCGGGCTTCGTCGGCGTGCGCTTCGACGTCGTCGACACCGGCATGGGCCTGACCGGCGAGCAGCAACGTCTGGTCTTCGAGTCCTTCCGACAGGCCGACGCCTCGATCACCCGCCAGTACGGCGGCACCGGGCTCGGGTTGGCGATCTCGCGCAAGTTGGTCGCCCTGATGGGCGGCGCCATCGAGGTGGCGAGCATGCCCGGTCGCGGCAGCACCTTCACGGTGCTGCTGACCCTGCCGCGCCATACTCCGAGCGAGTGAGCGACCCCGGGAGCCCACCGTGGGACCGCTGATCGGTGACGACGGCGTAGCCCGCTGCCCCTGGGCCGGGGTGACGGTCGGACCGATGCGCGACTACCACGACACCGAGTGGGGCCACCGCGTCCACGGCGAGTCCGCCTATCTCGAACGGCTGACCCTGGAGGCGTTCCAGTCGGGGCTGTCGTGGGCGACGATCCTCAACAAGCGAGAGGCTTTCCGCGAGGTCTTCAGCGGATTCGAGGCCGACGTCGTCGCGGCGTACGACGAGAGCGACCGGGACAGGCTGCTCGCCGATGCCCGGATCGTGCGCAACCGGCTCAAGGTGGCCGCCGCGATCACCAACGCTCGGGCCACCGTGTCGCTGAGGGAGCAGGAGGGGCTCGAGGCACTGGTGCTCTCGTTCGCCCCGGACGTGCAGCCCAGCCCTCACGACACCGAGACGATGGCGACCACCTCGCCCGAGTCCGTGGCGCTGTCGAAGGAGCTCAAGCGTCGCGGCTTCGTCTTCGTGGGCCCCACCACGATGTATGCGCTGATGGAGGCGATCGGCCTCTTCGATCCCCACCTCGTGGGTTGCCACGCACGTCGCTCGTGATGGCGTGCACCATGATGGCTGCGTGATCATCGGCCTGCTGTGGCTCCTGGGCTGCCAGCTCGTGGGGGAGGTTCTGGTCCGGGTGCTCGACGTGCCCGTCCCGGGTCCCGTCGTCGGACTCGTGCTGCTCTGGGGCGTGCTGACCTGGCGTCGTACGCCGGACGACGCCGCCGTCGTCCGCACCGGTGACGCGTTGCTCACCCACCTGCAGCTGCTCTTCGTGCCGGCCGGCGTCGGCATCATCGCGTTCGGCGCGACGCTGCGCTCCGACGCCCTCCCTCTCGGGCTGGCTCTCATCGGGTCGTGGCTGGCAGGGCTCGCCGCCGTCGGCTGGACCGTCAGCCTGCTCCTGCGGCGCAGCCTGAAAGCGGAGGGGGAGGCATGAGTGACGTGACTGCGACCCTCGACTGGTTGCGCGAGTCCCCCCTCCTGATGCTCACCCTGACGCTGGGGGCCTACCACCTCGGCTGCCTGCTCCGGGCCCGCACCGGCGGGCACCCGCTCGCGCAACCGGTGCTGGTGGCGATCGTGCTGGTCGGTGCAGCGGTTCTCGCGCTCGATGTCGAGTACGCCGACTATCGCGCCGACACCGAGCTGATCGCCTTCTGGCTGGGGCCTGCCACCGTGGCCCTTGCGATCCCGCTGCATCGTCAGGCGGGACGGATGCGGGGCTTCGTGGTGCCGATGCTCGTCGGCATCGGCATCGGCGCCCTCGTCTCCGTCACGACCGCCGTGCTGCTGGTCAGGGCAGCGGGAGGAGACGACCTGCTCGCGCGGACGGTCGCGCCGAAGGCGGTCACCACTCCGGTGGCCATCGCTCTGTCGGACAGCCTGGGCGCGATCGCCCCCCTCACCGCCGTGCTCGCCATCCTGGCGGGAGTGCTCGGCGCGGTGATCGGTCCGGGGGTCCTGACGTTGTTGCGCGTGCGCGACCCGCGGGTGCGCGGGGTGGCCCTCGGGTCGGTCTCGCACGGCATCGGCACCGGTCGGCTGCTCCACGACGACGAGACCCAGGGGGCGTTCTCCGGTCTCGCGATGGGACTGACCGCGCTGGCCACGAGTGCTGCCATGCCGGTTCTCGCACTGCTGCTGTTCCCGTAGTCGCGGCCCGCTCGACCTGTAGGTTCGCGGCCATGACAGACCTGCGCCAGGCGAGCTCCGTGACCGACGACGCCCTGGGCGATCTCGACGCCGTAGGGCTGGTGGAGGCCCTCCACGACGGGAGGGTCTCGGTGGCCGAGGTGGTCGAGGCCTCCATCGCCCGCGTCGAGAAAGTCGACCCCGAGCTCAATGCGATGGCCTACCGAGCCTTCGACCGGGCTCGCGCGGAGGCGGCCGCTCCCCGCCCGGGGTACTTCGCCGGCATCCCGACGGTGATCAAGGACAACGTCGACGTCGCCGGGATGCCCACCCAGGCCGGCGCCGACGCCTGGGAGCCGCGGCCGGAGAAGGCCGATGGCGACTTCGCGCGGATGTACCTCGCCACCGGCCTGATCCCGCTGGGCAAGAGCAGGTTGTCGGAGTACGGCTTCTCGGCGAGCGCCGAGCATCCCCGGCTGGGGGCGGTTCGCTCACCGTGGTCGACCGAGCACGTCGCGGGTGCTTCCTCTGCGGGCTCGGCAGCGCTGGTGGCTTCCGGTGCGGTGCCGATCGCGCACGCCAACGACGGTGGCGGGTCGATCCGGATCCCGGCTGCCGTCAACGGACTGGTGGGGCTCAAGCCGACCCGCGACCGGATCGCTCAGGACAAGCTGATGCGGGACATGCCGGTGCGGATCGTCGCCGACGGCGTGGTGACCCGATCGGTGCGTGACACCGCCGCCTTCGTGCGGGAGGCGGAGCTGATCTATCGCAACCTCGTACTCCCGCCGGTGGGTGACATCACCCGCCCCGGCCGCAAACGACTGCGGATCGGCTTCAACACCGATGGGGTCGGCGTCGGAGCGTCTCCCGAGGTCGTGGACCTCACCCTGGGCGTGGTGTCCCTGCTCGAGGAGATGGGGCACCGAGTAGAGGAGGTGGAGCCGCCGGCGCCCGACAACTTCCGGGAGGACTTCCTGCTCTACTGGGCGACACTGGCCCTGGCGACGGTCAGCACCGGACGCCGCAAGCACGGGAAGTCCTGGGACCGCGATCGGTTGGACAACCTCACCTTGGGGCTGGCCAAGCACGCCGCCCGCAACCTTCACCGCCTGCCCGGGACGATCCGACGCCTGCGGCAGGTCCCGCGCCTGTCGGCGACGTTCTACGAGGGCTACGACGTGACGCTCTCTCCGGTGCTCGCCGACCGGACGCCTCTGGTCGGCCACCTCGACCCGACCCAGGACTTCGAGACGATCATCGGCAGGCTCCAGGAGTGGGTCGCCTTCACCCCCCTCCAGAACGTCGCCGGTGATCCGGCCATCTCGCTGCCGCTGTGCCTGACCGCGGCCGGGTTGCCCCAGGGGATGATGTTCGGCGCGGGCGCCGGGCGAGAAGCGACCCTGCTGGAGCTGGCCTACGAGCTCGAGGAGGCACGGCCCTTCGCCCGTCTCGGACCCGCCGGCAGCTGAACCCGCCGCCGCGGAGGCTGAGCAGGGCGAGCCCCTGGTCGATGCTCGCTGGCGCTCCCCGGAGGCTGAGCAGGGCGAGCCCCTGGGCGAGCCCGTCGACGAAGCCCCTGTCAGCCGTACGTCCGCCGGTTCCCGACGGCGGGTGGGTACGTCGCGGGGCTTCGTCGACGCTCGCTGGCGCTCGCTGCTCAGCCTCCGGCGCGGCGTACCGGAGGCTGAGCAGGGCGAGCCCCTGGGCGAGCCCGTCGACGAAGCCCCTGTCGGCCGGACGCCGACCGTCCCCGACGCGGGTGGGCACGTTGCGGGGCTTCGTCGACGCTCGCTGGGGCTCGCTGCTCAGCCTCCGGCGCGGCGTACCGGAGGCTGAGCAGGGCGAGCCCCTGGGCGAGCCCGTCGACGAAGCCCCTGTCGGCCGGACGCGGACCGTCCCCGGCGCGGGTGGGCACCTTGCGGGGCTTCGTCGACGCTCGCTGGCGCTCGCTGCTCAGCCTCCGGTGGTCGTGCTCGGACGTGCCGATGGCCCCGCCTGGGTGGGCGGGGTGTCGGGGCTGGGTGTTCAGGGTTCTTCGAGGGGGGTGGTGATGGGGAGGCGTCCGTGGCGGCGTCCGCGGGTGACGCGGTAGCGGAGTCCCGAGGGGCTGGTCCAGTCGTAGACCCCGGGTTCGGGGGACTGATAGGTCCAGGGGGAGAAGGTCTTGGCGCGGTGGTGTCTTGCTGCACAGCAACGCCAGGTTCTGGGTCGAGGTCGGGCCGCCGGCGGTGGGGTTGGTTCTTGTTGTAGGGGGTCCGGTGGTCGAGGTCGCACCATCTGCGCGCGTCGGGGGCAGTGGGGGAAGACGCAGACCTGGTCGCGGAGTCGGACTTGTTCGACGAGCTTCTCGGTGGGCGTGTAGGCGTTGGTGGAGATTTGGGTGTTGAGGTCGATCACGGGCCGGATGATGACCGTGTTCCCCACGGTCTGGCACCAGGCCTTGATCTGGTCGATCAGCACGTCAGGCGCGCCGACGTTGTCGACGGTGGCGTGGAGGGTGTCGGGGTCGAGGTGGGCGTACAGGTTCACCCCACGTCCACCACCAGTGCTGCCACCCGATGTCGTGCTCTGAGCGTCTGCGTCTTCGTCGCGTCTTCGGTTTCGAGGTTGAGGGCGAGTTGGTTGCGGGCCATCTCTCCGACGGCCATCGAGCGGCGGACGTCGAGGGACTCGTCGCAGCCGAGGTCGGAGAGGGTCTTGGCACCGTCTTTGACGGCCTGCTCGAGGTCGAGGGCGTCTTCGAGTGAGACGGAGCCGGAGATGGCGATGGTGCCGTCGGTGGTCGGGCCGCGGGTGCCGAGGTGGATGTCGAAGGACCGGTCATCAGCAGCCTTCGCGCGCGCGGCGTTCGGCTTCGTCGGGGTCGTAGAGGTCGACAGCCTGGGCGACGGTGCGCTCGATCTGGGCGAAGGTGCAGGAGTGCAGGACGGGGGCGAGCATCTGGTCGATGTAGCGGGCGGCTTCGTAGCTGAGGTTCATGGTTGATTCGCACACGCTTGAACGCTTTCCACACCGGCACCTCCAAGCGCCAGCACCCTCTCCCAGGTCTTGGGGAGGCGGTAGCGCAGCTCGAGGACCTTGCCGACGTAGGTGCACCCGGCGTCGGTGGACATCCCGAGGCCGACTGCGAGGTCGTAGACGTCGAACTCACGAGACCAACGGGCAGCCCACACCGCCGAGGAGGATCCCGTCGACGCCGAAGGTGAGTTCGTCGACGAGTGAGTTGTCGACGCGGAACTCGCACGGCCCACGTGACGACGGCTTGGAGGAGGGCGACTTCTGCGGCTGTCGCGCGCGCTTCTTGCGTCGCGGACCGCGGTGATCGCGGTCGGGGTGGTGGGCTTGCTTCCATGTCCTGATTCTAGAGGCGACCACCGACATTCGACAGTGTGTTCCCATCGCCTGTGGATGACGTGGGCGGTCGGCCGGCGGGGGCTTCGTCGACGCTCGCTGGCGCTCGCTGCTCAGCCTCCGGTGGGCATCTGGCCGCTCGCTGCTCGGCCTCCGGCGGCCGTGGCAGGGGTCGGATCGACCGCCGTCTGCCCGTCGGTGGGACGCTCGTGGAGCGCCTCGGACAGCCCGTGGAACGGGCCTGTTCGGACCGATTTCACCATTCCCGTTCCCCCTGTGTATCGTTCCTCCGCGTTGCCCCTTTAGCTCAGTCGGCAGAGCGTCTCCATGGTAAGGAGAAGGTCTACGGTTCGATTCCGTAAAGGGGCTCTGGGTGTGATCCAACCGGAGTCACCACCACATCCTGGCGGGGTAGCTCAGGTGGTTAGAGCACACGACTCATAATCGTGGTGTCGCGGGTTCGAGTCCCGCTCCCGCTACCGCACCGACGTACAATCTCAAGCACCCGGCCCTGTCTGATCGTCAGGACCAGTCATCCGCAGCAACTCAAAGGACTTCCCGTGGCCAGCAAGAGCTCCGATGTTCGCCCCAAGATCACGCTCGCGTGCGTGGACTGCAAGGAGCGGAACTACATCACCAAGAAGAACCGTCGCAACAACCCCGACCGCATGGAGCTGGCGAAGTTCTGCCCGCGCTGCCGCACCCACAAGGCGCACCGCGAGACCCGCTGATCTCTCGCGTCGGCCTCGCCGACGCCCTGACGAGCCCGTCCCCTGGTGGGGGCGGGCTCTTCTGCGTTGGGGAGCGCTCGCGTCTGCGTTAGGTTCATCGGGTGGACGCCTCCATCATCGGCCGGACCTATCCGCCTACGCCTCCCTACGAGGTCACCCCCGAGGCGCTGGCCGCCTTCGCAGCCAGCCTCGGCCAACCCTATGAAGGTGGACCTGCGCCGCTGACGTTCCCGATCGTGCCCGCCTTCGCCGCGATGATGGGCTTCCTCGAGGCCGAGCAGATCGACCTCTCGCGCATCGTCCACGGCGAGCAGAAGTTCACCTACGAGCGACCGCTCGAGGCCGGCGACCGGCTCCAGGTCGCCTTGACGGTCGCCACGCTGCGACAGATCGGCGGCAACGACATCGTGGGCACGACCAGCACCGTCACCGACGCCACTGGTGCGCTGGTCTGCACCGGCACTGCCACTCTTGTCCACCGCGGCGCCGGCTCCGAGGAGGCGTGATGGACCTCGACCTGACGCTCCGCACCTATCGGATCACCCGCGCCGACCTCGTCGCTTACGCCGCGGCCAGTGGCGACCACAACCCGATCCACCAGGACGAGCAAGTCGCCCGCAGCGTCGGCCTCCCCGGGGTGATCGCCCACGGCATGTTCACCTTGGCGTTGGTGGGGCGCTACCTCGCTGAGTGCGGGGTCGCGATCGGCGACGTCGCCGAGCTGGGCGGGAAGTTCGTCAAGCCGGTAGTCGTCCCGGAGGCGGGTGCCGAGGTGACGATGCTCGGCTCGGCGCGCAGCGTCGACGAGCAGACCACGATCTCGGTCGAGGTCGTCTGCGAGGGCGTGAAGGTGTTCGGTCCGCGCGGCGCGCAGGCCCGGCTCCGTGGCTGAGGCCGACGCCACGGCCATCCTGCTCGCCGACCACACCACCCTGCGCCTCGGCGGCCCAGCGGCCCGCTTCGTCACCGCGACCTCCGAGGCCGAGGTGATCGCTGCGGTGAGCGAGGCCGACGCCGTGGGAGAGCCACTGCTCGTGCTCGGCGGCGGCAGCAACCTCGTCGTGGCCGACGCAGGCTTCGAGGGCACCGTGCTCCACATCGCCACCCGTGGCCTCACCGCCGACGTCGATGACGACGGGCCCGGCTGCGGTGGAGCGCTGGTCACGGTCGCGGCCGGCGAGGGCTGGGACGACGTCGTGGCCGCCGCGGTCGAGCGCGGCTGGGTCGGCGTCGAGGCGCTCTCGGGCATCCCCGGGTCCACCGGGGCGACCCCCATCCAGAACGTCGGCGCTTACGGCCAGGAGGTCTCCCAGACGGTCGCCCGGGTGCGGGCGTGGGACCGACAGGCTCACGTGATCCGCACGATCGCCGCCGCCGACTGCGGCTTCGGCTATCGCCACTCCCGCTTCAAGGCCGAGCCCGGCCGTTGGGTCGTGCTCGAGGTGACCTTCCAGCTGCGTCAGGGCACGCTCTCTGCCCCGGTCGGCTACGCCGAGCTCGCCCGCACGCTCGGGGTCGAGGTGGGGGAGCGGGCACCCCTCGCCGAGGTCCGCGAGGCGGTGCTCGGGTTGCGCGCAGGCAAGGGCATGGTCCTCGACCCCGCCGACCACGACACCTGGAGCGCCGGGTCCTTCTTCACCAACCCGGTCGTGCCGGCAGCTCAGGTGCCTGACGGGGCCCCGGCCTGGCCGGCCGGTGACGACCTGGTCAAGACCAGCGCAGCCTGGCTGATCGACCACGCCGGGTTCGCCAAGGGCTACGTCGCTCCGCTTGCCGGCGCGCGGGTCTCGCTGTCGACCAAGCACACCCTGGCTGTGACCAACCGCGGCGGCGCCACCACCGAGGAGCTGCTGGGGCTGGCCCGCACCGTGCGGGACGGCGTCGAGGCGGCGTACGGCATCAGGCTGGTCAACGAGCCGGTGCTCGTCGGCTGCCGGCTCTAGCTGTCGGCCAGGACACGCAGCACGATGTCGAGCAGATCGCCGTCCTCGACCTGCTCGGCGACCCGCACCGCTTTCTTGACCGGCAGGACGAAGCACTGGGCGTCGGGGAACACCGAGGTCCGCCACGTCGTCCGGCCGAGGGTGACCTCGACGCGCACCGACCCGAAGCCCCGCGGCGGTCCACCCAACATCCGGACGTCGTCGCTGACCTCCTCCGGGACGCTGACCAGGAACCACACGCCGCCGTGGTGGAGCCACAGCGGGGCGGTGAAGCGGAGGCCGGCGTCGCTCAACTCGCTCAACTCGCGCACTCGGGGCCGGCGGGTGGTCGGGCGAGCCAGGCGTCGACGTCGGCGAGCGCGCGATCGCGCAGGCCCTCGGGGGCCCGCGACGCCCGCAGTGACATCCGGGCCAGCTCCGCCAGCGTCGTGTCGTCGAGGACGTGGGCGGCGCGCATGGTGGCGTACTGACTGGCCAGCCGGGAGCCGAAGAGCAGCGGGTCGTCCGAGCCCAGGGCCACCGTCGCGCCGGCTTCGAGGAGTGTGGGCAGCGGCACCGAGGTCAGGTCGGAGTAGACGCCGAGCGCGACGTTGGAGACCGGGCACACCTCCAGGGCCACCCCCGCGTCGACGATCCTGGCCAGCAGGTCGGGGTCCTCGGCGCTGCGCACTCCGTGGCCGAGCCGGTCGGCGCCGAGCTCGTCGAGACAGACGCGCACGTGCTCCGGGCCGCGCAGCTCACCACCGTGGGGCACCAGGGCCAGCCCGGCCCGCTCGGCGATCGCGAAGGCTCCCGCGAAGTCGGCCGTGCGGCCCCGGCGCTCGTCGTTGGAGAGCCCGAAGCCCACCACCCCACGGTCGGCGTACTGGGCGGCGAGACGGGCCAGGGTGCGCGCATCGAGAGGGTGCCGCGTGCGGTTGGCGGCGACGACGAGCCCGATGCCGAGGCCGGTGCGGGCCGAGGCGTCGGCCACCGCGTCCAGCACGAGGTCGGTGAAGGCCGTGATGCCGCCGAACCGGGCGGCGTACCCGCTGGGGTCGACCTGGATCTCCAGCCAACGGCTCCCGTCGGCGACGTCGTCCTCGGCGGCCTCCAGCACCAGGCGACGTACGTCGTCCTCCGTGCGCAGCACCGACCGCGCTACGTCGTAGAGCCGCTGGAAGCGGAACCAGCCCTTCTCGTCGGCCGCGCTGAGCTGGGGCGGCCACTGGCTCACCAGGGAGTCGGGCAGGGCGATCCGGTCGCGCTCAGCGAGCTCCAGCAGCGTCGAGTGGCGCATGGAGCCGGTGAAGTGCAGGTGAAGATGCGCCTTCGGGAGCGTGTGGAGGTCCCTCATCGCACCCATCGTAGGGCGGGGAGTCAGGCGCTCGCGCAGCGCTCGACGCACCTCGGAACCGGGGGCGTTTTGGACCTGCGCTTCTACATGGTCGTAGACTCCGCCGTGGTGGATCTTCCCCATGCTTTGCCGTGCCCTCGTGCAAGTCACGAGCAAGCGGTGCGACGTGGTGGTGTGATCGACGAAGGGCACTAGCTCAACTGGTAGAGCATCGGTCTCCAAAACCGAAGGTTGGGGGTTCAAGTCCCTCGTGCCCTGCACGAATTTCCCAGCAACATCCAGCAACACAACCCAAGGCGAGAGGTGGACAGCGTGTCGGACAGCAGCGTGGTACGCGGTGACCGGGACGACAGACCCGGTGACGCGCCGAAGCGCACCAGCATCCCGACCTTCTACCGCCAGGTAGTTGCCGAGCTCCGCAAGGTCGTCTGGCCGACGCAGGAGCAGCTGGTCACCTACTTCGCGGTCGTCATGTTCTTCGTGGTCGTCATGATGGCGATCATCTCGGGCCTCGACCTGGCCTTCGGCAAGCTCGCTTTCGCCATCTTCGCCGGCGGCGACGACATCTGATCCACTCGCGACCGGCTGACCCCAAGCCGGCCGGACGAGCCGCACCCCGTCGCGTCAGCGACCCGCAATCGATGGAGCATCACGTGTCTGAGCAGATCCCCGAGTCGACCGAGTCCCTGGACGACACCGCCGCCACCGACCCCACCGTCGCCGAGACCGAGGCTCCCGAGATGGCCGACGACGTCGTCGAGGCCACCGAGGGTGCCGCCGAAGGCACCTCCCCGGTCGCGACCGACACCGACGACGACCCGATCGACGACGCTCTCGACCCCGAGGCGGACCCGTCGGCCGAGCCCGTCGAGGACGTCATCGCAGCAGAGGGCGAGCTCGCTGACGAGGCGGTGTCCGAGACGACCGATGCCGCACTCGACGCCGAGGACGCCGAGGGCGCCGAAGGCGAAGAGGGCGAGGCCGTCGACGAAGACCCTCTCGAGGCGTTCCGCCGCGAGCTGTGGGCCAAGCCCGGTGACTGGTATGTCGTCCACACCTACTCGGGCATGGAGAACCGGGTGAAGTCGAACCTGGAGAACCGGATCGTCTCGCTCAACATGGAGGACTACATCCACGAGATCGTGGTCCCCATCGAAGACATCGTCGAGATCAAGAACGGTCAGCGCCGCACCCGCAAGAAGCCGTCGCTCCCGGGCTACGTCCTGGTCCGGATGGACCTCACCGACGAGTCCTGGTCGACCGTGCGGCACACGCCGTCCGTGACCGGCTTCGTGGGCAACAGCCACCAGCCCGTCCCGCTCAGCATGGACGAGGTCGAGAACATGCTGGCCCCCGAGGTCCAGGCTGCTGCCGAGGTCGCCGCTGCGGCTGCCGGCGCCCCGTCGCCCTCCGGTGGTTCTGTCTCGGGCAAGAAGCAGGTCGAGGTCGCGGACTTCGACATCTCCGACTCCGTGATGGTCGTCGACGGCCCGTTCGCCACCCTGCACGCCACGATCACCGAGATCAATGCCGAGTCGCAGCGCGTCAAGGCGCTCGTCGAGATCTTCGGCCGCGAGACCCCGGTCGAGCTCAGCTTCAACCAGATTCAGCGCGTGTGACGCGGACGGAGCTTGCGTCCTGAAACCGGGTGCGATTTCGCAGAACGAGCACCACCCAGCAGAATTGCCCAAGCAACACCCAGTGGCAGAGGGCGACGTACGCCCTCGTCATGACCACAGATCGAAAGAGAGATAGAGAATGCCTCCCAAGAAGAAGAAGATTGCTGCCCTGGTCAAGGTGCAGCTGCAGGCCGGCGCCGCTACCCCGGCCCCGCCCGTCGGTACCGCCCTCGGACCGCACGGTGTCAACATCATGGACTTCTGCAAGGCCTACAACGCCCAGACCGAGTCGATGCGCGGCAACGTCATCCCCGTCGAGATCACGATCTTCGAGGACCGGTCGTTCACCTTCATCACCAAGACGCCGCCCGCGGCTGAGCTGATCAAGAAGGCCGCCGGTCTCCAGAAGGGCTCGGGCGTCCCGCACACCGACAAGGTCGGCAAGCTGACGAAGGACCAGGTGCGCGAGATCGCGACCACCAAGCTCCCCGACCTCAACGCCAACGACATCGACGCCGCGATGAAGATCGTGGAGGGCACCGCCCGCTCGATGGGCGTCACGACCGACTGATCCCGCTCGGGTCTTCATCCGAGCGAGCGCACCACACCAGCACCTGTGGCAGAGCCGCGCTGGCTCACAACGACCACATCTTCGGTTCAACAGAAAGAAGAATTCCCATGCAGCGCAGCAAGACGTACCGCGCGGCGACCGAGACGTTCGATCAGGACGAGCTCCACGCCCCGCTGGCCGCGATCAAGATCGCCAAGTCCACCTCGAAGAAGAAGTTCGACGAGACCGTCGACGTCGTCATGCGCCTCGGTGTCGACCCCCGCAAGGCCGACCAGATGGTGCGCGGCACCGTCAACCTGCCCCACGGCACCGGCAAGACCGCTCGCGTCCTCGTGTTCGCCAACGGTGACAAGGCCGAGGCCGCCCGTGAGGCCGGCGCCGACTTCGTCGGTGGCGACGAGCTCGTCGACAAGGTCAACGGTGGCTGGCTCGACTTCGACGCCGTCGTCGCGACTCCCGACATGATGGGCAAGGTCGGCCGTCTCGGCCGCGTGCTCGGCCCCCGCGGCCTCATGCCGAACCCGAAGACCGGCACCGTGACGCCCGACCCGGCCAAGGCCGTGACGGACATCAAGGGTGGAAAGATCGAGTTCCGCGTCGACCGCCACGCCAACCTGCACTTCATCATCGGCAAGGCGTCCTTCACCGAGGCAGCCCTCGCGGAGAACTACGCCGCTGCCCTCGACGAGGTCCTGCGTCTCAAGCCGGCCAGCTCCAAGGGTCGCTACCTCAAGAAGGTCACGGTCTCCACGACCATGGGCCCCGGCGTCCAGGTCGACCCCAACCGGATCCGCAACGTTGCGGGCGAGGACGACTCCGCCGAAGGCTGAGCCTCCCCGACATACGACGACCCGTTGCCCCTCGAGGGGCAACGGGTCGTTGTCGTTGGTGCTCTCGTCGCTTCTCGACGACGTCGGAGATCAGGTCCGCCCGAGCTGGTCGAGGACCTCGGAGGCGACATCTACGAGCTTGCGCCGCGAGGAGCGGGCGGTGCCTCGGAGGCGCTCGAACGCCTCGGAGGGAGTGATGCCTTCCTGCTGGGCCAGCGCACCCTTGGCCTGCTCGACAATGATCCGGCTGTTGAAAGCGCCTTGCAGCTGCTCGGTCAGCGCCTCGGCGCGGGTCAGATTGCGTTCTTGGAGGGTGGCGATGGTGGCGATGTCGGCCATCGACTGGACGACTTGCTGGTCCTCAGCAGTGAGGACGACGTCGCAGCTGCTGAAGAGGTTCAGCGCGCCGATGAAGGTCTGGCGCAACCGCATCGGGAAGGCGTGCACGGAATCGAAGCCCACCGCGACAGCAGCCGGCGCGAACTGCGGCCACCGGGCGTCCGCGGAGGCCAGGTCCACGTTGACCACCGCCGCTTGGCTGGCGAAGCAGTCGAGGCAGGGGCCTTCGTCCACGCGCAGCTGCAGGAGCCCCAGGGCCCGGCCGGTGTCGTTGGAGGAGGCGAAGTGCTGGAGCATGCCCCGGTGGTCGGTGAGCATCAGACCCACCGCGCCCGCTCCGCTGATCGTTGCGGCGTGCTCGGTGAGGCGGTGGAGGAAGTCGACCGAGTCGTAGTCATCGACCAGCGTGTCGGCCATCTGGACCAACACGTCCGTCAGCTTGTCAATGGAGATCATCGATGTGGAACCTCTTCCGCCTGGTCATGCACCTGTAGAGATCCTGCACGCCCCGGGGGTGACGGCGTGGACTCCGACGGCAGTCGAACCGGCTTGCCATGGTGGCAGACCGCACCTTCGGTGCGGCGCGGTGCTAGTTTGCAAGCAGTGCTGGTCTTGAACGGAATCAGACCGGTCGTACGACAGGACGACGAATCCGCCCGGACCCCGCGGCTTCCCATTGAGGGGTGGGGTGTGCGCTCATGGTGGAGGAAGATGGTCTGGCGGTGGTGCTGAGCGAGTTCGCTCATACCCTCGTCACCGAGTTCTCCATCGAGGGCATCCTCGACCACCTGGTCCGGCGCATCGTCGACATCCTCCCGATCGACGCCGCCGGGGTCTCGTTGATCTCACCGACGACGGCTCCCTACCTGGTCGCCGGCTCCGACGAGTCGGCGGTGCGCTACGAGCACCTGCAGACCGAGCTGGGGGAGGGGCCGTGCCTGGCGGCGTACGACACCGACGGCCCGGTCTCCGTCCCGGACTTGAGAGAGGACGAACGCTTCCCACGGTTCGCCGAGCGCGCTCTGATGGAGGGGTTGGCGGCCGTGTTCACCTTTCCGTTGCGCAGCAACGACCGGCGTCTGGGCGCCCTCGACCTCTACCGCACGAGTCCCGGACCGCTCGACGAGCACGACCTGGCCACGGCTCAGACCTTGGCCGACGTCGCCACGGCCTATCTCCTCAACGCCGAAGCCCGCACGGCGAAGGTCGACTTCGTCGCGGTGGTCAGCCACGAGCTCCGAACGCCCATCACCACCATCGCGGGCGCCGTCGAACTGCTCCAGGGCCACGCCGGAGGAACGCTCTCCGCAAGCCAGGAGTCGTTCGTGGCCTCCCTCGATCGCGCCAGCACCCGACTGAGGGCGCTGGCCGACGATCTGCTCGCGGTCTCGAGCCTGGACGGCTCCGGCTCGCAGCACCCGCGTGTCGAGCTGGACCTCAGCGAGATCCTCCGAGGTGCCGATCGCACGCTCGGCCCCCTCATCGACGCGCGGCGGCTGAGCGTCACCTTCGAGGTTCCCGAAGCCCCGGTGCTGGTCTTCGGCAACGCCGAGGACCTCGAGGCGATGGTCGTGAACCTGATGACCAACGCCGTGAAGTTCACCGAGGACGGCGGCTGGGTGTCCTTGGCGATGAGTGTGGCGGACGGCACCGCCCGGATGGTCATCAGTGACAATGGCCTCGGGATCCCCATCGACGAGCAGACCCACCTGTTCACCCGGTACTTCCGGTCCTCCACTGCTCGAGCACGGGGGATCCAGGGGACCGGCCTGGGGCTGATGATCGTCGATGCGACCGTCCGCAACCACGGCGGCTCGATCTCGGTCGAGTCCGAACCCTCGAAGGGTTCGGTGTTCACCGTCACGCTCCCGGTCATCGACTCGCTGTCGATGGATTGACGTCAGGCCGCTCGGCCGCGCCGCTCCACGGGTCACGAGCCGTCGGGAGCACCCAACTTCTCGGCGGCCGCGAGTGCTACGCAGACCGCGACTCCGGCCATGGCAGTCTCCACCTCGGCCAGGACCGGGAAGGTCGGCGCGAGCCGGATGTTGCGGTCGCGGGGGTCGTTGCCGTGCGGGAAGGAGGCGCCGGCCGGAGTCAGGCTGATGCCGGCTTCCTTGGCCAGCGCGACCACCCGCGAGGCGGTGCCGTCGAGGACGTCGAGGTTGACGAAGTAGCCACCGGTCGGCTTGGTCCACTCAGCGATCCCCAGTCCGGCCAGGGCCGCGCCGAGGGCGGCGTCGACGGCGTCGAACTTGGGCGCGATGATCTCGCGGTGCTTGCGCATGTGCGCGCGCACGCCGTCGGGCGAGCCGAAGAACTCGATGTGGCGCTGGTGGTTGATCTTGTCCGGACCGATCGAGGCCATGGCCAGGTGCTTGAGGTACCACGTCTTGTTGGCAGCCGAGGCGGCGAGGACCGCGACGCCGGAGCCCGCGAAGGTGATCTTGGACGTCGACGCGAACATGATCGGCCGGTCGGGGTGCCCCGCGGCGGCCGCGAGGCTGAGGGCATCGGCGCTCTTCGCCTCGTCCTCGGTGAGGTGGTGGAATGCGTAGGCGTTGTCCCAGAACACCCGGAAGTCGGGGGCGGCCGTCGGCATCGCCATCAGCGCTTCGGCCACCTCCTGGGAACACACGGCGCCTGAAGGATTGGCATAGGTGGGCACGATCCAGATGCCCTTGACCGACGGGTCGTCCTTGACGAGCGCCGCAACGGCTTCCATGTCGGGGCCGTCCTGGTGCATCTCCACGGTGACCATCTCGATGCCGAGGTCGGCCAGCATCGAGAAGTGGCGGTCGTAGCCCGGCACGGGACAGATGAACTTGACGACCGGCTCGTCCTTCCACGCGCGCTCCGAGCCCGGGCCTCCGTGCAGCACGAGGTCGACCAGGACCTGATGCATCATCGTGAGGCTGGAGTTGCCACCACAGACCACCTGATCGACCTCGACCCACAGGAGCTCGGCGAAGAGCTCGCGCAGCTCGGCGAGGCCCTCGAGGCCGCCGTAGTTGCGCAGGTCCACCCCGGAGCGGTCCTTGGTGGTCGTGGGCAGGTCGAGCAGCGCGTTGGAGAGGTCGAGCTGGGCACTGGATGGCTTGCCCCGCGTGAGGTCGAGCTTCAAGCCACGGGCCTGGAGCGCGGCGTACTCCTCGCGCTTCTCGGCGAGGAACGACGAGAGGTCCTCGGCGGACAGGGAGGCGAGCGGGGTGCTGGTCATGGACCCGATCCTGCCAAAGATCCGCAAGGCCGGTGCAGGTGGCTGCTCGAACGGGCCTGTTCGGGAGCGTGCTGCGGCTCAGAGCAGGATGCCGCGGCTCCCGATGGCCACTCCACGAGCGAGGTTCTCACGGAAGAGAGTGTCGAGCCGCGGGTTGTCGGCGAGGCTCCACTCGAGCTGCGAGACCTGCCAGGCGGCGGCTCTGGCGGTGTGGATGGCGAACATCGCGAGGCCGTCGTCGAGGCGTCCACCCGCCTTGTCGACCGTGGCCACGATCCCGCTGGTGAACCACCCCTTGATGTCGTCCTTGGCCTGCTCGAGCACGCCGTTGGTGGTGCAGAAGTCGATGTGCTCGGGGCTGTCGTCGATCGGAGCGATCCCGGCCTCGCGACAGGTCGTGATGACCGCCGACGGCAGGTCGTGGCAGATGTGGGCGTTCATCCCCGCCAGGGCGAACTGGATCGGGTGGGTCCGCGGCTTGGTGCGGGCCGCGAACAGCGGCGCCCAGGCGGTGGGCACGGGTTCTCCGGCCACGTCGGCTCGGTAGGCCTCGAAGAACAAGTTGGCGAAGTGGACGTCGAGGCGCTCGAGGAACGGACCGGCTCCGAAGGTGTTGGTCTCGATCGCCGCGCGCACGAAGACGGTCGTCTGGGTGTACATCCGGTTGAACGTCGCCACGCCGTCCTCGGGGGGCAGTGCGGCGTTGATCGCCTCCATCCGTTCGAGGACGTCGTCGATGCTCTGCGAGCGCGACCACTCCGACCCGCCGCTCCGGCCTGCCTCGTTGTGCGTTGCCATGACCGACATCCTCCACCCGGCCCGGCCGGATTTGGTGCGGTTGGCCGATCGCCGTACAGTTCCTCACGAAACCAGAGACCGCCGGTTGTCGAGCTGTGCATGCAGCTCGTCCGAAGGTGCCGCAGAGATGTGGACGACCCGCGCAGGATTTCAGAGCAGGATCTGCCCGCAGATCCACTTCACGCCCTGAGCCTGTGCTCGGGGCGTTCGTCATTCTCCGCGGTTGCCGGGCGTCGGTCTCCCAGTCCGGAAGGAGACCCATGGCGCGGGCAGACAGGCAAGCAGCCGTCGAGGAGATCGTTGAGCTTTTCAACGTCGCCGACGGCGCAGTGCTGACCGACTACCGCGGCCTCACCGTCAAGGAGCTGCAGGAACTGCGCCGCTCCCTTGGTGCTGACGCCAACTACGCCGTGGTCAAGAACACGCTGGCCAAGATCGCCGCCAACAAGGTGGACATCTCCGGCTTCGACGACCTCCTGGTCGGTCCCACCGCTATCGCCTTCATCAACGGCGATGTGGTGGAGGCGGCCAAGGGTCTGCGTGACTTTGCCAAGGCACACCCCGCCCTGATCATCAAGGGCGGTGTCCTGGACGGCAACATCCTCGACGCGAAGGAGATCGCCAAGCTGGCCGATCTCGAGTCGCGCGAGGTCCTGTTGGGCAAGCTGGCCGGTGCGATGCTCGCGTCGCTCAGCCAGGCCGTCTACCTCCTCAACGCCCCGCTCGCTCAGGCTGCCCGGCTCGCCGGCGCCCTGCAGGCGAAGGCGACGGAGGACCCCTCGATCCTCGCAGGTGGTGCTGGTACTCCGGCGCCCTCTGACAACGCCGAGGAGGCCCCGGCCGCTGCTGAGGAGACCACGGAGGAGACCCCCGCTACGGAGGTCGCCGACGAGGCTCCCGAGGCTGCTGTCGAGTCCACCGACGCCTGATTCCTCAGGCACTGTCCACCACCTGTTACCCGGTGACGGCGCACCTGCGTCGTGACCAACGAAAGAAAGGTTCGCATCATGGCGAAGCTCAGCACTGACGAGCTCCTTGAGGCCTTCAAGGAGATGACCCTGATCGAGCTCTCGGAGTTCGTGAAGCAGTTCGAGGAGACGTTCGGCGTCACCGCCGCTGCTCCCGTGGCCGTGGCCGCTGCCCCGGCCGCCGGTGGCGCCGGTGGCGGCGACGAGGCCGCTGCCCAGGACGAGTTCGACGTCGTCCTCGAGGCCGCTGGTGACAAGAAGATCAACGTCATCAAGGAGGTGCGCGCCCTCACCTCGCTCGGCCTGAAGGAGGCCAAGGAGCTGGTCGAGGCCGCCCCCAAGGCTGTCCTGGAGAAGGTCGACAAGGCCACGGCCGACAAGGCCAAGGAGGCGCTCGAGGGCGCCGGTGCCAGCGTCTCCCTCAAGTGATCCATCGGCGCTGAGGGCTAGGACTTCGTCCTAGTCGCGGCGCCACCATGAAGTGGCTGTCCTCCCGTGCGGAGGGCAGCCGCTTCGTGCTTTTGGTGCGGCACGGCCGGCTGGGCGTGACCTGGGTCACGGCCCTGTATCGTGATGTGGAGTTCGGGTGACGCACAGCACTTTGCCGCGTAACCTCGCGTAGTCGGCGGCGTTGTTACCCATGAGTGTCGTTTCTCAGGCCACTCAACGTCGAAAGCTCCGCACGGTTGCGGAGAGATCGAGCGAGTTTCGAGAAGTTCAGGGTCGAGAAGAGGACTGACATGGGTGTAGAGATCAAGGTCGACAACCTGACCAAGAGCTTCGGCAAGAGCCTGATCTGGGCCGACGTGTCCTTGACGATCCCGGCCGGTGAGATCTGCGTGATGCTGGGCCCGTCCGGAACGGGCAAGTCGGTGTTCCTCAAGACCCTCATCGGGCTGCTCAAGCCCGACACCGGCTCCATCGTCATCGAGGGCACCGACATCGCCTCGTGCTCGGAGAAGGACCTCTACGAGATCCGCAAGCTGTTCGGGGTGCTGTTCCAAGACGGCGCGATGTTCGGCTCGATGAACCTCTACGACAACATCGCCTTCCCGTTGCGTGAGCACACCAAGAAGTCCGAGTCGCAGATCCGTGAGGTCGTCCTGGAGAAGATGGACCTCGTCGGGCTCCTCGGCACCGAGGACAAGCTCCCCGGCGAGATCTCGGGCGGGATGCGCAAGCGCGCCGGCATCGCCCGAGGCCTGGTGCTCGACCCGGAGATCGTGCTCTTCGACGAGCCCGACTCGGGCCTCGACCCGGTCCGTACGGCGTTCTTGAACCAGCTCATCGTCGACCTGAACGCCCAGATCGACGCGACGTTCCTGATCGTCACCCACGACATCAACACCGCCCGCACGGTGCCGGACAACATCGGCCTGCTCTACCACAAGCACCTGGCCATGTTCGGGCCGCGCGAGATGCTGCTGAGCTCGGAGGAGCCGGTGGTGCGCCAGTTCCTCAACGCCCAGCGCGTCGGACCGATCGGGATGTCGGAGGAGAAGGACGCCGACGAGCTCGAGGCCGAGAAGGACCAGGACCTGCCGCCGCTGCCGCCGATCCCGCTGCAGATCGAGCCGTCCAGCGGAATCCCGCGACGTAGCCAGCGCGAGCCGGGCGGCTGGTGCCGAGACAACGGCGTCACGCCGCCGCCCGGGTCGTTCGAGGCCAACGTCAACATGACGACGAAGATCTAGGGCCGCCACACGTGTCATTCATCACTGACTCCCGGGTGCTCAAGCCCATCGGGACCGCGGGCTCGCTCTTCGCCTTCGCTCTCGATGTGCTCCGCGCGCTCTTCCGGAGGCCGTTCCAGCTGCGGGAGTTCATCCAACAGGCCTGGTTCATCGCGTCGGTGACCATCATCCCGACCGCTCTGGTCGCGATCCCCTTCGGCGCCGTCATCGCGCTGCAGGTCGGCGGCCTCATCAAGCAGTTCGGTGCCCAGTCCTTCACCGGCTCGGCCTCGGTCCTCGCGGTGGTCCAGCAGGCCGGACCGATCGCCACGGCGCTCCTGATCGCCGGAGCCGGTGGTTCGGCCATCGCCGCCGACCTCGGCTCTCGCAAGATTCGCGAAGAGCTCGACGCGATGATGGTGCTCGGCATCGACCCGATCCAGCGGCTCGTCGTGCCCCGGGTGCTCGCCGCCATGCTGGTCGCGTTCTTCCTCAACGGTCTGGTGACCGTCGTCGGGGTCGCGGGAGGCTACGTCTTCAACGTGATCCTCCAGGACGGCACCCCCGGCGCCTACCTGGCCAGCTTCACCGCCCTCGCCCAGCTGCCCGACCTGTACGTCGGTCTCGTCAAGGCAGTGATCTTCGGTCTCATCGCCGCGATCGTGGCGAGCTACAAGGGCATCAACGCCGGTGGCGGTCCCAAGGGCGTGGGTGACGCGGTCAACGAGTCGGTGGTCATCACCTTCCTGCTGCTGTTCGTCGTGAACTTCGTGATCAGCACCATCTACCTCCAACTCATCCCACCGAAGGGGGGCTAGGGCCATGGCAAACGTCAAGGACGTCTACCAGGTGCCGCTGAAGTCCCTGGACGGTCTGGGGGAGCAGCTCCACTTCTACATCAACGTGTTGCGGGCGATCCCGCGCTCGGTGAAGCGCTACCCCAAGGAGATCGCCAGGATCCTGGCCGAGGTCACCCTCGGCTCGGGGTCGCTCGCCGTCATCGGCGGCACCGTCGGCGTCATCCTCGGGCTCACCTTCTTCACCGGTGCGCAGGTCGGGCTCTCCGGCTACGCCGCGCTCAACCAGCTCGGCACCGCAGCCTTCTCCGGGTTCGTCTCTGCCTACTTCAACACCCGTGAGATCGCCCCGCTGGTCGCCGGCATCGCACTGGCAGCAACGGTCGGCTGCGGCTTCACCGCTCAGCTCGGCGCCATGCGCATCTCCGAGGAGATCGACGCCCTCGAGGTCATGGCCATCCCATCGATGCCGTTCCTCGTCGCCACCCGGGTGGTCGGCGGGCTCATCGCCATCATCCCGTTGTACGTCGTCGGGTTGTTGTCGTCCTACTTCGCCAGCAGGCTCGTGGTCACCCAGTACTACGGCCAGAGTGCTGGGACCTACGATCACTACTTCAATCAGTTCCTACCACCTGGCGACGTGCTCTGGTCGTTCGGCAAGGTGCTGGTCTTCGCCGTGGTGGTCATCCTGATCCACTGCTACTACGGCTTCAACGCCAGCGGCGGACCGGCCGGAGTCGGCGTGGCCGTGGGCCGCGCGGTGCGGACCAGCATCGTGGCCATCAACGTGATCGACCTGTTCCTGTCCATGGCCATCTGGGGCACCACCACGACCGTGAGATTGGCGGGCTGACATGTTGAATCGCATCCTGTCCATGCACAAGGTCCTCGGCGTGGCGTTCCTCGCCCTGCTGCTGTTCTCGGTCTACGCGACCTACGCGATCTTCACCAAGGCCTACGTCGACTACGACGAGGTGACGCTGAAGACCTCCAACATCGGGCTCCAGCTCCCCATGCGCGCCGACATCAAGATCCGCGGCGTCCTGGTGGGGGAGGTCCTCGACTACGAGGCCGACTCCGCAGGCGGTGCCCTGGTCACGCTCGGGCTCTACCAGGACAAGACCGACATGATCCCGCGCGACGTGAGCGGGTCGATCCTGCCCAAGACGCTGTTCGGCGAGAAGTTCGTGACCCTGATCCCGCCGGCCGACTGGAACCAGGACTCCGACCCGCACATCGAGGACGGCGACACGATCGAGCGGACCGAGGTCAGCACCGAGGTCGAGCGGGTGCTCTCCGACCTGCTGCCTCTGCTGCGAGCCGTGCAGCCGGCGAAGATCGCCATGACGCTCAACGCCGTCGCCGCCGCCCTCGAGGGCCGTGGTGAGCAGCTCGGCGAGACGCTGGAGACCTACGACTCCTACCTCAAGAAGTTCAACCCCGAGGTGCCGCAGCTGATCGAGGACCTCCGCAAGACCGGCGAGGTCGCCGACATCTACACCGACGTGCTGCCCGAGCTCGCCGACATCCTCGACGACTCCGTCATCACACTGGGGACCCTCGAGGACCGCGACGCGAAGCTGCGCGCCCTCTACCGCGATGTGGCCGGCTTCAGCAACAGCCTGCGCACCTTCCTCGCCGACAACGAGGACAGCATCGTCCGCGCCGGCGAGGTCAGTGCCAAGCAGCTGCGGGTGCTCTCGCGCTACTCCACCGAGATCCCCTGCCTCACCGAAGGCATCGTCACGGCCGGGGAGTACCAGGCCGAGGCGTTCCGCAACTTCACCCTGCACATCGTCCTCGAGACGCTGCCGCGTCAGCCGCGCGCCTACAACGTCAACGACGTGCCGCGGTACGGCGAGAGCCGTGGACCCGACTGCCTCAACCTCCCCAGCCCGCCCTGGAGCCAGGAGAACCCCTTGAAGCGCCAGCCCGACTTCGACGACGGTGTCGACGAGCCGACCGGCAAGGGCACCAGCCGGGTGGCGACGTCGTACGCCTTCCGTGACGGACGGGGCTTCATGGGGGGCGCGGCCGAGTCCGACCTCTACAAGCGCCTGATCGCGCCGAGCATGGGCATCAGTGCCGACGAGGTGGGTGACCTCGGTCCGCTCCTCGTGGGACCGATGGCCCGGGGAGCGTCGGTGAGCCTCCGATGAAGCTCCTCGACAAGAAGACCAGCGTCGACCTCACCAAGCTGCTCATCTTCATCGTGGTCACCACGATGGCGACCGGCGTGCTCGTGGTCACGATCGGCAACCTGTCCTTCGCCGGCAGCAAGGACTACAAGGCGGTGTTCGCCGACGTCACCGGCATGAACAAGGGTGACGACGTGCGGATCGCCGGCGTGAAGGTCGGCACCGTCAGCAGCATCGACGTGCTGGACCCGCAGGACCCTGACTACCCCGACGACCTCGAGACGACGGAGCGCACGCCTGGCTCGTCGTCGAGCTACTCGGCGCCCGAGGGGATGGCCCCCACTGTGGCCTCGGTGACCTTCTCGGTGCAGAACGGCACGAGTCTGACGGAGTCGACCAACGCGACGGTCCGCTTCCGTAACCTGGTCGGCCAGCGCTACATCGCCCTGTCGCAGGACATCGGCGACACCACGGTGCTCGATCCCGGTGCGCAGATCCCGCTCGAGCAGACGACCCCGGCGCTCGACCTGACGCTGCTCTTCAACGGGTTCAAGCCGCTCTTCGAAGCGCTCAGCCCCGACGACCTCAACAAGCTGTCCTTCGAGATCATCCAGGTCTTCCAGGGGCAGGGCGGAACCCTCGAGAGCCTGCTGGCCAGCACCGCCTCGGTCACCCAGACCCTCGCCAACCGCGACGAGGTGATCGGGCAGCTGCTCGAGAACCTCGACTTCGTCCTGGACCGGCTGGCCGACCGCGATGACCAGCTGAGTGACCTGATCATCAGCTTCCGCGACCTCGTGCGCGGCCTCAAGGATGACCGGGAGGCGATCCTGGATTCCCTGCAGGGGATCAGTGACCTGTCGGTCAAGACCGCCGATCTGGTCACCGACCTGCGCGCGCCGTTCGTCGAGGACATCAAGCAGCTGCGCCGCCTCACCAAGACGCTCGACAAGGGCAAGGGCGAGATCGACCGAGCGCTCCAGGTGCTCCCGATCAAGCTCCAGAAGGTCGGCCGGACCGCGATCTACGGCTCATGGTTCAACTTCTACCTGTGCGACTTCAAGGGCCGCGTCAAGCTCCCCGGAGTCACCGTCCCCGTCAACTTCAACACCGACGCAGCAAGGTGTGATCTCGGATGAAGCCGTTCCGCGAACGCAACCCCGTCATCATCGGCGCAGCGAGCATCACCGTGCTCGCGCTCCTGCTGTTGGCCGCCTTCCGGGCCCAGGACCTCCCCTTGATCGGGGGCGGAGACACCTACTACGCCGCGTTCGACGAGGCCGGTGGTCTCAAGGCCGATGACGCCGTGCTGATCGCCGGGGTCCGAGTCGGTGCGGTCGACAAGGTCAGCCTCGACAAGGGCAAGGTCCTGGTGGAGTTCACCGTCAAGACTGATGCCCCCTTCGGGGAGGAGACCGGGGCCGCGATCAAGGTCAAGACGCTCCTGGGTTCGAAGTTCCTCTCCCTCGTGCCGGCCGGGGGTGGACAGCTGGAGGCCGAGTCGGTCATCCCGACCGAGCGGACGACGTCCCCCTTCGACGTCACCCAGGCCTTCGAGGGCTTGGCCAACACCTCCAACGAGGTCGACACCGAGCAGCTCACCGAGTCACTGGGCGTGCTGGCCGACCTGTCGCGCAACACCCCCGACGAGTTCCGCAACGCGCTGGCCGGGGTCTCGGCCCTGTCCGGCAACCTCGCCGACCGTGACGCGGAGATCAACTCCCTGCTGGTCAACCTCAAGCGTCTGTCCACGGTGCTCGATGCCCGCGACGACGACATCATCACGCTGATGCGTGACTCCGACGTCCTGTTCCAGGCCCTCGTCCAACGTCGTGACGAGATCCACGACGTCCTCGTCGCCACCCAGCAGCTGTCCAGCGAGCTCACCAAGCTCGTTCGTCAGAGCCGCGACGACCTCAAGCCCGCGCTCGACCAGCTTGACCGGGTCCTGGTCGTCATCAACAAGAACGAGGACAACCTCGATGCGAGCCTGCGACTGATGGCGCCGTTCTACCGCGTCTTCGCCAACACCCTCGGCAACGGCCCGTGGTTCGACACCTACATCCAGAACCTGCCCCCGGTGCCCAACGTCGGAGCCGGCGTTCTCACGGGAACGAGGGACTGATGAGCATCGTGCAGCGCTTCGCAGTCCCGCTGGTGATCGGGATCTTCGCCATCGTCGCCGTCATCGCCGTCGTCGGCGGTCGCGACGACCAGAAGCTGGTCACCGCCTACTTCCCGCGGACGGTCTCCCTCTACGAGGGCAGCGACGTGCGGGTGCTCGGTGTGCCGATCGGTACCGTCGACTCCGTGGTCCCCGAGGGGACTCGCGTCAAGGTCGTCATGTCCTACGACCCCGACGTCGAGGTGCCGGCTCAGGCCAGCGCCCTGGTGATCTCGCCGGCGATCGTCGGCGACCGCTACATCCAGCTCGCACCCGTCTACACCGGTGGCGAGGTCCTTCCCGACAACGCCCTGATCGAGGAGGACCGCAACGAGGTCCCGCTCGAGCTCGACGAGATCTACAGCGGGCTCGACCGACTCACCGTCGCCCTCGGTCCCGAGGGGGCCAACTCCAAGGGCGCCCTGAGCGACCTGCTCGAGGTGACGGCCGACAACTTCGATGGTCAGGGGGAGTCGTTCAACGCCACGATCAAGAACTTCAGCCGCCTCAGCGCGACCCTCGACAACAACAAGGACGAGCTCTTCGACTCAGCGCGTGAGCTGTCGGGCTTCATCAGCACCCTGGCCGAGAACGACTCGGTGGTTCGTGACTTCAACGTCTCGCTCGGCCAGGTCTCGACGGTCCTCGCCGAGGAGCGCCAGGAGCTTGCCGGTGCCTTGAAGAACCTCGCGGTGGCGCTCGACGAGGTCGGGAGCTTCGTGCAGGAGAACCGGACCGCGCTGGGCAAGAACATCCGCGGACTCAACCGGGTCCTGAAGGTCTTCGTGCGTCAGCGCGACAACTTCGACGAGGTCCTTGCCACCGCCCCGCTGGCGCTCAACAACCTCGCGCTCACCTACAACCCCGACGCCGGCACGCTCGACACCAACGCCAACGTCGGGCAGCTGGAGAACGAGCTCCTCAACGACCCGAAGGCTCTGCTCTGCGCCTTCGTGAGCGCCAACGACCCGGACGGATCCACGTGCGACCTCATCCAGACCCTGCCTCTCCCGCGCGCCGGGACGTTCGGGCCGGGGACGGGGTCCTCGATCGGCGACAAGTTCGATCCCACGCTCGGCGGCCTCGTGGAGGTGGCAGCACGATGAGCATCAACTTCCTGCGCCGCTTCCGCCTCGCCGCCGCCGTCCTCGCCGGCACGCTTGCCCTCACCGCCTGCGACTTCGACGTCTACTCGCTCCCGCTGCCCGGCGGCGCCGACCTGGGCGACGAGCCGATCAGCGTCACCGTCGAGTTCGCTGACGTGCTCGACCTCGTCCCGCAGTCGTCGGTGAAGGTCAACGACATCTCTGTCGGTCAGGTGAGCGACGTCGAGCTCGACGGCCAGAACGCCGTCGTGACCCTGGAGCTTCGCAACGACACCAACCTGCCGGCCAACGCCATCGCCACGATCCGTCAGACCAGCCTGCTCGGCGAGAAGTTCGTCTCGCTCGCCGCTCCGACGGCCGAGGAGCCGGTCGGCACGCTGGCCGACGACGCCTCCATCCCGCTCGAGCGCACCGGCGCCAACCCGGACGTCGAGGAGGTGCTGGGTGCGCTCAGCCTGCTCCTCAACGGCGGGGGACTGCCCCAGCTGCGCACCATCGCCCGGGAGCTCAACCTGGCCCTGGAAGGCCGGGAGGAGTCCGCCCGGTCCCTGCTGCGCCAGGTCGACATCTTCATGAGCCAGCTCGCCGCCAACAAGGGCAGCATCGTCAGCGCCATCGAGTCGATCAACAAGCTCGCCATCGGCGTGCGCGCCCAGCAGGGCAGCATCGACCAGGCGCTCGAGGAGCTGCCCTCCTCGTTGAAGTCTCTGGATGCCCAGCGTGGCGACCTCGTCACGATGCTCCAGGCGCTCGATCGCCTCAGTGGCGTCGGCGTGCGCGTCATCAACCGCTCCAAGGACGTCACGATCGAGTCCTTCCGCCAGCTCCAGCCGCTACTGACCCAGCTCGCCGACGCCGGTGACTCCCTGGTCGACTCCTTCAGTGTCTTCCTGACCTACCCCTTCGTCGACGAGGTCGTCGGCCGGGACCCCCAGGTGGCGCGCAACCTGCAGATGGGTGACTACACCAACCTGTCGGTGCGCCTCGAGATCGATCTCGCCGACCTCGCGGTCCCGGGCGTCCCGTGCTTCCCGCTCTCGGAGATCCCGGACGACATCCCGATCAACGAGATCCTCGACCTGCCCAACCTGTGCCAGAGCGCCTCGGACGCCATCGCCAAGTGCCTGAACGAGAAGACAGCCGCGGCCTGTCAGGGGTTGCCCCAGGGCGTCATCGACGCCGTGTGCAGCAGCCTTCCGGTCTCGCTGCCGGGCCTCTGCGGCAACGCCGGCACCGGTGGCGGCGGCGGGGGCGGCGGGCTCCCGGACCTCCCTGACCTGCCTGATCTGCCTGGCGGTCTCGGTGGTCTCGGTGGACTCGGTGGCCTGCTCAACCGGCCGGCCACGACCGGCACCGCCTCGGCCCCCACCCGGGTCGACGGTGACGGACCGACGTACGGAGAGCTCATGGAGATGTTCGACCCGGGCCTGACCAGCCTGCTGACCCCCGGGATGGTGCTCCGATGATCACTCGCCGCGTACGCCTCCAGCTCCTTGCCTTCGTCATCATCACCCTGGTCGGCGTCTCCTTCGTCGGCGCTCGCTATGCCCGGCTGGACCGTCTCGTCCGCGACGACGCGTTCACCGTGCAGGCCCACTTCGCCGACTCCGGCGGGATCTTCGCGGGCGGTGAGGTGACCTACCGCGGCGTCGGCATCGGCACCGTCGGGAAGATGGTGCTCACCGAGGACGGCGTGGACGTCTACCTCGACATCCAGAACAAGTGGGACGAGATCCCCGCCGACAGCCTGGCGCTGGTCGGTAACCGCTCCGCGGTCGGTGAGCAGTACGTCGAGCTCCAGCCGAGGAGCGACTCGGGTCCCTTCCTCGAGGACAACTCCGAGATCGCTCGTGAGATGACCGCGATCCCGATCCAGACCGACCAGCTGCTGACCAACCTCTCCAACACCGCCGAGTCGGTCGACAAGCAGGCGCTGCGCATCACGGTCGACGAGTTCGGTGCGGCCTTCACCGGCACCGGCGAGGACCTGCAGGTCATCCTCGACGCGGGTAGCTCCTTCATCCAGGAGGCCGACCGCAACTTCGACATCACCCAGCAGCTGATCCGCGACAGCAACATCGTCCTGGACGGACAGCTCGCCTCCGAGAGCTCGTTCCGGACCTTCGCCGAGCAGCTCTCCCTCTTCAGCGGGACGCTGGTCGGCGCCGATCCCGACCTGCGCAAGGTGATCGACGACGGGTCCTTCGCCGCCAACCAGCTGCGCGGCTTCATCGAGGAGAACCGCGTCGAGCTCGGCACCCTGCTCAACAGCCTCGTCACCACCGGCGAGATCGTCGTCAAGAACCTCCCGGGTGTCGAGCAGGTGCTCGTCATCTACCCCTACGTCGTCGAGGGCGGCTTCACCGTCGTGTCGAAGACCAAGGAGACCGGGCTCTACGACGCGCACTTCGGCATGATCATCACCGACGCCGCGGCGTGCCTGCAGGGCTATGATCCCGACGAGCGTCGCCCCCCGTCCGCGGGCGCCAACATCCCGATGGACGAGGACGCCCAGTGCAACGAGCCGCCGACGGTCAGCAACCCCCGCGGCGCTCAGAACCTGCCCCGCGCGGCGACCGAGTTCGGCGGTGAGGAGGTCGTCGCCTCCTACGACCCCGAGACCGGTTCCCTGACGTGGGGCAAGCCCGATGCTGCCTTGTCCTCACCGGGTACGGTTGCGCCGGCGACCCTCGGAAAGGACTCATGGAAGTGGCTGTACATCCAGCCGATGACGGCAAACTAGTCATCGACGACTCCCCCCGGGGGGCCACCTCCACGCTCACGATTCTCACCGGTGTCTTCGCCGTGGTCATCGTGGCCTGCCTGGTCGTGATAGGTCTCAGCCTCTTCACCGGGGGCGACGACACCGACGCGGCGGGCAGCGACGACCGCACCACGCGCGATGCGGTGCTGAGCACGGCGGACCAGTTCGTCCGGCGGGTCAACACCTACGGCCCGGCCGACCTCGACGAGGACAACGGTCTCTCGACGTATGCCGAGCGGGTCCGCGAGGTCATCAGCGCGAAGTTCGCCGTCTCCTTCGACGACAACCTCAACCTCGCCGAGCAGTCGGTCGCCCAGGCCGGCTACGCGCGCGGTGTCGAGGTCTACGCCGTCGGCCTCGAGTCCGTTGACGGCGAGCTGGCCAGCGCCCTGGTCGCCGGCATCATCACCGGCTCCTACCCCGACTCGAGCGCTCAGGCCGAGGATGGCGACCGCGTCGAGTACGAGCCGCAGCCCTTCCGCTTCCGGGTCTCCCTGGTCAAGAGCGAGGGGGAGTGGCTGGTCGACGACTTCTCGCCACTGACCGGTGAGATCGTCAACCCCGAGGACCTGATCCAGCCGGAGTCTCCCGAGTCTCCCGAGGCGCCCGAGGCCACCACCCCCACCACCAAGGGATCCGGATCATGACCCCCAGCTGGTACGACGTGCTCGGGGTGGAGCCTGACGCCGACGTCGCCGAGATCCGATCGGCCTGGAAGGCCGGTGTTGCCGACCTCGAGCCCGGCGATCGTCGGTTCCGCCTGCTCAACAAGGCCGCCGAGGTGCTTCTCGACCCCGAGGCTCGCGCTGCCCACGACCGCGAGCTCGCGGCGGACCGGGAGCAGGACGAGGCCCTCGAGGATGACGCTCCGGTCGCCGTCGACCTCACCAAGAACGCCGACGAAGCCTCGCCCGCGTCGCCCGCGTCGCCCGCGGGCATCACCGCTGGCCTGCCCGGCTCGGCCGACGTCGCTGGTCCGTCGCGGCGCGCGACGATCGTCGCCGCAGTGCTCGGCGTGGCAGCAGTCCTCCTGCTGATCGGAGCGGTGTTCTCGGTGGTGCGCGGCGATGACGTGCAGGCCGGTGACGCGACACTCCCCGACGCTCGCGAGATCGCCGCGGCCCGAGCCGCGGCCGAAGCAGCCGTCGTCCCGGTGCTCTCCTACGACTTCCGCCAGCTCGAGCAGGACAAGCAGGCCGCTTTGAGCTACATGACGCCTGACTACGCCGTCGAGTACGAGCAGCTCTTCGAGAGCGTGATCGCCGTCAACGCGCCGGCGACCGAGACCGTCGTGAGCGTCGACGTGCAGGCTTCCGGCATCGTCCGCACGGGCGATGGCCTGGTCGACGTGCTGCTGTTCGTCAACCGCCCGACGACCAACAAGCAGCAGACGACCCCGGAGATCTACAAGGACCAGGCGACGCTGCGGATGCGCGACCTGGGCGGCGAGTGGCTCGTCGACTGCGTCATCTCAGGAGCCGGCAGCACCTGCGAGGACTGACCCGTCGACGGGGGTCGAGCCGCCCCGACGGCGGGCTCCGCCGCTGGTCCGACACGGCCGCTCACCCCGAAATGCTTGACCTGGGGGCGTGGCGGGTTCATCATCGTCGCAACGTTCTTCTTCGTGAACGCGTGAGCGGTGCCGTGCACTGCTTCGTCTCGCGACGGGGGCCAAAGCGCCGGGGTTGAGTCACGCCCCGAGTTGAGGTAACGTGGACCCTTGCGCCTGCCCTCAAATACTCATCAGCCTGCCCGGTGGCCGATGACGTGGTGGTCCGGCGCCCTCCACCAGCGTTTCTGTCGAAGGACGTCTCTTGGCCGCGCGCAGCACCTCTGCATCCCACCGCCCCACAAGCCCCACCAGCGTCTCGGCTTCGCGCCGCATCAGCTTCGCGAAGATCGATGAGCCGCTCGAGGTTCCTCAGCTCCTCTCCCTCCAGACCGACGCCTTTGACTGGCTGATCGGCAACGAGAGGTGGAACGCCGTCGTCGAGCGTCGACTCGCCAACGGTGAGGACGTCTCGAGCAAGTCGGGTCTGACCGAGATCTTCGAGGAGATCTCGCCGATCGAGGACTTCTCCGAGACGATGTCGCTCTCGTTCGAGAACCCGGTCTTCTACGACCCCAAGTACACCGTCGACGAGTGCAAGGAGAAGGACTTCACCTTCTCCGCCCCGCTCTACGTCTCGGCGGAGTTCACCAACAACGACACCGGTGAGATCAAGGGCCAGACGGTCTTCATGGGCGACTTCCCGCTCATGACGCCCAAGGGCACCTTCGTCATCAACGGCACCGAGCGCGTCGTCGTCTCCCAGCTGGTCCGCAGCCCGGGCGTCTACTTCGAGCGCAACGCCGACAAGACGTCCGACAAGGACATCTACACCTCGCGACTCATCCCGTCGCGTGGCGCCTGGCTCGAGTTCGAGATCGACAAGCGCGACCTCGTCGGCGTCCGCCTCGACCGCAAGCGCAAGCAGAACATCACCGTCCTGCTCAAGGCCCTCCAGGCCGTCGCCGAGGACATCGGCGAGGAGTACGACTACGACGCCGTGATGACCGAGCTGCGTCAGTACGAGTCGATCCAGCTCACCGAGGAGAAGGACCACACCCAGGGTCCCGACGACGCGCTGCTCGACATCTATCGCAAGCTGCGTCCCGGCGAGCCGCCCACGCGTGAGGCCGCGCTGACGCTGTTGAAGAACTACTACTTCAACCCCAAGCGCTACGACCTCGCGAAGGTCGGTCGCTACAAGATCAACAAGAAGCTCGGCCTGGTCGAGGCCTTCGACCACCAGACGCTGACGATCTCCGACGTCGTGGCTGCGATCCGCTACATCGTGGTCCTCCACGACGGGCGCGAGCAGGTCGAGGCGCCCCAGGGCACCATCGACGTCAGCCCCGACGACATCGACCACTTCGGCAACCGCCGGATGCGCACGGTCGGCGAGCTCATCCAGAACCAGCTCCGCACGGGCCTGGCCCGGATGGAGCGCGTGGTCCGCGAGCGGATGACGACCCAGGACGTCGAGGCCATCACGCCTCAGTCGCTGATCAACATCCGTCCCGTCGTGGCAGCGCTGAAGGAGTTCTTCGGGACCTCGCAGCTGAGCCAGTTCATGGACCAGACCAACCCGATCGCCGGCCTGACGCACAAGCGTCGGCTCTCGGCCCTCGGGCCCGGTGGTCTCTCCCGCGACCGCGCCGGCATGGAGGTCCGTGACGTCCACCCGTCGCACTACGGCCGCATGTGCCCGATCGAGACCCCGGAAGGCCCCAACATCGGCCTGATCGGGTCGCTGGCCTCCTACGGCCGGATCAACCCGTTCGGCTTCGTCGAGACGCCCTACCGCAAGGTCGAGAACGGCACCGTCACCGACAAGATCGACTACCTCACCGCCGACGACGAGGACCGCTTCGTCATCGCGCAGGCCAACGCCCTGCTCGATGACAACAAGAAGTTCCGCGAGGAGCGCGTGCTGGTCCGTCAGCGCGACGGCGAGGTCTCCGAGATCCTCGCCGCCGAGGTCGACTACATGGACGTCTCGCCGCGCCAGATGGTGTCGATCGCGACCGCCCTGATCCCGTTCCTCGAGCACGACGACGCCAACCGCGCGCTCATGGGCGCCAACATGCAGCGTCAGGCCGTGCCGCTGATCACCAGCGACTCGCCCTTCGTGGGCACCGGCATCGAGTTCCGCGCCGCTGTCGACGCCGGCGACGTGGTCGTGGCCGACAAGGCGGGTGTGGTCAAGGAGGTCTCGGCCGACCTCGTCGAGACGATGAACGACGACGGCACCTACAGCACCTACAAGCTGGCCAAGTTCCGTCGCTCCAACCAGGGCACCTGCATCAACCAGCGCCCGATCGTCGCCGAGGGCGACCGCCTGGAGGTCGGTTCGCCGGTCGCCGACGGTCCGTGCACCGACGACGCCGAGATGGCGCTGGGCACCAACCTCCTGGTGGCGTTCATGCCGTGGCAGGGCCACAACTACGAGGACGCGATCATCCTCAGCCAGCGCCTGGTGCAGGAAGACGTCCTCACCTCGATCCACATCGAGGAGCACGAGGTCGACGCCCGCGACACCAAGCTCGGCCCGGAGGAGATCACCCGCGACATCCCCAACGTCTCCGAGGAGATGCTGGCCGACCTCGACGAGCGCGGGATCATCCGCATCGGCGCCGAGGTCACCACGGGTGACATCCTCGTCGGCAAGGTCACGCCCAAGGGCGAGACCGAGCTGACCCCCGAGGAGCGCCTGCTGCGCGCGATCTTCGGCGAGAAGGCGCGCGAGGTGCGCGACACCTCGATGAAGGTCCCGCACGGCGAGTCCGGCACGGTCATCGGCGTGCGCGTCTTCGACCGCGAGGACGGCGACGAGCTCCCGCCCGGCGTCAACCAGCTGGTGCGGGTCTACGTGGCCCAGAAGCGCAAGATCTCGGTCGGTGACAAGCTCGCCGGTCGTCACGGCAACAAGGGCGTCATCGCCAAGATCCTGCCGATCGAGGACATGCCGTTCATGGAGGACGGCACCCCGGTCGACGTGGTGCTCAACCCGCTGGGTGTCCCGCGCCGGATGAACATCGGCCAGATCCTCGAGCTCCACCTGGGTTGGCTGGCCAAGCAGGGCTGGGACATCGATCTCTCCGACGACAAGTCGGACAGCGACTGGAAGCAGCGCCTGATCAAGATCCAGGCCGACAAGGCCGAGCCCAACTCCAAGGTCGCCACGCCCGTCTTCGACGGTGCGCAGGAGGACGAGATCACCGGGCTGCTCGGCTCGACGATCCCCAACCGTGACGGCGCTCGGATGATCAAGGGCACCGGCAAGGCCGACCTGTTCGACGGTCGCTCCGGTGAGCCGTTCCCCGACCCCGTGTCGGTGGGCTACATGTACATCCTCAAGCTCCACCACCTCGTCGACGACAAGATCCACGCACGCTCGACGGGCCCCTACTCGATGATCACGCAGCAGCCCCTGGGCGGTAAGGCCCAGTTCGGTGGCCAGCGGTTCGGCGAGATGGAGGTCTGGGCGATGGAGGCGTACGGCGCCGCCTATGCCCTGCAGGAGCTGCTCACGATCAAGTCCGACGACGTGCCCGGTCGCGTCAAGGTCTACGAGGCCATCGTCAAGGGCGAGAACATCCCCGACTCCGGCATCCCGGAGTCGTTCAAGGTGCTCGTCAAGGAGATGCAGTCCCTCTGCCTCAACGTGGAGGTGCTGTCGCAGGACGGCACGGCCATCGAGATGCGCGACGCGGAGGAAGACGTCTTCCGCGCCGCCGAGGAGCTCGGCATCGACCTGTCCCGTCGCGAGCCGTGCTCGGTCGAAGAAGTCTGAGTCTGACGCGGTACGCCGGCCCTGCCGGCGTACCGCGCACCTCGGTCCCTTTCTGCATTACTCAGAACCAAAAGAAAGCGAAGGGCTGTAGCCATCGTTCTCGACGTGAACTTCTTCGACCAGCTTCAGATCGGCCTGGCCACCGCGGAGGACATCCGCGGGTGGAGCCACGGTGAGGTCAAGAAGCCGGAAACCATCAACTACCGCACGCTCAAGCCCGAGCGTGACGGCCTCTTCTGCGAGAAGATCTTCGGTCCCACCCGGGACTGGGAGTGCTACTGCGGCAAGTACAAGCGCGTGCGCTTCAAGGGCATCATCTGTGAGCGCTGCGGCGTCGAGGTGACCCGCTCCAAGGTCCGTCGTGAGCGGATGGGCCACATCGAGCTCGCCGCGCCCGTGACCCACATCTGGTACTTCAAGGGCGTCCCGTCGCGCCTGGGCTACCTGCTCGACCTCGCCCCGAAGGACCTCGAGAAGGTCATCTACTTCGCGGCCTACATGATCACCTCGGTCGACGAGGATGCTCGCCACCGCGACCTGTCCTCGCTCGAGGCCAAGGTCCAGCAGCAGCGCGAGATGCTCGAGAAGCGTCGCGACACCTCGCTCGACGACCGCACCAAGAAGCTCGAGGAGGACATGGCAGCCCTCGAGGCCGAGGGTGCCAAGGCCGACGCGCGCCGCAAGGTCCGCGACGGTGCCGAGCGCGAGATGAAGCAGCTGCGCGACCGTGCGCAGCGCGAGATCGACCGTCTCGACGAGGTGTGGAACACCTTCAAGACGCTGAAGATCCAGGACCTCATGGGCGACGAGCTCCTCTACCGCGAGATGAAGAACTGGTTCGGCAAGTACTTCGAGGGCCACATGGGCGCCATGGCGATCCAGAAGCGCCTCCAGGGCTTCGACATCGAGGCCGAGGTCGAGTCGCTGCGCGAGACCATCGCCAACGGCAAGGGCCAGAAGAAGGTCCGCGCCCTCAAGCGCCTCAAGGTCGTCGACGCGTTCCGCAAGACCGGCAACAAGCCCGAGGGCATGGTCCTCGACGCTGTCCCGGTCATCCCGCCGGACCTGCGCCCGATGGTGCAGCTCGACGGTGGCCGTTTCGCGACCTCGGACCTCAACGACCTCTACCGCCGCGTGATCAACCGCAACAACCGCCTCAAGCGGCTGCTCGACCTCGGCGCGCCGGAGATCATCGTCAACAACGAGAAGCGGATGCTCCAGGAGGCCGTCGACTCGCTGTTCGACAACGGTCGTCGTGGTCGTCCGGTGACCGGCCCGGGCAACCGGCCGCTCAAGTCGCTGTCCGACATGCTCAAGGGCAAGCAGGGGCGTTTCCGTCAGAACCTGCTCGGCAAGCGCGTCGACTACTCGGGTCGTTCGGTCATCGTCTCGGGCCCGCAGCTCAAGCTGCACCAGTGCGGTCTGCCGAAGAACATGGCGATCGAGCTGTTCAAGCCGTTCGTGATGAAGCGCCTCGTCGACCTCTCGCACGCGCAGAACATCAAGTCCGCCAAGCGGATGGTCGAGCGCGCCGTGCGTCCCGAGGTCTGGGACGTCCTCGAAGAGGTCATCGCCGAGCACCCGGTGCTGCTCAACCGTGCACCCACGCTGCACCGACTCGGCATCCAGGCCTTCGAGCCCCAGCTGATCGAGGGCAAGGCCATCCAGATCCACCCGCTCGTCTGCACGGCGTTCAACGCCGACTTCGACGGTGACCAGATGGCGGTGCACCTGCCGCTGTCGGCCGAGGCGCAGGCCGAGGCCCGGATCCTGATGCTGTCGACCAACAACATCCTCAAGCCGTCGGACGGCCGTCCGGTGACCATGCCTACCCAGGACATGATCATCGGCCTGTTCTTCCTGACGGTCGACCGCGAGAACAACGTCGGCGACGGTCGCGCGTTCTCCTCGCCGGCCGAGGCGATCATGGCCTACGACCGCAACGAGCTGACGCTGCAGAGCAAGGTCAAGATCCGCCTGACCGACACCGTCGCGCCGGTCGGCCACGAGCTCAGCACCGAGGGCGTGCAGACGTTCACCCTCGAGACGACCCTGGGTCGCACGCTGTTCAACGACTGCCTGCCGATCGACTACCCGTTCGTCAACGAGCGCGTCGACAAGAAGAAGCTCGGCCAGATCGTCAACGACCTCGCCGAGCGCTACACCAAGGTCGAGGTCGCTGCCTCGCTCGACGCCCTCAAGGACGCCGGCTTCCTGTGGGCCACGTTCTCCGGTGTCACGGTCTCGATCGACGACGTCACCACCCCGGACGACAAGATCCAGATCCTCTCGTCCTACGAGGACCAGGCGGCCAAGATCCAGAAGCAGTTCGAGCGCGGTCTGGTCACCGACGACGAGCGTCGCCAGGAGCTCATCGAGATCTGGACCGAGGCTGCCTCCAAGGTCGGTGACGCCATGGAGAAGAACTTCGACAAGACGAACCCGATCTACATGATGGTCGACTCCGGCGCCTCTGGAAACATGAACCAGATCCGTCAGGTGGCCGCCATGCGTGGCCTCGTGGCGAACCCCAAGGGCGAGATCATCCCGCGGCCGATCAAGTCGAACTTCCGCGAGGGCCTCACGGTGCTCGAGTACTTCATCGCCACCCACGGTGCCCGCAAGGGTCTGGCCGACACCGCGCTGCGCACGGCTGACTCGGGTTACCTCACCCGTCGTCTGGTCGACGTGTCGCAGGACGTCATCATCCGTGAGGACGACTGTGGCACCGAGCGCGGTCTGCCCAAGGTCATCGGTGTCGTCGGCGACAACGGCGTGGTCCGCAAGGACGACAACGCCGAGACCGCTGCCTACGCCCGCTCCGCGGCGACCGAGGTCACCCACCCCGAGACGGGCGACACGCTGGTCGAGGCCGGCGGCGACCTGGGTGACGTCAAGATCGCCGAGCTCATCGCGGCCGGGATCCCGACCGTCAAGGTGCGCTCGGTCCTGACCTGTGACGCCAAGACCGGCACGTGTGCCAAGTGCTACGGCCGCTCGCTGGCCACCGGCAAGCTGGTCGACATCGGTGAGGCGGTCGGCATCATCGCCGCCCAGTCCATCGGTGAGCCCGGCACGCAGCTGACGATGCGTACCTTCCACACCGGTGGTGTGGCCTCGGCCGACGACATCACGCAGGGTCTGCCCCGCGTGGTCGAGCTCTTCGAGGCCCGCTCGCCCAAGGGTCGTACGCCGATCGCCGAGGCCGCTGGTCGCGTCGAGATCGAGGACTCCGACAAGGCCCGCAAGGTCCTGGTCACCCCCGACGACGGCTCCGAGGTCCAGGAGTACCCGGTCTCGAAGCGTTCGCGTCTGCTCGTCTCCGACGGGGAGCACATCGAGGTCGGCCAGCCCCTGATCGTCGGTACGCCCGACCCGCAGGACGTCCTGCGGATCCTGGGTGTGCGCAAGGCGCAGGAGCACCTCGTCGACGAGGTCCAGAGCGTCTACCGCTCGCAGGGTGTGTCGATCCACGACAAGCACATCGAGATCATCGTGCGCCAGATGCTGCGTCGCGTCACGGTCATCGAGTCCGGTGACACGACCCTGCTGCCCTCCGACCTGGTCGACCGCATCAAGTTCGAGGAGGAGAACCGCCGCGTGGTCTCCGAGGGCGCCAAGCCCGCCTCGGGCCGTCCGGTCCTGATGGGCATCACCAAGGCCTCGCTCGCCACCGAGTCGTGGCTCTCGGCGGCCTCCTTCCAGGAGACCACCCGAGTCCTCACCGACGCCGCGATCCACGGTCGTTCCGACAGCCTGCGCGGGCTGAAGGAGAACGTGATCATCGGAAAGCTCATCCCGGCCGGCACCGGCCTGGAGCGCTACCGCAACATCCGGGTGGAGCCGACCGAGGAGGCCCGCGCCGCGGCGTACTCCGTCACCGGCTACGACACCTACGACTACGAGTTCGGCAACGCCTCGGGTCAGGCTGTCGCCCTGGACGACTTCGACTTCGGGTCGTACCAGAGCTGAGGCTCGTTCCACCGTCAGGAGCCCTCGTCCCTACCCGGGGCGGGGGCTCCTGCCCTTTTTGCCCGCTAAGCGCCGACTCGAGCCCCCGGTCCGGGTCGAGTCGGCGACTATAGTCGCCGACTCGACGGGGACCCTCACCCGTTGGCGTGGGTGGGGGACTGAGAGAATGGGGACATGACTTCGCGCCCCGCCAGCACCGACGTCCTGGTCGTCGGAGCCGGGCCCGCAGGTTCGGCGGCGGCGGCCTGGGCAGCCCGCGCCGGCCGTGACGTGGTGCTGGTGGACATGGCGGTCTTCCCACGGGACAAGACGTGCGGCGACGGGCTGACGCCGCGAGCCGTGGGTGAGCTGGCGGAGCTCGGTCTCGAGGACTGGCTGCGGGCACACACGGTCAACCAGGGCCTGCGCGCGCACGGCTTCGGCCAGACCCTGCACCTGCCCTGGCCGGGAGGCAACCTCCCGGACTGGGGGAGTGCCGTGGCGCGCACCGAGCTCGATGACCACCTACGCACCACCGCGATCAAGAGTGGCGCGCTGGCGATCGACGGCGCCCGTGCTGTCGACGTACGACGTGATGGCGACCGGGTCGCGGCCGTGGTGTTCAAGGCCGGTGACGAGACGTTCGAGATCGCCTGCCAGCGACTGGTGGTGGCCGATGGCGTCCGCTCCCCGCTGGGCAAGATCCTGGGACGCGAGTGGCATCGCGACACCGTCTACGGCGTCGCCGGTCGCGCCTACATCGCCTCCGAGCAGTCCGACGACCCGTGGATCAGCTCGCACCTCGAGCTCCGCGGGCAGGATGGCGAGATCCTGTCGGGCTACGGCTGGATCTTCCCGCTCGGCAACGGAGAGGTGAACATCGGCGTCGGCACCCTCGCCACCGCCAAGCGTCCCGCCAACATCGCCATCAAGCCGCTGATGAGCTACTACACCGACGAACGCCGCGAGGAGTTCGCGCTGTCCGGCGACCTGCGGGCGCCCACCTCGGCGCTGCTGCCCATGGGTGGTGCGGTCAGCAATGTCGCCGGACCCAACTGGGCCCTCATCGGCGATGCTGCCGGCTGCGTCAACCCGCTCAACGGCGAGGGCATCGACTACGGCCTCGAGACCGGGCGTCTCCTCGTCGAGATGATGGGCGAGCGCGATCAGCTGGAGTCGGCCTGGCCCGCCCTGCTGCGCCACCACTACGGCGAGTCCTTCTCGATCGCGCGACGTCTCGCCGGGCTGGTGACGGTGCCGCGGCTGCTGCCCGCGCTCGGCCCCATCGGGATGCGCTCGGACCTGATGATGACCCTGGCACTGCGCTGGATGGGCAACCTGGTCACCGATGAGGACCGCGACCGGTCCGCCCGGGTCTGGCGGTGGGCGGGACGTCGCTCCCTGACCCGTGACCACCGGCCGCCCTTCTCATGACCCGTCCTCGATGATCCAGGCCCTGCGGGAGCCGGTCTACCTCGCTGCCATAGCGGCCGGGAAGGCTGCCTTCGCCTCGGTCGGACTCACCGTCCGCGGGGAAGGAGCGCACCACCTGCCGACGTCGGGCCCGGTGGTCCTGGCCAGCACCCACGTCTCCTTCCCGGACTTCTTGTTCGTGGGCGACGCGCTGCTCGGGACGAAGCGGCTGGTGCGCTTCCTCAGTCGCGGTGACGTCTGGGGCTCGGCACCGGTCGGGGTCGCGATGGACGCGATGCGCCACGTTGCGGTCGACCGTGAGGCCCCGGCTGCTGCCTACCTGCGCGCACGCAGCCTCCTCGCCGACGACCAGGTCGTCTGCGTCTTCCCGGAGGCCGGCATCTCGGCGGCGTACGTCGTGCGCGCGCTGATGCCGGGCGCGGTCGCGCTGGCCCGCGAGCTCGGCGCTCCGCTGCTCCCGGTCAACGTCTGGGGTGGCCAACGGTTGTGGGGGCAGAAGCGCTCCCTGGACGCCCCCTTCCCGCGTCCGATGATCACGCGCGGGCGCACCATCGACGTCCGCATCGGTGAGCCCATGCACGTGCCGCCCGGCGCCGACCTGGTGCGCACCACGCAGGAGCTGGGCCACCGGCTGCACGAGGTCCAGGAGCACCTGCAGCGGCTCCCCGAGCACCGACCCCGCCCCGGCGAGTACGCGCCGTGGTACCCCGCCCACCTGGGCGGCGACGCCGTCGAGCGATGCGCTTCCTTCGAGCTCGACCGGATGCCCGGCAGTGCGGTGACCCCGACCTGGGGTCCCCTTCGGTGACGTTGGATAGCGTGGGCGCATGGGTCAACAGGTACAGCGGGTCGCGGCGTACGCCGTCGTTGTCCGCGACGGTCTGATCCTGTTGAGTCGGCTGGCCCCACGGGTGTCACGGCACGAGATCTGGACCCTGCCCGGCGGCGGGCTCGACCACGGTGAGGACCCCCGCGACGCCGTCGTACGCGAGGTCCACGAAGAGACGGGGTTGTCGGTCACCATCGGCGAGAGCGCCCGCACCTACTCCCTGCACCTGCCCGACACGTGGAGGCGAGGCCGACGGGTCGACGCTCACTCGTTGCGCATCGTCTACGCCGGCTGGGTGCCGGCCGACTCCCCGGAGCCTCGGGTGGTCGAGGTCGACGGCTCGACGATCGAGGCCGCCTGGCACCCCCTGGATGCCGTGCTCGACGGGACCCTTCCGACGGTCTCGTTGGTCAAGGAGGCCCTGCACGGCTACCGCCCGCACCGCTTCCAACGGGTGGCGGCCTACGCCCTGATCACGAGGGCCTCGCCGACGCCGTCGGTGCTGCTCACCCGGATCTCGGCCCAGGGGTTCCACACCGGACTCTGGGCGCTGCCCGGGGGAGGGATCGAGCACGGCGAGGCCCCCGTCGCTGCGCTGGTGCGTGAGGTCCGCGAGGAGACCGGCCTCGCGGCCGAGGTCGGGGAGGTCCTCGTCGTCGGGGACGTCGCAGTCCACGGCACGTCGCCGGCGGGGCGCGACGAGGAGTTCCACTCCGTCGGCATCGTCTACGCGGCGAGCGTGCCCGAAGGCTCGCGGGCCGCGGCTCGTCGAGCAGGGGGGCACGACCGACGCGGTGGAGTGGGTGGCGATCGAGGACGTCGACAACGGCTCGATCGACGTGCTGGACCTCGTGCGCGACGCGCTCGCCGCGGCGCGCGCCCGGGTCTGACGGGGGTCGCTCAGTCCCACGCGTCGTCGGGGGAGGAGGGGCCGGTGGCAAGGCTCCGCTCGATGGACTCGGCGAACCGCGAGAACGTCTCGCCGATGTCGCTCAGCTGGTCGGCGACCACCGTGGTGACCTCCTCACCGGTGCGCACCTTGGCCGCGGAGACGATCGCGTGCGCCTCGCGCCGGGCATGCAGGCGGATGAGCTCGGCATCGAGCTCGGACTGGGCGGTCAGCAGCTCGCAACGACGAGCGGCCTCGAGCTCGATGGCCTCGAGATGACGGGCGTGCGCGTCCTCGACCGAGCGCATCGCGGCGATGACCCCCGCAGCAGCCTCGGCGACCTCCTGATCGGGCGCGAAGCCGCCGGTGGCCCCGTGAACCATCGGGACGGCGGCCGCGGGTGCAGACGCCACTCCCTCGACGGACCGGGGCCCGCGAGGGGTGACGTGGTCGGGAGCCTGTGACAGGAAGTCGTCGGGATCGCCCTCGAAGAGGTCGTCGATCTGCTGCAGATCATGTCTGACCAGTGAGTCGGACTCGTCGTCGCTCTCCCCTGAGAGCGGCTCGTTGCCTGCCTCGACCTCGATGCCTGCCTCGACCTCGGCTCCGGCTTCGGCCTCGTACGTCCGAGGCGGAGCCGCAGCCGGAGGAGCAGTGGTCTCACCGCGGGCCTCGGCGACGGCACGCTTGATCTCGGCCGCCTGCGCAGCCAGCGTGGCGTCGATCTTCGCCGGCGGCAGGATCAGCGGTGTGCGGCGGCTCGCGCCGCTGCGCGCGGTGGCCTCCGGGACGGCCCGTCGGCGCGTCCGGTCGAGGGTGTCGGTCCGCGAGGGTGCCGTGGAGGACCGGGTGCCCGCCTGGCGCTGCCTGGCTCCGGGATCGACGTCGCCGGCACTCAGACGCCTCGAGTACGTCGCACGGTCGGCGCGTCCGTCTCCGCTCGTGCCAGCGGTGCCGTCTTCTGGTTTCGTCATGATGCGCTCCCAGTCGTGGTCTCGGTGCTGGTGCTGGTGTCGAGGCTGGTCCGGTCGTCCGCGGATCCGGGCGGCCCGGTCTCCTGAGGGACCCTGACGAGGGTGTAGCGCTGGTTGGCGTGCACCACCGGGAACGACGCATCGGCACCCGAAGCTGCGGCGGGGTAGCGTCGGCTGAGCAGGTCGGTCGTGGGGTCGGTCGCCAGCAGCAGGTAGGTGACGTGGTCGGCCGGTGCATCGGCCGCGAGCTCCCACGGTCCGTCGGAGCGATCGACCCGGTCGAAGAAGGTGCTCGGTGAGCCGGTGAGCAGGATGACCGCATAGGTCGAGGCGTTGTCGGTGAGGATCGAGTCCTGCTCGCTGACGTGGCTGCGGATGAAGGTGGCCATGTCGAGCTCGTTGTCGTAGCCGACGACGGAGCCGTTGACGCTGATGGCCCCTTCCTGGGCCTCCCCCGTCGACACCGCGTCGTGGAAGGCGCGCTCGAGCTCCTGGTGGTCGAAGTCGCGCATCGAGGCGAAGGTCCACGGGACGCTGAGCAGCAGCAGCACGGCCAGAGCCGAGGCGACTGCTCCGCCGCGCGACATGGCAGACCGTGCCAACCACACGGCGCCGACCACGGAGACGATCAGGATGGGCAACGCGTTGCTCATCAGGAGCGGTGAGTCGGTCAGGCGCAGCAGGACCGCGAGCGCCGGGGCGAGGATCGAGACCGCCAGCATCACCGCGAGCCACAGGGCGAAGGCGTTGCGGCGTGCGATCCCGGCGAAGACCAGCGCCGGCAGGACCACGAGTGCGATCGGTGCTCCACTGACCACGAGGTCGGCCGTGCCCCGGAGCAGGTCGCCGGCGGAGAACGCCGCCAGGCCACCCGAGGCGGCGACCTCGCTGCTCTGGGTGATCCAGTGGAAGGGATCCGCGAGGAGCACGAGGTTGAGAGCAGACCACAGGGCGATCACGTAGATCGTGGGGGAGGCGAAGCCGAGGCTCGTGCCCTCGACCTCACCGCCGTCGGCACCGAGACGGGCCAGGATCGCCGCCACCATCACCAGGCTCACCAGGAACCACACGAGCGAGCCGTAGCCGGTCAGGGCCGCCACGGAGTAGCTGACTCCGGCGAGCATCACGAAGCGGATGTCGGCGGTGACGTACCAGGCGAAGAGAGCACCCAGAGCGGCAACCACGAAAGCCAGCCACAGGAAGCTGCGGGCGCCGATCGAGGCGTACATGACCACGAGGGGGTTGAGGCCGAGGGTGATGAGCACCGCGATCCGCAAGGGGAAAGCGATCTGTGCTCGCCGCATCATCGTGTTGATGACCATCAAGGTCAGTCCGGCGAAGAAGGCCGAGACGATCGGCACCACGATCAGGGAGCGAGCCAGGGCCGGGAAGATCGTCAAGGGAGTCAGGAGCAGGACGGACAGCGGCGGGTAGTCGAACCCGACAGCGGAGAGCTTGGCGGGATCGTTGTGGAGCACCATCAAGCCGCGGTCGAACCGGTCCAGGGTCTCGAAGCCGACGACATGCATCTGGACGACCAACCAGTAGCCCACGACGGAGTAGAGGACGGTGAAGACCACCAGCACCGCTGTGCTCTCCCACCGGCGGCGCTCGATGTCTGCCGGCCGCCGACCGACGGCCTGGACCACGCCGGAGAGTCGTTCCCGGGGGTCGGCGATCCGGGTGTCGGAGGTCGTCATCGTCAGCCCCCGTCCAGCCCGTGCTCGGTCTTCTCCCAGTAGAACGGGTTGGTGAAGAGCTGGAGGAAGCCCTTCCAGGCCGCGAAGCTCATCAGACCCCAGTAGAGGGGTGAGAGGAGTGCGGTGCGGACCAGCCCGAACTCGCCGCGCTGGAGGCTGCCGGCGACGTTGAGGTAGACGAAGACGAAGTTGCCGCCGAAGAGCATCAGGCTCGCGGCGTAGAAGACCGGACTCGGGAAGACCTGCTCGATGAAGCCCCACTGGGTCACCACGTAAAGGGTGGTCAGGGCCCAGAAGATCGGGTTGATGAGCAGCACGAAGGAGGTGCCCATGGTCAGGTTGAAGCTGACGAAGTCGCGCAGGCCGACCTGGCGCAGCAGCTGCCAGGGGTGTCGCATGTGCACCAGCCAGGTCTGGAGGTAGCCCTTGACCCAACGCGAACGCTGGCGCACCCAGTTGCCGACCTGCGAGTTGGCTTCCTCCAGCGTGGTCGAGTCGATCATCGCCGTGCGGTAGCCCTCGCGGTGCAGGCGCATCCCGAGATCGGCGTCCTCGGTGACGTTGAAGGGGTCCCAGGCGCCGAGCTCGCGCAGCGTCCGGGTCCGGAAGTGGTTGGAGGTGCCTCCGAGCGGGATCGGCGACTCCGCCGCACCCATGGCGGGGAGGATCAGCTCGAAGTGCATCGAGTACTCGCCGGCGAACCAGGACGTCAGGACGTTCTGGTCCTGGTTGAAGTGGTTGAGCTTCGCCTGGATGCACACCACGTCGTCGGGGGCTGCGTCGAAGGCGACGAGCGCCTTCTTCAGCTGGTCGGGGTCGGGACGGTCCTCGGCGTCGAAGATCACGCAGTAGTCGCCCGTGGCGAGCTGGAGGCCGTAGTTGCAGGCCTTCGGCTTGGTCTTGGGCTGGGTGTCGGGAACGACCACGAGGTGGAAGTGCGGCGGGAGCGAGAGACGTCGGATCGTCTCGATCGTCTCCACGTCGTCCTCCTCGCACAGCAGCTTCACGTCCAGGCGCGTGCGCGGGTAGTCGAGGGCATTGATGTCGCGGACGAGCCGGGCGACGATCCCAGCCTCCCGGTAGAGCGGCACCAGGATCGTGTAGGTCGGCAGGTGGCGCTCGTCGAGGGCAGCCACCTCCTCGTCGGCGACGTCGGTCTCGAGATGGGTGCCGAGGGCGTGCAGCATCAGGCGGAGCCGGTAGGCCGACACCACGACGTAGACCGCGGTGCAGAGGGCCACCAGCCCGATGGTGGTGCCGACCGGCCAGACGACACCGCAGATGACCAGGAGCGCCGCGGCCATGATGAAGACCGCCTTCTGGGCGGGGGCGAGGACCAGGTGGGCCGACTGCTCCGGGTGGTTCTCCATGAGGTGCTGCGTCGCGACGTCGGCGTAGTAGCTGCTGTGGACCTGCTGGATCAGCTCGTCCAGGTCACCGCGGTGCGCCAGGAGCTGGTGGAAAGGCCGGCCGAGTGCCTCCTCGGTCGCGGTGGCGCCTTCGTCGCTCAGCGGCCGGGCGACGGCGAGGAGCAGCACGCCGTCCTCCTCCGCGACGGGGACTGCTTGCAGCGTGCGGGCGAGGGGCTCGGGGAGACGGCGGGAGAGGTCGTAGTCGGGATCGAAGTCGCTGAGGTCGACCCTGCGCATCTGGTGGGTCTCCGAGAGCGCTGCGAGCAGGACGTCCTCGGAGATGGATTCGTGGGAGACGAGGATGTCGCCGAGCGGATCACCGGTGCGGGAGTACTCGAGCATCGCGCGCTGGAGCTGCTCACTGGTGACCAGGCCGCTGGTGGTGAGCAGCTGGGCCATCTGGAGCCGGGACCTGCGATCCTCGGGCGTCTCGACCTCGGCCTCGACGGGCGGGTAGGTCTCGTTGACGACCTCGACGATCTCGTTGACCGTATGTCGGACCAGCAGGATGGGCGCATCGATTCGTTCGGCGACGACGTGCTCGGTGATGACGTCGTCGGCGTCGGCAGCGGCGACCAGGACGTGGCCCTCGTGGTAGGCGTACGGCATCACGCGGAAGGTGCGGCAGATGCCGTCCGGGATGGCGTGCGCGAGGCCCTCGTCGACTCCGTCGGCGAGGCGGGGCAGGGATCTGGTGATGGTCGTGGTCACGGGGCGCCGGTACCGAAGCCGTGCAGGGCCGTGTCAGGCGTAGTGGTGGAGGACGTCACGCGCGGTGCGTTCGCCTGCGAGCGCGCGCGGGGGCGCAGGACCAGGTAGGTCAGCGCCGCGATCGCGAAGAGCGCCAGGGGAGCGACGAGGAACGTCATCAGGACCAGCAGGAAGGCCACGAGGGTCGCGAGAAGACCGAGCACCGCAGCCCCGACGGACTTGCCCGCCGGGCGCGACACAGCAGTCTGAACCGACATGTGAACGTCCCCCCTGATGACTCCTGCACGGCCGGTTCGGTGATGGGTCGGTGCCTGGAGCGGTCTTGCTCCAGTAAGTCACGGACCTGGTCCACCGTTCAACAAGCAGGCGGTAACAATAGGTGTTAACCGATTGTGGTGCGATTCGATGCATAGTCGCGGCCCTGCCGGACATCGCGTTGCCGGCGGGCCTCCTAGAGTGTCGGGGTGAGCGAAACTGTCTTCACCTACGCAGCGCCGGCCCTGAAGTTCGGGTCCGGGTCCTCCAGCGAGGTCGGCCACGACCTGGGCGCCCTGATCGCCGGCGCGGGTCGGCGAGTCCTGCTCGTCACCGACGCCGGGGTGGCTGCCACCGGCCACCCCGCGCGCATCGCCGAGGAGATCGCGACCTACGGCTTCGACGTGACCGTCTACGACCGCGTACGGGTGGAGCCGACCGATGCCTCGCTGGAGGATGCGATCGACTTCGCCCGCGACGCCGGCCCGTTCCACGCGATCGTGGCGGTGGGCGGTGGGTCGGCGATCGACACCGCGAAGGCCGTCAACCTGCTGACCACCAATCCCGGTGAGCTCATGGACTACATCAACGCGCCTGTGGGTCGGGCCCGACCGCCGGTGGAACCGCTGCTGCCCCTGGTGGCCATCCCGACCACGACCGGCACCGGCAGCGAGAGCACCACGATCTGCGTGCTCGACGTGCTGTCGCTGAAGGTCAAGACGGGCATCAGCCATGCCGCGCTGCGACCCCGCCTGGCCGTCGTCGACCCGGCACTGACCCTCACCCAGCCGGCGATGGTCACCGCTGCCGCGGGGATGGACATCCTCTGCCATGCCCTGGAGAGCTACACCGCCCGGTGGTTCGGCGACTTCGACGCCAAGCGGCCAGAGGAGCGGGTGCCCTACTGCGGCGCCAACCCGGTCGCCGACATGTGGTCCGAGAAGGCCCTCTCGTTGCTCGCCGGCTCGTTCCGGACCGCGGTCAGCGATGGCTCCACGGTGGAGGCTCGTGAGCAGATGGCGCTCGCGGCTACCTTCGCCGGCCTCGGCTTCGGCAACGCCGGGGTGCACATCCCGCACGCCGGCGCCTACCCGATCGCCGGCCGGGTCCGCGACTACCGGCCGGCCGGCTACCCCGCCGACGAGGCGATCGTGCCGCACGGCATGGCCGTCTCGCTGACCGCTCCCGAGGCATTCCGGTTCACCTTCGATGCCTCGCCCGAGCGTCACCTGCACGCCGCGAGGCTCCTCGAGCCAGGGGTCGAGGGCGACGGGCCCGACGTACTCCCCGGGGTGCTGGCGCGATTGATGCGCGACATCGCGATCCCCAACGGACTCGCCGAGATCGGCTTCGGCGAGCCCGACGTGGACGATCTCGTCGAGGGCGCCCTCAAGCAGCAGCGGCTGCTCGCCACCGCGCCCAAGACCGTGACCCCCGAGGACCTCGCCGGGGTGTTCCGCGGCTCGATGGAGCACTGGTGATCGACCCCCGTAGGCTCGACGGATGAACCCACGCCAGCGCCGCCTCATCATCCCCGTGGCGCTGGTGGCACTGCTGCTGCTCGTCGTCATCTCGGCGGTGACCAGGTGACCCGTCCGCTCGCCGAGGTGCTCGCCGAGGTGCGCACGCACCTGCTCGACACCGACCAGCTCGTGCGAGCGGTGGCCTCGGGGCGGCAGAAGGCCACCCAGCCGCGCTGGCGGCGCGTGGAGCTGCGCTACGTCGACCTCAAGGCCGGACGCCACCTCCAGGTGACGGCGTACGACGCCACCCAGGCGCACACCACCAATCACCCGGTCGTCGGCGAGCCGACGGCGGCGGCCGCCGCGATCGACGCCCTGCTCGCCGAGACCTTCGGCAACTGGCACGTCGAGACCACCACCCAGACCCACCAGGTCCGGGTCACCAAGCGTCTCGAGGCAGTCCTGAGCACGACCGACCGCGCCGAGCCGGTCGACGCGGTGCGCGGCCACGACCGCGACAAGTCCCGGCTGCTCCCCGAGGGCGACCCGGTCTTCAAGGCGCTGGGGCTGACCGACCAGAGCGGCCGGATGAAGCCGAGCCGGCAGGCGAAGTACCGGCAGGTCGAGGAGTTCCTGCGGATCCTCGACTCCACGCTGACCGAGGCGATCGACAAGGGCCAGCTGCGCCGGCCCACGGAGGCCGAACCGCTGCGGGTGGTCGACCTCGGGTGCGGCAACGCCTACCTGACCTTCACCGCCCACCGGTTCCTGACCTCGGTGCGCGGCTGGCCGGTGGCGATGACCGGGGTCGACGTCAGGGAGCAGTCGCGCGAGCACAACAGCGGCGTCGCGGCCGGCCTGGGCATCGGCGAGGACTCGCTCGACTTCGTGGTGGGCGGCATCTCGACCGTCGCGCTCGCCGCAGCGCCGGAGGTCGTGCTCGCCCTGCACGCGTGTGACACCGCCACCGACGACGCGCTGTCCCGGGCCATCGAGTGGAAGTCCACGCGTGGTCCTGGCGGCCCCGTGCTGCCACCACGACGTCGCCGCCCAGCTGCGCAAGACCGCCACCCCGTCGCCGTACGGCGAGCTCACCCGCCACGGCATCCTGCGCGAGCGCTTCGCCGACACCCTGACCGACGCCGTGCGCTCGCTGCTGCTGCGGCTCGAGGGCTATCGCGTCGACGTGATGGAGTTCGTCGACAGCGAGCACACGCCGCGCAACAGCCTGCTGCGAGCCGTGCGGACGGCGCGACCCGACACCACTGACCGGCTGGCCAAGGAGTACGACGACCTGGTGGCCGCCTGGGGGCTCAGCCCCCGCCTGGGTGACCTGCTGGACCGCTGATGCTGCGCCTCGTCGCGGCCCTGCTCCTGGTGGGTGCTGCGGCACCCGGGTCGTCCCAGCCGTCCGTGGAGTTCGCCTTCGCCGATCCCGCGATCGTCGAGTCCAGCGGACTGGTCGTCGACGAGGCCAGCGGCCTGTTCGTGACCACCAACGACTCCGGCGACGACGGCCGACTGTTCGTGGTCGATCCGAGCACCGGCGAGACGGTCGGGGTGTCCCGGTGGCGCTCCGCGCACCGGCCGGCGGACCCGGTCGACGTCGAGGCGCTGGCCCCGGCCGGCCCCGGCGAGGTGTGGGTCGGCCGACATCGGCGACAACAACGCCGCGCGCGACTCCGTGCGCCTGGTCCGGGTGCCGGTGGGCGCGGGGGAGCGCGAGGTGAGCGTCGAGCCCTACGAGCTGGTCTACCCCGACGGACCACGCGACGCCGAGTCCCTGCTCGTCGACCGCGACGGCCGCGTCGTGATCGTCACCAAGGAGCTGTTCGGCGGCGGAGGTGCTGCGCTCCGACGGGCCGCTCGAGGCGGGTCGGGTGACCACGCTGCAGCGCATCGGGGCCGCGCTGCCGATCGCCACCGACGCCGCCTTCTTCCCCGACCGGCGGCACCTGATCGTGCGCAACTACGGCTCGGCGATCGTCTATGCCTACCCGTCGCTGGACGAGGTCGGTGGCTTCGCGCTGCCCGACCAGGAGCAGGGCGAGGGGATCGCGGTCGACGCGCAGGGCGTGGTCTTCGTGAGCAGCGAGGGGGAGGGCGCTCCGGTGCTGCGCGTGCCGCTGCCGGACGACGTCCGCGAGGCGATGACGCCCGACCCGGCTCCGGAGCCCGAGCCCGAGCCGGAGGCAGGCTCTGCGACCGCCGACTCGCAGACGGTGGCCCCGGACGCTGCGCAGGGCCGAGACCGCTGAGACCGACGCGGCAGAGGGACCGACCGATCCGGCGGCCCGCCGTGGCGCTGGGGCGTCGGCGCCTCGTCGGGCTGGGCCTCCTGCTGATCCTGGCCCGCAGGCTCCGTCCTCGGGGGTGAGGGCAGCGCGGGCCCTCTGCTCCTACGCTGTGCGGCGTGCGACTTCGCCGGACCTCCCCTGACCAGCCCGGCTGGACCCGTCGCCGCGCGGGCTCGGGCTTCACCTACCTCGACGGGGACGGCGCCCGGCTCGACCCCGAGCAGACGCAGCGGATCAAGGCCCTGGCGATCCCGCCGGCGTGGAAGGACGTGTGGATCACGCCCTACGTCAACGGTCACCTGCAGGCCGTCGGCACCGACGATGCCGGGCGTCGCCAGTACCTCTACCACCCCGAGTGGCGTCTTCGACGCGACGCCGAGAAGTTCGACCGGATGCTGCTCTTCGGCAAGGGCCTCGTCAAGGCGCGCGAGCTGGTGCTGGCCGACCTGGGCCGCGAAGGAATGCCGCTGGAGCGGGCGTGTGCCGCGGCGGTCCGGCTGCTCGACCTCGGCTACTTCCGGATCGGCAACGACGCCTACGCCGACGCCAACGGCTCCTTCGGCCTGACCACCATCGAGCGCCGCCATGTGCGCCGCCAGCAGGACCGGCTGGTCTTCGCCTTCATCGGCAAGTCCGGCGTCGAGCACCGCATCGAGATCGACGACGCGACGGTCATCGAGGCGGTCGAGATCATGCGTCGGCGGCGCTCGGCAGCGCACCCCGGGCTGCTCGCCTACCGCGACGGTCGGTCGTGGCGCTCGATCATCCCCGACCTCGTCAACGACTACGTGCGCCAGTCGACCGGCCTGGAGGCGACGGCCAAGGATTTCCGCACCTGGCATGCCACCGTGCTGGCCGCGGCGGCGCTCGCCGCCACCGAGGAGCCGGGGGAGACCAAGGCGTCGCGCAAGCGGGCCGTGGCCGCCGCGATGCGTGAGGTCTCGGAGTACCTCGGCAACACCCCCGCCCTGGCCCGCTCGTCCTACGTCGACCCGCGCGTCGTGGAGGCCTACGAGCGGGGGATGACGATCAACGGCACCACACGGCGTACCTACGACACGCCGGACGAGCGGCAGGCCGCCCTCGAGCGGGCGACGCTGAAGCTGATCAAGGCGATGGCCTGAGGCTCAGGTCAGCTGCGCGACCACGTGGTCGATGCAGCGGGTGAGCGCCTCGACGTCGGCGGGGTCGACGGCCGGGTAGGTGCCGATGCGCAGCTGGTTCTGGCCGAGCTTGCGGTAGGGCTCGGTGTCGACGATGCCGTTGGCGCGCAGGACCTTGGCCACGGCCGCAGCATCGACGTGGTCGGCGAAGTTGATCGTGGCGATGACGAGCGAACGGTGAGCGGGGTCGACGACGTACGGGGTCGTGTACGACGTCCGCTCGGCCCAGCCGTAGAGGGCGGCGGCCGAGGCGCTGGTGCGCTCGACCATGCCGGCAAGCCCGCCGAGACCGTTCATCCAGTCGAGCTGCTCGGCCATCAGGAAGAGCGTGGCCACGGCCGGGGTGTTGTAGGTCTGGTTCTTGACCGAGTTGTCGATCGCGGTGGGGAGGTCGAAGAAGGCCGGGATGTGACGGCCGGACGCCGCGATCCGGGCGGCACGCTCGAGCGCGGCCGGCGACATGATCGCGAACCACAGGCCGCCGTCGGAGGCGAACGACTTCTGCGGCGCGAAGTAGTAGACGTCGGTCTCGGTGAGGTCGACCGGCAGTCCGCCGGCGCCGGAGGTTGCGTCGATGAGCACCAGCGCGTCGTCGGCGGTGGTGCCGCTCGGTCGCTCGACGGGCGCCATCACGGCGGTCGAGGTCTCGTTGTGGGCCCAGGCGTAGGTGTCGATGCCGTCCTCGGCCACCGCCGCGGCGAGCGAGCCGGGGGCGGCGGTGATCACACTCGGATCGGCGAGCCACGGAGCGGCCTGGGCTGCGGAGGCGAACTTCGCCGAGAACTCCCCGAAGCTCAGGTGCTGGCTGCGCTGCTCGATCAGCCCGAAGGTCGCGATGTCCCAGAAGGCCGTGGCGCCACCGTTGCCGAGCACCACTTCGTAGCCGTCGGGGAGCCCGAAGAAGTCGGCGAGGCCGCCGCGAACCCGACCCACGGTGTCGCGCACCGGCGCCTGGCGGTGCGAGGTGCCCATCAGGGAGCGACCGGTGGCGGCCAGTGCCTCCAGGTGCGCGGGCGCGACCTTGGAGGGTCCGGCCCCGAAACGCCCGTCGGCGGGCAGCAGGTCGGTGGGGATCAAGATCTCGGTCACGGGCAACCTTCTCGGCGGTTGAAGTGGTCGTGGAGGGGGAAGGACCCTGTTGCGCGGTCCTGGGGTCCTGGCAACATTCTGTCAGCGCCCTTGTCACCCCCCTCGGAGGAGTCCACATGAACAGCCACCCGCAGCCTCGGTCGTCCAACGCGCGCATCGTGCTCCGGGTGCTCGGCGCCGTGCTCGTGCTCGCCGGTCTCTTCCTCGTCGTCCGTGGCGGGATCGGGTTCGCCGGGGAGTGGAACAGCGACGGGATGAGCAGCGAGCAGCTCGACCCCGCGCTCGGCGGGTTCGGCTCGATCTTGTCGTTGGCGTCCGGTGGGTTCCTGGTCGTGTTCGGTCTCGCAGCCCTCAATGCCGGCTTCCTGGGAGCCCAGGCGAACTACGCCGCCGGCGAGACCTCCGGTGCCGTACGCGAGTTCGGCAGTGCCTTCCGCGGCGACGAGCCTCGCGGGGGAGAGCAGAAGTTCGGCGCGTTCTGCTCCGAGTGCGGGGTCCGCGGCGATCGGGGAGCACTGTTCTGCGACGCTTGTGGGCATGCGCTCGCCCCACGCTGATCGGCCCCAGCAGCCTGAGATGTCAGAGATCTCGAGGCTGCGGCTGGTGCGTGCCGACTACGGCGACGCGGACGCCGTACGCCTCGTTGCCGACGTGCAGGCCGAGTACGTCGTGCGCTACGGCAGCCCGGACGATTCACCGCTCCAGCCGCTCGACTTCGTGCCTCCCACCGGAGCCTTCTTCGTCGGCTACCTCGGCGACGTGGCCGTGGCGACCGGCGCCTGGCGGCGCAGCAGGGTGCGGGTCTTCGAGACCGATCGCACTGCGGAGATCAAGCGGATGTACGTCGCCTCCTCGGCCCGTGGCCGGGGGCTGGCGCGCCAGGTGCTGGGCCACCTCGAGGAGAGCGCGGCCGCGGCCGGCTACGAGGCGCTGGTGCTCGAGACCGGGATCAAGCAGCCCGAGGCGATCGCGCTCTACGAGTCAGCGGGCTACGAGCGGGTGCCCGGCTTCGGTCACTACCGCGAGCTCGCCGCTGAGCCGCTGCTTCGGCCGCCTCCTCTGAAATCGCCACCGGCGGTAGTCCCTGACGAAGTGGACTACCGCCGGGTGGCAGCGAGGGGTCGGCTCAGCCGGCCCACTCCGCGTTCCAGCCCTCGACGGCGTCGGCCGGGCGCGAGGCCGGGCCGGTGTAGATCGGCCGAGGGACGGATCAGACGGCCGGTGCGCTTCTGCTCCAGGATGTGCGCCGACCAGCCGCCGGTGCGGGCGCAGGTGAACATCGAGGTGAACATGTGCGCGGGGACCTCGGCGAAGTCGAGGACGATGGCCGCCCAGAACTCGACGTTGGTCTCCAGGACGCGGTCGGGACGACGCTCGCGCAGCTCCTTGAGGGCCGCCTGCTCGAGGGCCTCGGCCACGGCGTAGCGGGGGGCGTCGAGCTCCTTGGCCGTACGACGCAGCACGCGCGCCCGCGGGTCCTCGGCACGGTAGACGCGGTGGCCGAAGCCCATCAGACGCTCGCCGGAGTCCATCAGGCTCTTGACGTAGGCGGTGGCGTCGCCGGACTTCTCGACGGCCTCGATCATCGTGAGCACCCGCGCCGGGGCACCGCCGTGCAGCGGACCGCTCATCGCGCCGATGGCGCCGGAGAAGGCAGCCGCCACGTCGGCACCGGTGGAGGTGATGACGCGGGCGGTGAAGGTGGAGGCGTTCATGCCGTGCTCGGCAGCGCTGCTCCAGTAGGCGTCGATGGCCTTGACGTGCTTGGGGTCGGCCTCGCCCTTCCAGCGGATGAGGAACTTCTCGGCGAGGGTGGTGCCCTCGTCGACGACCTTCTGCGGCACGACGGCCTCGTTGAGACCGCGCGCCGACTGGGCGGCGTAGGACAACACCATGACGGCGAGGCGACCGATGTCCTCACGGGCCTGCGCGTCGGAGATGTCGTAGGTCTGGCCGAAGCCGAAGGCCGGCGCCAGCATGGCGACCGCGGCCTGGACGTCGACACGCACGTCGCCGGTGTGGACGGGCAGGTTGTAGGGCTCAGCGGGCTCGAGGCCAGGGGTGTAGGCGCCGTCGATCAGCAGGCCCCACACGTTCTCGAAGGGCACCCGCCCGACGATGTCCTCGATGTCGACGCCGCGATAGCGCAGCGCGGAGCCCTCTTTGTCGGGCTCGGCGATCTCGGACTCGAAGGCGATGACGCCTTCCAACCCATGGTGTACCTCGGTCATCGCTTCGTGCTCCTTAGCTGCAGCGGTGGGCGTTCGCCCGTTCGTCTGTCTGGCTGGGACTCCCGATCGGGGGCCCGGCCCTCCGGCATTCTGCCGCACGCTACCGGCGCGTAGATTCGGGCGTATGGCGAACGGCTCCGATCAGGCTTCCGACCCCTCCCTCCGACTGGCTTCCTTGCGGCACGAGTACGCCGCCGGCGGCCTCGCCGAGGACGACCTCGAGGTCGATCCGATGACGATGTTCGGGCGCTGGTTCGACGAGGCCGTCGGTGCCGGGATCACCGAGCCCAACGCCATGATCGTGGCCACCGCCTCCGCCCAGGGGACCCCGTCGGCACGCACCGTGCTGCTCAAGGGCGTCGGAGCGGACGGGTTCCGCTTCTACACCAACCTGCGCTCGCGCAAGGGCCGCGACCTCGCCGCCAACCCCGCCTGCTCGCTGCTGTTCCCCTGGCACCCCTTGGAGCGGCAGGTGCGCGTCGACGGGATCGCCGAAGAGCTCTCGCGCGACGAGGTCGCGGCCTACTTCGCCGAGCGACCGCGCGGGTCGCAGCTGGGGGCGTGGGCGAGCCACCAGTCGCAAGTGGTGGCCGGGCGTGAGTCCCTGACCGAGTCGTACGCCGCCGCCGAGTCCCGCTTCGGTGAGGGGACCGACGTACCGGCGCCGGAGGAGTGGGGTGGCTACCTCGTGCGCCCGACGGCGGTCGAGTTCTGGCAGGGCCGCCCCAGTCGACTGCACGACCGGCTCGTCTATCGGCGCCGCGACGACGACGACGGCGCCTGGGCGGTTGAGCGACTTGCACCCTGACAGCTCGCCGGGCTGAGCGACCTCACTCGAGCACGCCGGGGGAGCCCTCGTCGTCGAGCCACTCCTCCTCCACGTCGTACTCGCTCTTGCGGCCGGGATCCTGCTCGTCCTTGGTGCGACCGCCGCGTCCGCCGGCACCGCCGATGCCGCCGGCCCGGCCGCCCGCGCCCGCGCCACGACCAGCGGTTCCGGCCCCGGCGCCACGTCCGCCGGCGGTGCCGGCCCCGGCTCCACGGCCCGTCGCGCCGGCAGTGCCTGCTCCGCGACTGACCGGCTGACCTCCCGCGGCTCCACCTGCGGCGGCACCGCGGCCCAGCACTCCGCTGCTCCCGGCGCGCCCGCCCGCGCCGAGCGACCGGGTGCCTGCTGCGCCCGCTGAGCCTGCAGTGCCGGTGATCGCCGCGCTGCCGGGGCGCCCGCCGAGCAGGCCCTTGACCCCCATCCCGCCGAGCGCTCCGGCGGCCGCACCGCCACCGAGGGCGCCCAGTCCGGGTCCGGTGCCGGACGTCGAGGACGAGCCGGAGCCGACGGACTCACCGAGCGGCGACGTGGGTTGGTCGGTGGTCGACCCCGTGGGCGTCTGGACGATCGTGGGATCCGTGCCGGTCGTGGTGGGGTCGGTGAAGCCCTGGTCGGGATCGTGCTCCGGGTCGTGGTCGAGATGGTGGTCCGGGCTCAGGGTCGGGACCGAGTAGGTGCCACCCGTCGACGCGCCGGTCGACCCGCCGCCGGCGGTCATGGGCGGGGTCGTGCCCGGAGATCCGGGGCTTCCCGGCCCCGACCCGGGCCCCCGGCCGGGGCCCGTGGGGGTCGGCTCGCCGTGGATCTTGGCCATCACCGCGGCTGCCTCGTCGTAGTCGCGGTTGAGTGCGATGACCTCTTGGCGGGCTTGCTCGTCGGAGTCGCCGTAGGCGGCGACCTGCTGGTTGTGGGAGCGCATCTGGGCGGCGTGGATCTTCATCCGGGTGATGTCGTCGCGCTCGTCACCGGTGCCGCCGGTCATCGTCGGTGCCGGCCCGGGAGTCGAGGTCGGCATCTGCGCGCTGGTCGCGCGGGCCCGGAGCATCGCCGTCTCCACGTTGTCGAGGGCATCGCGAGCACCATCCATCTCGGCCGCACGAGGCTCGAGGACCTTCGTGCGCATGGTGGAGAAGGCTTTCGAGGCCGCCGGTCCGACGCTCGACTGGGGGCCGAAGCCCGCCAGGATGTCCAGCTCGGCACGGGCCAGCACGTTGGCGATGCCTCGCAGGGCGGTGGCGCCGTCGCGCCAGTGCTTGCTCGAGGTCACGATGTCATCGGGGTTCATTCCGTGGGTCGCACCGCGCAGTCGGGCGATGTGGTCGCCGGTCATGAGTCAACCCCTCCGCCGTCGCCGAGATCCTGGCTCTGTTGAGCGTCCTGGTGAGCCCGCTCGCTGCGTCGGCCTTGTCCGCCGGTGGCCACGATCCCCAGGGCATTGGTGACGACCCGCATGTTGTCGGCGGCGTTGTCGTCGGCCTTCGAGATCTCCTCCATCGCAGCCCGGCAGGCCTCACGGAACTCGACGAGGTCGTCCTTGATGCCCTGCATGGTCTTCCAGGTCACCTCGTGGGCCCGGTTGTAGTGCTGGGACAACGCCGACGAGGAGTCGGCTCCTCCGAAGGAGCCGGGTGACACCGAGGCGCCGAAGGCGAACGTCACGGGCGCGAACGCCTGCTCCTCGTCCGTGATCTGCCTGATGACGTCGTTGATCTGGTCAACGACGACCTCCAGCTCATCGCGTCCGGTCGCCCCTGCGCCGTTCTGGAGCAGCCGGGAGATGTTCAGATCGAGAGGTGCCATGAGCGGGTCCCTTTGCGCGGCGGGTGGGGTCGGCGTTGTTCGCTGCCTCTTGCACGGCGTACCCGGTCAGAAGCCCTGCAAACCTGTCTGGGCGAGATCTCGTGCATCATGGGGCCCGCAATGGACCTTCGATCCCTCCAGGAGGGTACGTGCTGTCTCGGGTAGTGCTCGCGAGCATCGTCATCGCGCTGGTCGTCGGCTGCTCCTCCGGCGAGGACACGCCGGCTGAGCCCGGCCGGACCGACGCATCGAGCGACTCGGCCACGGCGGGGTCGTCCCCGACAGAGTCGTCCGAGCCCTCGACCCCCGAGGTGGTCGCGGCAGTCGGGAAGAAGCTCACCCTCCAGAGCTCGGGCGACGTCCTCAGCTTTCGAGCGCCGACGCGCAAGTGGGACGCCTCGGGGAGCTCGGCGAGCCTCTCGACCCTTGATGGTGCTTGGTACGTCGGCGGCTTCAGCGGCCCGACTTTTCCCCATGTCTCCCTCGATGACTCCGCGGACATCGCCCTCGACCTCAACCGCGGACGGTTCGCCAAGCTGCGCCGCGTCGAGGACCGGACCGTGAGCGGGATCGACGGCTACGTGATCGAGGGCGGCGCGGGCAAGGAGCTCTACTACCAGTTCGGCGCCCTCTACGGCGAGGTGTTCGCGACGATCGAGTTCGAGCTCACCGAGGACACTCCCGAGGCGCGCGCGACGATCGAGTCGGTGCTGGCCAGTGTGGAGTGGCTGTGACGCTCGGTCATCAGCTGGTGACCACCCGGTGCCGGGCCTCGCGGACGCCGAAGGGTCCGCTCAGCGACGCGCGCACCTGCGCGTGTGAGGGCGGTCCGAAACGGTAGGCGTAGGACGCGTCGACGAAGTGGCCCAGCAGCGCCTCGACACCGAGGAGAGTGTGCCCGTGCGGCGTCAGCACCCACTCGTGCTCGGCCGCTTCGACGAGCGAGCCGTCCTCGCGCACCAGCTCGACCCGGAGGTGGGCAGGCACGGCGTCAGGCCCGTCGTGGGCGACGTGCACGTCGAGTCCGTTCAGCCCCTCGTCGACGAACCACACGGCGGTCGACTGGAGCGCCGGGGCGAGTGCGGCCGCGCCCGGCTTGGCCCGACCCTCGTGGTCGAGCAGGCCCCAGCCGGCGCCCGGCTGCAGGTCGCGCAACCACAGCACGATGCCCCCGTGGCAGGTGGATCCGGGGCGCCGCCACTCGCCGAACACCTCGGCCATCACCTCCCCGGTCACCCGCTGACGCTGCTCGAGGGTCGGCGTGGCTCCGTAGCGGCGGCGGGCGTAGTGCTCGCGGACGTCGGCGAAGTCCCAGTCGGCGCCCGCGTCGCGGGGCACCCCGCCCTCGACCACCGGGTCGCTGAGGTGCGCGAAGGCCAAGCACTCCGCGGCGAAGCGGACCCCGCTCGTGCGCGCGTCGGGAAGGTCGCGCAGGTAGGCGCCGACGCCGAAGTACTGCGCGATGCCGGTGTCGACCCGGATCGGCAGCGACCCTCCGCAGGGTGAGCTGTCGACCCACACGGCGTCGAGACCGACGCCGTCCACGATCGAGCGAAGCAGAGCGGCGAGCTCACCGGCCTGTCCGGTGGAGGGGCTGACCCCGAACATCGCGGCCTGCTGCTCGTGCTCGGCCGAGCCGCACACCACGACGGTGGAGGGGTGTCCGAGGAGTCGCGCGGCCTCGCCGCGCACCTCCGCCTCGACCACTGCTGCGAACCCGGGATCGGCGAGGGGATAGTCGAAGGTCGCGAACATCAGGTCCTGCCACACCAGCAGACCGAGCTCGTCGCACCGGGCGTGGAAGGCATCGGACTCGTAGGCCGCCGTGCCGGGCACCCGCACCAGGTTGAACCCCAGCCCCACCGCGGTCTCGAGGACGTCGAGGTCGCCGGGCGTCCACACCGCGCCCCGCACGAACACCGGCACTGCGTTGCAGTGGAGCGCGAGCGACTCCTCCGCGGTGTCGGGCCGGCCGGCCGGTGAGCCGTTGCCGAGCGTGCGGAAGCCGACCCTGCGCACCGTGGAGCTGCCGGTCCCGGTGCCGTCACCCGGGAGGTCGAGGGGCTCACCGTCCACCAGCAGTCGGACGTCGTGCAGGGCCGGGGTGCCGTGAGTGTGTGGCCACCACAGCTCGACGTCGGGCACCTCGATGCGGGCGTGACCATGGCCGGCGTCGAGGACGACGCCGGCGGACAGGCCGGCGACCTCGACGATCACCTCATCGGTCCCGGTGACCTCGACCTCGATCTCGAGGACCCCGGTGCCGGCGCGGACCGACGGACGCAGGGCCAGGGCGCTGACCCGGACCGCGCAGCGGGTCTCGAGGACGATCGGGCGCCACGGGCCCTCGACGGGGGGACCGGGCGCGAAGCCCTCGGCGCGGCCCAGCAGGGTCGTGCGCACCCAGCGCAGCCGGGACTCCTCGACCAGCCAGGTGCGCCATCGCGCCCGGGGGCGGCGCGGGGAGGCATCCAGCGTCGCGGTGAGGTCGTGGCAGCGCACGAGGACCTCGTTGACTCCTTCACGCAGGTGCTCGGTGACCTCACAGGTGTGCCGGGCGAACATGGAAGTGTCCGAGACGACCAGCTCGCCGTTGAGCAGGACCTCGTAGACGGTGGCGACCCCGCCGACGTGGAGGTACGCCGTGGCGAGGTCGTCGCGCTCGAGGTCGAGGACGGCCCGCCACTGCCGGAGCGAGTCGTCGGTGGACCGGTCGTGGCGGTCGAAGTCCAGGACCCGTCTCATGGCCGGCGGAGACCAGCTCGTCGAGCAGCCCGACCGCCTGCTGCCAGGCGTCAGCCATCGGACCGACGGCCCCCGCGACGTCGAACTGCCGACGTCGAGCCAGACGGAAGGAGAGCATCTTGGTGCCGCCGACGACCTCGTCGAGCAGGGTGGCGCAGCGCTCGCCGTCGTCGCCGAAGAGCCAGCGCACGTGGCTGGCAAGCAGCTCGAACGCGGCGCCGACCATCCGCACCGTGGCGAAGGCGTAGGCGTGGTAGTCGGCGAGGTCGCCCTCGAGCAGGCTCGGCAGCTCGCGTTCGAGGGAGCTGCCGAAGCGTGCGAACGGGTTGTCCGCGGGTCGGCGCGACACGTGTCCGGCCAGCAGCTCGCGGGCGGCGAGCCGCAGCTCGTCGCCTTCCAGACGTCGACCGGCGTCGAGCCGCACCAGGTCGATGTACGGCGGCAGCACGTCCGGGGCCCGGTAGCCGGCCTCGGACGTCTCGCCCTCGAGCCGGAACGCGGCGCGGTAGTCGGCGCCCGAGAGCTCGAAGTAGCCCGCGTTGTGGAAGTAGCGCAGGAGCTGCGCCTCGAGGTCGATCGATTCGGCCACGACCGACGTCTTGACGTGCTCCGAGCGGTAGGAGGTCGTCGCGGTGTCCGGCAGGTAGTAGGCGTCGAGCTCGGGGATGAGCGTCTGGCCGGCGGACAGCCGTTCGGCGATCTGGCGCGGGAGGTCCCGGCTGGGCTGCATCTCGTGCACGTCGAGGCCGTAGAGGATCCGCAGGTCGTGCGGCGACGGCTTGAAGAACGTCCACTGGTCGTGCTCGAAGTCGACGGCGACCGCGCCGCCGAGCATCGCGGTCGGCTCCGCACCGCACGCAGCGACCAGCTCGATCATCACGTCGGTGTAGCAGTTGGTCTCGGTGTAGGTGCGCTCCACGTCGTGCAGGGCGTGCGGCGACCAGGTGGCCGGGTCGAGGCCGAACAAGGAGATCAACGGAGCAACGCTCCTACCTCGTCGGGCCACGACCGGGGGTCCAGACCGTGAGTTGCGAACAGCCCGAGCGTGATGCGCTCGAGGCCGTAGCCGAAGCACGCACTGTGCGCGGCCTCGCCGTCCGGCGTCGTCATCGCGAACGTGTGTCCGAAGTGGTCCTCGTGGTAGTTGGCCGAGGAGATCGCCGTCGGCTTCGCGGCGGTGATGTCCAGGACGATCTCGTACTTCAGCTCCGAGGCGAGCTGGTTGGCCGTGAGCATCCGGCCGACCCGGCCGAAGAAGGGATCGTTGGCCGCCTCCGAGCGCACCGGCAGCCCCAGGGCGCCGAGGGCGTCCAGCCCGCGCTGGAGCCAGGCGTCCCGGTGCGCGAGCACCTGGGCGGGCGTGCCGACCAGCACGAACTCGTACATGCGGAACGACTGCATCCGCGCCGGGTCGAGGCTCGGCTCGTGGCGGAAGGCGAAGCCGCTGCACTCGTTGAGGATGCCTTCGGCCGGGATGTCAGCGGGCAGCGCTCCGTACAGGCTGTGGCAGATGGAGGAGCTCAGGACCACCTCGGCCGGCACGAGCGAGCCGGTCCAGTCCTGGCCCTCGTCCAACGCGGCCAGCAGCGTGCGGTGCTCCGGGTCCTTGCCGGCGAAGATGTCGACCGATCCGATGAGGTCGGGGAACGAGCGGAGGTAGTCGGTGCGCAGGAAGTCGTCGCGGGCCATGATCGGCGGGAACCACCGGCGCGGCGCGGTCGCATCCTCCCGCGTGGCCGCGACGTACCTCTCGACGGCCTGGAGGACGTCCTCGAAGACGCCCGAGCGGTGGTAGAGACCGTCGATGCGCGTCGCGACGAGCACCCCGGCCTCCAACAGGGCGGAGCGGAACTCGGCCGGGCCGGCGTACGGCGCGGGCGCGAGCGTCGGGTGGTCGACTGGCTGGGAGATCTCCACTGCCGTGATCCTTCGTCGTGGTGTCGTTGGTGTCGTTGGTGGCTGTTCGGCTGCTGCGAGATCGCTCATCGGACGACCTCGCGCTCGAGGAACGCGGTCGCGCGCAGGAAGACCTGCTCCTGCGCCCACCGGGTCAGCAGGGAATGGTCGTAGCGGTTGTCCTTCTCCAGGCGCAACCGGCCGCGGCGTCGGTCCCACCAGAGCATCGGCCACCAGGCCGCCACCTCGACGAAGTGCTTGCCGTCGTCGTGGCAGACGAGCATCTCGACGCGGGTGCCGCGGCGCAGGATCCTCCGCACCACGGAGTACGGCGCACTGCGGAAGGTGACCTGACGCCGGACCCGCCAGAGCGCGCTGGCCGTGGCCGGCGAGCGCTCGCGCAGGCGATGCAGGCGCGATGGGGGGATGAAGGCTGCCCCACCCACCCAGGCGGCGCTCTCCTCGAGGGGGAAGTCCCAGAGAGTGAGGCGGGGATTGACGGCGAAGATCGCATCGACGTCGTCCAGGAGTGCGGCCTCGAAGGCGGTGAGAGCGCCGGAGCACAGGGCCACGAAGACCACGCGGGAGCCGTCGGCACGCAGCTCTCCCATCAGGTCGCGGATGTCGTCGATCCACCGGGCCGCGACGGCGCGGTCCTCACGCGCTCCCGGACGGGTCGGGCTGTCACCGATGCCGCTGTAGTCGACCCGCAGACAGCGGTGACCCTGCGCGGCCCACGCTCGGGCGAACTCCACCCAGCGGCGGCCCGGCCCGATGTGGTGCTCGGCGGCGACGTTGGGCAGCACGATCCAGGGCCGCCGCGGCCTCGGCGCCGCCGTCCGGCTCCACCACCACGCCGGCGAGTCCGACGTCGGTCAGGGCCACCGAGCGCTCACGCACGCGGACGGTGGCGCCTCCCTGCGGAGGCAAGGCATCGAGGAGCACTCCGGCGTCCGGGTGCCTCTGTGGAAGCGCCAGCGCGACGGACTCGGTCGGGGCTGTCTCCAGCAGGAACGAGACGATCTCGTCGATCGAGCGTTGCGGCACCTGCCCGTTGCTCGGCGGGCGATCCAGGAGCAGGTGCTGGTCGTGGGCGGTGCTGCGGGACAGGGTGCCCTCGATGAGTCCCAGACGTGCCTCGATCGCGGGATCGACCGGTCGATCGGCACGGCTCAGCAGCCGCACGTGGGCGGCCAGTCGCTGGTCCGGGTCGATCCGGGTGAGGTCGAGGCCCCGCAGTGCCCGTGCCGTCTCGGCGTCGTACTGGAAGCCGGGGGTATGGCGCAGTCCGTCGTCGGGAGCGTTGTCCTCCCGTCCGAACGCGTGCAACGCCTCGCTCTCCCGCAGGAAGAAGCGACCGCTCGCGCAGGGGTCCCAGAGCACCAGACTGCTCCAGGCGGCGCCGGACTCGGCCAGCTTGGCTGCGGCGCACGCCGCGATGGTGCCGCCCAGCCGCATGCCGAGGGCCGCCACCTCGGGTGCTCCCAGGGAGGTCAGGTAGCCGTGGGCGGCCAGGGTGCTGTCGAGCCAGGCCGGCACCCGTCCGGGGTCGGCCATCGCGCCCGCGGAGTCGCCGGTGCCGTCGTAGTCGAAGCGGAGGGCCACCAGTCCCTTCGCGGCGAGGGTCTCGGCGAGTCGTCGATAGGTGCGGTGCGCCGAGCGCCCCTCCTCGCCCAACGGCGGACACAGCACCACGCCGGAGCGGACCAACCCGTCAGCGGGGGCGGACACCCAGCCGGCCAGCGGCCGGGCGGGGTCGCCGAACCAGACCCGGGCGTGGACGGTGGTCGAAGGGCCAGGCTCCGCCCTGCCCAGGGTCTGCACCGTCGGGGATCCGGCGTCCGTGGGTCTGCTCAGCATCTGCAGGCAGTCCCTCCAGCGCCGGGTGTGCTCACTGCTGCCTCTGCACCAGCGCCAGCTGGGCGGTGCTGCCGGCGATGCGGTCGTTGTTGACCATCACCGCTGCACCGTGGGCATCGCGCAGCAACCGACCGAGGGAGAAGTCGGTGTCCTCGCGGTAGCCCGCGATGCCGCAGATCAGCATGGCCTGGTTGATGACGTTGACGACCTCGGTCGAGGCGATCACCTTGAGGAGGTTCATGCCGACCGCGAAGTCGACCCCCGATGTGGCCTCGGTGTCCTCGCTGATGGCCTGGTAGCGGCGCATCTGGGTGTCGACGACTGCCTCGAGCTGCTGGCGGGTGGCGATGAGGGCGGGGAGCCGCGCGGCACCCGGAGGCGTGGTGCCGACCTGCTTGCGCGCTGCGTTCTGCACGAACCGTTGCGCGCGCCACGAGGCCTCCTCGGCCATCCCGAGCCACAGGGACGACCACAGCAGGTGGGAGACCGGCACCATCGTGTGCGCCGAGATCAAGCTGAACGGCACGTCACAGACGAGCTCGGAGTCGCCGGTGGCGACCAGCGTGAACCCGTTGGAGCAGGTGCCCCGGAAACCCAGCGTGTTCCACTCCGAGATCGGCGTCGTGTCGATCCGGTCGCGCTCGCAGAGCACCATCACCTGGTCGTTGGCCGGACTGTCCTCGTTGCGCCGTGCCGTGGCGAGGATGACGTCGGAGTACTCACCGTAGGAGATCACCGGGGCTTGCTTGGTCAGCTGGAAGGAGTCCCCGTCGATCACGACGTGACACAGCGAGCTGCGGGTGTCGCCTCCGATGCCGATCTCGGTGGTCGCCGAGGCGATGAGCAGCTGCTCGTCGGCGATCCTGCGGTTGAAGGCGAGGAGAGCGGGGGTGTTGCCGTGCCGCACGAGCATCGCGACCTGGATGTGGTGCATGGCCAGCACCATCGCCGTGGAGGCGCACGCGCGGGCGAGCTCGCGCACCACCGCGGCCGCCTGCTCCGTGTCGTGACCGAGACCGCCGAGCTCGCGCGGCACCAGGGCGCCGAGCAGTCCTGCCTCCCGCAGCGCGTCGATGCCCTCGCGCGGGAAGCGGGCGAGACGGTCGACCTCGGCGGCGTGCGGCGCGAGGTGCTCGGCGGCGATCCGGCGTCCCAGTGCTCGCAGGTCCTCGAGGTCGCTCAGGTCACCGACCCGGGTCGCCGAGATGGTGGTCACGAGACGGTCGCCGGGACGAGCGAGCCGATCGCAGCGGCGATGGCGTCGATGGAGGCGAACGTCGACTTGCTGAGCATCTTCTGGGGAAACTCGACATCCCACTCGTCCTCGCAGGCCAGCATCAACGTCACGGAGGCGTGCGAGGTCATGCCGGCGGCGTAGAGGTCGTCGCTGTCGCCGAGTGAGTCGAGGTCCTTGGTGAGGTGGGCGTGTGCGCCGACGATGTCGCGGATCCGGGTGGAGAGGTCGTTGGTCATGGTTGGTTTCCTTCGGCTTTCACAGGTGCGATGGGTGAGGGGAGGCGACAGCGACGGCGAAAGCGAGGCCGGCATCGTGGCTGATGCTGATGTCGATGGCGTCGACCCGCTCGGCCGCGGCCAGGGCGGCGGCGCTGCCGCTGAGCCGTACCCGCGGTCGACGGCCCTGACTGAGGATCTCGATCGTGCGGAGGTCGATGCCGTCGGCGTGCCCGAGCAGCTTGAGCACAGCCTCCTTGGCAGCGAAGCGACCGGCCAGGGAGGTCGCGCCACCGGTGCGGCAGTCGTACTGCTCGGCGGCGGTGTAGATCCGGTTGAGGTAGCGCGCGCCGAAGTCGGTGACCGCTTGCGCCACCGGCGCGACGGACTGTACGTCGCAGCCGACCCGGGCCCCGGTGGCCGAGGCCGCGATCGAGGCCGCGGACTGGGCGGCGGCGGCTGCCGCGGACGGCGCAGCAGGCGGCGAGGCGGTGGGCGCAGGGGTGGAGCGCAGGTCGTCGAGTGGCACAACGGCCCCCTGGGGTCGAGCGTGGATGGGTGTTGCGAGTGCCGGCGCCGAGCAGAGTGGTGCCGTGCGATCCCTCCGTGCCCGATCACGCAGGGACTTAGGCATCTGATCCACAGCACTTGTGAGTGAGCGCTCACTCACATACGGTGGCGGGATGGGTTCCCGTGCCGCGTCGATGTCGCCGTCTGCTCGGCGCGAGTCCCTGGTGGAGGCGACCTTGCAGCTGCTTCGCGAGCACGGCCGCGAGGTGACCACCCGACAGATCGCCGAGGCAGCCGGCGTGGCCGAGGGCACGATCTTCCGGGTCGTGGAGAGCAAGGACGAGCTGGTCGACGCAGCGGTTGCCCGGTGCTTCGAGCCGGGGGACCTGATCGCTCGCATCGAGGAGATCGACCCCTCCCTGCCCCTGCGTGAGCGGCTCGTGCAGCTCGCCTCGGTCTTCCAGCAGCGCTACCGCGCGACCTTCGCGTTCCTGCACAAGGTGGGCCTGGTGCGCCCGCCGGACCACCTGCACGACAGCGCCGCGGCCGTCGCCTGGCGCGCTCGGGTGGAGGCGCTGGTCATCGCCGTCGTGGCCGACGACGCCGAGCGACTCGACGTACCCGTCGACCACTTCGTCCACGTCTTCCGGCTCCTCACCTTCGCCGGCAGTCACCAGCAGATCGCCGACGGCCGCCTGCTCACGCCGGACCAGATCGTCGACACCGTGCTCGCAGGGCACCTGAGGAGCGAACGATGCTCCTGAGCCTGCTCCGGGAGCGCTTGAAGCCCTACCGCCGCTTTCTCGGCGCCGTCGTCGCGCTTCAGTTCGTGAGCGTCCTCGCGATGCTCTACCTGCCCAGCCTCAACGCGCGGATCATCGACGAGGGGATCGCCGTCGGCGACACCCGCACCATCGTCCGCCTCGGCGCGATCATGCTGGTCGTCTCGATCGCTCAGATCATCGCCTCGATCGCCGCCGCGTGGTTCGGGGCGCGAGCCGCGATGAGCTTCGGTCGCGACCTGCGCCGCGATCTCTTCCAGCGCGTCGGCACGTTCTCGGCCCGCGAGCTCCAGCAGTTCGGGGCGCCGTCGCTGATCACCCGCGGCACCAACGACGTGACCCAGGTGCAGATGCTGGTGCTGATGGCCTGCCTCATCGCGGCGTCGTCGCCGATCATGATGATCGGCGGGGTGATCATGGCGCTGCGCGAGGACGCCGGCCTCGGCTGGATCCTGGCGGTCGTCGTGCCGGCCTTGTTCGTCTCGGTCGGCTTCGTGATCTCGCGGATGATCCCCAGCTTCCGGCTGATGCAGGGGCGCATCGACGAGGTCAACCGGGTCCTGCGCGAGCAGATCACCGGCATCCGGGTCGTGCGTGCGTTCGTGCGGGAGCCCTACGAGGCCGAGCGTTTCGCCCGCGCCAACGGTGATCTCACCGAGGTCGCGGTGCGTGCCGGCCGCTGGCTGGCCTTGATGTTCCCGCTGGTGATGATCGTGGTCAACGTGGCCAGCGTCGGCGTCATCTGGTTCGGCGGGCAGCGCGTCGACAACGGGCAGATGGGCGTCGGTGCGCTGACCGCGTTCCTCTCCTACCTGATGCAGATCCTGATGTCGGTGATGATGGCCACGTTCATGCTGATGCAGGTGCCTCGCTCCGCGGTGTGCGCCGACCGGATCGCCGAGGTGCTGGCCACCGACTCCTCGGTCGTGCCCTCGGCGCACCCGATCGCCCCCGACCCGGCGCTTCGCGGACACCTCGACCTCGAGCACGCAAGCCTCACCTACCCCGGTGCCGACGCTCCGGTGCTGTGCGACGTCGACCTCGCGGCCCGACCCGGCCAGACCGTCGCGGTGATCGGCTCGACCGGTGCCGGCAAGTCGACGCTGCTCAACCTCGTGCCGCGGCTCTTCGACGCCACGTCCGGGGTCGTACGGGTCGCGGGGGTCTCGGTGCGCGACCTCGAGCCGTCGGTGCTGTGGGACCAGATCGGCCTGGTGCCGCAGCAGGCCTACCTCTTCTCCGGCACCGTGCGCTCCAACCTCGAGCACGGGCGCGCCGACGCCACCGAGGCCGACATGTGGGCCGCTCTCGACGTGGCGCAGGCCAAGGAGTTCGTCGAGGACCTCCCGCAGGGCCTCGACGCCAAGGTCGCTCAAGGCGGCACGAACTTCTCCGGCGGGCAGCGCCAGCGCCTCGCGATCGCACGCGCGGTCGTCCGACGCCCGGCGATCTACCTCTTCGACGACTCGTTCTCGGCTCTCGACCTTGCCACCGACGCGAAGCTGCGAGCTGCCCTCAAGCCGGTGACGACCGATGCCACCGTGGTCGTGGTCGCCCAGCGGGTCTCGACGATCCGCGACGCCGACACCATCGTGGTGCTCGAGGACGGTCGGGTCGTCGGACGCGGCACGCACGACGAGCTGCTCGCCGGCTGTCCGACGTACGCCGAGATCGTCAGCTCGCAGCTGAGCGCGAACGAGGTGCTGGCATGAGTGCCACGGAAACCGGCCGCAAGGGCCAGGCGCTCGAGGCCACCGAGCGCATCGAAGCGCCGGCGGCGGGCCCCGGTCGGGGGCCGATGGGTGGCGGGATCGTGGTGCAGAAGGCGATGGACTTCGGTCCGTCGGCGAAGCGGCTGCTGGGTCGTCTGCGCCCGGATCGGACCGCCACGATCGGCGTGGTCGTCCTCACGGTCGGCAGCGTCATCCTGATGGCGATCGGACCGCGCTTCCTCGGCCGCGCCACCGACCTCGTCTTCACCGGCTTCATCGGTCGCCAGTTCGCGGCCGGCACACCCGAGCGCGATCTGCCCCAGGCGGTCCAGGGCCAGGACGTGGTGCCCGGTGAGGGGGTCGACTTCGGCGCCGTGGGCGACGTGCTGCTCCTGGTGCTCGCCATCTACGTCGTCGCCTCCGTGCTGAGCTGGGCGGCCGGCTACGTCCTCAACGGCGTCGTGCAGCGCACGATCTACCGGATGCGACAAGACGTCGAGGACAAGATCAACCGGCTGCCGCTCGGCTACTTCGACCGGTCCCCGCGTGGGGAGCTGCTCAGCCGCGTCACCAACGACATCGACAACGTCAGCACCAGCCTGCAGCAGACGATGAGCCAGCTGCTCACCTCGCTGATGACGGTCGTGGCGGTGCTCGCGATGATGCTCTGGATCTCGCCGCTGCTGGCGCTGGTGGCCCTGGTCAGCGTGCCGCTCTCGCTGGTGGCGACCCGGGCGATCATGAAGCGTTCGCAGGGTCAGTTCGTGCAGCAGTGGCGGCGTACGGGCGCACTCAACGCCCACATCGAGGAGTCCTTCTCCGGCCACGCGCTGGTCAAGGTCTTCGGTCGCCAGGGCGAGGTCGAGCGGGTCTTCGCCGAGCAGAACGAGGCGCTCTACGAGGTCAGCTTCAAGGCACAGTTCGTCAGCGGCCTGATCATGCCGACGATGATGTTCATCGGAAACCTCAACTACGTGCTCGTGGCCGTGATCGGCGCCCTGCGCGTGGCCAGCGGGTCGCTGACCCTGGGGGAGGTGCAGGCGTTCGTGCAGTACACGCGCCAGTTCACCCAGCCGCTCACCACGGTCGCGTCGATGGCCAACCTCCTGCAGTCAGGGGTCGCCTCGGCCGAGCGGGTCTTCGAGCTGCTCGATGCCGACGAGGAGCCGGTGGAGGGCGGTAGTGCTGCAGCGGAGGTGACGCGGGGCGAGGTCGCCTTCGAGCACGTCGCCTTCTCCTACGACCACGACCGACCGTTGATCACCGACCTGTCCCTGGTCGCCCGCCCGGGTCAGACGGTCGCGATCGTCGGCCCGACCGGTGCGGGGAAGACGACGTTGGTCAACCTGGTGATGCGCTTCTACGACCTCGACGGCGGGCGGATCACCCTCGACGGCGTCGATGTCGGCGCGATGCCCCGCGCGGCGCTGCGCAGCCAGATCGGGATGGTCCTCCAGGACACCTGGCTCTTCGCGGGCTCGATCCGCGACAACATCGCCTACGGCCGGCCCGGCGCCACCGACGAGGAGGTGCTGGAGGCCGCGCAGGCGACCTTCGTCGACCGCTTCGTGCACTCCCTGCCCGACGGCTACGACACCGTGGTCGACGAGTCCGGCTCGAACCTGTCAGCCGGCGAGCGTCAGCTGATCACGATCGCCCGCGCCTTCCTCACCAATCCGGCCCTGCTGATCCTCGACGAGGCCACCAGCTCGGTCGACACCCGCACCGAGCTGCTGCTCCAGCACGCCATGGCCGCCCTGCGCACCGACCGCACGTCGTTCGTCATCGCCCACCGGCTGTCCACGATCCGCGACGCCGACCTGATCCTGGTGATGGAGTCGGGCGCGATCGTCGAGCAGGGCACCCACGAGGAGCTGCTGGCTGCGGCAGGTGCCTATGCGCGGCTCTACCAGACGCAGTTCGCGGCGGCGTCTGGGTGAGCGTGGGGGTGGGGCTGCGGGTGGTCGATTTCCCACAATTGTGACGTTCTGACCGGTTTTGGTCGCCCCGACCTGTCAGAACGTCACAATTGTGGAGTTCTGACACCTGAGCCCGAACCAGCACCACCACCACGCCACCACCGTGCCGACCAGCGCCCGCCGAGAACCGTACGGCCCCGCCGACGGTCTCGCCCGAGCCGATCGTGTCCACACCACGCGCGAACTCGTTGCGCATCGCGTCGTCCTCCGACAGGTCCCACTGCTCCAGCGCGGACAGCCGGTCGTTGCGCAAGCAGCGCTGGGGGAGCGCGGCCAGGTCGTGGGCCAGCGCCACCGCGGTGGCCAGCGCCTCGCCGGGTGCGGTGACGCGGTTGGCCAGCCCGATCCGTTCGGCCTCGATGCCGTCGATGCCGCGTCCGGTGAGGATGAGGTCCATCGCTCGGCTGTGGCCGATCAGGCGCGGCAGACGCACGGTGCCCAGGTCGATGAGGGGTACGCCGAAGCGTCGGCAGTAGACCCCGAGCGTGGCGTCGGCGGCGACCACGCGCAGGTCGGCCCAGAGCGCGAGCTCGAGTCCTCCGGCCACCGCCGGGCCCTCGATGGCGGCGATCACGGGCTTCGCCGTGCGCAGTCGGGTCGGGCCCATCGGGCCGCGCCCGGTGTCGGTGAACTCCTCGGGTGCATCGAGCCGGTCGCCCTCGGCGAGCGCCTTGAGGTCGGCTCCGGCGCAGAACGCGCCGCCGGCCCCGGTCAGCACCAGCACCGAGACGGCCTCGTCGGCGTCGGCGGCCTCGATGGCCAGCGCCAGGGCGAGCGCGGTCGCGCTGTCGACGGCGTTGCGACGCTCGGGCCGGTCGAGGGTGACCACGGCGACCGGACCGTCGTACGACGTGGTCACGGACGGTCGGTCGGGGTGCTCAGCGGCGCTCATGGGCTTCACCGTAAATCCCCTTGTGGGCGGGCGAGCGGGGATCTACCGTTGTCGTACACGGAAAGGAGGTGGTCCTACACAATGCATTCTTCTAGGACGAGTGAGGTGGCTGCCCGCTAGCAGCCCAGCATCACGGAGGGAAGTCACCTCCGCGGCTGCTGGTGAATCCCCAGCAGTCACCCGACCCGCAGGCAAACCCGGACTCACGTCCCCGGGGGCGGCCCGGATCCTCTCGGATCCCGGCCATGCCTGCGGGTCGTTCACTTTTCCCGACGCGCCCGGTGAGGCGCCCATCACAGCGTCAGCTGGTTGCGGTGGTCAACCATGGGCAATATGGTTGCTCACGTCAACTTTCGATCCGTGATGAGAGCAGCCTCAGTGACCCAGACCGCGCCGACCGCCTCGATCGGGGCCGACCCCGCGGCCCCGATGACCCACCGACAGGTCATGGAGGCACTGAGCGGACTGCTCCTCGCGATGTTCGTCGCCATGCTGTCGAGCACCGTGGTGACCAACGCGCTCCCGCGGATCGTGACCGACCTCAACGGTTCGCAGTCCGGCTACACCTGGGTCGTGGTCTCCACGCTGCTGGCGATGACCGCGACGACCCCGATCTGGGGCAAGCTCGCCGACCTCTTCAGCAAGAAGGTGCTCGTGCAGTCGGCGCTGGTCATCTACACGATCGGTTCCCTCATCGCCGCCTTCGCGCCGAGCATGGGCGTGCTGATCGGTGGCCGCGTCGTGCAGGGCCTCGGCGTCGGCGGGCTCACCGCGCTCGTGCAGGTCGTGATCGCCTCGATGGTCTCGCCCCGCGAGCGTGGCCGGTACTCCGGCTACATCGGCGCCGTCTTCGCCACCGCGACCGTCAGCGGCCCCCTGATCGGCGGTCTGGTCGTCGACAGCCCCTTCGGCTGGCGTGGGTGCTTCTTCGTCGGGCTGCCCTTCGCGGCCTTGGCCTTCTACGTCCTGCAGCGCACCCTGCACCTGCCCGTCGTACGCCGCGACGTCTCGATCGACTACCTGGGCGCGACGCTGATCATGGGCGGTGTCAGCACCTTGCTGATCTGGGTGTCGCTGGCGGGCTCGTCGTTCGAGTGGGCCTCCACCACCACCGCCGTGCTGCTGGTCGCGGGCGTCTCCCTCATCGGCGCGGCGCTCTACGTCGAGGGCTGGGTCGCCGCCGACCCCGTGATCCCGCTGCGCCTCTTCAAGGACCGCACCACTGCGCTGGCCACGGCCGCCTCGGTGATGGTCGGGGTCGCGATGTTCGGGGCCACGGTCTACCTCAGCCAGTACTTCCAGCTCTCGCGGGGGATGAGCCCCACGCAGGCGGGCCTCATGTCGATCGCCATGGTCGGCGGGTTGCTCCTCTCCAGCATCCTCAGCGGCCGCATCATCAGCGAGACCGGCATCTGGAAGCGCTGGCTCGTCGGGGGGTTGCTCCTCGTCGTGGTCGGGCTCTCGCTGCTCGGCACGATCGATGCGGAGACGCCGCTGCTCGAGGTCGGGCTCTTCATGGCCCTGGTCGGGATCGGCCTGGGAGCGACCATGCAGAACCTCGTCCTGGCCGTGCAGAACAACACCCGCGCCGAGGACCTCGGCGCTGCGAGCTCGGTCGTGGCGTTCTTCCGGTCCCTCGGCGGCTCGATCGGGGTCTCGGTGCTGGGGGCGATCCTGTCCACGCAGGTCTCCGGCACGGTCCGCACCGGCCTCGCCGAGATGGGTGTGACCGAGACCGAGCACCAGAGCAACTCGATCCCCGACCTCAGCGCCCTCCCGGCGCCGGTGCGCGACCTCTACGAGCACGCATTCGGGACAGCTGTCGGACACCTCTTCGTGGTGGCGGTGCCCTTTGCGATCGTTGCCCTCGTGTGTGTGCTGTTCATCAAGGAGGTCCCGTTGCGGACGACGCTGGCCGACGCGGCCGACCCCACCACGCCGCAGGCCCCACGGTCCGCGGCCGCCGGTCCGATCGAGGCGCATGCCGGCGGCGCGACGGTCCCGGTGCCGGCAGCACGCCGCGCGGCTCGGAGGAGCCTGTGACCTCCGCGGCTCGGGCCGACTCGTTGCGCTCGCTCGAGCACGAGGTGGGCGTGATGATCCGGCGCGTACGACGAGCGATCGGCGTCCGCGCGCAGATGGTGCACCCCGACCTCCAGCCGGCGGCGTACCTGCTGCTGTCGTCGGTCTTCGAGAGCGGCCCGGTGCGCGCCTCGGCCCTCGTGGAGCTGTTCGACACCGACAAGGGCGCGATCAGCCGCCAGGTCGGCCATCTGCTCGACCTCGGTCTGCTGGAGAAGGAGCAGGACCCGGTCGACGCCCGGGCCTGGTTGATCTCGGTCACCGAGGACGCGAAGCGCCGCATGGCCGAGGTCGTGGTGCATCGCCACCAGCTCCTCGACGAAGGGCTCTCGGAGTGGAGCGATGCCCAGCTCGAGGGGTTCGTCGCCGATCTCGGCAACTACAACGCCGCCCTCAACCTCGCCAGCGGTCTCGCCTAGCGCAGCCAGACCGCGGTGTTGCCCGGCAGCACGTCGCCGACCGGACCGCTGCTCACGAGCACCTCACCGGCCGGCAGCGGTACGTCGGTCTCGCCGCAGTTGAGGATCACCGTCAGCCCGTGCGCACCACCGTGAGCAGGTCGCCCTCGACACTCACGTCGACCTCGTTCGTCGCCGCCGGCGGTAGGTCCCGGCGCGCTGCCAGCGCACGTCGGTAGAACTCCAGGGTGGAGTCCGGGCGAGCCTCCTGCGCCTCGGCGGTGAGCGTTGCCCAGTCGTCGGGCTGGGGGATCCACGGCTGGTCCTTTCCCGGGCCGAAGCCGTACGGCGCCCGCTCGCCCGACCACGGGATCGGCACCCGGCAGCCGTCGCGACCGACCTCGCCGTCCGGGTCCTGATGGCGCAGCCAGGACGGGTCCTGTCGATCGGCCGGGGCGACATCGACCTGCTCGAGGCCGAGCTCCTCGCCCTGGTAGAGGTAGGAAGAGCCGGGGAGGGCCAGCATCGTGAGGGTCGCCGCGCGAGCCCGCGCGAGCCCGGTCGTGCCGCCGCCGTACCGGGTGACGTGACGGACCACGTCGTGGTTGCTGAGCACCCACGTGGGGCTGGCGCCGACGTCGGCGAGGGCGTCGAACGTGCCGGTGACGACGTCGGCGAAGGCCCTGGCCGACCAGTCGGCGAGCAACCAGGAGAAGTTGAAGGCCTGGCTCATCTCGTCGGAGCGCACGAACTTCGCCATCGACTCAGGAGTCTGCGTCCAGGCCTCGGCGACGTTCATCCGCTCGCCCGGGTAGGCGGCCAGCACCTCGTGCCAGCGGCGGTAGACGTCGTGCACCTCGGGCTGGTCCCACATGGGCTCGTCGCGCTCGGTGCGCTCGACCATCGACTCCGGTGCCCCGCTGGAGTTGGTGCCACCGGCATCGAGGACCTGGTCCCGCAGGCCGGCCTCCTTGTAGAGCCCGTGGGCGACGTCGACGCGGAACCCGTCGACCCCGCGGTCGAGCCAGAAGCGCAGGACGTCGACGAACATGTCGCCGATCTCCGGGTTGCGCCAGTCGAGGTCGGGCTGGGTGGAGTCGAAGAGGTGGAGGTACCACTGGCCGTCAGGGACCCGGGTCCAGGCCGGGCCGCTGAAGACGGACTTCCAGTTGTTGGGCGGCTCCGACCCATCGGTGCCGCGGCCGTCGCGGAAGAGGTAGCGCCCCCGTTCGGGGCTGCTCGGCGCTGCGGCGAGCGCTGCCCGGAACCACTCGTGGTCCTCGGAGGTGTGGTTGGGCACCAGGTCGACGATGACCTTGAGGCCCAGGTCGTGGGCGGTCTCCAGGAGGGTGTCGGCGTCGGCGAGCGTGCCGAAGCGCGGGTCGATGTCGCGGTAGTCGGCGACGTCGTAGCCGTGGTCGTGCTGCGGCGAGGTGTAGAACGGCGTGATCCACACGGCGTCCACCCCGAGGTCGCGCAGGTAGGGCAGCCGCGAGGTGATGCCGGGCAGGTCGCCGATGCCGTCGTCGCCGCGGGTGCCGGAGTCGGCGAAGCTGCGGACGTAGATCTGGTAGACGACGGCGTCGCGCCACCAGGGGTGCGTCGGCGCCTGTGGGTCGGTCCGGAGGCTCACGAGAAGTCCTTGGGGTCCACGGCGAACCAGACGTGCTCGGCGCACGCCAGGACCCGGCCGCTGGCGTCGTAGAGCGTGGAGGCGGTGTAGGTACGGCGGCCGTCGGTGCCGCGGGCGCCGCCGACGAGCACGTGCTCCTCGCCGATGCGCGGCAGCGCGTGGACGCTCGCTGTCATCGAGCCGAGCACCATCAGCCGCTCGGTCAGGTCGCCGGCCCAGCCACCGACGCAGTCGAGGGCTGCCCAGGCGACGGCCAGGGTCGTCTCGTCGTCGCCGCTCGCCGTCACCCAGGCTCGGGTCAGGGGTCCAGGTCGCGGCCACCCGCACCCGGCCTTCGGTGTCGTCGTCGACGCGGCCGGGGAAGATGCGCAGTCCGTCGCCGGGCGCGCGGTCGGTGCCGCAGGAGAAGCATGTCGGGAACGGGTGGGAGGTCAGTCCGGCGAAGCCCGCCTCGGCGGCGCGGGCCTGCTCGAGGGTGACCGGCTCGACCTCGCCGACGGGTGCGTCGGCCGGGCTCGCGACGGCGATGAGGACGTCGTCGCGCGGTGGCGGTGTGCGGTGCGGCGTGGAGGCGGCTTCCACGGTCACGTCGAGCGCGACGTCGAGGGGCGGGGGCTTGCGCAGCATCACCCGTACTGGGCCGGCCTGCGGGTTCGCCGAGGCGAGCGGCCAGGGCGCCGCCCGTCCAGCCGCCGTTGCCGGAGGTGGGCGGTCCGCAGAAGCGGTGGGGAATCGTCAGGGGATCGGTCACCCGGAGAACGCTGTCACGGCCGGGCGCGAGTGGTCCAACCGGCGCGCGACCCGCGAGTAACCAGCCCCGGAACCGACTCAGTCGCGGATCGTCTTCCAACGGTCGAGGGCCTCCTGGCGCTCTTCCTTGTGGTCGACGACGGCAGCGGGGTAGCCGACCAGGTCGCGGGCGTCGGCGTCGGGCTCGTGCGGGTCGGGGACCTGCTGGGGGTCGGCGAGCTCCTCGACCCACTGGCGGATGTAGTGACCAGGGGGATCGAACTTCTTGCCCTGGGTGGTGGGGTTGAAGACCCGGAAGAACGGCGAGGCATCGGTGCCGCTGCCCGCGGTCCACTGCCACCCGTGCTGGTTGGAGGCGAGGTCGCCGTCGACGAGCCACCGCATGAAGTGCCGGGCGCCGTGCTGCCACTCCACGTGGAGGTCCTTGACCAGGAAGCTCGCCACGATCATCCGCAGGCGGTTGTGCATCCAGCCCGTGGCGCGCAGCTGGCGCATCCCGGCATCGACGATCGGGAATCCGGTGCGACCCTCGCGCCAGGCGTCGAAGTGGCTGCCGGCGTCGGCGGGATCGACATACGGCATCCGGGCGTACTCGGGACGCAGGTACTCGCGGGCGGTCTCCGGACGCGCCTGCAGGACGTCGGCGTAGAACTCACGCCAGGCGAGCTCCTTGCGGTAGGTGCGCGCTCCCTCGGAGCGGAGGGGGGCGAGGTCGGCGAGCATGGTGCGGGGGTGGATCTCGCCCCACTTCAGGTGCGGCGACATCCGCGAGGTGCCGTCGACGCCCATCTTGTCGCGGTCGTCGTCGTAGTCCTCGATGCGGTCGAGGAAGTCGTGCCAGCGTTCGTGGGCGGCCGCCTCGCCGGCGGGCGGCAGCTCGATCCCGTCGGGCAGGGTCGGGTCGGGCAGGTCGACGGTGTCCTCGAGGTGGCGCCAGTCGGGGTTGCTCGGTGCGTCGACCGGGTCGCGCCAGCCGTGGTCGGCCCAGGCCTTGGAGAACGGCGTGTAGACCTTGTAGGGCTCGCCGCTGCCGTTGGTGACCCGGCCGGGGGCGACGGCGTACGGCGAGCCGGTCCGCACGAGCGCGATGCCGGCCTCGCCGAGAGCATCCTCGACGGCGGCGTCGCGGTGCGCGCCGTACGGACCGTGGTCGGCGGCGATGTGGACGCTGCTCGCCCCGACCTCCCGGGCGGCCTCCACGACGCGGCGGACGGGGTCGCCGTGCACGACGCTGACGGGGATGTCGCGGCGCAGGGCGCGCAGGCTGGCGGTGAGGTAGGCCTGACGAGGCAGACCGGCCGGACCCCACAGGGCGGGGTCGAGGACGAACAGAGGGAGGGTCGGGCCGTCGTCGAGAGCGTGCAGGAGGGCCGGGTTGTCTCCGGCCCGGAGGTCGCGGCGGAACCACATCACAGACGTCACGTCCGTTGACTGTGCCAGCCCGGACCCCGGGGCGCCCCACCCCGTGGAGGGAGTGGGTAAGAATGGGGGCGTGAGCGACCTCATCGACACCACCGAGATGTACCTGCGAACCATTTACGAGCTGGTCGAGGAAGGCATCGTGCCCCTGCGGGCCCGGATCGCCGAGCGGTTGCACCAGAGCGGTCCCACGGTCTCGCAGACCGTGGCCCGGATGGAGCGCGACGGTCTGCTGACCGTCGAGGGCGACCGGCACCTCGAGCTGACCGAGGAGGGCCAGCGCCTCGCGACCCGGGTGATGCGCAAGCACCGCCTCGCCGAGCGGCTGCTCACCGACGTGATCGGTCTCGACTGGGAGCTCGTGCACGAGGAGGCCTGTCGCTGGGAGCACGTGATGTCGGAGACCGTCGAACGGCGCCTGCTCGAGCTGCTCGACCACCCGACCGAGTCGCCCTACGGCAACCCGATCCCCGGCCTCGAGGAGCTGGGGGCGAGCGCGCCGCCGCAGGCGTTCATGGACGACGTCGAACCGTTGTCGAAGGTCGCCGGGCCCGCGGAGGGCCGGGTGCTCGTGCGCCGCATCTCCGAGGAGATGCAGAAGGACGAGGGGCTGATGAGCGCGATGCGTCGGGTCGGCGCCCTGCCCGACAAGACCGTCACCATCGTTGCGACCGAGGCCGGGGTGCTGATCGGGTCCGGTGGCGAGAGTGCGGAGATCGAGCCGGAGGCGGCTGACCACATCTTCGTCAAGCGGTTGTAGGTCGCGGCGGGTGCAGGAATCCCCGGATATCCGGGGATTCCTGACGTTCTCAGGGAAAGTTCACCCTGAGAACGTCAGGAGTTCCCTGAGAACCTCGCTGTCACCAGGCCGTCGAGGAAGCCCGCGACTCCGATCTCGAGCTTGTATGTCGCCAGGTCGTCGCCGCGGGTCGACCCACGGTTGACGATCACCACGGGCGTGCCGGCCTTGGCGGCCCGACGTACGAATCGGAACCCGCTCATCACCGTCAGGCTCGAGCCCACCACGAGCAGCGCGCCGCCGGACTCGGCGAGGGCGTCGACGGCGGCGTAGCAGCGCTCGACGCGGGGGAGCGGCACGTTCTCGCCGAAGAAGACGACGTCCGGCTTGAGTACGCCGCCGCAGGTCGCGCAGGCGGGGACGACGAAGCCCGCGGTGTCGTCGAGGTCGACGTCACCGTCAGGCCGCGCTTCTGCCGCGGTGTGGAGCTCGGCGTAGCCCGGGTTGGCCGCCTCGAGCCGGTCATGGAGTGTGGCGCGCGGTGTCACGTCCCGACAGCCGAGGCAGACGACGTCGGCGATCCGGCCGTGCAGCGCGATCATCCGCGCGGAACCGGCCGCCTCGTGCAGGCCGTCGACGTTCTGGGTGATGAGGAGCTCGGGGTCGAGCGCGGCCAGTGCCCGGTGCCCGGCGTTGGGCTCGGCGTGCCGCATCCGCCCCCAGCCGAGGTGGGAGCGGGCCCAGTAGCGCTGCTGGGCCTGCGGCGTGGCGACGAACTCCTGGTAGGTCATCGGCGCCCGCGCGGGCGACCCGGGTCCGCGGTAGTCGGGGATGCCGGAGTCGGTCGACATCCCGGCACCGCCGAGTACGACGAGGGGTCGCGTCGCGAGGAGGGCGAGAGCGTCGTCGCGGGTGGAGGTCTGGCTGTCGGTGCAGGTCACGCGCCGTACCGCACCCGGGCCCGGGCTCGGGCCTTCTCGGCCTCGACCTCGCGGTCCTTCGGCGGGGCGGTGGTCACCAGGTCCTCGAGCAGGTGTCCGGTGATGTGGGCGATCTCGGCGACGGCGCGGTCGAAGGCAGCCTGGTTGGCGGCCGACGGCTTGGTGGTGCCGGCCACCTTGCGCACGTACTGCAGCGCGGCGGCGTGCACCTCGTCGCCGGTCGCCGGCGGCTCGAAGTTGTTGAGCGGGCGGATGTTGCGGCACATGCGGACAAGCGTACGTCGGTCGAAACTCCACAATTGTGCCGTTCTGACAGGTTGGAGCGTCCAAACCCTGTCAGAACGTCACAATTGTGGGATATGTGCAGCCCGGGCCGCGATCCCGGACCGCCACGACAGCCGTCACGGCACGTCGAAGAACTCCACGTCCTCGCCGGTCACCAGCACCACCCTGCCCGGACCGTCACCACCAGCACCGCCGATCGGCACGGTGCGCACCTCGTCGACGTCGCTGCCGTACTCCACCCGGGTCATCGTGTTGCCCAGCACCCCACCGTCGACCTTCACGGTCGAGACGAAGGCCGCGCGACCCTTCTGGATCACCGTCAGCACCGTGCGCTGCTCCGGCAGCCAGGTGAACTGTCGCGGGTCGGTGCCGGCCATCGCTCGGGTGCCGGCGCCGTAGGAGAGGACGTCGATGCGGCGCGGATCGGTGAGGTCGGTGACGTCGAAGAGCCCGGCCTGCGCACCCCAGCGTCGGCTCCCGGCCTGGGGTCCCTCGCCCAGGCCGATCATCCGCATCGAGCCCAGCGGGTGCAGGTAGGAGGAGAAGCCGGGGATCTTCAGCTCCCCGATGAGCGTGGGGTCGGCGGCGTCGGTGAGGTCGATCGCGTAGAGCGGGTCGACCTGGCGGAAGGTGACCACGATCGCCAGCCCGTCGAACCAGCGCACCGACTTGATGTCCTCGCCGACCCCGAGCCGATCGACCCGGCCGATCTCGACCAGTGCGTCACCGTCCACCTCGAGCGTCACGACCGAGTTGAAGTTGCCGGTCTCGCTCGACGGGCTGACCGCGAGCCGCAGCACGCCGTCGTACTCGTCCATCGCCCAGCGGTCGCGGATCGTGCCCTCCACCTCGCCGGCGCCGACGTAGGCGGCCCGGGTGCCGTCGAGCGCGAAGTCGTAGACGTGGGTGGTGCCGTCCGCCCCGCCGCCGAAGCGCGGCATCGCAACGTCGCAGAAGAAGGCGCGGCAGCCCCCGAACCCCTGGTCGCCCGGGGTCGCGAGGTAGAGGTGGTCGGTCGACTCGTAGGCCAAGGACGCGTCGCCCGCGAGACCGAACGTGGCGAGGCTGCCAGGAGCTCCGGCGCCGAACCCGACGACCGCCATCGTGCCGAGCCCGACGTCGGCCCGCGGGAGCGCGACCTGGTCGCACTCGACCAGTTGGCGAGTCTTGCCACCGTCGACGCTGACCGTCGGTAGCCAGTCGGTGATGGCACTCTCCTCGACCAGGGCGCGGTTGGTGCGCAGCGCCGCCTGCTCGGTCGTGCCGTCGCCCGGCTGCACGAAGTCGAGGTCGGGCAGTCCCGCCGACAGCACGAGGCGTATGTCGTCGCCGTGCTGGCGCGCGGTGACCAGGGCGGTGTCGTAGTCGACCGTGTGCTCCAGGCTCGGTTGCGCCGGGTCGGCCACGTCGATCGTGAGCACCCGGGTCTGCGGCGAGGTCTGGTCGTAGCCGTACCCGTAGCCGACGTTCTTCGCGCGACTGCCGTCGTTGCCGACCGCGACGACGGTGTCGCCGGCGAGCAGGAGCTCGCCGTCCTCGAAGTCGCCGAGGTCGAGGCCCCCGAGCCGCTCCACCTTCTCGCCCGAGACGTCGTACGTCGTCAGCATCGCGCCGCGCAGCCGGACGAACAACTCGCCGTTGGTCTTGACGCTGTCCGGCTCGTCCACCCCGGCCTCCTGCACGTTGGTGCCGGTCTCGGAGGAGGTGACCCGCGAGGTCTTGGCCGCGGTGTCGAGCCCGCGGCCGTTGCTCGCGTCAGCCTGCGGCACCGGTGCTGCAGGCGAGACAGTGCCGGAGCTCGTCGAGGGTCCGAGGTCGCGTGACGTACGCGTTCGGCCCCGCCCACCCGTAGGCGCTCACCAGGTCGACCCCCGCCTCCACGTAGTGCTCGAGCAGGTCGTCGCACGACTCCGGCGCCTCGAGCTCGCCGAAGAACGCCACCGGGGTGGCCACGTCGCCCCCGACCGACCCCGAGCCCGGAGGCAGCGCCGATCCCGGACCGTCGGAGCCACCCGTGGTGACCAGCGTGCCGGCCACGAAGGCGGCCGCGATCCCACCCACGACGGCGACCCCGCGCAGTGAGCGGCGCAGCCGCTGCTCCGGGGTACGCACGGCGCCGGCCGCCCCTCGTCGTGCTTCGCGGAGGATGGCGTCGACGGGCGCCGCGCCGACGCGTAGGTCGTCCCATTCGCGTTCGAGATCGGTCATGAGGTGGTCTCCTCGGTGCGTTCGGGGGAGTAGTCGGCGAGATGGTCGTTGACCGCGAGCGCGGCGAGCGAGCGGGAGAGCCGGCTCTTGACGGTGCCGGCCGGGATGTCGAGCGCCTCGGCGGTCTCGCTCTCGGTGAGCCCTGCGAAGTAGCGCAGCACCACGACGTCCCGGTTGGGCTTGCTGAGCGCGGCGAGCGCCCGGTGCACCGCATCGGCGGTGTCGACGCCCGCCATCGAGTCCGACCCGTTGCCGCCGCCTTCGGGCAGGCGTTCGGTCGCCCGCTCGCCCCACCAGCGCCGCCGTTTCGAGTCGCGCAGGCAGTTGAGCAGCATCCGGTAGACGTAGGCCGTCCGGTTGTCGGCCGCCACCACGCTCGGCCACGCGGTGTAGCAGCGCACCAGCGTCGTCTGGGCCAGGTCCTCGGCCTCGTGGAGGCCGCACCCGAGGAACACCGCCGAACGCACCAGGGAGCCCCACGCCTCATGGGCGTAGTCGGCGAAGTCGGTCTCGCCAGAGTGGTCGCTCATCGGGCTCCTGGGTCGGTCGGGACGAGGTGTCGTGCGTATGACGTGGTGTGGGCGCCGATCGGTTCCCTCGGACTTCCGGAGGCTGAGCAGCGAGCGTCGACGAAGGCGCACCCGGAGGCTGAGCAGCGAGCGCCAGCGAGCGTCGACGAAGCCGCGCACCGGTGGCTGAGCAGCGAGCGCCAGCGAGCGTCGACGAAGCCGCGCCCAGAGGCTCGGCAGCGAGCGCCAGCGGCGTCGACGAAGCCGCGTAACTGTGGCTCGGTCTCCGGGCACCTCACGGGGCTTCTCGACGGCCTCGCGGTGGGGCTCGGCCTGCTCAGCCTCCGGCGGGCTCGGCCTGCTCAGCCTCCGGTGGGGGCTTGCTGACACCATGGGCCCATGGCTGACAACACCCGCGACTCGCGTGACCTGGACCTGATCCTCTTCGGCGCCACCGGTTTCACCGGTGGCCTGACCGCCGAGTACCTGGCCGAGAACGGTCCCACCGGGCTGCGTTGGGCGCTGGCCGGACGCAGTCTCGACAAGCTCGAGAAGGTCCGCGCGCAGCTGGAGACGATCAAGCCCGGCAGCATCGACCTCGAGCTGATCGTGGTGGATGCCTCCGACGAGGCCGCCCTGGCCACCGCGGTGGCCAGAGCGAAGGTCGTCGCGACCACGGTCGGCCCTTACCTGGCGCTCGGCGGCCCGTTGGTCGCCGCTTGCGCCGCGGCCGGCACCGACTACGTCGACCTGACGGGCGAGCCGGAGTTCGTCGACCAGACCTGGCTCGACCACCACGAGACCGCCGTCGCCAGCGGCGCCCGGATCGTGCACGCCTGCGGCTTCGACTCGATCCCGCACGACCTCGGCGCCTACTTCACGGTGCAGCAGCTCAAGGCGGCCGGACCGGTGGTCATGCGCGGCGTCGTGCGCGGCGACGGCACGTTCTCCGGAGGCACGTTCCACTCCGCCATGGGTGCGATGTCGCGCGCCAAGCAGATGGCCGCGACCGCCAAGAAGCGGCGACAGGCCGAGGCCCGCCCCGAGGGGCGCTCCTCGCGCGCGGTGGCCGGCAAGCCGGGTCGCGACAAGCTCCTCGGCTACTGGCTGCTGCCGCTCCCGACGCTCGACCCGCAGGTCGTCGCGCGCAGCGGCGCCGCGCTGGCGTCGTACGGCCCGGACTTCCGCTACTCCCACTTCGCCGGCACCAAGACGCTGCGGTACGCCGTGGGCGGCGCGGTCGGCGTGTCCATGATGGGCGTGGCCGCCCAGGTGAAGCCGGCCCGCAACTTCCTGCTCGGCAAGGTCAAGCAGGGGGAGGGCCCCGACGCGGCGAAGCGGGCGAAGTCGTCCTTCAGCGTCGACTTCGTCGCCGAGGCCGACGGGCGCACGCTCCACACCCGCGTCTCCGGCGGCGACCCGGGCTACGGCGAGACCGCCAAGATGCTCGCCGAGTCGGCGCTGTGCCTGGCCTTCGACGACAACCCGACCACCGCCGGGTCGGTCACCACCGCCCAGGCGATGGGTGCCAACCTGATGGCGCGTCTGCGCGCCGCCGGCATGAAGTTCGACGTCGTCGGCTGACTGACGCCCTGGTCAGCCGGGAGGCCCGAGGACTCGGTCCCACGTGATGGGGGCTTGCTTGGCTGCGTCGCGCCGAGCGGAGTAGGCCGGCCACCGAACCGGATCGGGTTGTCGCACTGTTGCCGGAGCCGGCGCGGACAGCGCTGCCGAGCCTGTTCCGGTCACCGAGTGAGCGACCCTGAGGGAAACAACAGGGAGCGGCACGCTCACCCCTGAGGCAATCAGCCGGCGGAACAACGCCCGGAAACCTCGGGTCGGCGTGCCGACGAAACTGCCCGAGATGTAGGCCCACCCGTTCTCCACGAAGCCGAATGAATCGGTGGTGCCGGCACCCGGTCCCTCGCTGTCGCAAAGCAGCTGGAGATGGACGCTGACATCGATCTCGGGACCTGGGTTGGACAGGACGCCCTGCATTTCGGGGCCCCAGTCCCCGCGGCTGAGCGTCAGGGTCGTGCTGATCCCGGAGGTGTGCGAGGTAGCAACGGCCGGCGCTGCTGCGGCGATGAGGATCACCGGGGCCGACCATGCTGCGCCGGCACCCAGCAGGGCGCTCCTACGTGTCACCACAGCGGCGCCGGGAGGCTCCTCGTCAGTGCGAGTGGTCGAGTGGTTCGAAGACGCGTTCGACATCGTTGCCCCCATGGCATCCCGTCGCGGCCCGGCGCACGGCCGAGGACTCCTTGAGTCGATGACGGTCTTGTCAAGTTAGGGCAGCCCAGTGGATCGGTCAATCATCCGGTGATCGCCGTCCAGCCGGCGCGACGCCGGCGGATCGCCTCGACGGGCCCACCCGAGCGGGTGACTCCCGCCACACGGAGGTTTGGCGCCGGTTCCAACGGGCAGTAGCGATGACATGTCCGCGATGCAGAGCCAGCCCGAGCCCGCTCCCACCGAGCACGCGTGGAGCATGCTCTACCTCTTCGGTGGCCCCGCCATCGCCTTCCTGGCGGCGCTCTTCTACGTCTGAGCCTCCGCCGGAGCACTTCGCGGCCCTGGGTTCTCAGGGAGTTCCTGACGTTCTCAGGGGAAGTTCTCCCTGAGAACGTCAGGAATACCCGGATATCCGGGGATTCCTGCCGCGGCTCTCGGACTCCGGTCGTAGATCCCCAGAGACCCGTCCGCAGGGTGCACCGCTTGCTCGAGTGCCCCAGGCAAGAGTCGAACTTGCGACCTTTCGCTTAGGAGGCGGCTGCTCTATCCACTGAGCTACTGGGGCGAGGCGCCCGTGAGCGCCGGCGCTCATCCTGCCACGTCGGTCGGAGCCGGCCGAGCGGCCCCGACCGCACGGAGCGTGAGGCACACCACACCCGTTCTCGGCGAGTTTGGAATCTCTCAGGATGGTTCCGCACAATGGCGACGGATCACTTCTCGATACCACGTCAACAAGGCGGACATGACCCAGGACCTGATGCAGCCGGCGCCCGGCGGCCCCAAGCGACGCGGCCGCAAGGACCCTCGTCGTACGGCGGCGACTTTCTTGGCGGCCGGCGTGACCTCGCTCGGTCTGGTCCTCGGCCTCGGTGGCGTCTACTTCTACCGCCACCTCAACGACAACCTCGACGTCATCGACGTCCAGCGTCAGCTGAGTGACCGACCCGCCAAACAGGCTGTCGACACCGGACCGCGCGAGCCGATCAACCTGCTGGTCATGGGCTCGGATGCTCGCGACGGCGAAGGCAACGACATCGACGGACTCACCGGCGACGGCGAGCGCTCCGACACCACGCTCATGTTTCATCTCTCGGCCGATCGCACCTTCGCCTACAGCGTGAGCATCCCGCGCGACAGCCTGGTCGATCGTCCCGAGTGCATCGGCGAGGACGGGGAGACCATCCCCGGAGCCACCGATGCCCTGTGGAACGAGGCCTTCTCCGTCGGCGGCCCGGCCTGCACCATCCAGCAGTTCGAGCAGCTGACCGACGTACGCATCGACAACTACGTCGTCCTGGACTTCAACGGGTTCGAGGACATGGTCGACGCCATCGGCGGGGTGGAGGTCTGCCTCCCGGAGGCGATCGAGGACCCGGCCCACGGCATCAACATCCCCGCCGGCACCCAGGAGGTCGTCGGGCGCCAGGCGCTCAACTACGTGCGGGCCCGCTACACCCTCGGCGACGGCTCCGACCTCGGCCGGATCAAACGTCAGCAGGCGTTCATCGCCGCCATGGCCGGCAAGGTCGTCTCGGCCGGGACGCTGACCCGGCTGGACCGCGTGCTCGGGTTCCTCGATGCTGCCACGAACTCGTTGACCACCGACTTCACCTCGATCACCGACATGGGACAGGTCGGCGCCGGCTTCAAGGGCATCGGGCTCGACAACATCAAGTTCGTCACCGTGCCCTGGCAGTACTCGCCGGCTGACCCCAACCGTGTCGAGTGGCTGCCTGAGGCAGACGACCTCTGGGAGCGCGTCAGGAACGACCAGACGCTCACCAAGGACCTGCGCGACGGGGTCATCAAGGCCAGCGACAAGGTCAGCGGCACCGATGGGGAGCCCAAGGGCGAGCGTGCCCAGGAAGCGGCCAGCCAGCGCGAGGCTGCTGGTCTCTGTGCCTGAAGTCGACCCCGCGCCGGAGCCGGCCGAGGCCGACTGGCAGCGCCGTCGGCGGCTCGAGGCGATCTTCGGCGACGTCCTCCCGGACACCACGAGCGACGAGCGCGAGGTCGCCAACCCGGCGCAGGATTCACCGTCCGAAGCCTGGCTCAAAGCACAGGTGCCGCCTCACCACGGTGGGTGAGACGGCACCTGCTTGTTGCTGAAGCTGTCGCTCAGGCGGGGCGCTGGGCCGAGAGCAGGTCGCGGATCTCCTTGAGGAGCGTGATGTCCTCGGGGGTGCCGGGCGCGGGGCTCGGGAAGAACTTCTCCTTGGCCTTCACGTAGGGCGTGACCACGAGGAAGTACACGACGGCGGCCATCAGGATGAAGGCCAGCACCGCGTTCAGGAACGCTCCGAAGGAGTTCGGGATGTTGCTGAACACCTCGCTCGCGCTGTCGGGCATCAGGCTGGTGAGCCAGTTGGTGAACGCGGCCACGACGGCGGCGAACGCCGTACCGATGATGACTGCGACTGCGAGGTCAACCAGGTTGCCTCGCAAGAGGAAGTTTCTGAATCCGTCCATGAGGACTCTCCTAAGTTTGGAACCATGTGTGGGGAGATGGCCCCGAATGGGGGTGACCGTGAGAGCAACTTATCGTTCAGACCACGTGTATGTCAGGAACTCGCTGAGTGTGGCTGATGTCACCGGCGCAATCTCCGTAGGGGTGAGGCCGAGGATCACCAACCTCCCGGGGAGGCCGGAGGCGGTCACGCCGACCTCCGCATCGAGATCCGGCAGGGCCAGGACCGGTACGCCGACAGCCACGGTCGAGACCGAGCCGTCCTTCGGCGAGGCGGCGATCAGGTCGACCTGGTCGCCCACCTCGAGCAGGGCGACCATCCCCGGGTCGGGGAGTCGCACGGGCACGGCACGCCGTCCGGACAGGGCAGCAGCCAGGTCGGCTCCCACGAGCCGGACGAGCGTGATCGGCTCGCCCTTCGTCATCGGTGCGGCCAGGCTCCGTCCGGTGACCGCGACCTCGCTCCTGACTGCTCCCACCGGTGCCGTTCCGGGGCGGAACCCGACCTCGACCAGGTCCGTAGCGGCCAGGATCGTGCCTGCCGGCAGGTCTCGAGCAGCGACCAGCACGGGAACCGTGGCCAGAGAGGGAGAAGCGACGGCACCCAGGCCGGTCCACACGGCGGCAGCGGCGAGCAGCGCTGCCAGGAGCCGTCGGCGCCGCAGGACGGCACGCTGCGCCCGCAGCAACAGCCTGTCGAGACGGGTTCGCAGGCTCGCTCGCGGCGGATCGGGGTCGAGGAGGCTCACCCTGCGAACCTAGGTCGTGCGGGCCCCGGCGCGCGTGCTCTCTCCACAGGCCCTGACGGGGCGGCGTCCCGACGGGGAAGGAGTGTCAGGAAGAGGTGCTGGCTGCGGCGGACGAGCCGGTCGAGGAGCTGCCCGACGAGTTCGACGACGAGCCGGACGATGCAGAAGCGGACTCCTTGGTGCCCGTCGACTTCGTGCCTGAGTCCTTCGTGGTGCTGGTGCCGGAATCCTTGGAGTCCGAGGACTTCGCGGCCGGCGCATCCGACGTGCTCGAGGCAGAGCGGCTGTCGTTGCGGTAGAAGCCGGAGCCCTTGAAGACCACGCCCACGGCGTTGAAGACCTTGCGCAGCTTGCCGTCGCAGGCGGGGCAGACTGTCAGCGAGGCGTCGGAGAAGGACTGCACCTGGTCGAAGGCATGCCCGCACTCGGTGCAGGCGTATTGGTAGGTCGGCACGAGGGCTCCTTCTTCGTGTGGATCATCGCCGGCGGAGGTGGGATTGGCACTCTGCCCGGGAGACTGCCAATGCTACGTCACGGCACAATGATCGACACCATGACCGTCGACCCTGGACCCCCCGGCCGCCCGAGCGCCGGCGGCCACGCCGCCCCGCGGACCAACCCGTGGCAGCGGTTCCTCCGGCTGCCCCTCGGCCTTCGCCTTGCCTCCTACCTCTCGGTCGCCATGGTGCTCGTTCTGGTGGCGCTCACGCTGACCGGCGTCGTGCTCGTCCGACGCTCGTTCCCCCAGACCGCCGGCACGATCGAGGTCGCCGGGCTCAGCTCGTCGGTCGAGGTGCTGCGCGACAGCGCGGGCATCGCGCAGATCTACGCCGACACCACCGAGGACCTGATGTTCGCCCAGGGCTTCGTCGCAGCCCAGGACCGCTTCTTCGAGATGGACGTACGTCGGCACGCAACCGCCGGGCGCCTGGCCGAGCTCTTCGGCGAGGACGCCCTGGCCTCCGACGTCTACGTCCGGACCCTCGGTTGGCGTCGGGTGGCCGAGGCCGAGCTGCCCCTGCTGGAGCCCGAGACCCGGACCGCCCTCGATGCCTACGCCAAGGGCGTCAACGCCTACCTCGCCGACCGGTCGACGAGCGCGCTCTCCCTGGAGTACGCCGTGCTCGGTGCCGGTGGCCTCGAGTACACCCCGGCTCCGTGGACCTCGGTCGACTCCCTTGCCTGGCTCAAGGCGGTCGCCTGGGACCTGCGCGCCAACATGCAGGACGAGATCGACCGGGTCCTCACGATCGGGGCCGTCGGACGTCGTCGCGCCGCCGCGCTCGACCCGGCCTACGACTATGAGCAGAGCGACCCGATCGTCGACCAGGGAGCAGTGGTCGACGGTGTCTTCGAGCAGGACGCCACGTCGAGCGGGACCCGCAACCCCGTGCGGCCACCGACCGGACCGGCATACGGCCTCCACGGTGGCGCGGCCCTGCGCGGGCTCTCGGCGCTGGAGGACCTGGGGGAAGGCGTCGGCACGATGCCCGACTGGCTCGGGCACGGCGACGGGGTGGGCTCCAACTCGTGGGTCGTCTCGGGCGAGCACACCGACACGGGCGCGCCGCTGCTGGCCGGCGACCCGCACCTGGCGGCCTCGGCACCCGGCGCTCTCCTCCAGGTGGGGCTGCACTGCCGCGACCTGAGCGCGGCCTGCCCCTATGACGTCAGCGGCCTCTCGTTCGCCGGACTGCCCGGTGTGGTGGCGGGCCACAACGTCGACATCGCGTGGTCCCTGACCAACCTCGGCGCCGACGTCACCGACCTGTATGTCGAGCGCGTCACCGACCGCACGTGGCGACGTGGCGGCAAGCAGCTGCCGTTGCAGGTGCGCACCGAGACGATCGCCGTCGAGGACGGCGACGACGTGACGATCACGGTGCGCTCGACGGACCACGGCCCGATCGTCTCCGATGCCGACGACGTCCTCGCCGGCGTGGCCGGCACCGCCCCCGTGAAGCGTCCGAGCGGGGACCGGGTCAGTGCCGACGAGGAGTACGCCGTGTCCCTGTCGTGGACGGGCCTCGATCCGTCGCCGACCGCCGATGCCATCCTCGAGCTCGACCGGGCCGGCGACTGGACGTCGTTCCGCCAGGCGTTGTCGTCCTTCGCGGCACCCGCCCAGAACGTCGTCTACGCCGACCGTGAGGGCCACATCGGCTACCAGGCCGCCGGGCGGGTCCCGATCCGCAAGTCCGGCAACGACGGCCGGCTCCCGTCACCCGGGTGGCGCGCGGAGAACGACTGGACGGGGGAGCACATCCCCTTCGACGGGCTCCCCAACGTGCTCGACCCCGAGAGCGGTGTCATCGTGGCCGCCAACCAGGCAGTGGCCGGCGAGGACTACCCCTACCTGCTCACCGACGACTGGGACCGCGGCTACCGCTCCCAGCGCATCGACGACCTGATCCAGGCGGCGCTCAACCCGGTCCCCGGCGACGCCGACCTGACCGTCTCCTTGGCCGAGCTCGCAGCGATGCAGCTCGACGACCGCAACCCCCTCGGCCCGGTGCTCGTGCCCTACTTGCTGAGGGCCGACCTGGCCAGCGGCTACTACTCCGACGGCCAGCGGCTGCTGGCTGCGTGGGACTTCGACCAGCCCGCCGACAGTGCCGCGGCGGCGTACTTCAACGTCGTCTGGCGCAACCTGCTCGCGCTCACCTTCCACGACGACCTGCCCGAAGCCGCGTGGCCCGACGGCGGGCAGCGCTGGGTGGCGGTGGTGACCGAGCTGCTCGAGGACCCCCTCGACCCGTTCTGGGACGACGTGAGCACCGATGAGCGCGAGTCCCGCGACCAGGTCATCGCGCACGCGATGCGTGATGCCCGCGACGAGCTGACCAGCAAGGTCGCGGTCCGGGCCGACGAGTGGACGTGGGGTGACCTGCACGAGCTGGACCTGCGTTCGCAGATGATGGGCGAGCGGGGTCTCGGTCTGCTCTTCAACCGGGGCGGCAACGGCGCCGCCGGCGGTGGTACCTCGGTCAACGCGACGGCCTGGGATGCCGCCGAGGGCTACGGCGTCGTCACCGCTCCCGCGATGCGGATGGTGATCTCACTCGGTGGGCCCGAGGGCATCGAGGGGCTCGACCAGTCCCGCTGGGTCAGCCTCACCGGAGCCTCGGGCCACGCCTTCGACTCCCACTACACCGACCAGACCGAGCGCTGGCTCGAGGGACGCACCCTGCCCTGGGCCTACTCCGAGGACGCGATTCGCGCAGCGACCGAGGACACCCTGGTCCTCGCGCCGCCCGAAGCTGCAGGCTGAGTCCCCGTCGGTGGTGGAGGCGCGTCAGCCGCTGACGAACAGGTTCATCCCTGACGGGGTCGCCACGGCACCGACTGCGCGGTCGTGCGACTCAGTCGGCACAGGCAGGTCGATCTCGTCGTCGTGCAGCAGCACGCAGGTCAAGGTGCCGGCCGGCACCCTGGCCAACGCGCGGTCGTAGGAGCCGCCGCCGCGACCCAGCCGCATCCCGGCGGGGGAGACCGCCAGGCCGGGCACCAGCACGACATCGGCCTCGGCGACAGCCGCCACCCCGAGGCGCGGCCCTCCCGGCTCGCGCAGACCCATCCGGCCGCCGACGAGGTCGTCGGGTCCGGTGTGGACGCCCCAGTCGAGGTCACCGTCGGGCAGCAGCACCGGCAGCAGCACCCGCACACCGGCGCGTTGCAGACCCTCGAGGAGCCAGGTCGTGCCGGGCTCGCTGCCGATCGAGACGTACGCCGCCACCGTGGCGGCACGGCGCACCTCGGGTGCGACCAACAGATGGCCCGCCAGAGCGCGGGCGCCGATGGCCTTCTCGGCCTCTGAACGCAGCCCGCGGGCCGCGGTCACCCGGCGGCGCAGAGCGTCCTTGGCGGACCTCACGTCGGCGGTCGTGAGGTCCGGGTTCTCGGGTCGCTGTGACGTGGCCACGGGAGAAGCCTACGATCGGGGGATGGGTAGCCCTGGACTGCACACGGCCCGCGACAAGATGGTTGACGCGGGCGTCGACGAGGTCGCGATCGAGACCTTCGCCCACTACTACCGGCTCCTCGAGCACGGGGAGACCGGGATGGTGCCGGAGTCGACGATCGATCCGGTCGACATGCCGCGGCTCGCCGACATCGAGGTCGACCCTGACGTGGCGTCGGAGGCGATCCGTCATACGGCTGTGATCAAGCTCAACGGTGGCCTCGGGACGTCGATGGGCATGGAGCGCGCCAAGTCGCTGCTCTGTGTGCGCCGTGGGTTGTCGTTCCTCGACATCATCGCCCGACAGGTGCGGCACCTGCGCGTGGAGCACGACGCGACGCTCCCGCTGATGTTCATGAACTCGTTCCGCACCTCCGAGGACACGATGGCCGCGCTCGCGCGCTACGACGACCTCGCCGTCGACGGCTTCCCGTTGGAGTTCCTCCAGAACAAGGAGCCCAAGCTCCTCGTCAAGGACCTCGCGCCGGTCAGCTACCCCAAGGACCCCGACCTGGAGTGGTGCCCGCCGGGCCACGGTGACGTCTACACCGCGCTGCGCGGCACCGGTCTGCTCGACCTGCTGATCGAGCGGGGCTTTCGCCACGTGTTCATCTCCAACTCCGACAACCTCGGCGCCGTGCCTGACCCTCGGGTGGCCGGCTGGTTCGCCGCGAGCGGGGCACCGTTCGCGATCGAGGCGGTCCGTCGTACGGCCTCCGACCGCAAGGGCGGTCACTTCGCCCGCCGCAAGAGCGACGGCCGGATCGTGCTGCGCGAGACGGCGCAGACCCCCCAGGAGGACGTCGACGCGCTCGCCGACCTCGAGCGTCACCGTTTCTGCTCGACCAACAACCTGTGGTTCGACCTGTCCGCGATGCAGCAGGCGCTCGACCTGCGCGACGGCATCCTCGGGTTGCCGCTCATCCGCAACGTCAAGCCGGTCGACCCGGCCGATCCCTCCACTCCCGAGGTGATCCAGATCGAGACCGCGATGGGTGCCGCGATCGAGGTCTTCGAGGGTTCGGCCCTGATCGAGGTCGGGCGCGACCGCTTCGTGCCGGTCAAGACCACCAACGACCTGCTGGTGCTGCGCTCGGACGTCTACGAGGTCGGCGACGACTTCGTGCTCAACCAGGTCGCCGCCGAGGTGCCGTTCATCGACCTCGACTCAGAGGTCTACAAGCTGGTCGGCGAGTTCGACAAGCGGTTCCCGGAGGGCGCCCCGTCGCTCGCGAAGGCCTCCTCGCTGCGGATCGAGGGAGACTTCACCTTCGGGCGCGGCGTGCAGGTGGTCGGCGACGTCGCCCTCGACTCGACCCGCGCCGAGCGGGTCGAGCCCGGGGCCGTGCTCAACAGCCCGACCGGCACATGACGAGCGGCCCACGCTCGGTCGACGACCACCTCGCGACGATCCTGGCCGCCACCACCCGGCTGCCCGTCGTCGAGCTTGCGCTGCTGGACGCGCTCGACCTCGCGGTCTGCGAGGACCTCGTGGCGCCGATGGAGCTCCCGCGCTTCGACAACTCCGCCATGGACGGCTACGCCGTCCACCACGCCGACGTGGCGACCGCGAGCGGCAGTTCCCCGGTCGCACTGCCGGTCGTCGGCGAGATCGGGGCCGGCCAGGCCGGAGACGCTGCCGGTCGGGGAGTGACCACGCTCGCCCCGGGCGCCGCCGCGAAGATCATGACCGGAGCGCCGTTGCCCGCGGGAGCCGACTGCGTCGTCCCCTACGAGTGGACCGACCGCGGCACTGCCACGGTCTCGATCACCCAGGCTCCGAGCCTCGGACAGCACCTGCGCTACGCAGGCGAGGACATCGAGGCCGGCGACCTCCTCGTCGAGGCCGGCACGACCCTCGGTCCGCGTCACCTGGGGCTGCTGGCCTCGATGGGGTTCGCGCACGTGAGCGTTCGACCGCGGCCTCGGGTGGTCATCGTCTCGACCGGGTCCGAGCTGCGCGAGCCCGGCACCGAGCTGGGCCCCGACTCGATCTACGACGGCAACTCCTTCCTGCTCGCCGCTGCCGCGCGTCGCGTCGGCGCAGTGCCCCACCGCGTGGGGCTGGTGCCCGACCAGCCGGACGCGCTGCTCGCCGCCCTCGACGAACAGCTCGCTCACGCCGATGTCGTGGTGACCTCCGGGGGGATCTCGATGGGCGACTTCGACGTGGTCAAGGAGGCCCTGACGCCCCTGGGCTCGGTGTGGTTCGGACCGGTGGCGATGCAGCCGGGCAAGCCGCAGGGCTTCGGCACGCTGAGCCCCCGCTCGGGAGAGGGCCGCCCGGTCCCGTTCTTCGCACTGCCGGGCAACCCGGTCTCCAGCTACCTCTCGTTCGAGGTGTTCGTGCGCCCGGCCCTGCGCCGGATGATGGGGCTGACCCCCGAGTCACGGCAACCGGTGACCGCGCGGCTGACGCACCGGGTCGGCTCGCCACCCGGACGCCGCCAGTTCCTGCGCGGCGTCCTGAGCCTCGACACCGACGGCGTCAGCGTGGCCGAGGTGGAGCCGGTCGGCGGATCGGGCTCCCACCTCGTGGGTGACCTCGCAGCCTCCGACGCGTTGATCGTCGTACCGGAGGATGTCACCGAGATCGCCGCCGGCGACCGGGTCACCGTGATCCGCCTGGACCAGGACTGAGTGCCGATGACTGACCGACTGACCCACGTCGACGAGGCCGGGGCGGCCCACATGGTCGACGTGTCGGCCAAGGCCGTCACCGCTCGTACGGCGACGGCCTCGGGCCGCGTGCACGTCTCGCCGGCGGTGATCGCGCTGCTGCGCGGCGCCGGCGTGCCCAAGGGCGACACTCTGGCCGTGGCCAGGCTCGCCGGGATCATGGGCGCCAAGCAGACCCCTTCGCTGATCCCGCTGTGCCACCCGCTCGCGCTCTCTGCGGTCAGCGTCGACCTGGTGGTCACCGACGGCTCGGTCGACATCACCGCAGCGGTTCGTACGACGGACCGGACCGGCGTCGAGATGGAGGCCCTCACCGCGGTCTCGATCGCTGCGCTCACCGTGGTCGACATGGTCAAGGCCGTCGACAAGGCCGCCGTCATCACCGACATCCGGGTCGAGACCAAGACCGGGGGCAAGTCCGGCGACTTCCTGCGCCCCGGCGCCGAGCCGCGCGATGACTGAGTCCCGTGGTCGGGCCGCGGTCGTCGTGGCCTCGAACCGCGCCGCCGCCGGCGTGTACGCCGACGAGACCGGGCCGCTGATCGTCGAGGCGTTGCGCGACCTCGGCTTCGCGGTCAGCGCGCCCGTCGTGGTGCCCGACGGTCCACCCGTCGGCGCCGCGATCACCGCGGCGATCGAAGACGGCGCTCGCGTCGTGCTGACCACCGGCGGCACCGGACTGACCCCGACCGACCGGACCCCCGAGCAGACCCGGCCGCTGATCGAGCGCGAGGTCCCCGGCATCGCCGACGCGATCCGCGCTGCCGGTGTCGCGGCCGGGATCCCGACCGCCGTGCTTTCCCGCGGTCTTGCCGGCGTCTCCGGGACCTGCCTCGTCGTCAACCTCCCGGGCTCGCGCGGGGGAGTGAAGGACGGCCTCGCCGTGCTGCGCCCGATCCTCGTGCACGCAGTCGAGCAGATCGTCGGGAGCGACCACTGAGCGCGCGCGGCTGGCCGGTGCGCCTCTCCTCGGGATCGTCGCCCGTCGTGACGCTGCGCCCGCTGCGCGCCTCCGACGCCGCCCCGTGGCGTGACGCCCGACGACGCAACGCCGGCTGGTTGTCGCGCTGGGACGCCACCGCACCCCCCGGGGCCGACGCCAAGCCGGTGACCTTCCGCACCCTCATCCGCCGCCTCACCCGCTCCGCCCGGGCCGGGGCGAGCCTCCCCTTCGCGGTCGAGGTCGACGGTGCCTTCGCAGGTCAGCTCACCGTCAACAACATCGTGCGCGGTTCGGCGCAGTTCGCCTCGATCGGCTACTGGCTCGACCAGCAGTACGCCGGCAAGGGCGTGATGCCGCGCGCGGTGGCGATGGCGATCGACCACTGTTTCGTAGGCGTCGGGCTGCACCGGGTCGAGATCGCGATCCGCCCGGAGAACTCCAACTCGCTGCGCGTCGTGGAGAAGCTCCACATCCCCGAGATCGGCTACGCCCCGCGCTTCCTTCACATCGACGGCGACTGGCGCGACCACCGTCTCTACGCGATCACCGCCGACGAGGCCCCTCTCGGCGTCCTCAAGCGCTACGAGGCAGACCTAGCCGGAGGCTGACCACAACAACCACACCAGCAATTTGCGACACACGCATAGACATCCGACTCAACCTCGGGTAACACTCCTACGCTCACAACCGTGGACCTCAGCGCTCTGATCTTCGTCGCCCTTGCCGTGGCCTGGGCTGTCTACCTGATCCCCAAGGCGCTCAAGCAGCACGAGGACAGCGCCGCCAGCCGGTCGATCGACGGCTTCTCGGACCGGCTGCGGGTGCTCGCCCGGCGTGAGCCCGTCGACGCGACCACGGCCCGCCTGGTGGTGCGCGGCACGAAGCCGACGCAGGACGCTGCCGTGACGGTGTCGGTCGAGGTCGCTCCGACCGAGTCCGCTCCGGTGGCCCACGCCAGGCTTCAGGCCCGCCGTGCTGCTGCTGCACGCGCCGCTCGGCGGCGGCTGCGGGTGGTGCTCGTGATCCTGCTGGGCCTCGTGGTCGTCGGAATCCTGGCAGTGGTCGGCGCAATCAGCCCCGCCTGGACCCTCGCCCCGGTCGCTGTCCTCGGTGCTTGGTTGGTCGCCTGCCGGCTGATGGTGAAGTCGGAGCGTGCCTCGCAGGCCATGACCCCGCGCCGGCCCGCCGTGGTCGATCCCGGTGCTCTGCCTGTCGCTGACGAGGACCCGGCCACCGAGGAGATCGCGGTGGTCCGCGTCGAAGCCGACCTCGTGGTGCCGGTCGCCACTGGGGAGCCAGCGGAGCCCCAGGAAGCACCCGCGCGCCAGCCCGGCGGCTGGGACCCGGTGCCGGTGACGCTTCCGACGTACGTCGGCAAGGAGCCCGCCGCCCGCCGCACCGTGCGCACCATCGACCTCGACTCCACCGGCGTCTGGACCTCCGGCCCGCTGGCTGCCGACTCCGAGATCGCCCGCGAGGCCGACGAAGCCGAGCGCACCGCCAAGGAGCGTTCTGCCGAGGCCGACCGCCGTCGGGTCTCCGGCTCCTGACCCATCCGATTCGGAGGCGCCCACGGACGGGTGCTAACGTTTCGCACCGCGCCTCCGACTCGTTCGGTAGCGCAAAGCTGGGGCTGTGGCGCAGTTGGTAGCGCGTCTCGTTCGCAATGAGAAGGTCAGGGGTTCGAATCCCCTCAGCTCCACCAAACCCGCTGATCGCAAGCCACGCCGTCATCCTGAAGCAGGACGACAGCGTGGCTTGTCTTCGTTTACCCCCCAGATGCGGAGGTCAGCGGCCCAAGTGTCCGGCCGACGTCGCAGTGACCGCTCAGGGTGCGCTGGTGGTCATGCTGCCGAACCCGCACTGCACACCGTTGACGGTGTAGCTGACGGCGAGGCCGGCGACGGTGTCGTCAAGCTGCCCGGTGGTGCTGATCCGCAGCTCGGAATCGGACCGGAGCAGCGCGGATCCCTGGGGGATGGTGATGACGTATTCATCGCTTCGCAGGTCCGTGGTCATCGGCGGGTGGGCGGGGTCGCCGCAAGGGGAGTCGTCCAAGCCTTCGAGCTGCGGGTCGCCGGTGGCGCTGGAGCCGTCCTCGAGGACGGGCGGACTGGTGAACGACAAGTCACCGGGTTGGGATCCGCCGGGCACTTCGACGACGTCACCCAGGATAATCGGTGTGGTCGAGGTCGCCTCGTAGTCGACCTCGGCGTCTATGCCGTAGGAGGCGAGCTCGTCGGTCAGTCCGGCGGCATCGTCGAGGCGATGGATCGAAATCCGGATGTCGCCGGAGTCCGTGCGTTCGACGGCGTAGGCCGCTGAAGCGCCGAGGGTGCTGATGCCGAAGGCGCTGACGGCCGCGGCCGCTATCCCGGCGACCGCGAGAGCCGGGCGACGATGGGCGCGTCGCTGCGGTGCGGTGTCGTGGGCCGACACGACCTGCCGCAGCTCGGTGAGCAGGGCTCGGTCGAACGAGTCGAGGTCGCCGGAATCGGGCGTCTGGGTGGCATTCATGAACTGGCCTCCTTGCTGGTGAGAACGGGCTGGTTCTCTGCGGGTTCGAGTAGTGAGGGATCGTTGAGGTCGTTCCTCAGTCGGGCTCTGCTGCGGTGCAGCCGAACCCGCGCGGTGCCCGGCTTCAGCCCGAGCTCTTCGGCGGCCTCAGCGAGGGTCAATCCGTCCACGGCGACGAGTTCCATGAGCCGTCGATCTCGGCCTGGCAACGCAGCCAGGGCCGAGTAGAGCGCTCGGGTCGTCCGCTCGGCTTGGATGCGGTCCTCCATCCGCCCGAGCGCGTCGTCGTCGAGCAGGCGCCGACCGACGATGCGGCTCTCGGCCCGTAGCCGTCGTGCGTGCTTGCGTTCGGCGTCGGCAACCTTGTTGCGGGCGATTCCGATGAGCCACCCGATCGGGCGCCCCCTGCCGGGTTGGTAGCGGTCGGCGGTGTCGATGGCAGCCAGGAAGATGTCCGTGGTCAGATCGGCGATCAGATGCGGATCCGCCACTCGGCGCGTGAGGAACGAACGGATCGTGCCGGCGTGCTGTCGGTAGAAGGCTTCCAACAGGTCCGGATCGCGACCGATGCGGGGAACTTCGTCGTCAGTTATCTGCTTCACAACAACTCTTCGCCGATCGGGCCTCATGTGTTACACCGACCGTTGTGGGTCCGGCCCGCGGCCGGCTTGCTCGCTCATCTGCACCACTCCTCGGCGATCTGTCTGCTGACTCTACGGAGCCGCTCCTCGTTTCGGCGCTACCGGGCTGACCCTCGCAGTCGGGACGATTGGCGCGGGTTGACGGGACGTAGTGCTCTGGAGCTCCCGGCGCACGACGCCGAGTCTGGGGACACCAGCAACTGCCCTCATCGGAGAACCAGCATGTCGACGCCCAGCGCCACCGCACCCCCGGCACCGGCGGAGCTCCCCGAGCACCGGTTTCACTTCCCCAGCGCGTTCACCGTGTTGTTCGGGGTGACGATCGCCGTCTGGTTGCTCGCGTTTGTCGTCCCCACCGGCGCCTATCAGCTGGACAAGGCGGGTGCTCCGATTCCGGGCTCCTACGCCGGCGTGGACGCCGGGTTGAGTTTCGGTGACCGGCTGATGCAGCTGTTCTTGGCACCCATCAACGGCCTCTACGGGGTCAAGGCCTCCGAGGGCGGATTCATCGGCCCGTACGAGACCGGCGAGCTCTTCGGCGCCGTCGGCGTGTTCATGTTCGTGCTCGCCATCGGCATCTTCATCACCATGTCGATGAGGACCGGTGCGATCGACGCCGGCATCGGGCGCGTCGCCAAGCGCTTCCAGTCGCACGGCGTCGTGGTGATCACCCTGCTGATGGTGCTCTTCTCCCTGGGCGGTACGACCGAGGGCATGGCAGAGGAGACCCTCGGGTTCTACGCCCTGGTGATCCCGCTGATGCTCTCGCTCGGCTACGACAGGATGGTCGCCGCGGCCACCATCCTGATCGGGGCCGGCATCGGCACTCTCGCCTCCACCGTGAACCCGTTCGCGACCGGGGTGGCATCGGACGCCGCAGGGATCTCGATCGGCAACGGGATCGGTTTCCGCTTCCTGATGTATGTCGTGCTCGTCCCGATAGGCGTGCTGTTCGTGCTGCGCTATGCGAAAAGGGTCAAGGCCGATCCGTCGCGTTCACGTGTGGAGTCCCAGGACGGGGACGCCGAGCTGGCAGCCCTGGGCATCGGCGAGACCCCCGTGCTCACGACGAAGCACAAGAGCGTGCTGTGCATCGTGGCCCTGACCTTCGTCTTCATGATCTTCGCCATCGTGCCGTGGGCGCAGGTCATCGGCGGGTCCGATGCCGCAAGCTACGCGTGGCAGCTCGACTGGTACTTCCCGGAGCTCGCCGCGCTGTTCATCGTGATGGCCGTGGTGGTCGGACTCATCGGCGGGCTGGGAGAGCAGGGCCTCACCGACACGGTGGTCAGGGGAGCCGGCGACTTCATCGGCGTGGGGCTGATCATCGTCCTCGCCCGTGGGATCACGGTGATCATGAACAACTCGCAGATCACCGACACCGTCCTGCACTCGATGGAGGACATCGTCAGCAACACCTCGGCCGGCGTGTTCGGCCTCCTGATGTTCCTCATCAACATTCCGCTGGCATTTCTGGTGCCGTCCACCTCTGGCCACGCGGCCCTGGCCATGCCGATCCTGGCGCCCCTCGCCGACTTCGCCGGAGTGTCTCGCGCGATGGTCATCACCGCCTTTCAGTCGGCTTCGGGCATCGTCAACCTGATCACCCCGACCTCGGCGGTGGTGATGGGCGGATTGGCGCTCGCCAAGGTGCGCTACGACCAGTACCTGCGCTTCATCGCGCCGCTCCTCCTGGTCCTGGTGGTCGTCTGCGCCGTCTTCGTCGCCGTCGGCTCCATGCTCTAGCGCCGTCGGGATCTCGACGCCGTACCAGCCCACCCATCCCGCACCACCCCGCACCATCCCCAGGAGATCTGACCATGACGTTCCATGTTGATTCCGAGGTCGGCGAGTTACGCGAGGCGATCGTGCACCGCCCCGGCAGCGAGTTGTCGCGGCTCACGCCCGGCAACGTCGACGAGCTGCTGTTCGACGACGTGATGTGGGCGGAGCGGGCTCGCGAGGAGCATGACGCCTTCGTCGAGCAGCTGCGGGGGCGGGGCACGACCGTGCACTACTTCTCTGAGCTGCTCGCTACGGCCATCGATCAGCCGGGAGCGCGTCAGTTCCTCCAAGACCAGCTCACGACCGCCACGCGGTTTGGTCCTGCCCTCGATGCGCCACTGGACTCCCTGGTCAACCAGACCCCGGCCGTCGAGCTCGCCGACATGATGATCGGAGGGGTGCTGAAGCGAGAGATCGCCTCCCGGCTCGAGGTGTCGAGCCTGCTGATGGAGTACCTCGACGACGAGGACTTTCTCCTGACGCCGCTGCCGAACCACCTGTTCCAGCGCGACAACTCCGCGTGGATCTACGGCGGGGTCTCCGTCAACCCGATGTCGAAACAAGCGCGTAAGCGCGAAACGATCAACTCGCAGGTGATGTACAACTTCCACCCGATGTTCAGCGAGTCCGACTTCACCTACCTCTATGGCAACGATGCACTCGCCCACGAGCCGGCGACCATCGAGGGCGGCGACATCACGGTGATCGGCAATGGCGCGGTCATGATCGGGATGGGGGAGCGCACCAGCCCCCAAGGCGTCGAGGTGCTCGCCCGCAGGCTCTTCGAGACCGGAACCGCGGCGAAGATCATCGTCGTGGAGCTCCCGAAGACTCGTGCCTTCATGCACCTGGACACCGCGATGACGATGATCGACAAGGACGCGTTCTCCGTCTATCCCTACCTCCCGGAGAACCTGCGGTCCTTCACGCTGACGCCCGATGGAGCCGAGGGGCACTACCGCGTCGCGGAGAACAGGGAGCTGTTCGAGTCGGTGGCCGAGGCCATCGAGATCGACAAGCTCCGGGTGCTCCGGGTGCCGACGACCCCGATGGCTGCCGCGCGTGAGCAATGGGATGACGGCAACAACTTCCTGGCGGTGTCGCCGGGCGTGATCCTGGGCTACGAGCGGAACACGACGACCAACGCCTACCTCACCGAGAACGGCATCGAGGTCATCCCGATCGTGGGCTCCGAGCTCGGTCGCGGTCGTGGCGGCCCCCGATGCATGACCTGCCCGATCGTTCGCGAAGGAGTGAACTCATGACGACTCTCGATGGTGCCCCGACCTCGCCCGCGTCGACCCAGCTGGGGCTCGAGGGCAAGAGCTTCACCAAGGAGCTCGACGTGACCGTGGAGCAGTGGCACGGCTTGCTCGAACTGGCAGCAGCCTTGAAGGCCGAGCGGCGCTCCGGTCATGAGCGGCAGAGGCTCACTGACAAGAACCTCGCCCTGATTTTCGCGAAGTCGTCGACCCGTACGCGCTGCGCCTTCGAAGTGGCAGCTCACGAACAGGGTGCCCATGTGACCTACCTGGATCCGTCCGGGTCACAGATGGGGCACAAGGAGTCCGTCAAGGACACCGGACGGGTGCTGGGTCGAATGTTCGACGGTATCGAGTACCGCGGGTTCTCCCAGGCCAGCGTGGAGGAACTTGCGACGTCGAGCGGTGTTCCGGTCTGGAACGGGCTCACCGATGAGTGGCACCCGACGCAGTCGCTGTGCGACATGCTCACGATGCTGGAGCACACCGACAAGCTGCCGAGCGAGATCTGCTTCGCCTATGTGGGAGATGCCCACAACAACACCGCCAACTCGCTGCTCGTCGCCGGGGCCATGATGGGCATGGATGTCCGCATGGTCTCGCCGGCGGAGCTCCGCAATCCTGATCACGTCGCGGACATCGCGACGGACATCGCCGCGGTGACGGGGGCGAAGGTGCTGCGCACGAGCGACACCGCGCAGGGCTTGGCAGGGGCCGACTTCGTCTACACCGACGTGTGGCTCTCGATGGGTGAGCCCGAGACTGCGTGGGACGCGCGTATCGCACTGCTCTCGGACTACCAGGTCAACGCCGAGCTGTTGTCGCTGACAGGCAACGCCGACGTCAGGTTCATGCACTGCCTCCCGGCGTTCCACGACCGCAGGACCGAAGTGGGCGAGCACATCTTCCAGCGGACAGGTCGCACCTGCCTGGAAGTGACCGACGACGTCTTCGAGTCCGCGCAATCCATCGTGTTCGACCAGGCCGAGAACCGCATGCACACCATCAAGGCGATCCTCGTGGCCACGCTCGAGACCCGCTGAGATGCTGGTCGTCGTCGCGTTGGGGGGAAACGCGATCCTTCCACGCGGACAACCCATGTCCGTGGCCAACCAGCGCATCTCCATCGCGGAGGCCTGCCTTCCGCTGTCCCGGATCGCCCGGGACCACGACCTGGTCGTGTCGCATGGCAACGGCCCGCAGGTCGGGCTGCTGGCGCTGCAGGCGGCTTCGTACGACGTGATCAGCGAATACCCGTTCGACGTGCTCGGTGCGCAGACCGAGGGAATGCTCGGGTACCTGATCGAGCAGGAGCTGGGCAACCGGATCGGGAACGACAGGTCGATCGCCACGCTCGTCACCCGCACGGTCGTCGATCCCGCAGACCCTGCATTCATCGACCCGACGAAGTTCGTCGGACCGATCTACACCGAGGACGAGGCGAAGAAGCTGACGGAAGATCGCGGCTGGGTCATGAAGGCCGACGGGGCCGACCTGAGACGAGTCGTCGCGTCGCCCACGCCGCTGCGAATCGTTGAGACGAAGCCGATCCAGTGGATCCTCGCGAACAAGGGGGTCGTGATCTGTGCGGGGGGAGGCGGCGTGCCGACAACTCGTGACCCGGTGACCGACCTCATCGTCGGGGTGGAGGCCGTCATCGACAAGGACCTGGCCAGTGCCGTGCTTGCGCGGGACCTCGGCGCCGACCTACTCGTGATCGCCACGGACGTCGAGGGCGTCTACGTCGATTGGAGAGGGCCCGCCCAGCGACTCATCGCGCGCGCGCATCCCGATGCGTTGGACCCGGATGGCTTCCCTGCCGGCTCGATGGGACCGAAGGTCCGCGCGGCCGCCCAGTTTGCTACCGAGACCGGCGGCAACGCGGTCATCGGTTCGCTGCGTGACATCGACGAGATGTTCGCCGGCACAGCCGGAACCCTGCTCAGCACCGCGTCCCCGGGCATCGACTACCGGCCGTGACGAACGACGGTGCTGAGCCGGTCACCTGGCACGACCGCGAGGTCGCCGAGGCCTTGGTGGTGCTCTCCTCTCAACGTGCCGGCCTCACCACCGAGGATGCCGCCAGTCGGCTCGAGAAGTACGGACCGAACACCATCGAGCACGACGCGGGTCCGCCGTGGTGGAAGGTGCTGGTTCGTCAGTTCACCAGCCCACTCATCTATGCCTTGATCGTCTCCGCGGGCGTGGCGTTCGCCTTCGGGGAAGTAGTGAACGGTGCGGTGGTGCTCGCCGTCGTCGTGGTGAACTCGGCCATCGGCTTCATCCAGGAGTTCCGTGCCGGCAAGGCCATCAGTGCGCTTGCCGAGATGGTCGCGACGCCCGCCATCACGCTGCGAAGCGGCGCGTGGACCCCGATCGCCTCCGAGCGGCTCGTTCCTGGCGACGTGGTGGAGATGTCGTCCGGTGACCGGGTCGTCGCCGACCTCCGACTCCTCGAGGACCACGGTCTGCGCGCGGATGAGTCGGCCCTCACCGGCGAGTCGGTGCCGGTCGACAAGTCTGCACGCAGCGTCCCGACCAACGCGGTGCTCGCTGAACGTTCCTCGGTCCTGCACGCCGGCACGATCGTCAGCAGCGGATCCGGCCAAGGCCTGGTCGTGGAGACAGGGGGGCACACCGAGCTGGGTCGCATCTCCGGCCTGCTCACCGGCGTCGAGCAGGCAACGACACCGCTGACCCGATCGATCGCGGTCCTGGGCTCGCGCGTGACCCGGACCATTGCAGTGGTCACTGTCCTCCTGTTGGGCGTCGCGCTGCTGAGAGGCTATTCGGTTGCCGATGCTGCGCTTGCTGCGATCACTCTCGCGGTCGCCGCCATCCCCGAGGGACTCCCCGCGATCGTCACGATCGCGCTCGCCGTCGGCGTACGGCGGATGGCTCGCCAACGTGCCATCGTGCGAGAGCTTCCCGCGGTCGAGACACTGGGTGCCACCAGCGTCATCTGCACCGACAAGACGGGCACCCTCACGCGCAACGAGATGGTCGTCAGGCGTGCGTGGACACCCGGCGCCGAGGTGAGCTTCGAGGGCCAGGGATACGCCGCAGAGGGTCGAGTCGTGCGAAAGGGGCGGGAGGTCACCCAGGTCCCGGAGTCGGTGGAGAGGCTGCTGGTGGCCGCGGTGCTGGCCAACGAGAGCCGCTTGACCGGCGACGGCGCGGCTCGACAGGTCGTCGGTGATCCGACCGACGGGGCGCTCCTGACGGCAGCCGACCGGGCCGGGCTGTCTCGCAGCGCACTCGCGGACTGGCCGCGCATCGACGTCCTGCCCTTCGATGCCGATCGTCGCTACATGGCCGGGGTCTTCGAGACCCCCGACGAGATCGTCGAGCCCATGATGTACGTGAAGGGTGCTCCCGAGGTCATCCTCGAGCACTGCGCGGACGCCGTGAGCGCTTCCGCCTACGAGGCGCTCGAACGCTTCACGGGCGACGGGATGCGCGTGCTTGCCTTTGCGAGTTGTCGTGGAGCCCTCACAGACGCAGCATCCTGGCCGGCCACGCTCGAGCTGCTCGGCCTCATCGCGATGATCGACCCGCCACGGGACGGGGTGGCGCAGAGCATCGCCGACTGCCACCGTGCCGGCGTCGACGTCAAGATGATCACCGGCGACCATCCGCGCACGGCGACAGCCATCGGACGCGACCTCGGCATCGTGGGAGAGCTCCCCGTCCTCTCGGGGCCGGAGATCGCGGAGCTGAGCGACGCCGCTCTGCTCGAGCGGGCCGGCCGGACGGCGGTCTTCGCCCGGGTGGCGCCGGAGCACAAGCTCCGACTCGTCCGGGCGCTGCAGGCAGACGGAGCGATTGTTGCCATGACCGGGGACGGCGTCAACGATGCGCCGGCCCTTCGTCAGGCCGATGTCGGGGTCGCGATGGGCATCACCGGCACCGCAGCGGCCAAGGAAGCAGCGGACATCGTGCTCGGGGACGACAACTTCGCGACCATCCGCACAGCGATCGAGGAAGGTCGTCGCGTCTACGACAACCTCGTCAAGGCCATCGCCTTCGCGCTGCCCACCAATGTGGGCGAGGGGCTCGTGATCCTGGTGGCCGTGCTGGCGTTTCCGGTGATCGGCGGTCAACCGATCCTGCCGATCGAGCCCGTGCAGATCCTCTGGATCAATCTCATCGCGACTGTCTCGTTGGCGCTGCCCCTCGCCTTCGAGGCGAAGGAGGCCGGTCTGATGTCACATGGGCCGCGCAATCCCCAGGAGCCGCTCCTGTCGCGCTTCGTGCTCGTGCGCACCGTGTACGTCGGCATCCTGATGTGCGCGATCGCAGTGGGGACCTACCTGATCTCCCTTGAGTCGTCGGGGGAGCCGTTGACGGGTGGACGGACACCGAGCGCCGGCGCCCTGGAGCAGGCACAGACGCTCGCCGTCACGGCGCTCATCTTCTTCCAGGTCTTCTACCTGCTCATGTGCCGGACGCTGAGGGACCCGATCCGGACCATCGGGTTCTTCGCCAACCGCTACATCTTCATCGGCGTGGGCGCAGTCTTCGTCCTGCAAGCAGGCTTCGTGCACCTCCCCGTGATGCAGCAGGTCTTCGGCTCGACCAGCCTCGACCTGAGCCAGTGGACCGTCGCAGCGCTCGCCGGCGCCGTGGTCGTGCCGGTCGTTGGCCTCGAGAAGCTGGTGCGCCGGCGCCGATCCGGACTGCCTTCCGGCTGAAGCTCACAGTCCCGCAGTGGCCCGTGCCAGCTCTTGCTGGCGCGCGCGGCTTCAGCGGTACTCGGGGTTGGGGTGCGTGGGGTCGCTCAGGTCCCAGTTGTGGGTCACGTTGCCGTGGGCGGGCAGGCCGCCGGCGTCCTTGAGACGTCGGGCGGTGTGGAGCAGGTTCCAGGCGGCGAAGACGGTGTTGCGCGTGGTCCAGTGGTTCTGGGCGCCCCGGTTGTCATCGAGGTATGACGGTCCGGGGCCGGCCTCGCCGAGCCAGTAGGCGTCGGCCTGCGGCGGGATCGTGAAGCCGATGTGGGACAGGCTGTAGAGCATCTGCGCGGCGCAGTGCTTTCCGCCGTCCTCGTTGCCGGTGATGATCACGCCACCGGCCTTGCCGTAGTACGACCACTGCCCGGCGTCGTTGAGCTCGCCGGAGTAGCCGTAGAGACGCTCGATCATCAGTCGGGTCATCGAGGACTGGTCGCCGAGCCAGATCGGGGTGGCCAGGATGACGATGTCCGCCGGCTCGATGAGGTCGCGGTAGAGGGCGGGGAAGTCGTCGGCGTCCCACCCCTGCTCGCGCATGTCGGGGTAGACGCCCGGCGGAATGGTGTGGTCGACGGTCCTGATGACATCGACCCGTGCGCCTACTCCGCTGAGTACCCGCTTCGAGATGTCGATCAGCCCGTCGGTGTGACTCTCGGCGGGAGAGCGCTTGAGCGTGCCGTTGACGATGACGGCACGTAGGTCGCTGAAGTCGGTCGGACTCGCGGCGACCTCGGCGTCGATGAAGGCTTGTACGTGGTCGGGCAACATGCGCGGCTCCTGATCTCGGGCGGATCGTGCTGATGGGACGTGTGGCGGCGGTTTCGGCCGGCCTCCCCGGGGTAACCCGGTGGGAGCACCTCGAGCATCCCGCACGGCTGGAATAGAACCCCCCGGGGGGTTGCTGTACCGTCGACACAGAATTCCCCCCCCGGGGTTACGAGGAGGAGTAGCTGAATGACGACGATCACTGACAGGCCACTGCACGCCAGGGGTGATGACTCGACCACCGAGGCCATCACCGCCGGGCCGTTGGGCAGGCTCGGCCTCGCCGTGACCAACCACCGACGCATCACGGCCGCAATCTGGGTGCTGCTCGTCGTCGGTCTGGGCATCTTCGCGCCGCGCGTCGAGTCCGAGCTGTCCGGCGCCGGCTGGCAGGCCGACGGCTCGGAATCCGTGAGCGTGCGTGAAGCCGCTGAGAAGAGCTTCGGCGGCAACGCCAGCTCGGCGATCCAGGTGGTCGTGCACTCCACCGACGGGACCTTGGCCGATGGAGCCGGCGCCGACGTGGTCGCCGAGGCGATGGCGATCCTCGAGGCCGACTCGCGCATCTCCAACGTCTTCGGCCCGGAATCCGGAGCGCCGATCAGCCAGGACGGCACGACGATCGTGCTGCTCGGTGGAGCCGGAGCCGACACCAACGAGATGGTGCGCGCCGCGGACGACCTGAAGGAACCCCTGCAGGAGCTCTCCGGCGACGGCATCGAGGTCAACCCCACCGGGGCCTCGCTGCTGTGGTCGGACTTCAACGAAGCCAACCTCGACGCCATGCTGAAGTCCGAGATGATCTCGTGGCCCGTCACGATGGCGATCCTCGTGCTCGCCTTCGGTGCCCTGGTCGCAGCCGGACTGCCCCTGCTGCTGACCCTGGCCGGACTGGTCGCCTCGGCCGGTTCGCTGGTGCTGATCAACCAGCTCGTGCCGGTCTCGATCTGGGCGATGAACTTCGCAATGATGTTCGCCCTGGCGCTCGGGATCGACTACGCGCTCTTCCTCGTGGTGCGCTACCGCGCAGCGCGGATGGGGAGCGGAGCCTCACCGCGAGCAGCAATCGCCGAGACGATGGACACCGCCGGCAAGGCAGTGCTGCTCTCCGGTGCCACCGTGCTGATCTCTCTCTCCGCGGTGATGATCGTGCCGTCGCCGTCCTTCCGCTCGATGGCCGGCGGCATCATGCTCGCCGTCCTCTTCGTGCTGGCCGCGACCCTGACGCTGCTCCCGCTGGTGCTGTTCAAGCTCGACTACAAGATCAACAAGTTCGCGCTTCCCTGGGTGAAGTCCGGCGAGCACCGCTCGGCCCGTTTCGCTGCCTGGGGTGAGCGCCTCTGGAAGCACCCGATCATCTTCGGTACCGCCTCGACCGTGGTCCTGCTGATCCTCGCCGCTCCGATCCTCGGCCTCCAGACGGCGATGCCGTCGATCAAGGTGCTCCCCGAGGACGCCAGCGCCCGTGTCGGCTACGCCCAGGTGCAGGAGTCCTTCGGCGAAGGTGCTCCGGGCGCGCTCCAGGTGGTCGTCGACTCCTCTGAGGCCGAGGCGACCGCTCGGGTGCTCGAGGCCGACGAGGGTGTCGTCGGTGCGACGCCGCCCCAGCCCGCTGCTGACGGCACCGACCAGGTCCTGATCCTGGTGATGCCGACCGTCGACGCCTCGGACCCCGCTCTCGGGGACACCGTCGACCGGCTGCGTGCAGACCTGCCCGAGTCGGCTCTCGTGGGCGGCGCTGCCGTCGAGAACCTGGACCTCAAGACCCAGCTCGACGAGTCGACTCCGCTGGTGATCGCCATCATCCTCGTGCTCGGCTTCGTGCTGCTGCTCGTGGCGTTGCAGGCTCCGCTGATCTCGTTGCTCGGCACCCTGGCCAGCCTGCTCTCGACCGCCGCGGCGTTCGGTGTGGCCAGGCTGATCTTCCAGGAGGGGATCGGTGCGGACTTCTTCGGCTTCGAGTCGCAGGGCTTCCTCGATGCGTGGGCTCCGGTGTTCTTCTTCGCGATGATCTTCGCGATCGCAATGGACTACACCGTCTTCCTGCTGGCCTCGGCCAAGGAGCACTACGAGCGTTCCGGTGACCCGAAGGAGGCGATGGTGGGGTCGCTCGCGCACTCCGGCCGGGTCATCTTCGCCGCCGGCGCGGTGATGGTGGCGGTGTTCTTCACCTTTGCGCTCTCCGGTCCGCTGCCGCCCAAGGAGATGGGCATCATCTTGGGGATCGCGGTGCTGCTCGACGCCTTCCTGGTGCGTCTGGTGCTGCTGCCGGTGATGCTGCGCCTGACCGGCAAGGCCGCCTGGTGGAGCCCCGCCTGGCTCAACCGGGTGCTGCCGAAGATCACCTTCTCGCACGGCTGAGAGGCTGCGTCCACTCCACGCGGTGGTTCGGATCGACTGACGTCGATCCGGACCACCGCGTTGGCGCGTGCGCTCAGACCAGCTCGAACTCGTCGAGGCTCATGGCGTCCTGGAGCCGGCGCCACCCCTTGAGGTTGCCCGGGTAGAGGAACGGTGCGTGCCCGGACGCCGTCGTGTAGTAGCTGCTGCAGTCGGCAGCGCCCCACGAGAAGGTCGAGAAGCGATCGGCCAGGGCGGCGTTGTACTCCTGGCAGGCCGACTCCTTCGGCGCCATCGCCGTACTGCCGTGGTCGTCGAGCTCTCCGAGGAGGCGCACGATCGTCGCGACGTTCTGCTCGGCGGTGGCGAAGTACGACGCGTTGAGCACCAGCCCGTTGGGTCCGACGGCCAGGAAGTAGTTGGGGAAGGCGGGCACGGCGATGCCCTTGTGGGCCAGCGGTGCCTCGGCCATCGTGTCGGCCAACGAGGCACCGTCGACGCCGAGCACCTCGATCCGGTCGAAGTCCAGGATCCGGTAGCCGGTGCAGTAGATGATCACGTCGACGTCGATCACCTGCCCGCCGGTGGTGACCAGCCCGGTGGGCGTCACGCGTTCCAGACCGGAGGCGACGAGGTCGACGTGGTCCTGGTTGAGGGTGGGGTAGAAGTCGTCCGAGACCAGCCCCCGCTTGCAGCCGTAGCGGGTGTCCGGGGTCAGGGTGCGGCGCAGGTCGGGGTCGTCGACGGTCTTGGCGATGTGGTTCGCGACCAGCTTCTCGAACTGCCCCATCCGGCTGTGGCCGAGCGTGACGGCGTGCTCCACCTGCCCGAGGATGAGCGACTGCCACCGGCGAATCCCGGTGATCAGGAACGGGAAGCGTCGCCACCGTCGGCGCTGCGCCTCGCTGTAGGCCTTGAGGCGCCGCGGCATGACCCAGTTGGCCGACCGCTGCAGGACCGTGAGGTGGGCCGCCACGCCGGCCACTTCCGGCACGATCTGTACGGCGCTCGCGGCCGAGCCCACCACTGCCACCCGCTTGCCCGTCAGGTCGACGTCGTGGTCCCACCGCGTCCCGTGGAAGCTGGGCCCCTCGAAGGAGTCCATCCCGGGCACGTCCGGATAGAGCGGCGTGTGCTGGTTGCCCATGGCGTTGATGACGACGTCGTAGGTCAGCAGGTCGCCCGAGCTCGTGCGCAGGAGCCAGGTGTGGTCGGCCTGGTAGTGCGCTGCATCGATGCGGGTGTCGAGCAGGAGGTGCGGGTCGAGGCCGAGCTCGGTGGTGCACCTCTCCAGGTAGGCCAGGATCTCCGGCTGGCTGACGAAGTTGGCACTTGCGTCGTGGTTGGGTGCGAACGAGAAGGAGTAGGAGTGCGCCCAGATGTCACAGGCCAGTCCTGGATAGGTGTGCAGCCGCCACGTGCCGCCCGGACCGTCCTGGGCGTCGATGATCGTCAGGTCGGTGAATCCCTGGCGCAGGAGCTCGCGGCCGGCCGCGATCCCGGCCGGTCCGGCGCCGATGACCGCGACCCGGCGCGAACTCCGGCTCGCCCCACTCACCCGGCCTCGAAGGTGCTCGCCAGGACACGCTCGCTCAGGAGGGTCACGCTGCCGGCGTCGCCGTCGAGCAGGACCCGGTCTCCGGTCTGGAGGTAGCGGGTGGCCTGGCGGGCGTTGACCACGCAGGGCAACCCGTACTCGCGGGCGATGACGGCGCCGTGGGAGACCGAGCTGCCGAGGTCGGTGACCAGGCCCCCGATCAGGCTGAAGTACGGCGTCCAGCCGATGTCGGTGATCGGCGTGACGAGGATCTCCCCGGGCGCCAGGGCTGCCGCCTCGGCCAGGGTGTGCGCCACGCGGACGATCCCCTCGACGACTCCGCGCGAGGCGGGGCGGCCCTGGAGCACTCCGTCGGTCACCTCGAGGACCTGCGGCTCGAGCGGCTGGGGCAGCCCGACCGAGATCTCGGGGAACTCGAAGCGCTGCTGGTAGTCGAGCGCGTCACGCCGGGCCAGCGCCTGCGCCACGGCTGCGGAGGTAGGGGCCGAGATGAAGGCGCCGAGCTCGCCGGTGGTGAAGAAGTGGACGAGGTCGGCGTCCGGGAGGGTGCCCTCGTCGGCGAGCTGCTCCCCGAGTCGACGGAAGGCGAGCTGGAAGCGGTGGGCGACCTCGACGAGCTGGGACTTCGTGTGCTCGCGCCGACGGATCGCGTTGTGCGCCTTCGGCAGCAGCCACTTCAGGCCCCTGCTCAGGCCGTCCTGGTCGATCTCCTCGGTGTGCATCTCGCGGCGGCCACCGGTGAGCAGGTGGGCGTGCACGGCGGCCTGCATGCTTTGGATCAGTGGCGCCGGGTCGTCGCCCCAGGAGGGGTCGCGGACGCACAGCTCGCGGTAGCCGCGATGACCGTGTCGTGAGAGGAACTGCTCCAGCTGTCGCGCCAGGACGGGCTCGGACTGCAGCCAGGACGTGGCGGCTGCGACATCGACGCCGACCAGGTGGTCGCCGGCCTCGGGGTGGGCGGCAACGGCGTCGATGAGCTGGTCGAGCTCCTCGAGCATCAGCGCGCTCTCGACCCCGCTGGCGCCGGCGAGCAGCCGCACCGCCTCGGCCTGCTCGGCGGCGGTGGACTCGTCGGACTTCCCGGCGACCATGTTCTCGACGATCGCGCAGCAGAAGCCGGACAGCGCCGACGACTGGATGTGCACGGCCATGCTGTGGTCGAAGAACTGCAGCTTGCCCGAGATCTCCGCCCACGTGGTCGCCGCATCCGGGCCGGGTCGCAGCGCGAAAGCAGCAAGCTCGTCGCCGAACGCCTCGACCACCTTCGGCGCCTTGAGGCAGTAGCGCAGCAGCTTGCCGGAGTTGACGATCCGGCGGGCGAGCGGCAGGGGCGTCGGGTCCGTCAGCTCAGGCACGATCCGACCGCAGATGGTCTGCCCGGTCTGGGCGGCGCTGGAGCCGAGGGTCCCCGCCGACATCACGAGGTTGCCGGTGAGGTTGAGGAACAGGTGGCCGTACGCCGACGCGGTGACCTGCCAGGTCGAGTCGATGTGCTTGCGCGCCCCGACGGTGAGCTGCATGTGCTGCAGGCCGTAGTCGATGCCCCAGCCGGTGAACGACATCGTCAGCGGGCAGACCGCGCCGGGCATCATCTCGCTGACGTTGCTGATCGTCAGCACGTCGTCGCGCCCCGGCAGCACCGAGTCGAACTCGTTGAGGTCGGCCGGCAGCGTCGTGATCGGGCGGGCCTGCAGCCAGAAGAGCACCCCGTCCTGGTCGATGGCCCACTCGAGGTCGAGGGGCTGCCCCTCGTGGGCAGCCGCGGCGCGGGCCTGCTGGGCGATCTGTCCGACCTGGTCGTCGCTCAGCAGAGCCTCGTCGTCCACCAGGTGTCGTCGGACGACCACGCCGTCGAGGTCGACGCCGTAGTGGTCGGGCGTCGCCTCGCCGCTGACCAGCGCCTCACCCAGCCCCGCCACGGCATCGATGACCAGCAGGTCACGTCGGGCGCTGACCGGGTCGGCGGTGAAGACCACCCCGGCCACCGAGGCATCGACCATGCGTTGGACGACGATGTTCATCGCGGCGGCGTGCCCGTCGAGATGATCCGCCTGATAGCTGCGCGCCCGGTCGGTGCCGGCTGAGTCGACGCAGGCATCGATGGCCGCGCGCAGCGAGTCGGCACCGACGACGTCGAGCACCGTCTCGTACTGGCCGGCGAAGGACGCGTCCGCGCCGTCCTCCCCCTGGGCGGAGGAGCGCACCGCTACCGCGTCGGCACCGAGGGCCTCGTGCCGTTGGTCGAGGTCGGCCGGGTAGGCGCCGGACTCGGCGTCGCGGATCACGAACGCGGGCGGGACGGCGAGCCCCATGGCGGTGAGTCGGGCCAACCCGTAGGCCTTGCCGCCGACCGAGGCGTCGGTGACTTCGTGCAGGCCCATCGTGCGGGCGCTCATGCGTGCTGCTCTGTGGGCTGCGGCGAGGAGGTCGCCGCCGCGCCATGGTGTCGAACGTGATGAAGGACGGCCAGGGCAACTCCGGCGCCGACGAAGCAGGCCAAGGTGTAGAGGCCGCTGCCGATCGGGGTGCCGGCTTCTGTCAAGCCGTCGGTCGCGCCGAAGTACTCGGGGAGGGCGCTCGCCCAGAAGATCGCGAAAGCACCCAGGTAGGCGAGCGGGAAGACGGTCACGAAGCCGTTGAGCGGCACCGGCTCAGCTGACGCGGGGAGGCGCCACTCGCGAGCGAAGATCCAGAGCCCTGCCGCCCACACCAGCGCGAGCTCGAGGCCGAGGATCCAGGCCTGGGCGGTCAGGTTGGGGGAGTCACCACCGAAGAGGCTCGAGGGGAAGCCGGCCACCAGCATGCCGAGGGGGGTCAGGACCCCCGCCAGGATGATCCGTGCGACCAGTGCTCGACCGCGGGGGCCTGCAGGGGGCCGGGGCGCGGTGACGTTGCCGTCAGCCACCCCGACCAGGCGAACGACGAGGTAGGTCAGGAAGCCGATGGAGACCGAGGCGAAGAGGAGCATGGAGGTCATCGGCACCGAGGCGAGCATCGGGTGGCTGACCTGCTCGTTGTCGGCGTTCCACGCCCACCACTTCAGCTGGGGGCCGAGCTGGTCGAAGATCTCGTAGAAGACCTGTGACACGAAGGCCACGGCCACCGACCCCACCAGGGGACCGCGGCGCCGGAAGATGCCCGTCGTCCGCACGATCTCGTAGGCGAGCGCGCTGATCGCGGGGTAGAAGGCGACGATGTAGAGCGGCAACCGGTCGAACATCAGCTGCACGCTGAACTCGTTGTGGGCGAAGATGAAGCCGTAGATCTTGTCGAGGCCGAACCACTCGGGGAAGTACAACGGGGGCTCGGTGACCGCGAGATAGACCAGCGAGGCGAACCACAGCGCCAGGTTGGTGGGGTCACCCTCGCGCCGCAGCCGGCGTACGGCGTGCACCAGGGCGGCTGCCGCTCCGGCGATGATCAGCAGCTCGAGCAACGGCATCGTCCAGCTGTAGTGATCGAAGGGGTTGTTGAACGCCACGACCGGGGTCACGTCATCAAGGCAGCTGACGCCGAGGTCGCGGGTGACCGCTTCCGCGGCTGGGCCGCACGTGCCGTTCACCGGTGAGCCTGCGAGGTCATGGATGTCTCCCTTGTCGATCCACCGGACGCACGACCCGGGGCATTTAAAGAGACGGTATGAATTTCGTCACCTGGTGTCAACAGCGATGACCACAGCATGGGCTCACCGATGGTCGTGGCCAACGCCGCGGTCTGCTCGGGCGAGGCCTCCGAGGACGGGCGGCCGGCCGGTGCCGAGCCCGACGAAATCGTGACTTGTCGTGCCCACCGCCTACACTTTGGCCAGCCGTGAAGATCGGCGCCACCGGGCGTCGCACCAAGCTTGGAGGGCATCGCATGCGGGTGGCCGTGGTGGCGGTGCTGTCACTGGTGTTGAGCCTCCTCACGAGTGCTCCCTCGGGCGAAACAGCGGGGGGAGTCGTGCGCGACACCCTCGAGGGCCAGCCCGCGCGGCTGACGCTGCCCACCGGCGATGGACCGCCCAAGGGTCTGGTCATGTGGTTCCACGGACAGGGCGGCAGCGTCAACGACCGGGTCGATGGGCCGTTCCTGCGCGCCCTCACCCGCGACGGCTACGCCATCGCGTCCTCGAGCTTCCACAACCAGTCGTGGGGCAACGCCGCATCGACCGACGACGCGCTCCGGCTGACTGCCTGGGCCGAGGAGCAGGTCGGCCTGCCCGTCAGCCTGTGGGTCTCCGGCTCGATGGGCGCCTCGATCTCCCTCAACGCCCTGCTCCACGGCGTCGATCCGCCCACCTGTTGGTATGGCGTCAAGCCGGCCATCTCGCTCAATCGGATGGATGCCGTGCCCACCGGCAACAAGTACATCTCGCTCGCCTACGGCGGCGCGGTGCCGGCCGACCGCAACCCGGTGCGCAACGTGGCCTCGCTGCCCGCTGACGTCCGGTACCGCGTGGTGGCCTCGCCCGACGACCCCTGGGTGCCCATCAACGAGAACGGCGGAGCCCTGATCTCCCAGCTCGATGCCCGCGGGGTCGACGCGACCTACGTGGCCGCGAGCGGTCCGCACGAGGACCCCTCCCACTGGGACTCCGGTGATCTCGTCGACTTCGCCAACTCCTGCGACCCGCCCGCGGGCACCGCCAGCGCCGCTGACTGACTGGTTGCCCGGCTCGCTGCCCGTCAGCGCAGGGCGCAGCGGTTCGTCGCGTCCGAGCCGGCACCGGGACGCTTGATCTTCCCGCCTCGGGCCGGCTTGCGGTCACGCTCCACCCACTTCGACAGCTGGGTGAACGCCTTGCGGGCGCAGGGGAGGATCGGACGGACCCGGTCGCCGTACTCGCCGTTGAGGCCGTCGACGTGGGTGCCGCCGACGACGCGGTAGTAGCGGTGCAGGCGCCCGCGGTCCTGGCGCTTGATCATCTTCGTGTAGACGTCGGAGTCCGTGGCGATCGGCAGGAGCGCATCGAGCGTGCCGTGCAGGGTGAGCATCGGACGACGCAGGTCGCCGGTCAGCTCGATCTTGCGCATCGCCGCTTGGGCGCCCGGTCGCTCGGAGTAGTCGTAGTCGGCATCGCACTGCGGCGTCCCGGACGGGCAGAACGGCACCCCGGCGTTGAGGTCGCCGTCGTACGACGGGTCGAACTCCTCGCGGTAGAGCCGCTGGGTGAGGTCCCAGTAGACGCCGTAGTGGTACTCCCAGGTGAACTCCGAGCCGGGCGCGAAGCCCGCTGCGAGCATCCGGTCGTGCGCGGCCTCGTCGCCGGCGACGTACTTGGGGTAGTCGCGCAGCGCGGTCGGGAGGTAGGTGAAGAGGTTCGGCCCGTCGGCGCGGAACAGGGTGCCCTCCCAGTCGACGCCGCCGTCGTAGAGCCGCGGCCGGTTCTCCAGCTGCCAGCGCGTCAGGTAACCGCCGTTGGAGATGCCGAACAGATAGGTACGGCGGGCCGCCCGCTGGTAGGTCTGTCGGACCACGCGCTTGGTCGCCTTGGTCAGCTGGGTGACCCGCCGGTTCCACTCGGCGACGGCATCGCCCGGGTTCTTGCCGTCATTTTGGAAGGAGCTGCCGCTGTTGCCCTTGTCGGTCATCGCGTAGGCGTAGCCCTTGGCCAGCAACCAGTCGCTGAACAGGAAGTCGCCGGCGTACTGGGTGCGTGTGCCGGGGGCACCGCTGACCACGAGCTTGCCGTTCCACTGATCCGGCAGGCGGATCACGAACTGGGAGTCGTGCTTCCACCCGTTGTTGGTGTTCGTCGTCGAGGTGTCGGGGAAGTAGCCGTCGACCTGGATGCCGGGGATGCCGGTCGGGTTGGTGGTGCCCGGAGCGTTGAGCCCCGACCAGTCGGAGGCGTTGCTGTGGCCGGTCGCCACCGTGCTCGCGGTGGTGAGGTCGGCCAGGCAGGCGACCTTCTGCTGCTCCGCGCGCGGCACCGCGATCCGGGCTTGGCCGGCGCAGTGCCGGGGGGCAGCCCCGACAGCCCCGGCAGCCCCGGCAGCCCCGGCAGCCTGCACGGGATCGAGCGCCGCGCCGGGACTGCCGGTCGCGAGGAACAGGGAGGCGATCATGGTCGTGGTCCCGATGACCGCCGTGAGCGAGCGAGAGAGCATCCTCGAAGTCTGGACCCCGCCCGCACAGAGTCAATGTGCCTGTGCACCACAAGCCGCCGCGTCGTTGTGGCCGCTGGCCCGGACCTCTGCCGGTACGGGTGGCCGGGAGTGAGGTGTGGCAAGTCGACACCTCCGGGCCCGGAGGGTGTGGGGTGTTCGCCCGTACCCGCGACGGCGCTGGGTGGATAGTTTCCGGGCATGGCATCACAGGCATCTATGTCGTCGACCGAGCTCTCGGGCCGCCGAGCGCTGATCACCGGAGCCGCCAGTGGGATCGGCCGCGCCTGCGCGGTGCGGCTGGCCGCGGCCGGAGCCGAGATCGTGGCGATGGACATCGACGCGGCCGGCGTGCAGGACGTCGCCGATGAAGTGGGTGGCGTCGCTGTCGTGGCCGACCTGGCCGACGGCGGCTTCCTCGAGACGCTGCCGCGAAACCTCGACATCGTCGTCAACAACGCCGGGTTCCAGCTGGTCAGGCCGATCGAGGACTTCCCTGCCGAAGCCTTCGGCAAGATCCTGAAGGTGATGCTGGAGGCACCGTTCCTGCTGATCGCCCACGCGCTGCCGCACATGTACGAGAAGGGCTGGGGCCGAGTCGTCAACGTCAGCTCCGTGCACGGCCTGGTGGCCTCGCCCCACAAGGCCGCCTACGTCTCGGCCAAGCACGGGTTGCAGGGGTTGTCCAAGGTGGTGGCCCTCGAGGGTGCCGAGCACGGCGTCACCTCCAACTGCATCAATCCCGGCTACGTCCGCACCCCCCTGGTCGAGAACCAGATCGCCGACCAGGCCCGGGTGCGCGGCATCACCGAGGACCAGGTCGTCACCGAGGTACTGCTCCAACGGGCCGCGATCAAGCGGCTGCTCGAGCCCGAGGAGGTCGCCGAGATGGCGGCCTACCTGTGCTCGCCCGCGGCCTCGGCCGTCACCGGCGCATCGATGGTGATGGACGGTGGCTGGACAGCGCACTGACCCGCGGGTGCTCCGGGCCGCAGGGAAGTTGACTCCGCACGAGACAATCGGCGACATGTGGATCGAGTACCTCGCGCTGTTGGCCAGGGATGCGCCGGCGGTCGAGTTCGAGGCGCCGGTCCTGACCGCACGCGCCCAGGGTGAGCCCCCCGAGGTCATCGACCAGTTCGAGGAGGGCAAGCGACTCGCGCTGCAGGTGCGTGAGCGGTTGCTGACCCAGCGGCGGCGGGAGAACGAGCTGACGGCGCTCTACGAGACCGCCTACGACCTCGCCAGGCTCTCCGACCTCGACTCCCTCCTCGAGGCGATCGTGCACCGGGCCCGGCTGCTGCTGCACACCGACGCCACCTACCTGACGATGAACGACCCGAGGCAGGGCGACACCTACATGCGGGTGACCGACGGCTGCATCTCCGCCCGGTTCCAGCGGGTGCGCCTGGCCATGGGCAAGGGCCTGGGCGGCCAGGTGGCGCAGAGTGCGATGCCCTACTCGACGGCCAGCTACTTCGACGACGAACGGTTCGAGCACACGCCGGCCATCGACGGCGCGGTCGCGGAAGAAGGCCTGGTCGCGATCCTCGGGGTCCCGCTACAGCTCGGCACGAACGTGATCGGGGTCCTCTACGCCGCCAACCGCAGCGAACGACCGTTCAGCCGCTCCGAGGTCGCGCTGCTCGGCTCACTGGCGGCTCACGCGGCAGCCGCGATCGACAAGGCGCGGCTTCTCGACGAGACCCGAGAGGCCCTCTCGGAGCTGCGCGACGTCAACCTGCTGCTCCAGGACCGGACCCAGTCTGTCGAGCGGGCCTCGGCCGCCCACGACCTGATGGCCCAGGTCGTGCTGCGCGGAGGCGGAGTGGACGAGATCGCTCGAGCGCTGGTCGACGTGCTCGGTGGTGACCTGCTCCTCCTCGACGACGAGGGGCGGACGCTGTGTGCGATCGGCACGGTGGACCAGCCGAGCGAGAAGGCCCTCGAACGTGCGCTCAGCGCTTCGGTGAGCACCGGCCGAGCGGTCCAGGACCACGACTGGTTCGTCACTCCCGTGTCCGTCGGTCGGCAGCGCTTCGCCGCCCTGGTCCTGCAGCCGTCGCGACAGCTCGACGACACCGACCTGCGCATCCTCGAACGCGCCGCCCTCGTCATGGCGCTGCTGATGCTGAGCCTGACCTCCGGGATCGAGGCCGAGAACAGGGTGCGCGGTGAGCTGCTCGACGACCTGTTGCGTGACTCGGGCCAGGATCCCGACGGGCTGCTGGATCGGGCCCGCAGGCTGGGCACCGATCTGATGAGCCCACACGCCCTGTTCGCCGTCGAGCTCGAAGGCGCCGATCGTGGGCGTGCCACGAGTGCGGTCGAGCACGTCGCTGCCGGGGCCGGCGGGCTCTCGAGCGCCTGCGACGGACGGTTGATCCTGCTGCTGCCCGGCTCCGACCGGGGTCCGGGCGCGTTCGCGCAGTCACTCGCCGCAGACCTGGGCGCCAGCCTCGGTCAACCGGTGACGGTCGGAGGCGCCGGCCCCGTCACCGGGGTCTCCTCGGTCGCCGAGGCCCACACGGAGGCGGTGCGGTGCGTGACTGCCCTGCGTGCGCTGGGCCGCACCGGGCAGGGATCGTCGATGACCGAGCTCGGCTTCGTGGGGCTGGTCCTGGGGGATCACTCCGACGTGACGGGGTTCGTCGTGGGCTGCCTCGGACCGTTGCTGGAGTACGACGAGCGCCGGGGCACCGACCTGGTCAAGACGCTCCAGGCCTACTTCGACACGGGCGGCCACCTGGCTCGAACCAAGGACGCTCTGCACGTGCACGTGAACACCGTGACCCAGCGCCTCGAACGCATCGGCAAGCTGATCGGGGCCGACTGGCAGGAGCCGGCCCGTCAGCTCGAGCTGCACGTGGCGCTGCGCCTGCATCGGGTCTCCGCCGGATGACCTCGGTCCTCATTGGCCCTCGTTGGCCCTCGTTGCTCCGCCTCGATGAGGTTGCGAGACACACAACCCGCCATAGGATTGTGGACCCATCCGACATGTCTGGCTGTGACGAGCATCTCTAGGCTGTGTCGAGTGATCTTCCTGACAGGCGGGCGTGTGCCTGCCCGAGCATCGATATCGAATCGACACCAGATCAGGACGGCGTGTGTGGGTGCTGATGCGAAAGTCCGTGTCACGGTCTGCAGGACGATGGAGGCGCAAGGATGAGCAGCACCGAGAAGAACGCCGAGCACCGGAGCGCCGGTGACACCCCGATCCTCGAGGTCCGCGACCTCGTGGTGAGCTACGGCGGAGTGGTCGAGGCCCTCCGCGGGGTCAGCCTGACGGTTCCCGAGGGCGCAGTGGTGGCCCTCCTGGGCAGCAACGGCGCCGGCAAGACGACGCTCCTCCGTGCGTTGTCCGGCACCCTGAGCCTGCATCGCGGCAAGGTCGAGAGCGGCGAGCTGCTCTACCGCGGCAAGACCCTCAAGGGCCTCGACCCGGCGCACTGCGTCGCCACCGGCCTCGTGCAGGTCCCGGAAGGACGACGCATCTTCACCAGGCTCACGGTGGAGGAGAACCTGAAGGCCGGATCGCTCGGCACCAAGGGCAAGGGTGACCGGTCAGCGGACTACGAGCGGATCTACTCGATGTTCCCGGTGCTTGCCGAGCGCAAGACCCAGCGCGCCGGCCTGTTGTCGGGTGGCGAGCAGCAGATGCTTGCCATCGGCCGCGGCCTCATGTCCCACCCTCAGCTGCTGCTGCTCGACGAGCCGTCACTCGGACTCGCGCCGCGCATCATCGGCCAGATCGGTGAAGTCATCCGCGAGATCAACCGGACCGGCACGTCGGTGCTGCTCGTCGAGCAGAACGCCACGATGGCCCTCGGCGTCGCCGACGATGCGTTCGTCCTCGATGTCGGGAAGGTGTCGCTGTCGGGCTCGGCCGCCGAGCTCTCCCAGTCCGACGCGGTGCAGCGCCTCTACCTCGGCCACAGCGCGGAGGATGCGCCCAAGCGCGCGGCAGTGGCGACGAAGACGACCAAGAAGCTCACGAGGTGGATCCAGTGACGACCACACCCAGCGCCAACCCGGGCGTCAACCCCGGCGTCAACCTCCGCGAGGACGTCGAGACCCTGACGGTCGCCAACATCACCGTGGAGTTCGGCGCCATCAAGGCGCTCTCGGACGTCTCCTTCACGGTGCAGCCAGGCACGGTGCACGCAGTGATCGGGCCCAACGGTGCCGGCAAGTCGACGATGTTCAACGTGCTGTCGGGCGTCTACCGCGCCTCCGCCGGCACGGTGACTCTCGGCTCGACCGTGCTCAACGGCATGCGCCCGCACAAGATCGCTCGCCTCGGTGTCGCGCGAGCTTTCCAGAACATCGCCCTGTCGGGCACCCAGACGGTGGCCGACAACCTGATGCTCGGGCGACACGGCCTCACGAAGGCCGGCTTCCTCGCCTCGGGGCTCCGGCTGCCCTCGGCGGTCAAGGAGCAGCGCCGTCACAAGGAACGGGTCCGCGAGATCGCTGAGTTCCTCGAGCTCGGGGCCAAGCTCGACCTGCCCGTCGGGGTGCTCTCCTACGGCGACCAGAAGCGCGTGGAAGTGGCGCGCGCTCTGTGCACCGAACCTCGTCTGCTGCTGCTCGACGAGCCGGTGGCAGGCATGAACGCCGAGGAGACCGAGCGGATGGCCGAGGCCGTGCTCGAGATCCGCGACGAGCTCGGGATCTCCATCGTCCTCGTCGAGCACGACATGGGGATGGTGATGAGCATCGCCGACCGCGTCACGGTGCTCGACTTCGGCCGACTCATCGCCGACGGCACCCCCGAGGAGACCCAAGCCGACCCCGAGGTCATCCGTGCCTACCTCGGTGCTGGTGACGACGACGAGCCCGCCGATACCGCCGATCGGGACACCCACCACGAGGAGAGCTCGTCATGACCCAGTTCTTGTCCCTGCTGCTGAACGGCCTGTCACTCGGCGCGGTCTACGCGCTCATCGCCCTCGGCTTCGTGATCATCTTCAAGGCCAGCGAGGTCACCAGCTTCATGCAGGGCTCGCTCCTGCTCCTCGGTGCCTACCTGATCGGCTTCCTCGACAACGACATCGGGTTCTGGCCCGCGCTCGTGGTCGGGATCGGCGGTGCCGCGATCGCCGCCATGCTCGTCGAGCGGCTGATCATCAACCGGCTGCGGGGCGCCCCGGTGATCGGGTTGGCGATCCTGACGATCGGTGTCGACCTCATCATCATCACCGAGCTCACCCGCCGCATCGGCTCGGACATCCTCAACGTCAACCACCCGTGGGGTGGCAAGGCGATCTCCATCGGTGGGGTCGGCATGACCGCCAACCGAGCTGTGGCCATCGTCGTCGCCACTGTGCTGATCGCCGGGTTCTTCGCGATCTTCAAGTACTCCAACTGGGGCATCTCCATGCGTGCCGCCGCCGAGGACGGCGAGGCGGCAGCGCTCATGGGGATCCACCGTGGTCGCGTCTCCATGTTCGCCTGGATGCTCGCCGGCGTGCTGGCTGCCGTGGCCGGCCTCTTCGCGGTCGGCTCCCCGACGCCAGGGGTGACACCCGCCGTGGCCTTCGTAGCCCTGAGCGCCCTCCCAGCCGCCATCCTGGGTGGCCTGGACTCCACCCACGGAGCCCTCGTCGGTGGTCTGACCATCGGCGTCGCCGAGGCGATGGCCGCGGGCTATCAGGACCAGATCGCTTTCCTCGGCCGCGGCTTCGGTGACGTGGTGCCCTACGTCGTCATGGTCGCCGTCCTGCTGGTGCGCCCTGCTGGCCTCTTCGGTACCAAGGAGCTGACCCGTGTCTGAGACCGCTACCGCCCATCGGGCAGCACCCGCCGCAAGCCAGCAGCCCAGCGCCTGGCCCAAGAGCCGGATCATCAAGCTCGTCGCGATCCTGGCAGCCGTCGTCGTACTGCTCGTGCTCCCGCTCTACGTCGAGGAGTTCTGGCTGCGCACCGGCTTCGCTGTCTTCGCAGCGATCATCGGCGCACTCGGCCTCAACCTGCTGGTCGGCACCACCGGACAGCTCTCGCTGGCCCACGCGTTCTTCCTGGCCGTCGGTGCCGTGACCTACACCTACGTCTCGGGCGCACCGGGCGGCACCGCCAACTCCTACGGGGGTCTGGAGTGGCCGCCGCTCGTCGGCATGGTGCTCGGGGTCATCGCCTCCGGCCTGGCCGGACTCCTGTTCAGCCCCATCGCGGCCAGGCTCCGTGGGATCTACCTCGGTATCGCCTCGCTCGGTCTGGTCTTCATCGGTCAGCACGTGCTCAACACCTGGACGTCGGTGACCGGAGGCTTCAACGGCCGCCTGGTGCCGGGCTTCTCCCTCTTCGGCTTCAACTTCGGAGGATCCGACTCGCCGGAGCTGGTGATCGCCGGCGTGCCGTTCGGTCAGACCGAGCGCCTGTGGTACCTCGGGCTGGCGTTGTGCGTCGTGGCCTGCTGGTTCGCCAACAACCTGGTGCGCTCGCGTCCGGGTCGTGCGCTGCAGACCCTGCGTGACAGCGAGGTCGCCGCCTCGGTCATGGGGGTCGACGTCCGGGCCTACAAGGCGCGCGCGTTCCTGGTCTCCTCGATGTATGCCGGGTTGGCCGGCGTGCTCTACGCCTTGTCCATCGGCTCGGTCGCCCCCGACTCCTTCGGCCTCGCGCTGTCGGTGCAGTTCCTCGCGATGATCGTCCTGGGTGGGCTGGGCTCGGTGACCGGCGCGATCCTGGGAGCCACCTTCGTCAGCTCGGCGCCCCTGGTGCTGCAGCAGTACGCCGGTTCGCTGCCCTTCATCGTCGAGCCCGGCCAGTCCGGGATCGTGGCCAGCCAGGCCGCAGCTTTCCTCTACGGCGGGGCCATCGTCCTCGTCGTCCTCTTCGAGCCCGGCGGCCTCGCCGGACTCGTCCGCCGCTTGCGGCGACCCAGCCGTGCGTCAGGTGCTGCCTCTGCAGCCGTTGACGCCGATCACGATCAGCCCACGACGCCGGCACAAGCCGACCCGTCAACCGGAGGAGACAACAGATGAACACGTTCAACAAGCGGAAGGTGCTGGCACTCGTTTCCGCCATCACCCTGCTCGCCGCGTCCGGCTGCAGCACGAAGTCGTCGGACAACGAGACCACGACCCAGGACGGCGTGGAGGTCGGTCGCGGGATCGATGGCAACGTCATCACCCTCGGCGCGCTCACCGACCTCACTGGTGTCTTCGCAGCCCTGGGCAAGGACATCACCAACGCCCAGTCGCTCTACTGGCGCACGCAGAACGAAGGCGACAAGATCTGCGGCACCTACACGGTCGAGGAGTCGGTGAAGGACCACGGCTACGACACCCAGCGCGGCATCCAGCTCTACAGCTCGATCAAGAACGACGTGCTGGCGATCGAGCAGACGATCGGCTCCCCGATCAACACCGGCCTCATCCCGCAGTTCGACGCCGACCAGATGGTCAACATCCCGGCAGCCTGGGCCGAGTCCCTGACGGAGTCCCCGCAGATCACCATCGTCGGCGCGACCTACGAGGTCGAGATGATCAACGTCCTCGACTACCTCCTGGAAGAAGGCAAGATCAAGGAGGGCGACAAGATCGGCCACATCTACTTCGAGGGTGAGTACGGCGCGGGCGGCCTGGCCGGTTCGACGTACTTCGCCGAGCAGCACGACATGGAGGTCGTCGAGCAGCAGATCCAGGCGACCGACGCCGACATGACGGCCCAGGTCACCAAGCTCAAGGCCGAGGGCGTCAAGGCCATCGCGCTCACCGTGGCTCCGGGTCAGACCGCCTCGGTCGCCGGCGTGGCCGCGGCGCAGGGCCTCAACGTCCCGCTCGTGGGCAACAACCCGGTCTTCGCCCCGGCCCTGCTCGAGGGTCCGTCCGGTGCGGCCCTCATCAAGAACCTCTACGTCGCCTCGCCGGTGGCGCCGTTCGACAAGCTGCCCGACCTGCTCGAGGCCTACACGGCCGAGTACCCCGGTGACCCCACGCTCGGTGTGGTCTTCGGCACGGCTGCTGCCGACGTCATGCGTCAGATCCTCGACAAGGCGTGCGAGAACGGCGACCTGACGCCCGAGGGTGTCAACGCAGCCAAGGATGAGATCGGCACCGTCGAGACCGAGGGCCTGGCCGTCCCGCTGACCTACGAGGTCGGCAAGTCGCCCAGCGACGCCAGCTACATCTTCCGGGCCGCTGACGTCCCCGGTGGCGCGCAGTCGGTGTCCGACCTGTATGTCGGTGCCGACGTCGCCGACTTCGTGGCCGGCGAGTAACACACACCACCAGAGAACGGCCCTGACCCGCACATGCTGCGGGGCAGGGCCGTTCTCGGCATTTCGGAGCGGTGGGTCCGGTTGCTCGGCGGGCTGTCAGATCCAGCGGTTGAACCACATCCGGTTCAACCACGAGGCGCGGGGGATGACCTCGTAGGACAGGATCGGGTAGAAGTAGGCGAAGTTCAGCAGCACCAGCACGAAGAACGACCCGGAGACCACCACGCCCACCGTCCGCCGACCAGAGGGCAGGCGCGAGGGTCCGATGAGCTTGCCCATCACCAGCGTGACCGCGAGCACCATGAACGGCAGGCTGGCGATCGCGTAGAAGAGGAAGATCGGCCGCTCGTCGTACAGCAGCCACGGCAGCCAGGTGGACAGCACGCCGACGATCGCGACGCCGTAGCGCCAGTCGCGGGCGCCGATCCACAGCGCACCCGCGGCGATCAGCGCCAGGCACGACCCCCACCACAGCAGTGGGGTCCCGATCAGCAGCACCTGGCGGTAGCAGACCGAGCCCTCGTCAGCGGTGCAGCCCTGCTCGCCCGGAGCGACGTCGAGGTCGGTGGCGACCCCGACGGGGCGGTTGTCGAGGAGCCACCCGGACGGCTTCGACTGGTAGGGGTGGCTGCTGCAGTTGAGGTAGTGGGTGTGGAAGACGTAGACGTCCTGGTGGTAGTACCAGAGGGAGCGCAGTGACTGCGTCACCTCCCCGAACCCGGTGGCATCGTCCTCGGTGGCGGTGGCCCACTGGGCGTCGTCGTCGGAGAGGTTGTCGGTCTCGCGGTCGTCGCCCTTCCCGGTGCAGGCCTGCTCGGAGATGAAGCCGGTGTACTGCGTGCTCGACAGGTTGCGCTCGTACTCGTCGGCGTTGATGAGCCACCCGGTCCACGTGGTGACGTAGACGAGGAACGCCACGCCCACGAGCTGCACGAACGCCGGCAGGCCGTCGACCACGGCGCCACGCAGCAGCGACCAGCGCACTCCGAAGGAGCGGCGCGCCCCGGCACTCCACACCCACACCAGCAGACCGAAGGCGGCAAGCGGATAGGCGGCGGTCCACTTGGTGCCGAGCGCCAGCCCGAAGCTGACTCCGGCCAGCAGCAGCCAGGGCCTCCAGAGGATGCCGCGCACGGGTCCCCACTGCGCCCGCCCCGGGGGCGCTCCGGGATCGATCAGTCGGGCCAGCCTGGCCCGGTGCCAGTCGCGGTCGTTGACCAGACAGCTGACTCCGCAGAGGAGGAAGAACGCGAGGAAGATGTCGAGCAGCGCCAGCCGCGAGAGCACGAAGTGCAGCCCGTCGAAAGCCAGCAGCAGCCCGGCGACCAGGCCGAGCAGCGTGGAGCCGGTCAGCCGGCGGGTCAGCCGGATCAGGACCAGCACCATCAGCGAGCCGATGACGGCGGAGGCGATCCGCCAGCCGAACGGGTCCATCCCGAAGGCCTTCTCGCCGAGGGAGATGAGCCACTTGCCCACCTCGGGGTGCACGATCATCGACGGTCCCTCGTCCCACACCCCCTGGGTCTGCCCGGCCAGGATCGCCTCGTCGATCTTGGCGCCGTCGACCTCGTCGAGGTAGTTGCGCACGAAGCCGTGGTTGGCCATCGACCAGGCATCCTTGGCGTAGTACGTCTCGTCGAACGCGAAGCGGTCGGGGCTGCCCAGATGCCACACCCGCATGGCGAAAGCGAGCAGGGTCACCGAGATCGCGGCAGCCCAGCCACTGACCCGCCGACCCACGCGCTCGTCGAGGGCGGCGGCGCGGCGTCGGGCCCGGTCCCACGCACGTGGCACCGGCCGACCGTCGGCCATCGACGACAACCCGTCGGTCGGGGGCTCCTGCAGGTCGGTCACGGAGCGAAACTGTACGTCGGCGAGCCGACTGACATGATCGAGCCGTGGTGGACGAGAGAGCAGACAGCCCAGTCGCAGGGGAAGGGGTCCTCGTCCTGGCCGGGACCCCGATCGGACGACCGAGCGATGCCTCGCCCCGCTTGGCCGAGGAGCTCGCCACCGCCGAGGTCATCGCGGCCGAGGACACCCGTCGCCTCAAGCGGCTCACGACCGACCTCGGCGTGACCATCACCGGTCGGGTCGTTTCCTACTTCGAGGGCAACGAGGAGCGTCGCACCCCTGCCCTGCTCGAGGAGCTGCTCGCCGGTCGGCGGGTGCTGCTCGTGACCGACGCCGGCATGCCGAGCGTCTCCGACCCCGGCTACCGGCTCGTCGCGGCAGCGGTCGAGGCCGACGTCCGCGTCACCGCCGTCCCCGGGCCCTCCGCGGTCCTGACCGCCCTGGCGGTGTCGGGCCTGCCCGTCGACCGGTTCTGCTTCGAGGGCTTCCTGCCGAGGAAGGCGGGGGAGCGCGCGCGCCGTCTCGCCGACCTGACCGCGGAGCCGCGCACGATGGTGTTCTTCGAGGCTCCTCACCGCACCGAGGCCGCGCTGACCGCGATGGCGCTCGCCTGGGGTGACGACCGGCCTGCTGCCGTGTGCCGCGAGCTGACGAAGACCTACGAGGAGGTACGCCGCGGTCCCCTGGGTGAGCTGGCCACCTGGGCGGCCGAGGGAGTGCGCGGCGAGGTGACGATCGTCGTGGCCGGGGCACCGCCGGGTGCGGCCATCTCGACCGACGAGGCCTCGCTGCGGGCCGAGGTGCAGGAGCGGGAGGATCAGGGCATGAGCCGCAAGGACGCCATCCTCGACGTCGCCCGCCTGGCCGGGGTGCCCAAGCGCGAGGTCTACCAGGCGGTGCACGTCTCATGACGGGCCGCATCTCGTCCTATCGCCGGAAGGGGTTGACGTTCGACGTCCTCGACGACGGCCCCCTCGACGGCACCCCGGCTGTGCTCCTGCACGGCTTCCCCGAGCGCGCGACCTGTTGGCGTGACGGTCGCGCCGCTGCTCCACGCCGAGGGCATCCGCACCTACGCCCCCGACCAGCGCGGCTACTCGCCGCGGGCGCGACCGTTCGGGCGCTGGAACTACCGGATCGGCGCGCTCGGCGACGACGTCATCGCCCTGATCGAGGAGATCGGTCAGCCCGTCGACCTCGTCGGCCATGACTGGGGAGCGATCGTCGGCTGGAGCATCGCAGCCCGGCGGCCCGACCTGGTGCGCTCCTGGACCGCGGTCTCGGTCCCGCACCCGATGGCCTTCCTCAAGGCGGTCGTCACCAGCAGTCAGGGGCTCAAGTCCTGGTACATGCTGCTCTTCCAGGTCCCGCTGCTCGTCGAGCTCCTCGCGCGGTTGGTGCCGCGCCGCTTCCTCTCCGCGCTCGGCCGGATCGGGATGACGCCCGACGAGGTGGAGCGCTGCGGCCGCGAGATCCTCGACTACGGCGCGCTGCCCGGCGGGCTGGCTTGGTACCGCGCGCTGCCGCTGCTCGGCAGCGCCGCGCGCGACACCGACGTACACGTCCCGACGACGCTGGTCTGGAGTGACGAGGACGCCGCCCTCGGGCGCCGTGGCACCGAGCTGACCCCGGCGCACGTCACGGGTCCCTACGAGTTCGTCGAGCTGACCGGGGTGACGCACTGGATCCCGACCCAGGCCCCGCAGGCACTGGCCGAGGCGATCCTCGCGCGGCGGGCGTCGGTCTCATGACGCCGCGTCGCGAGGGGGAGCCGCCGCCCGTGCCGGAGCCGCTGCCCCACCCGGTCGTCGACAACCACTGCCACCTCGACATCGCGCACGAGGGGCCGGCAGCCGTGGACGAGGCGCTGGCGGCGGCGGCTGCCGTCGGGGTGCCCCGCATCGTGCAGATCGGGTGCGACCTGCCGGGAGCACGATGGGCGGTGACCGCCGCGACGTCGTACGACGGTGTGGTGGCGGGCGTGGCGCTGCACCCCAACGAGGCGCCCCGGCTGGCAGCGGCCGGGCAGCTCGACGAGGCCCTGGCCGAGATCGAGGCCCTTGCCGGTGCCCACGACCGGGTGCGCGCGGTCGGTGAGACCGGCCTCGACCACTTCCGCACCGGGGAGGACGGGCGCGCGGCCCAGGTGGAGTCGTTCCGCCGCCACATCGACCTCGCCAAGCGGCTCGACAAGACCCTGGTGATCCACGACCGCGACGCCCACGACGAGGTGCTCGCGGTGATCGACGAGGAGGGGGCGCCGCAACGGTGGGTGATGCACTGCTTCTCGGGAGACGCGGCCTTCGCGCGACGCTGCCTCGACCGGGGTGCCCACCTGTCCTTCGCAGGCACCGTGACCTTCAAGAACGCCCAGCCGCTGCGCGACGCCCTGGTCGTCGCCCCCCGCGACCGGATCCTCGTCGAGACCGACGCGCCCTACCTCACCCCGACCCCCTACCGAGGCCGCCCCAACGCCTCCTACCTGGTCCCGCTGACGATGCGCGCGATGGCCGAGACCCGCGGCGACGACCTCGAGGAGCTGTGCCGAGCGGTCGAGGCCAACACCTTCGTCGCCTTCGGTGGCTCCTGGTAGCCCTTGATTCACGCCGACTCGAGCTCCGGTTGAGGGTCGAGTCGGCGACTATAGGCGCCGACTCGACCCGGATAGGGGGTGGTCTTAGGTGATGCTGGCCACATTGCCCCGCTCAGGAGTGCTAGCTGAGTTTGCACTTGAGCGTGGGCGCTGGTCTGGTAGGTCGCACTGGCCGGGATCGGGATGTTCTTCCGGCGCCATCGTGCTCGCCGCTCCGTGACGAACGGGACGCAGCACGACACATCGCGTGATCGTCCCCTGGCAGGAGTGTCGCGGGGTCGCAGCGGGTGGGCGCCGGAGCCTGAGGCCCGGGATCCACGAACTCCGGAGAAATGTGCCGAACCACGACGACCTCGACCCGCAGACCACCGCCGGCGGCAGCCGCTTCGGCAGGCTGACCCGCAGCAAGACCCTCATCGCCTCCCTCACCGCAGTGGTGCTCCTGGCCGTGGCCGGCACCACCTACGGCTACACCGCGATGGCCAACGACCTGACGCTCTCGGTCGACGGCGAGGCCCGTGAGCTCTCCTCGCGTGGCGCCACGGTGGCTGAGGTGCTGGCAGGCGAAGGCATCGAGATCGGCGAGCACGATCTCGTCGCCCCGGGTCTCGACGAGCAGGTCACGGACGGCACTCGCATCAACGTGCGCGTCGGCCGTCAGGTCGACCTGACCGTCGATGGTGTGACCACCTCGCACTGGGTCACCTCGACCGACGTCGACTCGGCCCTCGGCGAGCTCGGGATGTCGTTCGACAACGCCCGGCTCTCGACCAGCCGTGGTGCGGGCATCGACCGCGGTGGCCTCGACCTCGAGGTCGTCACGCCGAAGAAGCTGATCTTCAACGTCTCCGGCAAGAAGAAGGTGCGCAAGGTCGCCGCGCTGACCGTCGAGGGCGCCCTGGAGCGCACCGGGGTGAAGGTCGGCAAGCGCGACCGCACCTCCCCGGCGCTCGACACCATCGTCGAGGACGGCGACAAGATCGTCTTCACCGACGTGCGGTGGAAGAAGAAGGCCGTCACGGGGGAGTCGATCGCCTTCACCACCGAGAAGCGCGACGACGACACCCTCACCGTCGGCACCACCGCCACCGAGCGGACCGGCCGGACCGGCCTGCGCAACGTGAAGTACCGCCTGGTCTACGTCGACGGCGACCTCGTCAAGCGCAAGGTCCTCAAGCAGAAGCTCACCCGCGCGCCGGTCTCGGCGATCATCCGTGTGGGCACCAAGCCCGTGCCGACTCCGCCGCCTGCAGCCGCCCCGAACTATGCCGGCGGCAGCACCGTGTGGGACCGCCTCGCCGCGTGCGAGTCCGGCGGCAACTGGAGCATCAACACCGGCAACGGCTACTACGGCGGCCTGCAGTTCAACCTCGGCACCTGGCAGGCCTACGGCGGCACGGGTCTGCCGAGCAACAACTCGCGCACGACCCAGATCGCGGTCGCCGAACGGCTCCGCGCCGCTCGTGGTGGGTATGGCGCGTGGCCCGGCTGCGCGGCCAAGCTCGGCCTGCCTCGATGACGGGTCACCCCGCCATCTAGCCTTCACACATGACGACGTCCGCTGGTCCGAGGTATCTCGGGCCGGCGGACGTTCGCCGTCTGGCTGATCAGCTGGACCTGCGACCGACCAAGCAAAAGGGTCAGAACTTCGTCATCGACGCCAACACCTGCCGCCGGATCGTGCGGGAGTCGGCCATCTCGGAGTCCGACGTGGTCCTCGAGGTCGGGCCCGGCCTGGGCTCCCTGACGCTGGCCCTCCTCGAGGTGGCCAGCCAGGTGACGGCCGTCGAGATCGACGACAAGCTCGCCGGCCTGCTGCCCGACACGATCGCGACGTACGCGCCCAACCAGGCGGAGCGCTTCAGGTTGGTGCACGCCGACGCGCTGCGCATCACTGCGCTGCCCGGCCCTGCGCCGACCGCGCTGGTCGCCAACCTGCCCTACAACGTCTCGGTCCCGGTGCTGCTGCACCTGATGGCCCTGCTGCCCTCCCTCGAGCGCGGCCTGGTGATGGTGCAGGCCGAGGTGGCCGACCGCCTGGCCGCCGGACCCGGGAGCAAGGCCTACGGCATCCCCTCGCTCAAGGCCGCGTGGTACGCCGACGTACGTCGCGCCGGCTCGATCGGACGCAATGTCTTCTGGCCGGCCCCCAACGTCGACTCCGGCCTCGTCGCCTGGACGCACCGGGAGCCGCCGGTCACCACCGCCACCCGCCAGCAGGTGTTCGCCGTCATCGACGCGGCCTTCGCCCACCGGCGCAAGGCGCTGCGCGGGGCCCTGCGCGAGCTGGCCGGTTCCCCGCAGGCCGTCGATGCGGCCCTCGACCACGCGGGCGTGGACCCGCTCACCCGCGGGGAGACGCTCACCATCGAGCAGTTCGCCGCTCTGGCCGAAGGAATGCCATGACCCGACTCCTGCGCGTTGCCCCGGTGACGGTGCGCGCCGCCGCCAAGATCAACCTCCACCTCGGGGTCGGCGCGCCACGTGAGGACGGGTTCCACCCGCTCACGACGGTCTACCAGGCGGTCGGCCTCTGCGACGACGTCACAGCGACGCCCGACGCCGGCCGTGACGCCGGCACCGCCGGAGCCGCCGGAGCCGGCCTGCGCGTCGAGGTGCGGGGGAGCGACTGGGTCGACCTGTCCGCCATCCCGCTCGACGGCGACAACCTCGCCCACCGCGCTGCCGCTGCCCTCGAGACGCTGCACGGATGCAAGATCGGGGGGTTGCTGGAGATCGAGAAGGCGATCCCCGTGGCCGGGGGTCTGGCCGGTGGTTCTGCGGACGCTGCGGCAGCCCTGGTCGCGCTCGATCGTGCCTACGACCTCCGCACCAGCGACGACGACCTTCTCCGCATCGCGGCCGGCCTCGGCAGCGACGTGCCCTTCGCCCTCATCGGCGGTACCGCACTGGGCACCGGTCGCGGCGAGCTGGTCGAGTCGGTGGCCGACGTCGGCACCTGGTGGTGGGTGCTCGTGCCCGACGCGCAAGGGCTGTCCACCCCTGAGGTCTATCGGCACTTCGACAAGCTCTTCCCGGACGCCCCGGCCGAGCCCCCGCCTGCTGACCTGCTCCTGGGCGCTCTGCGCACCGGGCAGCCGATCAGCCTTGCTCGTGCCCTTCACAACGACCTCCAGGAGGCTGCCGTCGACCTCCGCCCGGAGCTGGGCGTGCTGCTCGAGCGGGGCGAGAGCGAGGGTGCGCTGCGGGGCATCGTCTCCGGATCGGGTCCCACGTGTGTCTTCCTCTGTGAGTCGGCTGACCATGCGCGTGACCTCGCAGGCGCCCTCCTGCGCACCGGCCGCACCAACGTGCTGGTCGCCAACGGTGCCGTCGCCGGCGCCCACCTCGTGAAGGACCACGCCTGATGGCAAACCTGCTCAACCTCGAGAAGGTCTCCAAGTCCTACGGGATCCGCCCTCTGCTCGCCGAGGTCTCCCTCGGTATCGGGTCGGGTGACCGGATCGGCATCGTCGGGCGCAACGGCGACGGCAAGACCACCCTGCTGGAGGTGATGAGCGGCATCGAGTCGCCTGACGCCGGCCGGGTCTCCCAGCAGCGCGGCCTCCTCATCGGCTACCTGCACCAGGGCGACGAGCTCATCGACACCCACACCGTCCGCGAGGCCGTCCTCGGAGGGCGCTCCGACCACGAGTGGGCCGCCGACGCGATGCTGCGCGAGATCGTCACCGAGCTGCTCGCCGGCGTCGAGCTCGACCGTCCGGTCCTCGGACTGTCCGGTGGCGAGCGCCGCCGCTGCGCGCTGGCCGCGCTCCTGCTCGGCGACCACGAGCTGATCGTGCTCGACGAGCCCACCAACCACCTCGACGTCGAGGCGGTCGCCTGGCTGGCCGACCACCTGCGCCGCCGTACGTCGGCTCTCGTCGTCGTCACTCACGACCGGTGGTTCCTCGACGAGGTCTGCCAGTGGACGTGGGAGGTCCACGACGGCGACGTCGACGTCTACGAGGGCGGGTACGCCGCGTTCGTGCTCGCCAAGGCCGAGCGCTCGCGCCAGGCGTCGGCCTCGGAGTCGCGCCGGCAGAACCTGATGAAGAAGGAGCTGGCGTGGCTGCGCCGCGGTGCGCCCGCCCGCACGGCCAAGCCGAAGTTCCGCATCGACGCGGCCAACCAGCTCATCGAGGACGTGCCGCCGCCGCGCGACCGTCTCGAGCTGCAGAAGTTCGCCACCCAGCGCCTCGGCAAGGACGTCATCGACGTCGAGGACGTCGACCTGTGGCGCGGCGAGCGGCAGCTGCTGTCCGACGCCACCTGGCGCCTCGGCGCCGGCGACCGGGTCGGCATCGTCGGGGTCAACGGCGCCGGCAAGACCTCGGTGCTCTCCTTGCTGGCGGGCACCCTGGAGCCGCGCGCAGGCAGGATGAAGCTCGGCAAGACCGTGGCCCTGAAGCACCTCACCCAGGCCCTGGACGACGTCGATCCCGACGGCCGGGTGCTGCCGACGGTCGAGGCCATCCGTCGGATCACCATCACCAAGGACGGCGAGATCACGGCCACGTCGATGCTGGAGCGCTTCGGCTTCACCGGCGACCGGCTGACCGCGCGTCTCGGTGACCTCTCCGGTGGGGAGCGTCGCCGCTTCCAGCTGTTGAAGCTCCTGCTCACCGAGCCCAACGTGCTGCTGCTCGACGAGCCGACCAACGACCTCGACATCGAGACCCTCAACGTGCTCGAGGACTTCCTCGACGCCTGGCCCGGAACCCTCGTCGTGGTCTCCCACGACCGGTACTTCCTCGAGAGGGTCACCGATTCGGTGTGGGCACTGCTCGGCGACGGCAAGCTCTCGATGCTGCCGCGCGGGGTGGATGAGTACCTCGAGCGCCGTCGCGAGCAGCTCTCGCCCGTGCCGGCCTCCGGCGGCCCAGCCGGCGCCGGCGACCAGTCCGGCTCCGCGAGCAAGAAGGCCAAGCCGGGTAGCGCCGAGGAGCGCGCGGCCCGCAAGGCGATCTCCCGCATCGAGAAGCAGCTCAAGCGGGCGCTGCTGCGCGAGATCGAGCTCAACACCGAGCTCGAGGCGAGCACCGACGACTACGACAAGCTGGCCACCCTCGGCGCCGAGCTCCAGCAGGTGCTCGCCGAGAAGGACGACCTCGAGCTGGAGTGGCTCGAGGCCTCAGAGCTCGTCGACTAGGGCCTGATCAGTCCTGGGAGGCACCGAACGGGGCCAGCAGCAGGCGGAGCAGCCCGGCGAGCTTGACCTGATCGCGCCTCGACAGGTCGGCGAGGAGCGCGCGCTCGGCGTCGAGCAGCGCGTCGAAAGCCCCGTCGACCGCAGCCTTGCCTTCGGGGGTGAGCCGCACGATCACACCCCGCCGGTCCTCCGGGTCGGGGGAGCGCTCGACGAAGCCGCGCCCAGCCAGCCGGTCGACCCGGTTGGTCATGGTGCCGCTGGTCACCAGGGTCTCGCGCAGCAGGCGCCCCGGCGACAGCTCGTAGGGTGCGCCCGTGCGGCGCAGCGCCGCGAGGACGTCGAACTCCCAGGACTCGATCTCGTGGGCGCTGAAGGCCTCACGTCGGGCAAGGTCGAGGTGGCGGGCGAGTCGGGTGATCCGGCTGAAGACCGCGACCGGGTCGAGGTCGAGGTCGGAGCGCTCGCGCGCCCAAGCCTCCACCAGGTCGTCCACCTCGTCACGCATGCGCTGCACTCTACGCGCGGGGTCAAGAATCTTGACATCGAGAGAAAGCGGGCTCACGATTGGAAGGTATCTTGACGTCAAGAGAAAGGCTCGTCATGACTCGGACCAGGAAGGCGCGACGATGAGGCTTCACCACGTCCAGGTGGCCTGCCCCCCAGGAGGCGAGGATGCGGCCCGCGAGTTCTACGTCACCGGTCTCGGCCTGGTCGAGGAGGCCAAGCCCGAGCCGCTGCGTGGACGAGGCGGCCTGTGGCTGCGCCACCGCGACGACGCCGGTGGCGTCGCCGTCGAGCTCCACATCGGCGTCGAGGAGCCGTTCGCCCCTGCTCGCAAGGCTCATCCTGCGCTGCTCCTCGACTCGGTCGAGGTCCTGGACGTCGTGGCGGAGCGCCTGGTGGCGCTCGGGTTCCGCGTCGAGGCGAGCGAGCGCCACACCTTTCCCGGCTACGAGCGGCTGCACACCGCCGATCCTCACGGCAACCGGGTGGAGCTCCTGGCGGAGCGAATACCCACCCAGGCGTAACCCGCGGCGTGTTCGTGCGTTGTTCCTGTGACTCGCCGGGCCTCTCGGGGCCCGACGGATCTGCGGGAGCTCGTCCGACCGGGAGGACGCTCGACGTGGTTCCAGCGACCGGACAGAAGGGGAACACGGCTGATGCCCACGACTGCGACCAGCGACCGCGCGGCAGTGCTCAATCGCATCAAGCGCGCCCAGGGACAGCTCGCGGGGGTCCTGCGCATGGTGGAGGAGGAGCGTGAGCTCGCCTCGGTGCTCAACCAGCTCAAAGCGGTCACCAGCGCACTCGACAAGGCCGGCTTCGTCATGGTCGCCAACGAGTGGCGCCTCAGCGTGGATCGCGACGGCGAGGTGACGCCGGAGCAGCTGGCGCACCTCGAGAAGCTCTTCCTGTCGCTCAGCTGACGAAACCTCCTGGTTCGGTGTCAGCCCAACCCGTGGACGGGGCGCTGGCGACCGTGGTTACCAACCGGTAACATGTCGCCATGAGTCCAGTTCTCTCGCTGTGGCGCACAGCCAGCACCCTCCCCGTGGTCGGCAACACCCTCGGCAAGCGGGTCTTCTCGATCGTGTTCAGCCAGAAGGCGCCGTACTTCGCGACCATCCGACCGCGATTCGTCGAGATCCGCGCCGACTACGCCGAGCTGGTGATCCCCAAGCGGCGCGGCGTGCACAACCACATCGGCACGCTGCACGCGATCGCCCTGTGCAACGGTCTCGAGGCCGCCATGGGTGCCCTGGCCGAGGCGAGCATCCCGGCCGACAAGCGGTGGATCCCGCAGGGCATGGACATCTCCTACACCGCCAAGGCCACCAGCGACATCACCTGCATCGCCGAGACCGACCCGGAGCAGTGGACCGGTTCCGACCCGGTGCTCCCGGTCCGCGTGCGAGGGGTGCGCGATGACGGCACGGTCGTGATCGAGGGCGTCATCAAGCTCTACGTGAGCGCCAAGAAGGGCTGAGCCGGCCCGGGTCGGTCGCGGTTGTCGGCTCCCGCCGGTGCGCTGAGTAGCCTGCCCCCTGTGGCAGGCCCAGATTTCGAGACCCAGATCAAGCAGCTCCAGGCGACGATGCACACCATCGGTCAGGTCCTGGACCTCGACGGCATGCGCGAGGAGATCAAGGACCTCGGCGACCAGGTGGCCGCGCCCGACCTCTGGGACGACCAGGAGAACGCGACCAAGGTGACCGGACGGTTGTCCTTCCTCCAGGGCACCCTCGACCGTTTCGTCGAGCTCCAGGACCGCATCGAGGATGCCGGCGTCCTCGTCGAGCTCGGGGTGGAGGAAGGCGACGCCGACTCCATCGCCGAGGCCGAGCGCGAGCTGACCAGGGTCACCAAGGCCGTCGAGGGCCTAGAGGTCCGCACCCTGCTCAACGGTGAGTACGACGCCCGCGAGGCGCTGGTCTCGATCCGTTCGGGCGCCGGCGGGGTCGACGCAGCAGACTTCGCCGAGACGCTCATGCGGATGTACATCCGCTGGGCCGAGCAGCACGACTACAAGGTCGAGGTCTTCGAGACCTCCTACGCCGAGGAGGCCGGACTCAAGTCGGCCACCTTCGCCATCCGGGCGCCCTACGCCTACGGCACCCTGTCGGTCGAGTCCGGCACCCACCGGCTGGTGCGGATCAGCCCTTTCGACAACCAGGGCAGGCGCCAGACGAGCTTTGCGGCCGTCGAAGTGGTGCCGGTGCTCGAGCAGACCGACGAGATCGAGGTCCCCGACGAGGAGATCCGCATCGACGTCTACCGCTCCGGCGGTCCGGGAGGCCAGTCGGTCAACACCACCGACTCCGCGGTCCGGCTGACTCACCTCCCGACCGGCACGGTCGTCTCCTGCCAGAACGAGAAGAGCCAGCTGCAGAACAAGGCCAGCGCCATGGTCGTGCTGAAGGCCAAGCTGCTCGCGCGCAAGAAGGCCGAGGAGAAGGCCCACCTCGACTCGATGCGCGGCGACGTGCAGGCCAGCTGGGGCGACCAGATGCGCAACTACGTGCTCAACCCCTACCAGGTCGTCAAGGATCTGCGCACCGGCTACGAGGTCGGCAACCCGTCCTCGGTCTTCGACGGTGATCTCGACGGATTCCTCGAGGCCGGCATCAGGTGGCGCCGCGGCTCGGAGAAGGCCGCAGAGGAGTAGGGCGATGGTCACCCCACCACTGCCCGACAGCGTCGCGGCCGCAGCGCTCGACGAGCTGTCCGGCACCGACGTCCCGGCCCATCGGGTCGCGACCTTCCGCGCCCGGCTGGAGCGGTGGTGGCCTGACCTGTACGCCGCCGTGCTCGACCTTCACCCGGGCCGCGCCGAGGCGGTGGCGACCCGGCTGGTCGTGATCGCCGCGCGCGGCTTCGCCGTACGCCCCGACGACCTGCACGACCTCGACGAGCGCCGGCTGCTGCGGCCCGACTGGATCCAGCAGCCCGACCGGTTCGGCTATGCCTGCTACGCCGACCGCTTCGCCGGCGACCTGCCCGGGATCGAGCAGCGCCTCGACTACCTCGAGGACCTCGGGGTCACCTACCTGCACCTGATGCCGCTGCTCCAGCCCCGTGAGGGCGACAACGACGGTGGCTACGCCGTGCAGGACTACCGGGCGGTCCGCTCCGACCTGGGCACCGTCGAGGACCTGCGTGACCTGGCGACCCGGCTGCGTGGACGGGGGATCAGTCTCGTCGTCGACCTGGTGCTCAACCACGTGGCCCGCGAGCACGCCTGGGCTGCGGCGGCGCGCGCCGGCGACGAGGACCACCGCGCCTACTTCCACGTCTTCGCCGACCGCAGCGGACCGTCAGGGCCCGACGCCTACGAACGCACCCTCCTCGAGGTCTTCCCCGACTTCGCGCCCGGCAACTTCACCTTCGACGACGACCTGAACGCCTGGGTCTGGACGACCTTCAACTCCTATCAGTGGGACCTCGACTGGTCCAACGCCGATGTGCTCGCGGAGTTCGCCGAGATCGTGCTGTTCCTGGCCAACCTCGGAGTGGAGGTGCTGCGCCTCGACGCGATCGCGTTCTTGTGGAAGCGGATGGGCACCGGCTGCCAGAATCAGCCCGAGGTGCATGCGATCACCCAGGCGCTGCGCACGGTGGCCAGGTTTGCCGCCCCGGCGACGCTCTTCAAGGCCGAGGCGATCGTCGGGCCACGCGACCTCGTCGGCTACCTCGGCACGGGTCGTCACGCCGGTCGGGTCAGCGAACTGGCCTACCACAACAGCCTCATGGTGCAGGTCTGGTCGATGCTGGCCGCCGGCAGCACCGTGCTGGCCCGCCACGCCCTGGCCGCGCTCCCGAGCACGCCGACGACCGGCACCTGGATCACCTACGTGCGCTGCCACGACGACATCGGCTGGGCCATCGACGACGGTGACGCCGACGCCGTCGGTCTGGACGGCTGGGCCCACCGAGGGTTCCTGTCCGACTACTACTCCGGCGACTATCCGGGGTCTCCGGCCGAGGGGCTGGTCTTCCAGGAGAACCCCGCCACCGGCGACCGGCGCATCAGCGGCACCTCCGCGTCGCTGACCGGCCTCGGGGAGCAGCGCCGCGACCCGGAGGGTGCGGTGGCCCGGATGCTGCTCGCCCACGCGATCATCGCGGGCTGGGGCGGGGTGCCGGTGATCTGGAGCGGCGACGAGCTCGCTCTGCCCAACGACCCCGACTGGGACACCGAGCCCGGCCACGAGCAGGACAACCGGTGGGCACACCGGCCCCGGATCACCGACGCGGTGGCCCGGCGCCGCCAGGAGCCCGGGTCCTACGCCGCCCGCGTCTTCGCAGGCATCTCCCACCTCGCCCGGGTGCGCGCCGGGCTCGACCAGCTGCATGCCTCGGCGCCCATCCAGGTCCTGCTCGACACCGACGAAGCCGTCCTCGCCGTCGTCCGACGCCACGCCTCAGGGACCCTGGTCGGCCTCTACAACGTCAGCGGGCAGCACCGTTCGCTTCGCGTGGGCGGGCCTCGAAGAGGCCGGCCTCAGCACCCCGTACGACGCCCTGTCCGGCGAGCGGCTCGGGCCCGACGACCGCGGTCTCGTCTGGCTGGCTCCCTACGCCGCGCGGTGGGTCGTCGACTCCCCGCGCCAGGGCTGACTTCTTCGGCTGAACCCTCAGGCGGGCGGCTGGGCCGCGGCCTCGGCCACGGCGACGCACCAGGCGCCGGCCCTGGTCAGCGTGGCTCGACGCGTGCCGGGTGCGGTGAGCGAGCAGACCAGCCAGGCGTCGCCGAACAGGCCCCGGTAGGACGCCTCGAAGCCCTCGCCGACCGGGCAGGTGCGCGCCACCGAGGGCGAGCCGAAGCCGGGAGCATCACGACGTACGTCGCACCCCTCGGCGCGGCGGGCGGACCCGGCGAAGCGCTTGGCGTCAGCCGAGGTCACCGGGGGAGCGAAGACCCAGGCCCGCGCCACGGTGCGACCGCGCTTCCAGCGGCAGCCGTGCTCGGCGGCGATGTCGGTGACCTCGGAGGTGAGCACCGTCGACTCCCCGTTGCCGTAGGTGCGGGTGTCGCCGGAGCGCCCCCGAGGGCCGTCTCCAGGGCCTCGCGGTCGACGAGGTCGCAGAAGTCCGGCGCGCTGCACGGTCAGGGCCGTGGTGTCGAGGTCGGCGAGGAGGGTCGGCTCCGGGGTCTGCGGCGCGGTGGGCGTGGCGCTCGCGGAGGCTCCAGGGGCGCGCAGCGGCGTCCCCGTCCGGGTCGGACCCGCCGCGGCAGGTCACCGCGACGACCAGCACGAGCGTCAGGACCACCCCGATCAGGGCCGCGGTGCGGGTGTGGTTGCGCGCCGTCGGTGGGGTGGAGAACACATCGGTCAATGTACGGGCCGCTCAGGTTCCTCGCGTACCGTCAGGCCCGTGATCCGCTTCGAGAAAGTCACCAAGTCCTACGCGGGGCCCGACAAGCCCGCCCTCAACCAGGTGACCATCAACGTCGACAAGGGCGAGTTCGTCTTCCTCGTCGGCGCCTCCGGGTCCGGCAAGTCGACCGCGCTGCGCCTGCTCCTGCGCGAGATGCGGCCCACCACCGGCCGGGTCTACGTCGCCGGCAAGGAGATCAACCGGCTCGCGACCTGGAAGGTGCCGCGCCTGCGTCGCCAGATCGGCACCGTCTTCCAGGACTTCCGGCTCCTGCAGAACAAGAACGTCAGCGAGAACGTCGCCTTCGCGCTGCAGGTCATCGGCAAGTCCAACCGCGAGATCCGCAGCACCGTGCCGGCGACCCTCGAGCTGGTCGGCCTGGCCGACAAGGCCAACCGGATGCCCGAGGAGCTCTCCGGCGGCGAGCAGCAGCGCGTCGCGATCGCCCGGGCGATGGTCAACAACCCGATGATCCTCATCGCCGACGAGCCCACCGGCAACCTCGACCCGGCCACCTCGGTCGGGATCATGAAGCTGCTCGACCGGATCAACGGCACCGGCACCACGGTGCTGATGGCCACCCACGACCACGGCGTCGTCGACCAGGGTGCGCAAGCGCGTCATCGAGCTCGAGCACGGCCGCGTCGTCCGCGACGAGGCCACCGGCGGCTACGGCTTCCAGCACTGATCCCGCCGGGCTCGTCCCGCTCCTGATTCCCCAACGTCTCGAAAGTCTTCCCGCATGCAGCTGCGCCACGTGAGCACCAACCTGCGCCAAGGCCTGCGCCGCAACGCCTCGATGCACCTGGCCGTCGTCCTGACCCTCTTCGTCTCCCTGAGCCTGGCCGGCATCGGGCTGATGATGAGCAAGCAGGCCGACCTGACCGTCGACGTGATCGGCAGCGAGCTGCAGATCCAGGTCGTGCTGTGCCTGCCCGACGACCCGCAGAACGCCAGCTGCACCAGCGAGGTCACCGAGGAGCAGAAGTCCGCCATCGCCGCGGCGATCGAGGACAACCCCGAGGTCGCCGACGTTCGACTTCGAGTCGAAGGCCGACTCGTTGGAGAAGCTCAAGGTGCTCCTGGGGCCCGAGCAGTTCGAGGGCCCCGACCCGGTCTTCACCGTCGAGGACGCCCCGCAGGCGGTGCGGATCACGCTCAAGGACCCCAACGACTTCGACGCGCACCGTCGACGCGGTCGCCAACCTCGACGGCGTCAGCTACATCACCTTGGCCAAGGACGAGGTCAAGCCGATCTTCACCCTCATCGACGTGCTCCAGTAGAGCTCGTGGGGGGCAGCGGCGGCGCTGATCCTCGCCTCGATCCTGCTGGTCGCCAACACGATCCGGCTCACCGCCCTCGCTCGGCGCAAGGAGATCGAGATCATGCGGCTGGTGGGGGCCTCGCGGATCTTCATCGCGCTGCCCTTCCTGCTCGAGGCGCTGGTCACCGCGTTCGTCGGCGTCGGCGCTCGCGATCGGAGCGGTCGCGGCCTTCACCCAGTTCGCGCTCATCGGCGGTCTGGCCGACGTCGTGCGGGCGCTGCCGTTCATCGGCTGGCAGGAGTGGATCGAGACCTCGCTGGTCCTCGCGGTGGTCGCCCCGGTGCTCACCGTGGTTCCGACACTCCTACTGACCCGCAAATACCTCAGACTCTGACTCCTCTCACCTACCGTGGGGACGTTCACTTCCCCGAACGTAGAAAGGCCTGACTGTGCGCTCCTTCCCCAGCGCCGCTCGACAGCCTGTCGCCGCCCTTGTGGTCGGCATCCTGTCGGTGGCCGCGCTCACCCTCCCCCTCGCCCACGCCGACGACGACAACGACCTCAAGCAGCGACGCCGCGAGGTCAAGGGTCAGATCGCCAAGACCGCTGACAGCCTGCGCGAGTCCAGCCGCGAGGCAGCCCGCGTCGGACGCGCCCTCGAGCGGGCCCAGGGCCGCCTCGACGGCGCCCGCAGCCGGCTGACCAGGATCGACGACCGGCTCGGCGACGCCCGCGCGCTCGAGGAGCGGCTCCAGGGCGAGCTCGTCGAGGCCCGGGCCGACCTGGTCACCGCGAACGTCGACCTCGAGCAGGGCCAGCAGGACGTGACCGACCAGCGTCTCGAGGTCCGCGACACCATCCTGCGGCTCTACGCCTACGGCGACCCGCAGCTGCGCGCGATCGGAGCGTTCTTCGACAACGCCACGCTCGAGGACCTCCAGCGCCAGGACGTCGCCGACAAGGTCATCGTCGGGCGCGGCACCCAGCAGCTCGACCGCCCTCGAGCAGGCCGAGCTGCGGCTGGCGATCAAGCAGGAGAAGGTCGAGGCCGCCCGCGACACGATCGCCTAGAAGCAGGCCGCCGCCGAGCGGCAGGTCGAGAAGATCGGCTCGTTGTACGACGACGCCCGCAGCGTGACGTCGCGGATCGCGTCCCTGGTGGGCTCCACCCGGGAGGTCAAGGCCGAGGTGCTGCGCGTCAAGGCGGCCGACCAGGCCCGGCTGCGTGCGCTGGAGCAGCGCGAGGCCGCGATCCAGGAGCGGCTGGTGCGCCTCGCTCGCCGCGAGGCCGCCAAGCAGGCCCGCCAGGGCGGTGGCTTCACCGGCGCCTCGGGCGGCTTCCTGAGCTACCCGACGAACGGCCGGATCACGTCGCCGTACGGCTATCGGACCCACCCGATCTACGGCTACTACGGGCTCCACAACGGCACCGACTTCGGGGTCTCCTGCGGCCAGGCGCTCGTCGCCTCGTCGGGCGGCACCGTCGCTCGACATCTACGAGGACGACGTCTACGGCAAGCGGCTCTTCCTCAACGTCGGGATCGTCAACGGCAAGAACCTCGTGCTGGTCTACAACCACGCCTCCGGCTACCGCGTCAGCAAGGGTCAGCGGGTCGCCCGCGGCGACGTGATCGGCTACGCCGGCAACACGGGTTGGTCGACCGGGTGCCACCTGCACTTCACGGTGATGGAGAACGGCATCGCCGTCAACCCGACGAAGTACCTCTGACTCGTCTCCCGATCGGGAGCCTCAGGTCAGAAGAACGCTCCACCGCTCTGGTTGCCCTGCGGGTTGTTGACCGTCGGGCCGCCGTACTTGCTGGCGTCGCCGTGGGCCTTGCCGATCCCGTCGCGCGAGAGGGTGCCATGGCTCCCGCCGACGCTTCTTGAGGCGGTAGTCGGAGCGGGCTGCGAGTGCCAGGAGACGATCACCGCAGGGATCACGAACCAGAGCCAGAGGGTCATGACGTGACCCTACCCCGGGGCGCCGGGCGCGAATCCCCTGGCGACCTGCGCCGGTTGCCGTGCCTGCGAGATGACCCTCGGATGGCCAAGCAACCGGGGGAGCAGGCGCGCAAGATCGTCGCCGCCAACAAGAAGGCGCGCCACGACTACGCCATCGACGACACCTTCGAGGCCGGGCCTCGTGCTGGTCGGCACCGAGGTCAAGTCGCTGCGCCAGGGTCGGGCCTCGCTGGTCGACGGCTTCGTCGACATCGACGGTGGCGAGGCTTGGCTGCACGACGTCCACATCCCGGAGTACTCCCAGGGCAGCTGGACCAACCACGCCGTCGCGCCGCAAGCGCAAGCTGCTCCTCAACCGGGTCGAGATCGACAAGATCGAGCGCCGGGTCAACGAGAAGGGGCTGACGGTCATCCCGCTGTCGCTCTACTTCGTCGACGGGCGCGCCAAGATCGAGATCGGCCTGGCCAAGGGCAAGAAGTCGTGGGACAAGCGGCACTCGCTCGCCGAGCGCCAGGCCACCCGCGAGATCGACATCGAGGTCGGACGCCGCGCCAAGGGCATGCGTGACTGACGGTCCCACCCCGAGGGTCACCGCACCCGACACCGCAGCCGTCCGCGAGTTCTGGGCGGAGCTCGGTCTGCCGGGGCTCTTCGACGTCCACGTGCACTTCCTGCCGCCCAACATCCAGCGCGCGGTGTGGGCGGTCTTCGACGCCGCCGGCCCGAAGATCGGCCGCGAGTGGCCGATCCGCTACCGCGAGTCGCACGAGGAGCGCGTCGAGATCCTGCGCGGCTTCGGCGTACGACGCTTCTCGACGCTGCCCTACGCCCACAAGCCGGGCGTGGCCGGCTACCTCAACGGCTGGTCGCAGCGAGTTCGCTGCCGAGGTGCCGGAGGTGATCTCCTCGGCGACCTTCTATCCCCGAGGCCGACGCGCCGGACTACGTGCGGCGAGGCGCTCGGCGCCGGGGTCGAGATCTTCAAGATCCACCTGCAGGTGGGGGAGTTCCACCTCGACGACCCGCTGCTCGACGCCGTCTGGGGCACGCTGTCCGACGCCGGTACGCCGGTCGTGGTGCACGCCGGCTCAGGCCCGGTGGGCAACGACTTCACCGGCCCGGGGTCGATGCAGCGGCTGCTGGCCCGCTTCCCGCGGCTGTCGCTGATCGTGGCCCACATGGGCGCGCCGGAGTGCGCGGAGTTCCTCGCCCTGGCCGAGCGCTACGAGCACGTCCGCCTCGACACGACGATGATGTTCACCGAGTTCTTCGGCTCCACCTACCCGGCCGAGCTGGTGCCGCGCCTGCGCGACCTGCAGCCGAAGATCCTGCTCGGCTCCGACTTCCCGACGATCCCCTACTCCTACGTCGAGCAGCTCGACGGCCTGGCCCGGCTCGACCTCGGCGACGACTGGCTGCGCGCCGTCTGCTGGGAGAACGGTCGCGACCTGCTCGGGCTCGGCCGCACCCTAGGGTGAGGACGTGGCTGACGGGACCTGCGCTGACGACTTCGCGCCGCTGAGAGACCTGTTCGACCGCTGCCTCGAGGACGGCTCCGACGCGGGGGCGTCGCTCGCCCTGGTGCACGACGGCGAGCTGCTCGTGGACCTGTGGGGCGGGGAGGCCCGACCCGGCGTGGCGTGGACCCGCGACACGCTCGTGCAGGTGTGGTCGGTGACCAAGACGATGGTGGGCCTGGCGGTACTGGTGCTCGCCGACCGCGGTGAGCTCGACCTCGACGCGCCGGTGGCGTCGTACTGGCCGGACTTCGCGGCGGCGGGCAAGGGCGACGTGCGGGTGCGCCAGGTGCTCGGGCACACCTCGGGAGTGCCCGGTTGGACGCCGCCGCTCACCGTCGAGGAGATGCTCGACCTCGAGCACAGCGAGGCGATCCTGGCCGCCGAGACACCGTGGTACGAGCCCGGCTCGGCCCCGGCCTACCAGATGCTCGACCACGGCCACCTGCTCGACGCGATCGTGCGCGGGGCCACCGGCCGTGCCCTGGCCGATGTCCTGCACGAGGACGTCGTCGGCCCCCTGGGTGGCGGCTTCCACCTCGGAGTCCCCGAGTCGCTCCTCGACGACTGCGCCGACCTCATCGCTCCGCCGCGGGTCGACCTCGACCCCGACAACCCGCCCACCGACTTCCTGATCCGCACGATCCTCAACCCCTCGCTCAGCACCCGCACCTGCAACAGCGCACCCTGGCGCCGCGGTGCGGTGGGTGGCGCCGGCGGCCACGGCACGGCGCGCGGAGTCGCGCAGGTGCAGGCGGTGGTCTCCCATGGCGGGGAGGTGGGCGGCGTACGACTCCTCAGTGAGGCAGCCGTGGACCGGATCTGGGAGGTCCAGGCCTCCGGGACCGACCTGGTGCTCGACGTGCCCCTGACCTTCGGTCTCGGCTACGGCCTGGCGACGCCCGCAGCCCCGGCGCTGCCGACCGGCCGGATGTGCTGGTGGACCGGCTACGGCGGAGCGATCGTGGTCAACGACCTCGACACCCGCACGACCTTCGCCTACGCCCCCAACCGACTCGTCGACCACCTGGTCAGCTCGCCCCGCACCGATGCCTACGTCCGCACCGCCTTCGACTGCGTCCGTGCGCTCCGATGAGGTCACGAAAGGCTTGACGCGACTTCCCCGCGGTGCCACGATCCAGATCTCGACAGCGAGCGCTCACCACGGAGGTCGCCATGAACGCTTCTGGTCATCAAGAGGCGCTCGCGGAGCGAGACGCCGCTTGGTCTGCGCTGGCGGCCTCCGGGGGTGACGTCGACGAGATCGTCGATCTTCCGGACCTCGGACGCCGTCGTCATCCCGCCAGGGATGGCTCCGATGGTGGGCACCGAGGCACTGCATGGCTACATCACGGCGAGCCTGAGCATTCCAGGCTTCCGGATCTCGTGGACGACGGACGCCATCGACATGTCCCAGGACGGGACGATGGCGTCGGGTCCGTGGTGACAACCTCGTCGAGATGACGGGGGAGGATGGTGCCGCTGCTCGATCCCGGGCCGCAGCGATCACGGTCTGGCGAACTGAGGATGCGCGTCTGGCGGTGCTGTGCCGACGTCTGGAACAACGCCTGACGGTCGAGTGGCAACCGGGTGGGTTCTGTCCCCGGGGACCGCTAGACTCAGCAACACAATTCAAGAGGGGCTGATCGGTTTCGACTTGGGACGTTAGTTCCAGGGGAAGCGGGTCGAGAAGCCAACGTCATCTCGTAAACGATCGTTGGAAACCTATAACTGCCAACACCAATCGCAGTTCCTTCGCTCTCGCTGCCTGAGCAGTGACCGAAGCGTCAGTCCGGGCATCCGTCTCCGTCCCGGGTCCTGGCGTCGACTAGGAGACTTGCTGATCACTCTCTGTCAGGAGGGGTGATCGGGACTCAATCCTGACTGAGCCTGTCGGCGACGTGTCTGTGCGAGCGCCGGGGCCGAGAAAAGCGACATCACTGACTGCACCCGGAGAAGACCTGGTTCGGCGCTCGAGGACGCGGGTTCGATTCCCGCCAGCTCCACCAGCCAGCACCAGCACTGATCACCTCTTGAACCACAGTCGCCCCGATCCAGGTCGGGGCGACTGTCGTGCGCGTTCAGCCGAGCGGGCGCTGCATGACGCCGAGGACGTTCCCGAACGGATCGACGACGCTGGCGCCGAGGTAGCCCGCGCCGAAGTCCCGGGGCGGCCACTGGCTCGTGGCGCCCATCGCCAGGAGCCGCTCGTAGGCCGCCGCGGTGTCGTCGACCTGCCAGTAGGCGATCACCGATCCGGTGCCGTCTGCCCGGTGCTCGGGTGCGAAGGCGGCGTCCAGCAGCCCCAGCTCGCGGTCGTGGGGGCCGACCCGCCACTCGACGTACGGCCCCTGGTCGTAGTACGGCTCGGCGCCGAGGAGCTCGGTGTACCAGGCCCGGGCAGCCGCGGGGTCGGCGGCGAAGTAGACGACCGTGCTGATGCCGGTGGTGAAACCGGGCTCCGAGGGCGTCCACGGCTGGAGGAAGCCCAGGTCGCCCATCCCCTCGGCGGCGGCGATGAGGGGATACATCGTGCCGCCGTCGAGGGTCTCGCGGATGATGTCGCCGTGGCCGGCGTGCCGGGCCAGCTCCTGGATCAGGTGGCCCCAGACCCACCGCACCGACCAGTGCTCGACGTCCTGGGGAAACCACGGCGCGTCCGGCACGGGCACGTGGGTGTCGAGGTCGGTCGACCTGGCTGCGGCGAGCGCCCGATCGCAGACCTCGTCGTACTCCTTCAATGCCGTGGCCAGCGAGTCACCGGCGACGAAACCGCGCTCGAACTCAGCGACGCGTCGGTAGATCTCCTCGGTCGGGGCGTGCTCGGGCGCGTGGGTCACGCCGTCGACCCAGTTGGCCGTCACCACGGTGACGTGGCGGATCAGGCTGCCGATGGAGAAGTCGCTCGCACTCGGGGCAGCGGCAGCCTGCGCGTCGGACAGGCCGTGGGCGAGGGCGTGGAAGGCGTCGAGCTGCATGGACAGGTAGCCGGCCAGGTTGTCCTGCTCGGTGGCGGCGGGTGGGGCCAGGAAGGGCATCGGGTTCTCCTCGGTGGTGGGTGGTGGTCGACCTGCGCCCACTCCTGGACCTCGAACTAGGACAGTTTCTGTCCGCTGCCTGTGGCAGATTGTGGGAATGGCCGAATCCTCCTCAGGTCCCACCGAACGCGTCCTGCTCCTGCTCGCCCTGCTGCAGCAGCGTCAGACCTGGAGCGGCAGCGAGCTGGCCGAGCGCCTGGGCACGACGACGCGCACGATCCGACGCGATGTCGACCGCCTGCGCGGGCTGGGTTATCCGGTCAACGCCACGCAGGGCGTCGCCGGCGGCTACCGCCTCGGTGCCGGGCGGGCGTTGCCGCCGCTCCTGCTCGACGATGCCGAAGCGGTCGCGGTCGCGGTCTCGCTACGACTGGCTGCGGGAGGGACGGTCGCGGGGGCCAGCGAGGCGGCGCTGCGCGCGTTGACCAAGCTCGATCAGGTCCTCCCGGCGCGCCTGCGCGAACGGGTCCACGGCATCCACGGCTCCATCTCGCTCCTTCCCGGCGGAGCGGCCGCAGAGACCATCGATGCAGATGCCCTGGTCGAGATCGCCGGCGCCTGCCGCGACCAGGTCCGCCTGGAGTTCGCCTACGTCGATCGCTCGGAGACGAGCACCCGACGACGGGTCGAGCCGTACGGACTCGTGGCGACCGGGCGACGTTGGTACCTGATGGCCTTTGATCTCGACCGTGACGACTGGCGCACGTTCCGGCTCGATCGGCTTCGGGAGGTACGGGTCAGCACCTGGCGGTTCACCGCTCGCGACCACGAGGATCCCGTGACCTACGTGCACCGTGCAGTCACCTCAGCGCCCTACCCCCACCAGGTCCTGGTCCGCTTCCACGCCACGGCCGAGGCCCTACGTGCGGTCTACCCGGTCGCAGCGGTCAGCGTCGAGGCCGAGACCGAAGCGACCTGCCTGCTGCGCACGGGCGGCGAGGAGCTCGCCACCGTCGCGGTCTACCTCGGACTGGCCGGGTACGACTTCGAGGTGCTCGAGCCTCGAGAGCTCGCAGAGCACTGCGCGGTCGTCGCCCGGCGCTTCGAGCGCGCGGCGACGCTCAGTGCAAACCGAGCTCGTCCATCTGTTGAGTGCTGAGGACTCCGCCACTGTCGGCTGCTGCGCGGAACGCCGGCAGGTGCATCTCCAGCGAGGCTCGCCGCAGGTTCGTCAGCACCCTGGTGAGCGTTGCGTCGCCGCTGGCCTGGGTGAGGAGCTCGTCGTAGAGCGCGACGTTGGCCACCTCACCCTCTGCCCAAGCGGTCGCGGCCGTAGCCAGGTCGTCCGGTGCGGTCATCTCGCCCAGGTAGGGGTTCTCGGGTACGGAGACCCCGCGACGCTCCAGCTGTCGGATCAATGCCTCGACATGGCGCAACTCCGCGGCGCGAATGGCGACATACGGCTCCACCTCACCGAACTTCTCGATCACCGCCGAGTAGGCGGCATACGCGGCGTACTCGCCGTCGGACGACATGAGCGCCTCCCAAGCCGCTGCGCTCGCGACGTCGAGGCTCGGGGCGTCGGGCGCCTGCCCGAGCTCACCCGCGGTCGCCGTCGGCGTGGATCCGCCCTCGGGCACCGACTCGCCCGTGCTGTCGGTGCCACAGGCGGTGAGCAGCACCAGCGAGAAGGACGCAGCGGCAACGCGTTTGAGATGACGAGTCCTGGTGGTCACAGGGAACCTCGATCGGGTAGGCGATGGTACTTGCTTCAACCATACCCCGGGTGGGTATGTTCCCCAGGCGCAGGACAGGCCAGGCGGAGCCGGAGCGGCACGGCCCTAGGGTGGACGCACCTGGGACTGTGGAGGTCGAATGCGCGAGCTGCTCTGGATCACTCCGATCGAGGCCGTGGCGGTCGTCATCGCCACGTCCGGTATGTACTTGACGCTCGTCCTGATCGTTCGGGTGCTCGGCCAGCGGGTGCTCTCGGGCATGTCGGGCTTCGACATCGCCGCGATCGTCGCCTTCGGCTCGGTCCTGGGTCGAGCCGCTCTCGGGGACAGCCCGCGTCTGGCCGGCGGACTGGTCGCCCTGGTGACGTTGGTGGTGATGCAAGGCCTCACCGGACAGATCCAGTCCCGGAAGTGGGGCGCCCACGCGGTGACCGCCAAGCCGGTCCTGCTGATGGCCGGCTCCGAGGTCTGTGCCGCCCAGCTGCGTCGCTGCCATGTCCAACCTTCGGAGCTGCAGGCGAAGCTGCGACTCGCCGGGGTGCGCGACTTCGACGAGGTGGCCGCCGTGATCTTCGAGACGTCAGGGGCGGTGAGCGTGCTCAAGCGGGGCACACCCATCGACCCTCGGCTGCTCAGCGGGGTGGTCGGAGGCTCGCTCGTGCCTCCCGAGCTGTTGCGTCCGGTCGCATCGGGCGACATCTGAGGTCAGGCGAGGGTCTGTGTCAACGACTCAGTCGAGTCCGGCGAGCGTCGCGACCTTCGCGGGCAGCGTCGCGACATCGGTCTTCTCCATGATCAGCACCCCGGCCTCGTCGGCGCGGCTGCGGTCGATCGTGGAGCTGAAGCCCGTGAAGAGCACCACCGGTGTGTCGTCGCCGCGTTCGCGCAGGTGATGCACCACGTCGAGGCCGGAGCCGGGAGGCATGTTCTGGTCGAGGACCAGCACGTCGAAGGCGGCCGCCGCGAGGACGTCGATGGTCTCGGTGCCGCTCGACGTCGTGGTGACGGTCCAGCCGCGGCGGGAGAGGAGGGCAGCGACGACATAGCGGATGTCCTCGTCGTCGTCGGCCACCAGGACCTGCATGTCACGCCTCCGAGGCCAGTCGAAGCACGAAGATGCTTCCGTGCTGGTCCGTGGATTCTACCGTCAGGTCGCCGCCCTGGGCCCGGGCCGCAGCCCGCGAGACGGCAAGCCCGATGGCACCGGTGCCGGGGGTGTCGCTCAGGGTCACGGGGGTGACCAACGCACGTAGCGCGTGCTCGTCGATGGGTGGACCGTCGTCGCGCACCAGTACGTCGTAGCCCTCGACCGCGCCGCGCGCGTCGCGGGCCTCCGCCACCTCGACCTCCACCTTGCTGTCGGGCGACCGCGTGGCGTGGGTGAGGAGGGTGTGCAGGATCTGCTCGGTCCGGCGCACGTCGCAGCTGACCAGCGCCGGGCCGTGCGGCCCCAGGTCGTTGACCTCCGCGCGTGGATGATCGGCCACGACCTGGGTGAGGAGCTCGGCAAGGGTGGTCGGAGCACGCAGCGCCACGATCGGGGATCCGGTGGTGATGCGCGACCAGTCGAGGAACTGGCGGACGAGCCGGTCGAGGATCCGCACCCTCGCCGCCGCACGCCTGGCCGCCTCTGCACGGGTGCCGGCATCGGTGTCGGGCAGGGCCAGGAGCTCGAGCGCGGTCATGATGACCGACAGTGGCGTCTGCATCTCGTGGCTCACCCCGGCCAGGACGGAGTCCCGAGCCGACGCCGACGCCCGGTCCACGCGCAGCCTCGCGAGGGCCAAGGTGCTGCGACACCGGGCCAGGAGGTCGGCGGAGGCGAACGGCTTGACGACGTAGTCGTCCGCCCCGAGCTCCAGAGCCGAGGTCGCCGCGGCAGCCCCTGCGCGAGCGGACAGCACGACGACCGGAACAGCGGCGTTGCGCTCGTCGGCTCGGAGCCGCTCCACGAGCGCGAGGCCGTCGAGGCGGGGCATGGCGACGTCGGTGACGACGAGGTCGATCTGTCGTGAGCTGATCGTCTCCAGGGCCTCGACCCCGTCGCCGCACGCGATCACCCGACCCAAGGGTGCGAGGACGTGGGCCACTCGGTCGCGCATGGCGGCGTTGTCGTCGACGACCAGGATGACTGGCAGCGAGTCGTCGCGCTTCGGTGTGGTGGACTCGCTGTCGCCCGTCGCGGAGCCGATCGCGGAAGGCGGCAGGACCGAGGCCAGGTCTCGCGCCAGGGTCGTTGCGCCCTCGATCGAGTGGGTGATCGGGAGTTCATCCGGCGAGGCATGCCGGAGCGGCACCCGGACGGTGAAGGTCGACCCGCTGGCCGTCTCCGAGGTGACGCTCACCGCACCCCCGAGCGTCCGGGCAGCATCTGCCACCAGGGACAAGCCCAGACCTGTGCCTTCGATGGTCTTCGCATCGGGACCGAGGACGCGGTGGAAGCGCTCGAAGATGCGCTGGTGCTGGCTCGCCTCGATGCCGACACCGCTGTCGCTCACCCGGAGCACCACCTCGTCCTCCTCGAGGACCAGAGTGATCTCGACGAGGCCGGCCGGCGTGTACTTGATGGCGTTGGCCACCAGGTTGATCACGATGCACTCCCACAGCTCGGGATCCGAGGCGACCACGCCGATCTCGTCGAGGGCCGTGGTGAGCATCAGACCGGCGCGGGTGGCGACGAGCTCGAAGGGCAGGGCGAGGTCGTGGGTCAGGGTCGTGAGGTCAACCGGCGCGATGCGTGCTTCCCGAGGTTCGACGTCCATCCGGGCGACGTCCATCAGGGCATCGACAAGCCGCAGCAGTCGACGACCGGAGTTGTGCATCACTTCCATCTGGGCTCGCGAGAGGCCGGCAGACGGTGTCGCCAGTGCATCCTCGAGCGGCCCCGTCAGCAAGGTGAGCGGTGTACGGAACTCGTGGCTCACGTTGGAGAGGAAGTCGGACTTCGCCGCGTCGATCTCCGCAAGCGCCGACAATCGAGCCTGTTCGTCGGAGCGGGCGGTCGCCAGGGAGAGCATCCGACCCACCTGCTCGGCGACGAGCCCGAGCCACTGGCGGTGCTCGAGGTCGAGGGGGCGCAGCGGGTGGGGGGCGAGGAGGAGGGTGCCGGCCACGCGATCGCGCGCGCGGATCGGCAGCGCGACGAGGGCCGGTATGTCGGAGCCGTCGCCGGCAGCGTCGATCGTCGTCACCGCAGTGCGCGCACAGTCGATCACCACCTGCGGCGCCTCGCCGTCGGCAGGGAGGCGCGACGGTGGGACGCCGAAGCTGTCGCCCGCGGTGATGTCGCCGAGGTCGTCGATGGCGTAGAACCCGCCGTACACCAAGTCGGAAGCGCCCCCGGAGAGCACCTCGAGGCACCCGGACACCGCCGCTCGCGGTTCGACCTGCCCGGACGCCCTGTTCGTCAGGAGGTTGAGCACGGCGAGACGGCGGGCGCCCACGACCTCACGCGTGCGCGCCGACAAGAGGCTGAGGATCCCGCCGGGGCTGGTGTCGGTGGGCCCCGGGGCGACGTGCGACCAGGAGAACGTGAAGTACTGCTCTTCGAGCCCGACGCCGCGCTCGATCACGAAGGGAACGTCCTCCTGGTACTGCGACCCGCCGCCATGGAGCACCGCGAGGTGGTGCTCGGCGACGGCGTCCCAGATCTCGGGGAACACCTCGGACACGGGGAGCGCCAGGGCGGGGTGCTTGGCGCCCAGGATGTCGATGTAGGCGTCGTTGTAGATCAGCACGAACGAGTCGCCCCACTCGAGGCACATCGGGAACCGGCCGCGCAGCACGGTGGCCACGGTCGTCCGCAGGCTCTCCGGCCACAGGGCAGGGGCTCCCAGGGGAGTCCCCGACCAGTCGAACGATGCGTAGCGTTCGGCCATCTCGCCGGCGCAGTCGAAGATCGGGTCGCGAGGTGAGGCGACGTCGGTCATCTGCCCATCGTCCCAGGGATCGCCCTGGAGCATGACGCTTTGTGACAAGCCACCCGTTCGGCCGACGATCGGCTCCGGCTCCCGGCCGGGGTCACCGATGCCGGGTAGCGTCGCGCAGCGTGAGCTGTGTCTTCTGCTCCATCATCGCCGGCGAGACCGAGGCCTACGTCGTCCTCGACGAGCCCGCGGTGATGGCCTTCCTCGACGTCCGCCCGGTCTTCAAGGGCCACGTGCTGCTCGTGCCGCGCGAGCACCACGTCACCCTGCCCGACCTCCCGGCCGACCAGCGCGACGGCTTCCTCGAGGCGGCGCAGCGGCTCTGCGCGGCGGTCGTGGAGCTCGGCGCGCAGGGCAGCTTCGTGGCGATGAACAACACCGTCAGCCAGTCGGTGCCACACCTGCACCTGCACGTCGTGCCCCGCACCAAGGGCGACGGGCTGCGGGGCTTCTTCTGGCCGCGCACGAAGTACGCCGCCGGCGAGGCCGAGGAGTACGCCGAGCGGCTGCGGGCCGTCCTCTGAGCGGCAGGGTGGGCGGCTCCCTCTACTGTGGCCACACAGCACAGCGCGTCCAGCAATCAAGAGCACACGAGGAGTCAGACAGATGGGTCGTTACGACGGGCGAGTAGCCGTGGTCACCGGAGCCGCACAGGGCATCGGGTTCGGCATCGCGACGAGGTTCGCCGAGGAGGGCGCCTCGGTCGCGATCCTCGACCTCGACGAGACCAAGGCCGCCGAGGCCGCGGCCAAGCTGCCCGCCGCCGGTGACGGCGCCAAGCACGTCGGCATCGCCTGCGACGTCAGCAACGGCGAGGCCAGCGCGGCCGCCGTCGAGCGGGTCGTCGCCGAGCTCGGCGGCATCCACGTGCTCGTCAACAACGCCGGCATCACCCGCGACAACCTGCTCTTCAAGATGAGCGAGGACGACTGGGACCTCGTCATGAACGTCCACCTCAAGGGTGCGTTCCTGATGACCAAGGCCGCCCAGAAGCACTTCGTGGAGCAGAAGTACGGCAAGATCCTCAACCTCTCCAGCGTCTCCTCGCTGGGCAACCGCGGCCAGGCCAACTACTCGGCCGCCAAGATGGGCGTGCAGGGCTTCACCCGCACCCTCGGCATCGAGCTCGGCCCCTTCGGCATCAACGCCAACGCCATCGCGCCCGGCTTCATCGCCACCGAGATGACCGACGCCACCGCCGCCCGGCTCAAGATGGACGTCGACGAGTTCCGCGCCCTCAACGCCGAGCCCAACCCGGTCAAGCGGGTCGGCTTCCCCGAGGACATCGCGGCCGCCGCAGCGTTCCTCTGCAGCGACGAGGCCTCCTACATCACCGGCCAGACGCTGTACGTCGACGGCGGCGCCAAGCTCGGCTGACGGACGTGAGATCGCGCCGGGGTGCGCGCCGACCGCACGCGCTGCTCGCGCTGTGCCTCGGCGTCGCCCTGGCGTTGTCCGCGTGCGCCGACGAGGCGCCCAGCGAGCCGGACCGCCCGAAACGGTCCGCGACCGAGCCGCTGACCGGGCTCCCGGTCGAGTCCGGCTCCTCGGCGCGTCGACACCCGGTGCTGGTGCTCAAGATGGACAACACCGCCTCGAGCGCCCCGCAGCACGGCCTGTCGTCCGCCGACCTGGTCGTCGAGGAGCTCGTCGAGGGCGGGGTCACCCGGCTGGCTGCCTTCTACTACTCGACGATCCCCGGTGTCGTGGGGCCGGTGCGCTCGATGCGCGCCTCCGACCTCGGCATCGTGTCCCCGGTCGGACGCCACGATGGTCACCAGCGGTGCGGCCCGTCAGACCATCACCCGGCTGGCCGAGGCCGGCGTCCCCTACGTCACCGAGGGCAGCGCCGGGTTCTTCCGCGAGCCGTCGCGCGCCGCGCCGTACGACCTGATGACCGACCTCGGCGAGGTCGCCGCAGGCGCTCACGACATCCGGTGCCAAGGCGAGCCGACCCGCTGACTACCTGCCGTTCGGAGCGGCGAGGGCCCTGCCGGAGGGGGAGCCGGCCGGCTCCGTTCGCGGCCCGCTTCTCCCAGGCGCACACGACGAGCTGGACCTACCGCGACGGCGGGTACGTCGACACCGGCTCGCTCGCCGCGGCCGGCGACGAGTTCCCGGCCGACACGGTGCTGGTGCTGCGGGTCGCGGTCGGCGACGCCGGCTACCTCGACCCGGCGGGCAACACCGTGCCCGAGACCCGGCTCGTCGGCGGCGGCGAGGCCCAGCTGTTCCACGCCGGCCGGGTCGTCGCGGGGGAGTGGAGCAAGGCCGCGCTCGACGCGCCCCTGCGGCTCACCCGGGCGACGCCCAGGGGGCGAGGTCGCCCTACGCGTGCCGCGCGGCCACACCTGGATCGAGCTGGTGCCGCTGCGCGGCAGCGTCGTCGTCAGTCCCTGACGATGCCGGTCGGCATCTCGGTGCCGGCGTCGGCCAGCGCCTGGAAGCCGGCGATGATGAAGCCGATCGCGACCTCGACCCGCTCGGCCGCAGCCGTCGCCTCGTCGGAGCCGGCCACCGACTCGCCGGCCGACGACATCGCCCCGAAGAAGATCCGGGCGAAGGTCTGGACCATGTCCTCCTCGAGGTCCCACTTCCCCGGCCTCGAGCACGGCGCGCAGGATCTCGACGACCGTGGCGAACGTCGAGCGCTCCTCCTGCTCGCGGTAGCGCTCGTAGCCGAGCACCGAAGGACCCTCCTGCACGACGATGCGGCGGTAGCGCGGCTCCTGGACGACCGCGAGGAAGGCGCGCAGCCCGCTGCGGGCCTTGACCCACGGGTCCTTCTTGCCCTTGATGGCCTTCTGGATCGCCTTCGCTGCATCGGACTCCGACGCGCTCGAAGACGGCCTCGAAGAGCGCCTGCTTGCCTGAGAAGTGGTGGTAGAGCGCGCCCTTGGTGACCTGGGCCCCGGCGACGATGGCGTCGAGCGAGGTGTTGGCGTAGCCGTGATCGGTGAAGAGCTCCTCGGCGACGTCGACGAGGGCGCGCTTGGTGGAGGCCGAGTACGCCGCGCGCCGGCCGGCTCCGGGGACGCTGGGAGAGCGGCACCTTGGGCACCAGCTTGCTCACGCGACTTGGGGGTCTTGGGGTCTTGGGCGACTTCGCCATGGCTGCACCCTATGACGCGGGCTGTGGCCCAGATCATCGTGGGCAGGATCACGGTGGGGAGGTTTGAAAGACCGTCGGTCGGATCCATACTGAGAGTACGTACTCGCAGTATGTGAGTGCCTGATCAGTGAGGAGCTGACCATGACCTGGAAGTCCTTCCACAACCGCGGCGAGACCCTGCGCGCGGTGATCGAGACCGCCAACGCCCGCCTCGACGCCCGCCTCCCGATGGACGTCGACGGGGTGGCCGAGACCTTCGGCGACGAGCTGACCCTGCTCGGCGCCCTCCAGCTCAAGTGGCACACCCGCCTGTCCGGTCACATCGAGCAGCAGCTGCAGTCCGAGCCGATGGACCTCGAGCGCGCCGTCCAGGCCGCCTGGATCGCCGCGGCCGACGAGCTGCCCGGCGTACGCGCCCTGCTCGACCACTACCGCGCCCACCCGCTCGACGACGAGATGGGCTGGGCGATGGCTCGCGCCGCCGTCAAGGAGCGGGTGCTGCATGGCGACGATGGCCGGGCCGGTCCGGCATCGGCGACCTCGCCGGCGCGCCCGTCGGCGCCCGCATCGAGGCAGCAGGCGCCGCGCCACCCGGGCCGCCCGCCCCGTGCCGACCGTTGCACACCCTCGCCCCGCGGCGGACCACCTTCCTCGACCGCCTGCGCTCGGTCCTGGCCGCCTGACGCCGTCCGGCTCACCGGACGACCCTGTCCTCCCACGGGTCGGGGTGCATACCCCACCGCCTCGGTCACGCGTCATGATGGACGGGTGACCGAGGTGCGGGCGGGGATGCTGCTGGTGGCGACGCCGGCCCTGCGCGACCCCAACTTCGCCGACACCGTGGTCCTGCTCCTCGACGTCGCCGACGACGGCGTCGCTCGGCGTCGTGCTCAACCGGCCGACCGGGCCTCGCGGTCGGCCAGGTGCTCGCGCCCTGGGCCGACGTGGTCGCCGAGCCCGAGGTGCTCTTCCAGGGCGGGCCCGGTCGAGACCGACGGCGCCATCGCGGTCGCCCTGCGCCGCAGCGACGACGACGCGCTCGGCTTCCGCCCGGTCGTCGACCGGCTCGCGCTGCTCGACCTCGACACCCCGGTCGAGCTGGTCGGTCCCGACCTCGACGGGCTGCGGATCTTCGCCGGCTACTCCGGCTGGGGGAGCGAGCAGCTCGACGCCGAGATCGACGAGGGCAGCTGGTACGTCGTGCCCGGCAGCGCCGACGACATCTTCCGCGCCGACACCGCCGAGCCTGTGGCGCGACGTGCTGCGTCGCCAGCCGGGCGACCTCGCGCTGCACTCGACCCGCCCGAACGACCCCGAGCTCAACTGAGTGGCTCCCTGAGTACGCGTGCGGAGTCCTCACGGCGACTGACCGGGCACGATGAAGCCATGACCTCCCCGACCAGCGCCCGCGCTCTCGAACCCTCACCCGTGCCGCTGCTCCTGGCGACCCGCCGCCTCGCCGCCGGGCATGCGTTGCTGGGGGTCGGGATGATCGGTCTGGCGGTCTTCATGGTCATCGCCTACGGCAGTCGTCCGAGGACGGACAACCTTCGCCGGGGTGGCCCTCATCTTCGGAGTCGGCTACGCCCTGCTCGGCGCGATCCTGCTTGCCCTCGGCGTCGGGTCCTGGCGCGTCGGGGCGCCCAAGGCCTCGTTCGGGCTCGGCCTGGCCGCTGGGCTCCTCGTGCTGCTGGCGGCAGGTCCGACTGATCTCCTTGATGTTGTCGGGGGTCACCGTGGCGGGGCCCTTCCTCGGCATCGCGCTCGAGGTGGCCGCCCTGGCCTTGGTGATCTGTTCGATCGTCGGCTGGTCTCGCGCCCCCGCTCCTGATCGGGGCTGGCGGCGACGAGTCGAAAGCCACCGGAGAAACCTCTAGACTCCCTCCTCGTGACTTCCTCCCCCGGCTTCGGCTTCGGCTCCTCGACCGACACCAAGATCCGTGAGGACGAGCGGACCGTCCCGACCGACGAGGGCGACCACGAGAAGTTCAGCCACTACGTCGAGAAGGACAAGCTCACCGAGGCGATGGTGATGGGCACCCCCGTGGTCGCGCTCTGCGGCAAGGTGTGGGTGCCGAGCCGGGCGCCGGAGAAGTTCCCGGTGTGCCCCGACTGCAAGGACGCCTGGGAGCAGTCTCAACGACGACGCGGGCTCCGGCGAGTGACGGGCGCCCCCACCTCCTCTGCCTCCGCCAGCCCGACAGACCCGCACCTCACTCCCGCCCTCACCCCGGCCTGGCCGGAGCGGGCCGCGTGGGGCACGGCCCCGTCGCTGCGCGCCTGGCAGACCGCCGCGATGCGCGACTACCTCGAGCGCTCGCCGCGCGACTTCCTCGCCGTCGCCACGCCCGGCGCCGGCAAGACGACGTTCGCCCTGTCGGTGGCCGCCGACCTGATCGGGCGTCGCATCGTCGACCGGATCACCGTCGTCGCCCCCACCGAGCACCTCAAGCTCCAGTGGGCCGAGGCGGCCGCGCGCGCCGGCATCCCGATCGACCCGACGTACTCCGCCGGCAAGGGCAAGATCTCCAGCGACTACCTCGGCATCGCCGTCACCTACGCCGGTGTCGGGGTCAACCCGCTCGCCCTGCGGGTGCGCACCGAGCGGTTCAAGACCCTGGTCATCCTCGACGAGGTGCACCACGCCGGCGACGCCCTGTCGTGGGGTGAGGGGGTGCGCGAGGCCTTCCAGCCGGCGACCCGGCGCCTCGCCCTCACCGGCACGCCGTTCCGCTCCGACGTCAACCCGATCCCGTTCGTCACCTACGCGCCCGGTGACGACGGCATCCCGCGCTCGGTCGCCGACTTCACCTACGGCTACGCCGAGGCGCTGGCCGACCACGTCGTGCGCCCGGTGCTCTTCCTGGCCTACTCCGGCGAGATGTCGTGGCGCACCCGCGCCGGCGACGAGATCGCCGCCCGGCTCGGCGAGCCGCTGACCAAGGACATGACCAACCAGGCGCTGCGCACCGCCCTCGACCCGTCGGGATCCTGGATCCCCTCGGTGCTCGCGGCCGCCGACAAGCGGCTGACGGAGGTACGCCGCCACGTGCCCGACGCCGGCGGCATGGTGATCGCCACCGACCAGGAGTCGGCGCGCGCCTACGCCAAGACCCTCAAGGCGATCAGCGGCGAGGCGCCGACCGTCGTGCTCTCCGACGAGAAGGGTGCCTCGAAGAAGATCGGGGAGTTCACCACCAGCGACGCCCGGTGGATGGTCGCGGTCCGGATGGTCTCCGAGGGCGTCGACGTGCCGCGCCTGGCCGTCGGGGTCTTCGCGACGACGACCTCGACCCCGCTGTTCTTCGCCCAGGCGATCGGCCGCTTCGTGCGCGCGCGCACCCGCGGCGAGTCGGCGTCGATCTTCCTGCCGTCGGTGCCGGTCCTGCTCACCCACGCCTCCGAGATGGAGGTCGCCCGCGACCACGTGCTCGGGCGCCGGATCACCGACGAGGACGACATCTTCGCCGCCGAGAAGGAGCTGATGGCCGCAGGCCGAGGCGGGCGACGGCGACGGCGACGACGAGGGCCTGCCCTTCGAGGCGCTCGGCTCCGAGGCGACCTTCGACCACGTGCTCTACGACGGCGACCAGTACGGCTCGGAGGAGGAGATGGACTTCCTCGGCATCCCCGGCCTGCTCGAGCCCGACCAGATGCGCGAGCTGCTCCAGCACCGCACCAGCGAGGGCGCCAAGGCGCAGGCGCGCAAGGCCGCCCGGGCCGGCGTCGACGCTCCGGGCGCCGACACCGTGCAGGAGGTCTCGACCCACGAGCAGCTCGCCGTGCTGCGCCGCGAGCTCAACGGGCTGGTCGGCGCCTGGAACCACCGCACCGGCCAGCCGCACGGCGTCACCCACGCCGCGCTGCGCAAGGAGTGCGGTGGGCCGGCCTCAGCCGTCGCCAACGCCGACCAGCTGCGCGCCCGGATCAACGCCGTGCGCGCCTGGGCGATCAAGAAGTCGTCGTAGCGCACCGTCAGGCAGCGGCGTAGTCGCTCGCGATCGCGAGGTCGAAGGCCCGGGTGTAGAGCTCGTGGGTGATCCGACGTTGGCGTCGGCGCCCGGGTCGTGCTGGTGTGGGTGGCGCCGGTGCCTGAGATCGATGTCGGTGCCCGGTCGGGGTGGTCGTCTCGACGGTATGGCGACCCCTGCGTAGGCCTGGTTCGCCGACCACCCGTTGGGCCCATCCGGCGGCTTGCTTCGCCAGATTGCACGCCTGGCAGAGGCCCTGGGTGTTGTCGTCGGACGTCTCGCCCCCGTGGGCGGCGGGGTGATGTGGTCGGCTTGGCGGGCTGGGGCGTCGCACCACGGGGTGCGGCAGAGGCCCTGGTCACGCAGCGCCAGGTAGTCGGCCAACCCGGCTGTCACGAATCGTTGCTTGGTGCTCAGCGCGACGAGACGCCCGGCGGGGTCTGTGTAGAGGCGTGCGGATCCAGTTGACGGTCTCCGCGCGCAGGGCGTGGGCGATGAGCTCGCGGGCGATCTGCGCCGGGAGGGTGCCGCCGGGGAGACCCGGGAGCAGCGCGGACTCGTTGCCGCCACCGAGGAGGGTCTGGTCGGAGAGGACGACGTCGACGGTGACCCCCACGTCGGCTGCTGGCTCTGCCCGGTGAGTCGCTCGACGAAGAGGTCGGCCATGATCTGGCCCTTGGTCCGCTCGTCACCGGTGTTGATCAGGGCGTCGGCTTCCTTCGAGGGATCGCGAACGCCCGGACCCCTTGAGCGACCGGGAGCAGTCCGGTGACGTAGACCATGGTGTCCGGGGTCGGTCGGATGGAGACGCGGCGCGACTTCTCGGCCTTGGCATTGCGGCGGACAGCAGCGGCGGGGTCGGCCTCCTGGCCCGTCGCCGCGGGTCCCGGCGGCTGGCCGGCGCCCATCGGTCGGCCGGGCTGGTGCCGTCGGCGCTCGTGCCGCAGACGTCCTCATCGAGGGCCGCACGGTCTTCGCGGCCGAGGCAGCCGGTCTCCTTGGCGACGATCTGGGCGCGATACTCGTTGAGGCGGCCCTCGCGCAGCGAAGCCAGGGTGCAGGGCAGGTCGGTGGCGAGGTCTTTCGCCAGCCCGAGGAGCACGCTGCCGCGGTGAGGCGACTCCCGACGCGCCAGTGCGATCTGTGACGCCACCCCGCGGCCCTGCAGCTCGGGGCGCACACCCTGGCGGGCGTCACGAGAGCGGACCGAGGCATCGAGGTCGACGGACAGCTCGGCCTGGATCGCGCACAGCGTCGACTTCAACTTCTCGGCCTCGGCGATCAGCTCGATCCGCTCCCGGTCGGCCGGCACCTGGTCGCCGTCCGGGCGCCGGCCTGCGAGCACGGCGTCGCGGAAGCGACGGACGTCGTCGGCTGCAAGCGCTGGACCGGTGGGCATGCTGCATTTTATCGAACAACAGTTCGATCCGCAAGGGTCCGGTGGGCTGGAGGAAAGGGGTTCGGCGGTCACATCTCGGCGCGCTGCGCCGTCAGCCAGGAGGAACGTCAACGTGGAAAGGTGAGTCAGATGGATCGGACCGAGGTCTTCCAGGCCGAGCGGCCACGCCTGGTCAAGGTGGCCAGCCGCGTGCTCGGCGAGCACGCAGAGGCCGAGGACGTCGTACAACAGGCGTGGCTCCGGCTGCAGCGCACCGATGCTGACATCGAGAGCCTGCCCGCGTGGCTGACCACGGTGACGACGCGCCTGTGTCTCGATCGGCTGCGGGCGCGCACACCCGCGCCGGCCGAGGAGCGGGAGATCCTCGGCGCCCTCGAGAGCGGTGCCGACCCATCCGTCGACCCGTCCGTCGACGCTGCCGACGACCTCGCCCTCGCGGAGACGGTCGGACTGGCCCTCAACGTGGTCCTGGACCGGCTGACCCCCCGCGAGCGGGTGGCGTTCGTGCTGCACGACAGCTTCGGGGTCGAGTTCGCCACGATCGCTGCGATCCTCGACACCAGCCCGGCGGCCGCGCGCAAGCTGGCATCGCGGGCTCGCACCAGGCTGGCCACGCCGAGCGTGCCCGAGGAGGGCCTCACCGACTGGGAGGTGGTGGACGCCTTCATGGCAGCGGCGAGGGCGGGAGACTTCACCCGCCTGATCTCGCTGCTCGCCCCGGACGCCATCGTGACGGCCGACGACGCGGCGAAGCTCGCCGGCACTCCGGAGCGGATCGAGGGCCGGCAGGAGGTGGCGACGTTCTTCGACGGCAGCGCCCATGCCGCGTTGGCGGCGTACGTCGGCGATCGGCCTGCGGCAGCGTGGTACCACCAGGGCGAGGCGCGCGTGCTCTTCGACTTCACGATCGCCGGCGGCGTCGTCACAGGCATCGTCTTCCGCGCCGACCCCGAGGTGCTGGCGCGCGTCGTACGCCGCGACGGCTCGGCTCGGCGGTCACACTAGGTCCGGCTCGATCGTCAGGGATGTAGGCACCATCGCCGAACGAACACCAGGGAGAAGCGCGTGACCAAGACCATGACCTGCCGACAGCTCGGCGGACCCTGCGACCTCGAGCACTCAGGGAAGAGTGCCGACGACGTCATCAATGCCCAGGACCGTCACCTCAAGGAGGCCGAGAAGGCCGGCGACGCCAGCCACCAGGAGGCGCGCGACGCGATGAAAGGGCGCTGGCGGCACCCGAAGAAGTCGATGGGTTGGTACAAGGACGTGAAGGCTACGTTCGCGGGGCTGCCCGAGGACTGATCGGGCCTCGCGGGACCGGCGGGGCCGGCGGGACAGGCGCTCGTCCGGTCACCTCCATCGCGAACGTCGCCGCCCGCTCGAGGGATGCTGCAGCGGTCGCCCACCAGGGCGCCCAGAGCTGCATCATGTGCAACCCGTCCGGCTCGACATGCAGTGCGACCTGCACTCCGGCCTCACGCGCGGCGTCGGCGAGCAGGAGGCTGTCATCGAGCAGGACCTCTCCGCCACCCACCTCGATGTGGAGCCGAGGCAGGAGGTCCAACTGCGGCGATGAGCGGTGAGACCTCCGGATGATCGTCCGGAATGCTGCCGAAGCACTGCCTCGCCAGCTCGCGATCACCTTCGTCGTCCACCATCGGGTCGGAGGCCTCGTTCTGCGACCGCGTCGTCGACCGGTCGGTCCGGTCGGTGTTGGGGGAGAACAGGATCAGCCCGGCCACGTCGGTCCCTCGTCGTCGCAGCTCGAGCGCCGTCACCAGAGCGAGGTGCCCGCCGGCCGAGTCGCCGGCGAGGACCACCGGCGCCGGAGCCTGCGCGACGGCCGCCAGCGCAGCCTCGAGCTGGGCCGGCCAGGGGTGCTCGGGCGCCAAGCGGGTACGCCGGCAGGATGACGCCCAGGCCGGTCAGCTCGGCCAGGGCGTGACCGATGCGCGCATGGGTCTGCGGGGACCCGAACGCGTAGCCGCCGCCGTGCAGGTAGACGATCGTCCCGCCCTCCCCGTCGAGGTTGAGCGGCCCGCTCGACTCGGCCCCGACAGTGTCGCCGAGCACGAGTTCGGCGAACGCCGTGCGCTGTGCGTCCGGCGACCCCTCGATCGGGTGGGCCTCGATGCGCGCGATCAACGCCTTGCGCTCGACTGCCCCGACGAACGGTCCCTCCGGGCGATCCCTGTGCGCGCTCTTCTTCATGCCGGCCAGACTTCCACGAGCCTCCGGATTCGGCGACGGACGGATCGGTGCGCGGCTACCGTCAGCGCATGATCCGCAGCCGCGCCGGAGCCGGCGTCCTCCTGGCCCTGGCGTTGCTGGCCCCCACCTCGGCCCAGGCGCAGGCGCAGCCCGTTGCCGGCGTCGGACGGGTGCTGGCGGCCGGCACCCCAGCGGCGGTCGAGAGCCCCACCGACGTGAAGGTCGCTCACGCCAAGCACGACTGGAAGGCTCGAGAGCTGACGGTCCCCACCGTCACCGGTCCGAACGACGACATCGCCGTCGACATCGATGCCCGGCTCTACCGGCCCGACCACGCGAGTCGCCGCAAGCCGCAGCCGGCGATCCTGATGACCCACGGCTTCGGGGGCAGCAAGGACAACAACGAGACGCTCAGCACCGCTGAGTTCTTCGCGGCGCACGGCTACGTCGTCCTGACCTACTCCTCGTCCGGCTTCGGCTCGAGCGGTGGGTGCGTGACCCTCCAGTCGTCGGACTACGACGTGAAGATCGCCCGGCAGCTGATCACCGAGGTCCTCGAGCCCAAGCGCTGGGTGGAGCACGACAGGAAGGGCGCGGTGGTCGGCACCATCGGCGGTTCGTACGGCGGTGGCTTCCAGCTGCCACTGGCCGCGCGGGACAAGCGGATCCGCGCCACCATCCCGGGACGCACCTGGAACAACCTGGCCTACTCACTGGTGCCCAACAACTACATCGCCCCCGGCGACCGCACCGGGCTGAGCCACGACCTCAACACCCAGGGGGTCTTCAAGGCCGAGTGGACCAGCCTCTTCTACGCCCTCGGCAACACCCAGCCCGCTTCGGGCAACGGCGGGTGCCCGCAGGCCAAGGCGGCCTCGGGTGATCCGACCGAGCTCGCCAACGCCGCCTCCTGCCAGGGCTTCTACTTCGCGGTCTGCCGCATCTACTCCAAGCTCAGCTCCCAGGGCACCACCGACGCCGAGGGCCGCACCTACGTCGCGAAGGCCTCGGTGCCGCGGGTGCTGAAGCGCCTCAAGGCGCCGACCTTGCTGGTGCAGGGCCAGAGCGACACGCTCTTCAACGTCAACGACGCAGCGTCCACCTACCTGGCGCTGAAGAAGCGTGGCGTCCCGGTGGGGATGATCTGGAACTCCGGCGGCCACGGCGGCTACACCTCGCAGCCAGGCGAGTGCGAGGCCTACGACGGCGTCCGTCGCAGCGTCAAGGAGATGGATCGCTGCTACCTCTCGATCCGAGCGCTGCGCTGGATGAACCAGTGGCTGCGCGGCAAGCGCGGCAACAAGGGCCCCGCCTTCACCTACTACCGGGACTGGGTCGACTACCAGGGCACAGGCCCCGCCGACGAGCAGTACGGCGCCGACAGGTTCCGCTTCAACAAGGGCGGCACGGTCTACGCGCTCTCCGGCGCCGATGCCCTGACCGCGCCGAGCGACGCGACGGTCGGCTCGGCCACGATGCTCAACCCCCCGGGCGGTCAGCCGGCGGCCTACACGGAGAAGTCGAACTTCACCGGGCCCGACGCCTCACCCTCCGCGCAGGACACCCCGCCGACCGAGGTGGACGGCCAGTTCGCGCAGTTCACCACCGCGCCCTTCACGCGGGACCGGGTGTCGGTCGGTATCCCGACCGCACACGTGCAGATCGCCAACAGCAACGGCCAGGACCTGGTCTTCTTCGCCAAGATGTACGACGTCGCCCCTGACGGCAGTGCCGAGCTGATCCACCGGCTCATCGCTCCCGTGCGGGTGCCCGCCGACGCCGTGGGGGAGCCGGTCGACTTCGCGCTGGCCGGGTTCGCGCACCGCTTCGACGCCGGCCACTCGGCGCGGCTGGTGCTCTGCACGACCGACCAGACGTCGTACAACGCCAAGGTCGCCGACGTGCTGACGGTGACGACCGGGGCGGGGTCGCTGTTCCGGCTCCCCTAGAGCGCCGCCTCCAGGAGGGGCAGCACCCGGTAGGGCACTTGGGTGGCCAGCGCCATCACGGTCGAGGCCCGCTGGACCCCATCGATGTTGAGGACCGTGTCGATCACTCGCTGGAGGTCGGAGTTGGAGCGCGAGACGACGCGGCACCACAGGTCTCCGGCGCCGGTGATCGTGTAGGCCTCCAGCACCTCGGGGATGGTCGCGAGCTGCACGGCGACCGACTCGTGGCCGGCGCCCTGACTGATCTCGAGGGTGAGGAACGCCGTCACCCCGAACCCCAGGGCGTCGGGGGAGAGGTCGGGGCCCCAACCGGTGATGACGCCCGAGGTGGTCAGCTTGTCGAGCCTGGCCTGCACCGTGCCGCGGGCGACGCCGAGTCGGCGCGACGCCTCCAGCACCCCGACCCGGGGCTCGGCGGCGAACAGAGTGATCAGCTTGTGGTCCACATCGTCCATGTCAGGCCTCATCGATAGTCAACTTGTTCAGTTGCGCGACGGTCTGTTGCGCAGATTGTCACACTACGTGACGCTGACGCCATGACCCTGACGCCTGACGAGCTCCGTGCCGACCTGACCCTCGACCAGCTCAAGGAGCTCGTGGGGCTCGTGGAGTACGACGCCAGCCGCGACCCGTTCCCGGTGACCGCGATGGATGCGATCTGCTTCGTCGTCGGCAACGCCACCCAGACGGCGACCTTCTACCAGCTCGCGCTGGGCATGGAGCTCGAGGCCTACCGAGGGCCCGAGAACGGCCTGCGCGACGCGAAGGTCTTCGTGCTCCGCTCGGGCAGCGCCCGCTTCGTCTTCGCCGGCGGGGTGACCCCCGACAGCCCCCTGCACGAGCACCACAGCAAGCACGGCGACGGGGTCGTCGACCTCGCGCTCGAGGTGCCCGACGTCGACCGCTGCATCGAGCACGCCCGCTCGGTGGGCGCCACGATCCTCGACGAGCCCTACGAGATCTCCGACGAGCACGGCACCGTGCGGATGGCCGCCATCGCCACCTACGGCGAGACGCGCCACACGCTCGTGGACCGGTCGCGCTACTCCGGTCCCTACCTGCCCGGCTTCGTCGCGCGCTCCAGCACGCGTCACGCGTCGGGAGGGCCAGCCCAAGCGGCTCTTCCAGGCCGTCGACCACTGCGTCGGCAACGTCGAGATCGGCAAGATGGACGAGTGGGTGACCTTCTACAACAAGGTCATGGGCTTCACGAACATGGCCGAGTTCATCGGTGACGACATCGCCACCGACTACTCCGCGCTGATGAGCAAGGTCGTCGCCAGCGGCAACCACCGGGTGAAGTTCCCGCTCAACGAGCCGGCGATCGCGAAGAAGAAGTCGCAGATCGACGAGTACCTCGAGTTCTACGACGGTGCCGGCTGCCAGCACATCGCCCTGGCCACCAACGACATCCTGCGCAGCGTCGACTACCTGCGCGACAACGGCATCGAGTTCCTCGACACCCCCGACTCCTACTACGACGACCCCGAGCTGCGCGCACGCATCGGCAAGGTGCGGGTGCCGATCGAGGAGCTGAAGAAGCGCAAGATCCTCGTCGACCGCGACGAGGACGGCTACCTGCTCCAGATCTTCACCAAGCCCATGGGCGACCGACCGACGGTGTTCTTCGAGTTCATCGAGCGGCACGGCTCGCTGGGCTTCGGCAAGGGCAACTTCAAGGCGCTCTTCGAGGCGATCGAGCGGGAGCAGGACGCGCGCGGCAACCTCTGAGTCGGCGCCCGGCGCTGCGTGGCACGATGCCGCCATGACGCAGACTCCCGCCGGTTGGTACCCCGATCAGACCCAGCACGTCCTGCGCTACTGGGACGGGTCGGGCTGGACCGAGCACACCAGCCCGTTCCCCGACGGCGCGGCCGGTGGGCGCGGCCGGTGGGGCGGCCGGTCTACGGCTACGGCTACGCGGCGCAGTCGGCGCACGGCGGCCGCGACACCACGCCAGATGGCGAGCGGCTGGCCGGCTGGTGGGTGCGGGTCGTCGCGTCGATCCTCGACGGTCTGATCGTGTTCGCGGTCTCGATCCCGCTGGCGCTGCCCGCCTGGCGCAACGTGTTCAGCGTCTACGGCGACTACTTCGACGAGATGACGGCCGGCGGTGCATCAGGCGTCAGCACCATGGACCTCCAGGCCGAGCTGGCCGGCTCGTTCGCCGTCATCGGGCTCATCAGTGTCGCCGTCAACTTCGTCTACGTGGTCGGCTTCCTGCGGTGGAAGCAGGCCACACCCGGCAAGCTCGCCCTCGGCCTGCGCGTGCGGCAGCGGGACGCTCCGCACGGGCTGCCGCTGGACGTGGTGCTCAAGCGCTGGATCGTGCAGTCGGGGCCGCAGCTCCTGGGCATCTTGCCGTTGATCGGAATCCTGGGGAGCCTGTTCATGCTGCTCGACTCGTTGTGGCCGCTGTGGGACTCCCGTCGACAGGCCATCCACGAGAAGTGGGCCGACACCAACGTTGTCGTACGGCGGGGTTGATCAGGGCGCGCGCAGCAACCTGCAGGCAGACGACGCAGCGTCAGTAGGCGCCGCTGGAGCGCACGACCACGCGCACCGTTCGGAGGAGGATCGAGAGATCCCGGATCATGGACCAGTTGTCCACGTAGAAGAGGTCGAGACGGATCGCCTCGTCCCACGCGAGGTCGGAGCGACCCGACACCTGCCACAGTCCGGTCAGGCCGGGACGCACTTGCAGGCGCCGCGACATGTCTCCGTGGTAGCGAGCGACCTCGTCCGGCAGTGGCGGACGTGGGCCGACCAGGCTCATCTCGCCGCGCAGGACGTTGAGCAGCTGGGGCAGCTCGTCCAGCGACAGCCGGCGCAACCAGCTCCCGGGGCGGGTGATCCGCGGATCGTCGGCGAGCTTGAACAAGCCTTCGGTGTGACCGCAACGCTCGTGCAGCTGGGGCAGCTGCGCCTCGGCGTCAACGACCATCGTGCGCAGCTTGATGAGCTCGAACTCCCGGCCGTCGCGGCCGACCCGGGTCTGCCGGAACAGCACCGGTCCGCCGTCGTGGGCCTTGATCCGTACTGCAGCGAAGAGCAGGGCCGGTGACGACGCCACCAGCAGCAGGGTCGAGCCGACGATGTCGAGCAACCGCTTGCCCCAGCGGGTCGCATCGAGGGCCCGAGGGGGGTCGACGTGGATGAGGGGCAGCCCGCCGACCGGACGGATCCGCACCCGGTCGCCGGATACCTCCGAGATGCTGGGAGCGACCACCACTTGGACGTCATGCTCTTGGAGGGCCCAGGCGATATGACGCATCTGTGCCGTCGAAGTGAGACCGCCCGCGACGAAGAACACCACATCTGCACCCGATGAGAGCACCTGCCAGATCGCGTCCTCGCAGGGACCGAGCACCGGGATCCCGGTGCTCGTCTCCTGCTCACGGTCACCCTCGGGGGTCAGGCAGCCGATCACGCGGTAGCCGAGCTTCCGCTCGCGCGCGAGCACCCGTGCGACCTCGTTGATGCCGCTCGTCTCGCCCACCAGCAACACGTTGTGCTGCAGCAGGCCGAACTCCCGGATGCTGTGCACGAGTCGACGCAGCGCCCACCGGGACACGAGCAGAGCCGGTCCGCCGGTGACGAACGCGATGAAGAAGAAGCCGCGAGAGAGCGGGATCCCGAGCAGGTAGCATCCGATCCCGACGAGACCTGCCGTCGCGAACGTGGCTTGGATGACGACGCGGAACTCCTCGGTGCCGGCGTCGAAGCGGCTCCGGGCGTAACCGCCGCGCACCAGGATCGAGGTGAGCCAGGCGACGCCGATGACCGGTCCGGCGATCCAGGCGGACTCGATGACGTCGGTTGCGGGCGTGAAGAGGCCCCAGCACTGGCGCCCCCAGCCACCGACGGCCAGGCTCGCGCAGATCACCAGGACGTCGAGGGTGAAGATGGTGCTGGGCTGATAGCGGAGTGCCCGGGAGCGTGCGGCTTGCCGTAGCCAGGTCTCTCGCTGGCTCGCGATGCTCACGAAGCAGCCCCGCGCCGTTGATCCGTGGTCGCTGCCGACCCCAGGAACCCCGACGCCTGGGTGGACACCTTCCGTCGTGGTGCGCTCGCTGCGGGCAAGGCGCCGGTGGCGTAGTAGCACTCGATCTGATCGGTGAACGACGAGATGTTCATCCGTCGGGCGGCGATGGCCCGGCCGAGCCGACTCATCTCGCGGTACGAGTCAGGGCAGTCCAGGATCTCCACGACCCGCTCGGCCATGGCCGCGTCGTCGTCGAGAGGTACGACGAAGCCGCTCACCCCGTCGAGCACGACGTCGCGGATGCCGTCGATGTTTGTGCCGACCACCGGGATCCCGCACGCGCTGGCCTCCGCGAGTGCGTAGCCGAAGCTCTCGTACTGGGAGGTGAGCACGATGACGTCGCAGGAGCGCAGCCAAGCCAGCAGGTCTTCGCGCGGCATCCAGGAGTGCACGTCGAGGTCGCCGTCGGACAGACCGGCGTCGTGCATCATCGCGCCCAGGACCTTGTCGTCACCCTCGTAGTGACCAAGGCCGACGAACTGACAGTCCGCTGTGATGCGCGGGTCCTGCTGAAGGCGGGCGACCACCCGTAGGTACATCGGTAGGTTCTTCTGGGGAGACACTCTCCCGACCAGCGCCACGCGGGGAGGCGCTCCGGTGAGCTCGCGCGGCTGGGCCACCGCCGAGATCTCGACCGCGTTGGTGCATGTCGTCACGCGTCGCGCGGGGATGTGGACGTCGTGCACGGCGCGCGCGGCCTCCGACGGGGAGGTCGCCAGGACCCGGGTGGGGAACAGTCGCCCGAGCACGACCTCGGCCGCCAGCAGTGCGAAGCGGGCGATCCCCGTCTTGCCCAGGTAGTGATAGGCGTGCGGGGTGTGGACCACGAAGCGACCCCGCCGGGCCCAGGCGAGACGCCCGATCATCCCGGCCTGCGTGCTGTGCAGGTGGACGACGTCGGGCGCCATCGCCCGCAGGGTCCGGCGCAGCTGGTGGGCTGCGCGCACCTCGCGCCACAGGGTGCGAGTACGCGGCATCGGCACGATCGCCACCTGGTGCCCGTGAGCGCGCAGCTCATCCGCGAAGTCGCTCTCGTGGGCGAAGACGAAGCCGTAGCGCACCGAGGCGTGGCTGTGCTCGAGCATGAGTCGGAGGTAGGTCTGGACCCCGCCCAGCACCTCGGTGACGTGCACGACGTACGGAAGGACCGGCGCCTCCTCGTGGTGGTCGCGCACCACGTGCATCTGGGGAGCCCGCCAGGTCATCGGCATGTCGGCCCGTACGACGTTGACGAGCGACGGCAGGACGTGCAGGGAGCGGTCCTGGAGCCAACGGCCGGGTGCGGTGGGCTGTCCCGTCCGTGGGTCGTCCACCCGGAACGACAGCAGGACGTAGGTCGAACCATCTGGTCGGTACCGAGGCTGTCGCGCCAGCACGGTGCCGCCGTCGTGACGCTTGATCCACAGCGCTGCGGTGAGCGCGAGGGGGGCGTAGAGCACCATCAACCAGCACGCCACCAGGAGCTCCAGGAGGCGCCGGGTCGGGGTGTGGGGGGAGGTGGTGCTGTGGTGCGCGGGCGTGGGGGTGCTCAGGGTCATGGGTGCCTCGAAGCCAAAGCCATGCGGGGGGTGGGGGGGATGAGCGTGAAGCTGGCTTCCGAGAACAATCACCGTGCTCAATGGTGGTCAACGAGCAAAGGTGACGAAGGTTACGGGGTGGGGTATTTGTCTTTCGGGGCAGCTGCGGCCGTTGCTGGTGCGGCCTGCGGTGGCGCCTGGGGGGCGAGGGTTGCGCGGCGGGTGGAGATGAAGGGTCGCTCCAGGAGCAGGTAGCTGGCAGAGGTCAGGACGACCACCATCGCGATGCCGATCAGGGCGAGCGCTGGCTCGGGCAGGTGGATCTGATCCTTGTCGAGCAGATAGATCGGGATCCAGTGCCACAGGTAGAGGCTGTAGCTGACGCGCCCCAGCAGGGTCACGGGCCGGCTCGAGACCAGCGCATGGACCGGCCCACCACGCACCGCGTACCCGTGGTGGATCAGGAGCACGGCGATGACCAGCGCCATCGGGCTGCCGATGAGCCGTCCGACGTCGCTGAACGGATGTGCCCCGGCCAGAGCGAAGGCGACGATCGCGCCGAGACCGAGGGTCGTGAGCGCGGTGTTGACCGGCCGCGCCTTGATCTCCGGAGGCGAGTCGATGAACACCAGCGCCAGGGCCGCGCCGATCAGGATCTGGCCGAAGCGGCCGGGAGGTGCGAAGTAGAACGCCTCGGCGCTGAGCAGGGCGGTGCTTGCGACGATGAGCACCAGGCCGATTCCGAGGCTCCAGCCCGCCAGCGCGCGGGGGGACAGCCCCCTGCGGTGCGCCGTGAGGACGACCACGGGCCACGACAGGTAGAACAGCCATTCGACCCCGAGGCTCCAGGTCTGGCGGAAGGGGTCGGCGACGTTCCCGAACATCTCCGGATACCAGGTGAGCTGGAAGAACGTCAGCATTCCGCTGCGGGCGACCTCCTCGGCAGGGACCGGGGTGCCGGGGATCAGCAGCATCAAGGCGCTGCCGACCACCAGCAGTCCCAGGAGGGCGGGGTAGAGGCGGCGCACACGAGCCCGGGCGAAGCTGACCCATCCTTGACGCAGGGACAGCCCGGTCAACGTGGAGGAGCGCCACAGCAACGTGGTGATGACGAACCCGCTGAGGACGAAGAACATGTCCACCGCCAGGAAGCCGCCCCGGCCGATGGTGGTCCGGCCGAGCCCCCAATGGACGATCACCACCGCGAGGATCGCCAGGCCGCGAATCCCGTCCAGGTAGTCGAAACGTCCCGACGAGGCGCGGCTCAGGGATCTGGTGATCATGTCGAGACTCCGAATCAGTTGCTGGGTAGGGGAGCGGCGCGCCCGGGCATCGACCGGGCGCTCGAATCGGTCCCGGGGGACGTCTCGGGCTTCTCGGGCTTCTCGGACGTCCGCGAGGTCTCGCCCTGCGCTTCCTGCGCCTCCTGGGCTGCCTCTGCAGCGCTGTGCAGGGCCGCGAACATCACGTCGCCCAGCTGCTCGGAGTAGGCGTTGGTGAGGTGGCCGCCGTCGGCGTAGACCGGGGTGGCGCCGACGAAGCCGGGACAGAACTGCTCCACGCAGAACCACGGCCGCGGGTCGACGTACTGGGTGCCGGTGACCTCGGCCACCCGCCGCTCCAGGTCGGTCATGTCGTACCACGCGCCCGGGATGTCGCGCTCGCAGTCATTGGGCGAGGAGACCGCTGTGACGCAGTCCAAGAGGTTGCCGGCCCCGGGGGCGGGCCGAGGACGACCACGACCCGGCCCGGTGCCCTCAACCGTCCGACGGTGCGGGCCAGACCCTGCTCGATCTCCTCGAACGCCGGCGCGCCGGTGGCTCCGGAGCTCATCGCGTTGTCGGCGTAGGTGTACGACGACGTGATCACGACCAGCGCTGGATCGATCTTCTCCACCGTCTTCTGGGTGTAGCTGCGGAACTCCTCGCACTCGGGGTAGTCGCCGCCGGCGAAGTGATCGGTCGTCAGCGTCGAACGGCGGGCACTCTTGCATGGTGAGCTGCTGGATGCGGAACCGCTCCCCGAGGGCTTCTCGGAGTGCCGGCATGTAGGCGATCGCGAACGAGTCACCGACGACCACAGCCCGGGCCGGGGCGTCGTCCTCGCCGTACACACAGTCGTCGAGACGGTCCGGAGTGACCGTCGTGCAGCCGTACTCGCTCGCAGCCTTGAACCACTGCGGCAGCCCGAGCTCCTCGACCGGCGGATCGAGTGTCGGGAAGTCGCGGAAGTCCAAGGACTGCTGGATGCGTCTTGCAGGTCAGGACTCCGCTGTGCCGGCCGACGTCGACGATGCCGGCGTGCTCCCGTCAGCGGCTTGCGACACAGCTGCTTGCGGAGCGGCCGCCAGCACCGGCCCGGTCTCGGACGGCTCGGGGGCGCGCAGGACCAGCGCCGTCAGGCCGACGGCCGCCAGCACCCCCACGGCCAGCCACGCATTGGCCAACCCACGCGAGTGGTTCGTCGGTCCCTGGAGGAATGCGCGATGGCGCCGTGGTTCGAGCCATTGCGAGCGCCGCACCGGGTCCTCGACGAGGTGATAGCTGAGCACCGACAGGACCAGCGTGAGCGCGAGCACGGAGACCGCGTAGCCCGTGCCTGCCTCGGGAGCGAAGGCCAGTCCGAGCACGACGACGGGGAAGTGCCACAGGTACAAGCTGTAGGAGATGTCACCGAGGTAGCGCGTCAGCGGGTTGTCGAGCGGGAGGCGGAACCGGGCTTGCGCCCCCGTGCCCGAGACCAGGACCAGGCAGGTGCCGGCCGACCGGCAGCGCGGCCCACGGCGCCGGGAACGTGGACTGCTCGTCGACCACGAGGACCGCCGCGGCGATCGCGGCCAGCCCTGCCCAGCACAGGACGGGGACGAGCCCACTGCGGCACGTGACGCAGGGCGGGGGAGGCCACCGCGATCGCGGCACCTGCCGCCAGCTCCCACGCTCGGTCGGCGGTCGAGAAGTAGGCGCTGATCGGCTGACCCTGCGAGTGCCACAGGGAGTAGATGAAGGAGACGACGATGACCAACAGGGTCACCGTCAGCAGGGCCAGGCGCCCCGTGCGCCGCGATCCGCCGCGGCGACCCACGATCCAGAGACACGCCACTACCAGGGTCGGCCAGACGACGTAGAACTGCTCCTCGACCGATAGCGACCAGTAGTGCTGGAGCGGAGAGAGCGGTCCGCCGGCGGCGAAGTAGTCGGTGCCGATGTCGGCGAAGCGCCAGTTGGCGAGGAAGCCGAAGGCCCAGCCTGCATCCAGAGCCACCTCGCGCCCGCGCTCGGCGCTGTAGAGCGCGAAGGTGGCCACGACGGTGACGACCAGGACCAACGTCGCCACCGGGACGATGCGACGTACCCGCCGGCGATAGAAGTCGGCGTAGCTGATGCTGCCCTCACGCTGATGCTCGCGGACCAGGAGGCCGGTGATGAGGAACCCCGAGAGCACGAAGAAGACATCGACCCCGAGGAACCCGCCGACGGGCTCGTCGAACACGTGGTTGGCGATCACCAGGAGCACCGCCACGGCGCGCAACCCCTGGATGTCGCCCCGCGCTTGGCTCGCGCGGGTCAGTCGCGAGGTCGGGCGAGAGGGCAGGCGTGAGGGCAGTCGTGGCAGGCGTGGCAGGCGGGGGACCTTCACGGGAGTTCCTTCGGGGGCGGGGGAGGGGACTGATGCGGGGAGGGGAGGGCGTGGGTCAGGAGGATCAGGGCGTTGCCGGGTCGGCCTCGGCGCCGACCCGAGAGAGTGCGATGGCCAGCAGGAGCAGGATGATCGTGAAGCCGAAGACGGGCGCGAGCGAGCCGAAGGGTCCGCGCCACAGACCCACCTGCGCGACCGCGAGGTAGGCGGCGATGACCGAGGCCCGACTGCGGGCCTGCCACGCCCGGTCGAGAGCGGCGAAGCCCAGGCCGAGGAGCGACATGACGCCCACGACGCCAGCCCAGCCCAGATCGAGATAGGCCTCTGCCGGCGCCGGTTCGGAGAGGTTCTGGAAGCGGTAACCGCGTTCCTCGGCTACCGGGAACGCAGAGGGGACGGCCTTGGAGGTCCAGACGGCTCGGGGGATGAAGAACAGCATCCCCGAGATGAGATGGCTGCCGTTGGCGATCCCGTGCGTATCGACGTAAGTGACCGTGTTGATGGTCTGTTGGAAGCCGTCGAAGTCCTTGCTGGCCAGCATCGGCCCGTTCGAGCTGCTGCTGCTCTGGCTTCGGAAGAGGTCGGCGGCGGGATAGACCAGAAGGAAAGCCATGAGGAGCCCGAGCAGCCAGACGAGGGCCGCCTTCCGACCGCGCGGCCAGAAGAAGGTCATCGCCACCGTGCCGAAGGCGGCCAGGACGATGTAGCGCGAGTAGACGAACGGGTTGGCCACGACGAAGAGCAGGAGGGTCGTGACGATGGCGACGGTGCCCGCGCGCAGACGCATCGGTGGCCTCGAGGAGAGGTGCGTACGAGCCAGAGGGAGAGGACCACCGCACTCGTGGCGAACGAGCTCGGCACACTCTTGATGAGTGCACGAGTGGCGTTGTTGCTCACCTCGAGACCCTGTGCCTGCAGGGCCGAGTTGAACTCGCTGCGGGACGTGAAGAGGGCTCCGAAGCCACCGGCCTGGCTGGTCACGAACGGCACCAGCAGGAGCGCGCCCAGCGCGAACAGGCCGGCCAGCACCAGCAGTCGCGACCGGCCCTCGGGGGAGACGATCCAAGCCTCGGGGGACTCCCTGCGGCGAGCGACGAAGGCTACGTAGACGAGGAGCAGGAAGACCTGGGCCACGAGAAGCACGAGCTGTGCTCGCAGGGTCGCCGAGAAGTCCACGGTCACGCCCGGGTCTCCCCACGCGGCCTGGGTGTGAGCGATCTGGTAGACCGACGGGACCACGAGCCAGCAGTACGGGAACACCGACGCCGTCAGCAGGCACGGTCGGAAGCGGCCCGAGACGGCGACGGCCGCACCGGTCGCGCAGACCAGGGCGTGGGCCACAGCCAGCACGGCGTGATAGCCGTCCATGTCGAGCAGCCACGGGACCAGGGGCAACACTGCCGCCACGCACAGGATCCCGCCGATCACCATCAGGCCTGCCGGGCCCGGAGCCGGGAGCCCCGCAGCCGGGCGCGCCGGAGCGACCGGGCTCGCCGGGGCGAGCAAGGAGGCAGGGGTGTGGGTCACGGGGGGTTGACTCGATCCTTGGGGGGCCGAGCGTGCCATCGTGGTCCGGCCGGCGCGCCTGGTGATCCCGAAGCATAGATGTTGCGAGACGCCCTGTCCGATGGATGAGCCTGGGGCATACTGGAGGCTGCCCCGTTCGTCCCCCGTACTGACCTCCGGACGGGTCTCCCCCCAGTACTTAAGGACACCCCCATGCTCGACCTCCTCGCGATCGTCGTACGACGCTGGCGACTGGTAGCCGGAATGATCCTCATCGGAGTCGTGGCCTCGGCTGCGCTCACCTACGAGATGACCCCGAGCTACCGCGCGAGCGCGCAGCTCTTCGTCGCGCTCGACGCCGCCGACAACGCCATCGAGCTCAACTCCGCGGCGAGCTTCTCGTCCCAGCGAGTGAAGTCCTACCCCGTCGCTGGTCGACAGCCCGCTGGTCCTCGGCCCGGTCATCGAGCAGCTCGGTCTCGACACCAACCCCCAGGATCTCGCGAGGAGGTGCGAGGCGAGGTCTCACCCAACACAGTGCTCATCGAGGTCTACGCCGACAACACCTCTCCGCAGCTGGCCGCCGACATCGCCAACGCGGTGGCCGTCAACTTCGTCCACGGTCGTGGAAGAGCTCGACCGCACCCGGGAAGATCGGGCCTCCCCGGTGCGGGTCAGTGTGACCCGGCAAGCGGTGGCGCCGACCGATCCGCGGACCCCCATCCCGGCGGTCAACATCGCGCTGGGGCTGTTCGCCGGACTCATCGCCGGGCTCGGGCTGGCCGGTCTCCGCGAGGCGCTCGACACCACCATCAAGCTCGAGACCGACGTGCGAGAGGTGACCGGACTGCCCACTCTCGCGATGATCCCGACGAACCCTGACGCGGGGGCCAACCCTGTGATCGGGGCGAGCGCCAACGGTTCGGTCTGGGGTGAATCGTTCCGCAAGCTGCGCACCAACCTCAGCTACGTCGATCCTGACAACCCGGCCGACGTGATCGCCGTGGCCAGCGCCCTGCCCAGCGACGGCAAGTCGCTCACGGCGATCAACCTCGCCGCCTCGCTCACCCAGAACGGGCGGCGTGCTGGTGTTGGTCGAGGCCGACCTGCGGCGCCCCAGCCTGGCCGAGACCCTCGGCCTCGACGCCGAGACCGGGCTCACGACGGTCATCACCGGCAAGACCTCGCTTACCGAGAGTATCCAGCAGCGCTCGGAGTTCTTCGACGTCCTGGTGAGCGGGCCGATCCCGCCGAACCCCAGCGAGCTCCTCGGCACCCAGGCGTTCCGCAACCTGATCCTCGAGTTGCGCGGGCGCTACGACACGGTCGTGATCGACACCCCGCCGCTTGGTGGCGGTCACCGATGCGGCCGTGGTCTCGACCGTCAGTGACGCGGTGATCATCGTGGTGCGGGCCAAGCGCACGCAAGCGGCAGGAGTTGCGCACGGCGCTCTTCGGCCTGCGATCGGTCGAGGCCAACATCGTCGGGTGTCGTCATCAACCAAGTGGGTCTCGGCTCCCATGTCCTACTACCGGTACGGGTACGGCCACCGCGAGCACCCTGTCCACCGAGCAAAGCCCTGACGTGGTCAGAGCCACGACTATGACCGGCGTTCCCCCGCTGACTCCAGGCCATGCGGGCGCGCCGCGCCGGTCCCAGCTTGGGTCGCTCCGGCGCTGGTGGCGTTGCGAGCGCGCCGGCGCCGCCAGGACCCCGCGGTGCTGTCCGATGCCCGTGTGCAGATGGAGCACCTGCTCGCAGTGGCTGCGACCTGAGGCCGTGGCCGACGCTGCCGACGCCTACGTGGAGCGTCAGGTCTGGCGCTCCGAGCTGCGCTACCAGCCACGACGCATCGCCCAGCAGCCCGTCGAGGGCATCGAGCATCTGCGAGCGGCTCGACGTGGCCGGAAGAGGTGTCGTGCTCAGCTTCTTGCACCACGGCCACTACGAGGGGGCGTGTGCCTCCGTAGCGCGCGCTGGCGTGCCGATGCGGGTCGTGGTCGGACCCGCTCATGCTGTCCCAGGAATCGCCGGCGTGGTTGCGCCAGCACGTCAGCATCGTCCGAGATGCCGGCAACCACCCGGTCCCGGCCACCATCGGGTCGACCGGATGCCGCGCCCTGCTCGCCGCCGGCGACGTGGTGGCCCTGGCCACGGATGTCTCCGGATCGTCGTCCGTCAACTTCCTGGGCCAGCAGCGCCGCGGTTCGTCCGGGGCGGCGCGGGTCGCGGCTGCGACGGGCAGTCCGGTCGTCGTGCTGACCGCGCACTGCTTGGACGGCACGCTCGGGCTGCGGGTCTCGGAACCTGTCGACCCGGGTGACTTCACCGACCCGGAGGCATTGCTGGCCTACCTCGCTCGGCGCCGCACGAGCGGGCCGTCCTCGACTGGCCCGCCGGCTATGACCAGCCGCTGAAGCGCTGGGCGCTTCCCGAGACCGGTGCCCAGCTCAGCTGAGCGCGCCCGGCCGGTTGCGCTGCACGGCCGGGCGACGGACGCCGACGCTGAGCGCCACGGCGTACCCGAGCCCTGCGACGGCCAAGCACCATCCGACATCGGACGGACTCGTCGAAAGGTGCGAGCACCAGGGCTGCCACCCCGGTCGCCAGCGATGCCGACGATGCGCGCCAGCAGGACCGTCCCGGACCGGCCGTCGGCTCGCAGCGTCGCCGAGGGCAAGAAGGTCGCGAAGAAGGCGGCGTGATTGGTCGCGAAGCCGATGATCGCCAGCCACGACAGTGCTTCGAACCCGGGGAAGGCCCACGGATAGAGAGGCGTGCGGGTCAGGATCAGGAGCCCGTGCACAGCACGAGCACTCCGGCCACCACCGCCGACCACATGGTAGTGAAGCGGGCACCGAAGGAGCCGCTGGACGCCCGCTGGTAGACGAGGCGTCGACCTGCCATGCCGAGCACGCTCACCGGCCCCAAGATGGTCAGGGCCATCCGAGCCGCCGAGGCATCGCCCTCACTGCCCTGGGCCCGAGCCAGGGCCAGGAAAGCCACCATCGGCAGTCCCGCCAGGATGGAGTCGGCCAGCAGGGGTGTCGACTCGCGCAGGTCGGCGACCAGGACGCGTACGCCGGTCCGCAGCTTCGCCGGGTGCCCGCTACCGAAGGCAAACCACAGGGGCGCCGCTGCTCCCCACCAGGCCACGACGAGCCAGGCGGACCTGCCCCCAGATCAGGGCTGCACCCGCCACCACGGCGACCTGGAGCAGGATCACGGCGAGGTCGCGTCGCAAGAACCACCGAGGTTCGTCGAAGCAGCGCACCATGCGCTCGAAGTCGTAGCCCACGAACGTGAGCGCACACAGCGAGCACAGCACGAGGGGCAGGCTTCCGATCGCCAGCGCGACTCCGAGCTGGGCAAGTCCGACGACCAGCGCCAGCACCCGCGCGGAGTGGCGACCGTCGATCAGCGTAGCGCCGCCCGAGTACGACGCGATCGCTCCCGATCGCCTGTCCCAGCCCGACCAGCAGCTGGGCGCTGGTGAACCACACGGCGTAGTCGTCGAAGTCCGAGCGCGGCAGCACGATCGCGAACAAGGCCATCTGCACGACAGTCGAGACCGAGTTGAGGCCCTGGATCAGCACGACTCCCGCAGAGCGTCGTGTCGCGGCCACGAGCGACCTCGGCGTGCGGGCACGCGCCGATGCTAACCCCCGGCTCGCTCTCGGCACGGGCGAGTCCACAAAGAGACGAGAGAATCATGTCCGCTCGCAGAGTGACGATGCGCTGGCGACTGGCGTCAACCATGCTGCGAGCCGCTGACCGGCTCGTGCGGCCGGCGGAGGGGTGGTCCTGCACTCCCAGCCGGACCTCGACGACAACTTCGTCGCTCTGCTGCGCTGCGTGCCGATCGGGCTGGCCCACGTGGTGCTCGTCGACGACCTCGCCGCCGGCGCGCCGTCGGGCCGCGGCGCTCGGACTGGGAAGCGTGCGCCCTCCTGGCGCGGGGTCGGTGCGCTGGCAGTCTGGCGCTACCTCCGGGCGGGCGTAACGATCTCCACCCACGGGCTCTTCGGCTCCGTCTACCCGACCTGCGCCGCCACGTGGTCGGGCTCTGGCACGGTGAGTTCGGCAAGCTCATCGGAGCCTTCGCGGGCGAGCCGACCCGTCACTATGACTGGATGCCGGTCTCGAGCGAGCTCTCGCAGTCCCTGCGCAGCGCCGAGTTCTCGATGCCCCGCTCACGGGTCGGGGTCGTGGGCAGCCCGCGTCAGGATCTGCTCGCTCGCGACAGCGTCGAACCAGGTAGCCGGGCGTCGCTCGGTCCGTGGTGTGGGCCCCGACCTTCCGTTCGGCCGACGAGCGGTGCGGTGCGCACCGATGGGGACCTCGAGGCAGCACGCCGACGAGTGACCCTCGACGACCCAGAGCTCCAGGCGCTGCTCGAACGGCACAAGGCGACGTTGTGGTACCGGCCGCACCCCGCTCAGATGCGGCGCCCAGCCGAACAGGCGGCGTCCAGACCCGCGCGGCCGACAATTCGGCGCTCGAAGAGCTCGGCTTGACGTTCTACGAACTGCTCGCAGCGGCCGACTGCCTTCTCACTGACTACTCCTCGCTCTGGGTGGACCACCTGCTGTGCGACCGTCCGATGATCGCCTTCTGTCCTGACCTCGACGCCTACCGCAGCAGTCGAGGACTGGCCCTCGAACCGCACGAGCGGTGGTTCCCGGGTCCCGTGGTGCAGAGCCGGACCGAACTCCTCGCCGCCCTCGACGCGGCACTGAGCGGCGACGACCAGCACGCAGGACAGCGAGTCCCAACTCCGGGCCTTGCTGCACACCACGCCCGCCGGGAAGCCCCACGGCGCGCGTATGGGCGCACGTGCACTCCGTCATGGCGGGGACGGGGTCATGAGTACTCGCGTGCTGTTCCTCGGCCACAGCGCGGCGCTCTCGGGTGCCGAACTTTTCCTCGCCGGCATGCTGGCTCACGCGCATGACATCGACCCCGTCGTGGTGCTGCTCGCAGGATGGTCCGTTGCGGCCCCGTTTGGAAGCGCCAGGGGGCGGAGGTCATCGTGTGCCCCATGCCGGGCTCGCTCCTCGACGTGGCGAAGAAGTCGCTCGGCGGCCTGCTCGGCGTGGTTGAGTCGGGGCGGGCTCTGCCCCGGTTCGTGCGGGAGCTCAGTCGCGTGGTGCGCGACGTCGGCACCCGATGTGCTCTACACCAACAGCGCAAAGGCCCACATCGTCGGGATCCCGCTCGCCCGCGCGCTGGGAGTGCCCGCGGTCATGCACGTCCACAACGGCATCGCCGCCCATACCTACGGCCGACCGAACCGGGCTGCGCTGCATGCTCGCCGTCAGGCTTGCGGATCTCGTGGTGGTGAACTCGCTCGCGACGCGGGAAACGCTCAGGTCCGGGGCACGGCCTGACGCGGCTCTGATCTACTGCCCGACGAGTCGTGCCCGAGCAGCCGGGTCCTGCCGCCGGCATCGGACCTGCCGCTTCGCATCGCCCTGGTCGGCCGGGTCGTGGCCTGGAAGGGTCAGGACCTCGCGGTGGCAGCGGTGCGCCGGCTTCTCGATGCCCATGGGCCCGGACGCCGTGACGCCTCGACATCTACGGCGACGCGCTCTTCCCCCGTGACCGAGATTTCGAGACCGATTGCAGGCGCAGGTCTCAGCCCGGGGCTCGACCATGCCATCCGCTGGCACGGCCATGTCGACGACGTTCCTCGGGGCGATGCGATCTCATGACGTGGTGATCCACACCAGCACCACCCCCGAGCCGATGGGGCAGGTCATCGTCGAGGCCATGGCCGCCGGCCGACCCGTCGTCGCGGCACGGGCCGGCGGACCGCTCGAGTTGGTGGATCACGATCGGACCGGCCTGCTGTACCCGATGGCTAGACGTCGCGGGTCTCGTCGCGGCTCTGGATCGCTTGATCTCCGATCCCGACCTGTGCGAGCGACTCGGGCGAGCTGCTCACGTGGCGGCCGCCAGATTCTCCTATGACGCCATCCTGCCCGTCTGGGAACGCTTGTTGCTCGACGCTGCCCTCCGCAGGCCCGTGACTCTGCCTGCCGCCACTCGTTGATCTCCCAGAGACCTCTAACCCCCCTCGCCGCCGTCCCCCTCATCCCCACGGAGCGCCGAAACAGTCATGACATCCACCTCCCGTCCTGCCCCGACTGCACCCCCGACCGACGCGAGCCCCGGGAAACACGAGTTCGTGCTCGTGACAGGCATGCCGAGGTCGGGGACCACCGCCGTCGGATCAGCGCTCGCGTCAGCCGCGCGGACGTCGTACTTCTACGAGCCGTTCAATCTCGATCGGGCTTGCGCCCGATCGACGACTGGTTCCAGTTTCCCGAGCCTGACGGGGCAGCCCCCGAGGTGCGAGCCCTGATCGACGACGTCCTGAGGATCTCGCTTCGGCTGAAGGCCGGGCACTGGGATGCCGACTCGGCGGTCCGCACGGCCCTCAAGTCGGTCAGCGGGAGCCGCACCCGGATGTCAGCGCTGCGTTGCCGCCTCGACCCGACCCTGCGACGGGTCGTGTGGAAGGACCCGTTCGCCGCTTTCCTGGTGCCCGAGCTGAGCACGACCTATCAGATGCCCGTCGTCATCACGGTGCGGCCTCCGGAGGCGACCGCCGCCAGCTTCAAGCGACTCGGCTGGGGCTTCGACCTGGATCCGGTGCGTGGCCATCTGCAGCGGTTGACGCCGGGAGCGGGCTACCTCGACGTGGAGGTCGACACGCACGCCTGGGCCAACACGCGCAGCAATGCCGCCGTCAACGGGGCGATCCTGTGGCAGCTGCTCTACGGCTACCTCGACGAGATGCTGGGGGACCCTGATGGCAGGTCTGCGCCGGTGGTCTGGGCGGACACGCGAACGATCATCTCCTCGCCGCAGGACTTCTACCGCGACCTGTTCTCGAGGATCGGGTTGCCCTTCGGGCAGTCGACGATCGATCACATCGAGGAGGCGCATCGCGACAGCGGCCGCAGCACTCCCCAGGAGGGGCGGGCGCATGACCGCAAGCGCAACGTGAACGACGTGAACAACTACGGCGTGCACACCCTCAGCGACCACGAGCGCGCTGAGGTCTCCCGGATCACGACCACCACCCGCGAGCGACTGGAGCGGCGCTTCGGCAGGGAGTGAGAGCTGACCTGCTGGGCTCGGCCGACCTCAGCCTGCGGCGTTGAGGACGATGGACCCCGCCGGTGGCCGTGCATCCCCCTGAGGGGCGGCGGCATCCTCCCCGGTCAGCGCGGCGTGGATGACCGTGGCCATCGACTGCATGCCGAGCAGGGTGGGGTGCCAGGCACGTACGCTGCCTCGCGAAGCCCCGGGGCCGACCGCCCAGGGGGTTTTCGAGCAGATGTCGTGGTCCGCGCTCGCCCCACGGAGGTCGACGAATCGCACCCCGGCACTTCGGGCGGCACGTTCTGTCGAAGCGACGATGGCATCGACGACCTCGGCAAGATAGGCCGACTCTGAGCGCGCGATGATGAGCTCGGGACACCGCTGCGTGGACGGGAACACGCGGGGGTAGGACACCATGACGACGGCCGCGTTCGGTGCGGCGTTGCGGATCTGGCGCATCGAGTCGGCGACGGCGCCTTCCAGCTGTCGGGCGCGATCGAGGGCGAGGCTGCCCTCAGCGCGGAGGGCCTCGTCGCAGTGCGGAGCATCGGGCTGCGTGGTCGCGCGGACGTAGCACGCGTCCACGACGTCCTGGAGGGTCTGGAGCTCGTTGCCTCCCAGGCTCAGGGTCACCAGGTCGGTGTCGAGGCCGAGCGCGTGGGACTGAGGGGTCACCAAGGTGCCGTCGGGTCGTCGCTGCGCGCCCTCGACATCGGCCGGGCGGGCGCCGGTGCACGAGACGTCGCGGTAGGTCTCCACCTGCAGAAGCTGGGCGAGATAGGCCGGGTAGTTGTTGGCGGAACGCTCGCACGCAGCAGGGTCGTCGCGGGTGGGGGTGAGACCGGGTCCGGCGGCGTAGGAGTCGCCCATCGCCACGTAGTCGAGGGGGCCCGACGGCAGGTCTGGCGCCGGTGTCGAGACCTTCGGCAGCGGCTCGGTGGACGGCTCGATCTGAGCCGCGGTCGACGGAGCCACCAGGAACGAGCGTTGCAGGGCGACGACCGCGATCACGAAGATCGCGGCTGCGAACACAGCGAGTCCGAGAAGACCCAGGATGATGCGTAGCCGGCGCAGCCCTCCTGGGCGGGGGTGCGGGGGCGGGTGCTCCGAGGCGTGCGGCCGTGCGCCATGGCATCTCCATCGTCGGCGTCGGGCAGGGGGGGTGGGGGCGTGAGGAGGCGGCACCGGCCGAGGGTGACCTCTCGGGGCGGGAGGTGTGGTGATCCGCCCGAGACTCCAGACCTGACTCTAGCGTGAGTGTGCCGCCGCGTCAGGGTCTCCGTGCCACGATGCCGCGCATGACGACGTACGTCGCGTTCCTGCGCGCGATCAACCTCGGGGCCAACCGGAAGTTCCCCAAGGACGCGATCGTGGCGGCGACCGAGGCTGCCGGGTTCGCCGGTGTGGCGACGCACATCAACACCGGCAACGTGCGATTGGAGACGTCCATGCGCTCCCGCGGCAAGATCGAGTCGACGCTGGAGAAGGCCTACCTCGACGACCGGGGCTTCGAGGTGCCGACGATGGTCTTTCGCTGTGCCGAGATCTCGGCGATCTGCGCTGAGGCCGAGCGCATCGCGAGCGACCACACGGGCAACCACTACGTCTCCTTGCTCAAGGACGAGCCACGGTCGGCTGCCGCCGCCGAGATCGAGAGCCGCTCGGTCGAAGGCGCGCGCGTGGTGGTCTCCGGCCGGGCGGTGCACCTGCTGCTGGGCGAGAGCTATCGCGAGTCGCTCTTGAGCAACGTCCAGGTCGAGAAAGTGCTCGGTGTCGCCACCAACCGCCGGTTGACCGTCATCCGGGCACTGGCGGAGAAGTGGTGCTGACGCCGGCCTCGCTTGCCACGTCGCTGACGCGCGGGAGGCGACGTACTGATCCGGAGAGCAGCACCAGCAGGCAGATCACGAAGTAGGCGACACCGCTGACGATCAGCACGTCGGTGAAGCCGTACGCCGCCGCCAGCGGGCCGAACGCGATCTGGCCGATGGGGATCGCGACGAACGAGCCCAGCGCGTCGTAGGAGTAGGCGCGCGAGAGCATCTCGTCGGGCACGTGCTCCTGCATCGCGAGGTTCCACCCCATCGCGAACACCTCGGTGCCGGCGCCGGCGACGAAGGTCGCGATCATCAGGATCGCCAGGTGCGGATGGGCGCCCAGGAGCAGGATCGGGACGCCGAGCAGGGAGATGCCGAGCATCCCGTAGAGCAACGGTCGCTGCAGCGGCACGCGCAGCATGATCAGGGTCATCAGCAGCAGTCCGACAGCCTCGGCCGAGAGCACCAGGCCCCAGCCCTGCTCGCCGATCGTCTCCTTGGCGCGCGCCGGACCCAGGGTGAACCACGCCCCGGAGTGGATCGCGTTGAGGGCACCGAAGCCGAGCACGACGACCCACAACCAGGTCGTACGCCGGAAGTAGGTCCAGCCCTCGCGCAGCTCGTCGATCGTGCTGGTCTCCTCCTCCTTGGGGGCGCGGCGGGGGAGCGTGACGAAGCCGAGCAGCACCGCCGAGACCAGCCAGGTGGAGGCGTCGACGGCCAGCGCCCAGCCGGGACCGAACCCGACCACGAGCAGGGCGCTCAGGGTGGGTCCGAGGATCATCAGCGCCGACCGGGCCAGCGACATCAGCGCGTTGGCTCGTTGGAGCTCTTCGCGCGGCACCAGCTGCGGCAGGATGCTGGCCATCGCCGGGAAGCTGATCGCCGAGACGATCCCGTGCGCCGCGCTCAGGCCGATGAGCATCCACAGCGAGGCGAGGTCGGTGATGACCAGGATCGCGATCAGGCCCTGGGTGATCGCGGAGGCGATGTTGGAGACCTGGATGACGACGTTGCGCGGGAACCGGTCGGCGATCACGCCGCCCCACAGGAGCAGGAGCACCATCGGGATCGTGTGGGCGGCGAGCACGTAGCCGAGGGCGGCGGGGTCGTCGTCGGTGATCTTGAGGACAGCGAAGGCGAGCGCCACGGTGGCCATCGCGTTGCCGAGCATGTTGACCACGCGCGAGGCGTAGTAGAACCGGAAGTTGCGCTCGCGCAGTGGAGCGAGCGACTCCGCCCAGGTCATGAGGGCTCTGCCTCGGTCTCGGGCTGGGTCATCCGGAAGGCCCACGTCGTCTGGCTGACGTGGATGGTGCCGTCGGTGCGGGGTGGCTGGTTGTGCTCGTGCAGGAGCATCGACGCCTCCAGCAGCAAGGCACTCGCCTGCTCCCAGATCTCGGGAGTCACCCAGCCCTCGAGGTCGCTGTGCTGGCTGGGGCCGCGACGCCCGCTGCTGGAGTCGGCGCTCGAGCTCGAGCCCCACAGCGCGGGCGTAGAAGACCTGGTCGTCGGCGGTCGGGCGGCCCGGCTTGGGGTGCGATCCCCGGCGCTCGTGCGGGTAGCGGTAGCGCTTGGCCACGCCGCCGCGGATCTTCTCCTCGCCCGCGACCACGATCTCCTCGGCCTCGAGCAGCACCCGCAGGTGGTAGCTGGCGTTGGCGTGGGTCAGGTCGAGCTCGCGCGCCACCTCGGCCGCGCTCATCTCGGCCCCGGTCAGCAGCGACAGCATCTGCAGCCGCACCGGGTGGGCCATCGCCCGCATCGCGCTCACCGCGGCCCCGGTCTCCGCTTCGTCCATCGAACTCACCTCCCCAAGAGTCGTTGGGGACTTAGTCCTGCGCTCACCGTGCACCCACTGTCAAGCACTTCTTGGGGGGTTGTCTGCGCGGGGCGCTACTCGCCGCGGAACTCGGGCTTGCGGCGCTCGGCGAAGGCGCGCATGCCCTCGGCGGCGTCGGCGGTGCGCATCAGGACGGTCTGGCCGGTGCGCTCGCGCTCGAGGGCCGCGTCGAGGCCCCAGGGTCCGGTGAGGGTGGCGGCGTTGATGGCGCGCTTGGTGGCGGTCTGGGCCAGCGGAGCGCCGGCGGCGAGGCGCCGCGCCAGGGTCGCGACCAGGTCGTCGTACGACGCCGCGGGCGCGAGGTGGGTGACCAGCCCGGCGTCGTAGGCCTCCTGCGCCGACAGCGGCTCGGCGAGCAGCGCCATCCGCATCGCCCGGGCGCGCCCGATCGCCGCGGCGACGGTGGCCGAGGAACCCGCCGTCGGGCATGAAGCCGATGCGGGCGAAGGCCAGCAGGAACGACGCCGAGTCGCGGGCCACGATGATGTCGGCGGCGAGCGCTGCCGAGCAGCCGACGCCGGCGGCGATGCCGTTGACGGCGGCCAGCACCGGCTTGGGGCAGTCGACGATCGCGCGGATCAGCGCGTTGGCGGCGTCCATCGCGCGCACGTCGAAGCGCTCGATGGCGTCTTCGCCTCGGTGCCGCGCAGCGATGTCGGCCCCGGCGCAGAAGGCGTCGCCGGCGCCGGTGATCACCACGAGCCGCACGTCGTCGCGCGCGCCGGCGCCGCGCACGGCCTCGGTCAGGGCGAGGTTCATCTCCGCGCGTCATCGCGTTGAAGCGCGTCGGGCCGGTTCATCGTCAGCCACAGAGCGCCGTCGCTGCACCCGCTCGAGGAGATCTGTCGGTCAGGAGTTCGTCGAGTCCGTCGGCTGCAGTCATGCTCGGCGAGTGTGTCACCATGGATGCCGTGTCCACCGCTAGCCCTGAGGTCGATTCCGGGCTCGAGACGACCCTGGATCCCGACCAGATCACCGTCCTGGCCACCCCGTGGGTGACGATCGTCTGGAACGACCCGGTCAACCTGATGTCCTACGTCAGCTACGTCTTCCAGCAGCACTTCGGCTACTCCAAGAAGAAGGCCGAGAAGCTGATGATGGAGGTCCACGAGGACGGCAAGTCCGTCGTCAGCACCGGCACGCCGCGAGGCGATGGAGCGCGACGTGCAGGCCATGCACGAGTACGGCCTCTGGGCGACCCTGCAGAAGTCCGAGTAACGCGCGTGAGTGCCTTCCAGCGCCACCGCCGCAGCGGGCGGGTCATCGCGACGTTCACCGGCTTCGAGGCCGACCTGCTGCGCTCGCTGGCCGGCCAGCTCGTCGAGCTGCTGCGCAACGAGGCGGCGGTCCCCGACGATGCCCGCGACCCGTTCGAGGCGATGATGGACTTCTCCGGTCCGACCGCCGAGCCCGAGGACCCGGTGCTGGCCCGGCTCTTCCCCAGCGCCTACCGCGACGACGACGAGTCCTCCTCGGAGTTCCGCCGCTTCACCGAGGGCTCCCTGCGCGACGGCAAGGCGGCCGCGGCCGGGCCTGGTGATCGACACCCTCGAGGACGCCGGCCTGCCGACCCAGCTCGAGGAGGACGGGCTGATGATCGACGTCGAGCTCGAGCCCGACGACGCGCGCACCTGGATGCGCTCCTTCACCGACGTACGCCTGGCCCTGGCGACCCGGCTCGGGGTCGAGGACGGCGACGAGGAGTACTGGTTCTCGCTGCCCGACGACGACCCGCGCATCGCAGGCCCACGACATCTACGACTGGGTCGGCTACCTCCAGGAGACCCTGGTCGAGGCTCTCTCGCGCTGAACGCGTCGCAGCGACGGGTGCTGCACGACCGGCACCGACCCATTTGGTCGACTCCCAGCATGCGTACCGTCTCTCGGGTCCGATGCCACACCGTCATCGCCCGCTCAGCCGGCTCGGCCCTGGTGGTCGCCCTGGGCGTCCCTCGTCGCTTGTAGTGGCGACGCGGAGCCGAGCGAGTCCTCAGCGACCGGCTCGTCGGGGTCGTCTGCCTCGGAGTCCTCGGGAGAGGGCGGCGGCAGCGACCCGTCGTCGGAGGACGGAGATGCCACCGATCTCCCACAGCTGCGCACCTGCACCGTCGTGGTCGACGGCTCCGGTGATGCGGAGGCCTCGTGGAAGGGCAAGGGTGATGCGCGGGTGCGCACCGACACCGAGTCGGGCCCGACCGCGCGCTACACAGCGAGCAAGGGCAACGCCCTGGTGATCGTCTACAGCCCCGACGATGCCGTCGACTACCCCGCGATCACCTTCAGCAAGGCCCAGGAGTCCTTCACCAGCGTCGAGGCCGATGCATCAGACATCGCCGTCGAGCGCGACGGCTCCGGCGCCGAGGCGCAGCTGACGCTGACCGGTTTCGACGGGGCGAGCGTGGACATCGACGTGTCCTTCACCTGCAAGGCGAAGGGCAGCGCGAAGAACGAGGGGTGAGTACGAGGCTCGGACGCACCTGCGGGTGCGGGGGCGAGGCGCTCTAGGCTGGCGCCGTGCTCACCATCGACCAGGCGACCTACGACGGGATCGTCGCTCACGCCAAACGCGACCACCCCGACGAGGCGTGCGGCATCGTCGCCGGCCCCGAGGGCTCCGACCTGCCCGACCCGTCTGGTCGAGATGGTCAACGCCGCCGGCAGCCCGACCTTCTACGAGTTCGACTCCACCGAGCTCCTCGCGCTCTACAAGCAGATGTGGGACGCCGACGAGGAGCCCGTCATCGTCTACCACTCCCACACCGCCACCGAGGCCTACCCGAGCGTCACCGACATCGGTCTCGCCAGCGAGCCCGGAGCCCACTACGTGCTCGTCAGCACGGGCGAGCACGGGAATAACGACGGCCCTGTGGAGTTCAGGTCCTACAGGATCGTCGACGGCGAGGTGACCGAGGAACAGGTCACCGTGGTCGACGCCCTGCCCGTGTGACGGGCACCCGCACCACCCAGCACCACCACGAGCAGCAGCATCACCAGAGCAACGCACCCGAGACAAGTTGAGGAGCACCACCCATGGCCATCGAGGTCCGGATCCCGACCATCCTGCGCACCTACACCGGCGGCGAGAAGGCCGTCGACGCCGCCGGCGGCACCCTCGCTGCGGTCATCGACGACCTCGAGGGCAACCACCCGGGCATCAAGGAGCGCCTGATCGACACCGGTGACCTGCGTCGCTTCATCAACATCTACGTCAACGACGAGGACGTCCGCTTCATCGGTGGCCTCGAGGCCGAGCTCAAGGACGGCGACCAGATCGTCGTGCTCCCCGCCGTCGCCGGCGGCTGAGCGGAGACGCGTCAGCGGATCCGCTGATCGTGGTCGAGGAACGGAGAGGACTGACGTGACACAACGGCGCACCTTCGTCCTCGTCGACGGCGAGAACATCGACGCCACCCTGGGTGGCTCGGTGCTCGGGCGTCGGCCGCACCCCGAGGAGCGACCCCGCTGGGAGCGCGTCACCGCCCACCTCGAGGAGGCGTGGGGTCAGCCGGTCACCGGGCTTGTTCTTCCTCAACGCCAGCAACGGCACCATCCCCACGTCGTTCGTGCAGGCGCTGCTGGCGATGGACTACCGACCGGTGCCGCTGTCCGGCTGGTCCGACGAGAAGGTCGTCGACATCGGTATCCAGCGCACGCTCACCGCGCTGCTCGAGCGCGACGACGCCGACGTGGTGCTCGCCAGCCACGACGCCGACTTCGCCGCAGCACCTCGCAGCGCTGCCTCGACCGAGCGAGCCGCCCCGAGCGTCGGGTCGGGCTGATCGGGTTCCGCGAGTTCACCAGCACCCACCTCGTCGACCTCGTCGACGACGGGCGTCGAGCTGTTCGACCTCGAGTACGACGTGCGCGCCTTCAACGCCGAGCTGCCGCGCGTGCGGATCATCTCGCTCGACGACTTCGACCCGACCTACTTCCTGCGCTGAGAAGGGACCGGACCAGACATGCGGTACGACAACCTGCTCGCCTCCGTCGGCAACACCCCGCTCGTGGGGCTGCCGCGGCTCTCGCCGAGCGCCGACGTGCGGCTGTGGGCGAAGCTCGAGGACCGCAACCCGACCGGGCTCGATCAAGGACCGCCCGGCCCTGAAGATGATCGAGGAGGCCGAGAAGGACGGGACGCTGCGTCCCGGCTGCACGATCCTCGAGCCGACCTCGGGCAACACCGGCATCTCGCTGGCCATGGCCGCCAAGCTCAAGGGCTACCGCATCGTCTGCGTGATGCCGGAGAACACCTCCTCCGAGCGTCGCCAGCTGCTGCGCATGTGGGGCGCCGAGATCATCTCCTCACCCGCCGCGGGCGGCTCCAACGAGGCCGTCCGGGTGGCCAAGCAGGTCGCCGAGGAGCACCCCGACTGGGTGATGCTCTACCAGTACGGCAACGCCGCCAACGCGCTCGCGCACGAGGAGGGCACCGGCCCCGAGATCCTCGCCGACCTCCCGTCGGTCACCCACGTCGTGGCCGGGCTCGGCACCACCGGCACCCTGATGGGGGTCAGCCGGTTCTTCCGCAAGACACCAGCCCGACGTCAAGATCGTCGCCGCCGAGCCGCGCTACGGCGAGCTGGTCTACGGGCTGCGCAACCTCGACGAGGGCTTCGTGCCCGAGCTCTACGACGCCGACCTGATCGACTCCCGCTTCTCGGTCGGCCCGCGCGACGCCGTACGTCGCACCCGTGAGCTGCTCGAGCTCGAGGGCATCTTCGCCGGCATCTCGACCGGCGCCATCCTGCACGCCGCGCTGGGCCAGGCCGCCAAGGCGGTCAAGGCCGGCGAGCGCGCCGACATCGCCTTCGTCGTCTGCGACGGCGGCTGGAAGTACCTCTCGACCGGCGCCTACGAGGGCACCGATCGACGAGGCCGAGGACCAGCTCGAGGGCCAGCTCTGGGCCTGAGCCGCCCGACCGCGTCGACGGCTCAGTCGCGGCCGACCTGCGCTCGACGTCGGCGCAGGTCGTCGAGCGCGCCTCGAGGCTGGCCGGGGCCGAGCGCACCAGCGCGCGGTCGGCGCTCTCGTCGCCGTCGTCCTGCTCGAGCAGGTCGGTCATCATCTGGCTCGCGGCTTCCAGCGTCTGGCGCAGGTAGCGGCCGACGCGCGGGGTGGTCGTCGAGCTCGAGGGCGTAGATCGGCTGCGGCCAGTCCCTGCACGACGTTGTCGTTGATCTCCGAGGCCTGGCGGCGGCGCAACCGCGCGTCGCCGAGTCGGATGGCGGCCTCCTCGCGCGCCTGCTCGGCCAGGACCTGGTCGGTGATGTCGATGCTGGTGCCGCGCATGCGCACCGGGACGCCCTGCTCGTCGCGGATCACCTCGCCGTTGGTCCACAGGTAGCGCAGCTCGCCGTCGGGCCGCACGATGCGTTCGATGCGTCTCGTAGGGCCGTCCGGTGTCGTAGGCAGTGCCTGGTAGGCCGCGCGGACCGCCTCACGGTCGTCGGGGTGCACGTGATCGAAGAACACCCGTAGGACGGCGTGATCTCGCCGGGCTGGTAGCCGTAGATGCGGAACAGCTCGTCGGACCAGGTGTTGGTGTCGGTCGCGATGTGCCAGTCGTAGTCACCCATCGCCGCCAGCGTCTGTGCGTTCGACATCCGCTGGCGCAGCTGCCACAGCTGGTCGATGTGGTCGGAGCGGTCGCGCTCGTTGTCGGCGAGAGTCGCGGCGATGGGTCGGCCGCGGGCGCCGGTCGACGCCTCAGCTCGGCCGCGACCGCCCGGCCAGCGATCGTCCGCGCTCGCGCCACGACCCCGGGTCGGACAGCAGCTCGGCCAGGGTGCTCATGGCGCCATGGTTCCTCCACGACGCGGGGTCGTCGCCACCGCAGCGCTCGACAGATGAACGAATTTCCGCACAGTCGTCCCGTGCCCACCTACCGTGGTCCCATGCGTCTCCTCTCCCACGTCTCCTGCCTCGTCCTGGCCCTGGTGGTCACCGGCCTCGGTCAGGTCGCGCCGGCCGCCGCGCAGCCGAGGGCGAGGTGAGCAACGTCGTGCCTCCACGGGTGCTCGGGACCGCCGCCTTCGGGCAGCACCCTGCGCGCCGATCCGGGGCAGTGGGACCCGGCCGACGTCGAGCTCGCCTACCGCTGGCTGCGCGACGGCGAACCGATCGGCAGGGCGCGCGCGAGCCACGTACGCCGTGCGCACGGCCGACCTCGGGGAGCGCATCAGCGTCAGCGTGCGGCGCCACCCACCCCGACGGGGCGGAGGCGGGCGGGCCACCGCGCTCTCCGAGCCGACCGAGCGGGTGCGGCGCGGCACCCAGGTCGACCGCGCGCGGCCCGAGGTGCGCGGCGTCGCCCGCTACACCCGCACCGTCACCGCCAGCCCGGTCGCTGGAAGGTCCGAGCCCGACCGGGTCGACCTACCGGTGGCTGCGCGACGGGAAGCAGGTCAGCCGGCGCCACGGTCGCGGCAGCTACCGCTACGCGCCGCAGCGACGTCGGCCACCGCCTGCGCGTCGCGGTCACGTCGTACGTCGACGGCTACCGGCGCGCCACCTCCACCTCCCGCATCGGCGGGCGGGTCAAGCACCGGGTCGACGTGCAGCGCAAGGTCACCTACTCGGTCACCACCCGCGGCACGATCACCGCGAGCGTGAAGAAGTTCGCCCGCTCTCGCAGCGCAGACCTTCGCCGACCCGCGCGGCTGGCGGGCCAAGGGCGTGCAGTTCCGCCGGGTCGCGAAGGGCGGCTCGTTCACCCTGGTGCTCGCCGAGGCGAGCACGGTGCCGAGCTTCTCCAGCCAGTGCAGCGCGACCTACTCCTGCCGGGTCGGGCGCTACGTGATCATCAACCAGACCCGCTGGCAGCAGGCGACCCCGCCGTGGAACGCCGCGGGCGAGTCGCTGCGCGACTACCGGCACCTCGTGGTCAACCACGAGACCGGCCACTGGCTCGGCAAGGGCCACGCCGGCTGCCCCGGCCCCGGCAAGCTCGCGCCGGTGATGATGCAGCAGTCGAAGGGCACCGACGGGTGCCGCTTCAACCCGTGGCCGACGGCCGCCGAGCTGCGCTGACGTAGCCGGAGGCTGAGCAGCGAGCGCCAGCGAGGCGTCGACGAAGCCCGGTGACGCTGCCAACTGGCGGCGCTTGCGGTCGCTTGTCGTGGTCGCCGGGGCCTTCGTCGACGGCTCGCCTCGACGGGGCTCGCCTGCTCAGCCTCCGACGCAGCGAGGGTCCGCTTGGCGCCGAAGAGGCTGCCGGGCACCGGGTCGAGGCCGAGCAGGCGCAGGGCGAGGTTGGCGACGTCGCCGTTGCGCACCGGCTGCTTGCCGCGCAGGCCGGGGCGCGTGCGGCCGGGGTCGCGGTAGCCGGGGTTGAGGTCGTAGAGGTCGGCGGGCGCGATGCCGGGGCCCCAGACGGCGAACGGCACGCGGTAGTTGGCGAGCTCGTCGGCCGCGCTGTGGCTCGTCGAGCCGGGCAGGCCACCGTGGTCGGCGGTGAGGATGATCGTGAGGTCGTCGAGCTTCGGGCGCGCGTGTCGGCGTCGTCGAGGATCGTGCCGACCAGGCCGTCGAGACGGCGTACGGCGCGCAGGTAGGCGCGCCCGAGGAAGCCGTGGGCGTGGCCGGCCTTGTCGGCCTGGCCGAGGTGCAGGAACGTGACGCCGCGGTCGCTGCGCGCAGCAGGTCGCGACGGACGGCCTTGACCAGGGCGGCGTCCTGCTCCTCCTTGATCGTGACCCGGTCGAGCCCGTCGGGCCACGAGCGCTGGAACAGCGAGAACTTCGTCTTGGTCGCGAAGAGCGCGGTGCTCAGGCCGGCCTCGTGGGCGACGCTGAAGAGCGACTCGACCGGGTGACCGGCGGCGGCCTGGACCGTCGGCGGGCGGGTCGGGCAGGTCGTCGTTCCAGGTGACGCCGTGGCCGCCCTCGGAGGCGTCGATGCGTCGGCCGGTGACCATGCTCGTGTGGTTGGGCAGGGTGACGGTCAGCTCGAGCTGGGTGCGGGCGTCGAGCGTCGCCGCCCCCTCGTCGACCAGCCGCCACAGGTGCGGCGCGCGGCGGTGGCCGAGCTTGCGCAGCGCCTTCGGGTTGAGGGCGTCGACCGAGATCGCGAGGACCTGCGGGTCGGTCGTCGCGTCGCCGCTGCTGGCGACGCGTGCCGCTCGGCCGCGGTCGGGCCGTCGCGGCGCCCGCGGCCGGCGCCGGCCGCAGCGAGAGGGCGGCGCACGCGGCCACGAGGGCGAGGGAGGCGACGGTGACGAGCGGGGTGATGCTGCGCACGATGACCACGCGCGGCACCCTACGTTGCCGCGCCGCGCGCGCCCACGTCGTAGGTTGTCCTCGTGCACCCGCTCTTCGCCGAGCCGCCCCGGCGACCCGTCACCGCCGAGCAGCGCGACGCCCCGATCGGCATCTTCGACTCCGGCTTCGGCGGGCTGACCGTGGCCCGCTCGGTCATCGACCAGCTGCCCGCACGAGTCGCTGCTCTACGTCGGCGACACCGCGCGCCAGCCCTACGGCCCCAAGCCGATCGCCGAGGTGCGCGAGTACGCCCTGGAGTGCCTCGACCACCTGGTGCACCAGGGCGTGAAGGCGCTGGTCATCGCCTGCAACTCCGCCAGCGCCGCGATGCTCCGCGACGCCCGCGAGCGCTACGACGTGCCGGTCGTCGAGGTCATCTACCCCGCGACCCGGCGCGCCGTCGCGGCCAGCAGCAACGGTCGCATCGGGGTCATCTGCACCGCCTCGACCGCCGAGTCGATGGCCTACGACGACGCCTTCGCCGCCGCACCGCACCTCGAGCTCACCACCCGCACCTGCCCGGCGTTCGTCGACTTCGTCGAGGCCGGGCGTGACCGGCGGCGACGAGCTGCTCGCGGCGGCGCACACCTACCTCGACCCGCTCACCGAGGCCGGCGTCGACACCCTGATCCTGGGCTGCACGCACTACCCGCTGCTGACCGGCGTCATCTCCTACGTCATGGGCGACGGCGTCACCTTGGTGAGCAGCGCCGAGGAGTGCGCGAAGGACGTCTACCGGATGCTCGCCGACACCGGCCTGATGCGCGACGACGGCGGCGAGCCGACGTACCGCTTCGTCACGACCGGCTCGCCGGCCGAGTTCGAGACCATCGGCCGCCGCTTCCTCGGACCTGAGATGGTGGCGGCCACCCAGTTCGCCGGGCCTACCGAGGAGGACATCTGTGAGGCTCACGATCGTCGGCTGCTCGGGGTCCTACCCGGGGCCCGACTCGCCCGCGAGCTGCTACCTGCTCGAGAGCCGACGTCGGCGACGGCGAGCGACAAGCGCACGTGGCGCATCCTGCTCGACCTCGGCAACGGCGCCCTGGGTCAGCTGCACCGCTACGTCGACCCGCTCATCGATCGACGCGGTGCTGATCAGCCACCACCACGCCGACCACTGCCTCGACCTGTGCGGCTACTACGTGATGCGCAAGTACCACCCGACCGGCGCGCAGCCGCGGATCCCGGTGTGGGGTCCCGTCCGGCACCGGCGACCGCGTCGCGCGCGCCTACGAGCTGCCGCTCGACCCGGGCATGACCGAGGAGTTCGACTTCCGCACCTACGACGGGCCGTTCACGCATCGGGCCGTTCAGCATCGTGCCGATCCCGGTCGAGCACCCGATCGAGGCCTACGGGCTGCGGATCACCGCCGGCGGCTCGACGCTGGGCTACAGCGGCGACACCGCCCCGTGCGAGGGCCTCGACCAGGTCGCCGCCAACGTGCGGCTGCTGCTGTGCGAGGCGTCGTTCCGCGAGATCGACGACAACCCGCCCGGCATCCACCTCACCGGCGTCGACGCCGGCTCGGTCGCGGCCCGCGCGCAGGCCGGTCGGCTGGTCCTGACCCACGTGCCGCCGTGGTTCGACCGCGACGCGATGGTGGCCGAGGCGCGCACGGCGTACTCCGGACCGGTCGAGCTCGGCCTGCGAGCGGGCGCGGTCTACGAGGTCTGAGGCGCCGCCGTGCGGCAGAGTGTCGGCCATGATCACCGTCGAGCACCTCAGTCCCGGCGCTACGGCGAGCTTCACCGCCGTCGACGACGTCAGCTTCGCCTGCCGCCCCGGTCGGGTGACCGGCTTCCTCGGGCCCAACGGCGCCGGCAAGACGACCACGATGCGGATCCTGGTCGGCCTGACCGCGGCCACCGCGGGCAGCGCCACCATCGGCGGCCACCGCTACCAGGACCTGCCCAACCCCGGGCGCCACGTGGGCGTGCTGCTCGACGCCGGCGCCCAGCACGGCGGCCGCACCGGGCGCGAGATCCTCACCCTCGGCGCGCAGAGCATGGGGCTGCCGAAGTCGCGCGTCGACGAGATGCTCCACCTGGTCTCGCTCACCGGCGAGGAGTCCACGCGCCGGCTGCGCCACTACTCCCTCGGCATGAAGCAGCGCCTCGGCATCGCGCACGCGCTGCTGGGCGACCCGCAGGTGCTGATCCTCGACGAGCCGGCCAACGGCCTCGACCCCGCCGGCATCCGCTGGATGCGCGGGCTGCTCAAGGGCTACGCCGACCGCGGCGGCACGGTGCTGCTCTCGAGCCACCTGCTCAACGAGGTCGAGCTGATCGCCGACGAGATGATCCTCATCGGTCGGGGTCGGATCGTGGCGCAGGGCGACAAGTCGACGCTGCTCGAGACGCAGCGGCGTCGACCGGGGCGAGCCGCCACGACGACGGTCGCCTCGCTCGACGACGACCGGCTCGCCGCGCTGCTCCGCCAGCGCGGGATCGCGGTGACCCGCGGCCCCGACGGCATCACCGCGCAGTGCGCGAGCGTCGACGTCGGTCGGCTCGCGGCCGAGCACCAGGTCGTCCTGACCGACCTCCGCTCGGTCGAGGGCGGTCTCGAGGACCTGTTCCTCGAGCTCACCTCCGACACCCAGCGCGAGGCGGCGCCGCCACGGGCCGCCCGGTTTCGCGCCGCCGCCCCCGACCGACCGCCGCCACCGCTCACCCGGACCACTACCGAGGAGCCCCGCGATGAGCACCTACGCCACGCCGCAGCTCGACGTCAGCCAGCACCGCCCCGACCCCGCTGCATGCGGCTGGTGCAGGTCGAGCTGCGCAAGGCGGTCAACACCCTCGCCAGCTTCTGGCTGGTGGCCGCGATCGCGATCCTGATCGTCATCGTCGAGGGTGGCCTGCTGCTGATCGTGCTCATCCAGGACGGGAGTCGACGGCGGGGCGACTACGCGGTCTTCGCCAGCTACATCACCGCCGTCGTGCTGCCGGTGCTGGCGATCATGCTCGTCACCAGCGAGTGGACCCAGCGCACCGCCATGGTCACCTTCGCCCTCGAGCCGCGGCGCGTCGCGGGTGATGCTGGCGAAGTACCTCACCGGGGTCGTGCTCACGCTCGTCGCGGTCGTCATCGCCGTCGTGGTCGGGCTGTTCTGCGCGCTGATCTGCCAGATCGTGCAGCCCGACCTGACGTCCTTCGACCTCGGCGGGCGGTTCCTCGGCGGGTTCCTCATCACCCAGGTCCTCGCGATGAGCCTGGGCTTCGCGCTGGCCTGCCTGCTGCTCAACACCCCGGCGGCGATCGTGGTGTTCGTCGCCTACCGGGCCATCCCGGTGTCGGTGTTCGGGGTGCTCGCCGCCAACTTCGAGTCCTTCGCCGACGTCCGGCCGTGGATCGACTTCGAGTTCGCCCAGGGCCCGCTCTACGACCTCTCGGTCTCGGGCTCGGAGTGGGCGCACCTGCTCACCGCCGGCGCGCTGTGGCTGGGGCTCCCGCTGACCCTGGGGGTGCTGCGGATCCTGCGCGCCGAGGTGAAGTAGCCCGGCTCAGCCGAGCACCGGGAAACGACGGGCCCGGGCCAGGTCGTCGAGGGCGCTCTGCATCCGCGCCCTGATCTCGGCATCCACGACGGTGACGTCGGGGTCCTCGCCGAACTCCGCTGCGAGGTCGATCGGGGCGAGCACCTGGGTCACGATCTTCGTCGGCAACGGCAGGTTCGGCGGGAAAGCCGCCGACAAGCCGAACGGGAAGCCGAAGGAGAGCGGCACGTAGGGGGCCCGGAAGCGCGAGCCGCGACGCAGCAGCCCGGCGAGGCCGTTCGCCGCGGCCCAGGTGCAGCTGGCCCTCCTGGCCGCCGATGCTCACCACCGGCACGACCGGGACGCCGCTGCGCACCGCCATCCGCACGTAGTCGGTGCGACCGGCGAAGTCGATGGTGTTGGCGGCCGAGGAGGGCCGGAAGCGGTCGTGCCCGCCGCCGGGGAAGACGACGGCGACGGCGCCGGCGTCCAGGATCGCGGCGGCGTCGGTGCGGCCGGTCGCCATGAAGCCGCACCGCCGGAGCAGGGGGCCGGCGGCGCGCGGAGGAAAGGTCGTGGGCAGGCACGTAGAGCGGCCGGTCGGCGCCGAACTCCTCGACGAAGGCGGCCGCGATGATCGGCACGTCCATCGAGACCAGCCCGCCGGAGTGGTTGGACACGAGGAGCGCGCCTCCCTCGGCCGGCACCGCCCCATGCCGCGGACCTCGCTGCGGAACTACAGCTTCAGCAGTCGTGCCAGCGCCGGCACCACCGCTGCGACGTACGCCCCGTCGCGCATGGCGAGGTCGGCCTGCTCGAGCTCGTGCTGGAGGTCGCGCGTGCTCACGTGGGCCTCCCGGGTGCGGTGATGGACGGGTGGGGCCGAGGCGGCGACCGTCGGGGTGAGTATCGCCGTCGCCGACCGGACCAGCAAGGAGGCCCACGGGTTCGGCCCGCCGTCGGCCAGCGCCTAGGGTCGTGGCCATGACTTCACGCGAGGACGGCCGAGCCGACGACGAGCTCCGCCCGGTCACCATCACCCGCAACTGGCTCGACCACGCCGCCGGCTCCGTGCTGGTGGAGTTCGGCAAGACCCGCGTGCTCTGCGCGGCCTCGGCCTCGCCGGGCGTGCCGCGGTGGCGCAAGGGCTCCGGGCTGGGCTGGGTGACAGCGGAGTACGCCATGCTGCCGGCTGCGACCCACACCCGCTCCGACCGCGAGTCGGTCAAGGGCCGCATCGGTGGCCGCACCCACGAGATCAGCCGGCTCATCGGTCGCTCGCTGCGTGCAGTCATCGACTACGAGGCGATGGGGGAGAACACGATCCAGCTCGACTGCGACGTGCTCCAGGCCGATGGCGGCACCCGCACCGCCGCGATCACGGGGGCCTACGTCGCCCTCGTCGACGCCTGCGCGTCCCTCGGGGTCTCCGGCGCCCTGACCGGCTCGGTCGCCGCGATCAGCGTCGGGATCATCGACGGCATCCCGCGCCTCGACCTCCCCTACGTCGAGGACGTGCGCGCCGAGACCGACATGAACGTCGTGATGACCGGCGCCGGTCAGTTCGTCGAGGTGCAGGGCACCGCCGAGGGCGCAGCCTTCGACCGCGCCGAGCTCGACGCCCTGCTGAACCTGGCCGAGAAGGGCTGCGCCGACCTCACCCGCCTGCAGCAGGAGTCCCTCGGCGCGTGAGCACGGAGTCGGTCGGCCGCCTGCACCTGGCCTCGCGCAACGCCAAGAAGATCGCCGAGATGGAGCGCATCCTCGGCGAGCACCTTGGCGGCGTGGAGGTCGTCGGCCTCGACGGTGTGCCGGCCTACGACGAGCCGGTCGAGGACCACCCGACGTTTGCCGGCAACGCGTTGATCAAGGCGCGGGCCGGCCTTGCGGCGACCGGTCTGCCGACCGTGGCCGACGACAGCGGCCTGTGCGTCGACGCGCTCAACGGCATGCCGGGAGTGCTGTCGGCGCGGTGGTCGGGCCCCCCGAAGGATGACGCCCGCAACAACGAGCTCCTGCTCGCCCAGCTCGCCGATGTGCCCGACGAACGTCGCGGGGCGCACTTCGTCTGTGCGGTCGCCGTCGTGACGCCCGAGGGGCGTGAGCTGGTCGTCGAGGGCCGGATGGACGGCACGATCCTGCGCGAGGTGCGTGGGGACGGCGGGTTCGGCTACGACGTCGTCTTCGTCGCCGACGACCGCCCGGGACTCACCACCGCCGAGCTGTCACGTGCGGACAAGGACGCCATCTCTCACCGAGGGCACGCCCTGCGCACGCTGGCGCCCCAGCTGCCGGCGCTCCTCGCCGACGACACCGGAGGCTGAGCAGCGAGCGTCGACGAAGCCCGGTGACGTGCTGCACCGGAGGCTGAGCAGCGAGCGCCAGCGAGCGTCGACGAAGCCCGGTGACGTGCCAGTGGGCGTCAGTCGGTCCAGGTCCAGGAAGCGAGGACCTTCTCGAAGTCGGCTTCCGAGACGGTGTCGTCGGCGGAGGGCAGGCTGAGCGCTACGGAGAACTGGTTGCCGTCGTGCAGGGCAAGGTAGGCAACCTGGTCGATGAGGAGGCCGTTGACGTTCTCACGGTCGGTGAAGCGCACCCCGATCGCACGCTCGCCGTCGATCGTGATGTCGGGAAGGTCGTCGGGCACAGCGCCGTCGACGCCGCTGAGGTTGCGTTTCCACTGCTCCTCGAGTGCTTCGAGGTCCGCGGCGCCACCTGCTGTCAGCGCCTCGACAAGGATGTTGCTCTGGGCGACGTCGAGTGAATCGCCCAGGATGATGATCGAGTCGAGGGTGGCCCCGAGGCCGCTCGACCTGGTCTCGTCGATGGCGTCCTGCCAGCCGATGCCGGGCAGCTCGAAGTAGTAGCCCTGTCCGAGGATCGCGTCGTCGGGGACCGCGGACGCGGGCTCGCTGGAGGCGGCGACGGTCGGACCGTCGGACGCGTCACTGGACGGGTCACCTGATGGGTCGCCCGGCGCAGCAGTGCTGGCTCCGACCCCCGCTGGGTCGTCGGAATCGTTGCCGGACAGCGCCACGACGGTGACGACGACAGCGATGACCGCGACCAACGCTGCGCCCACCACAGCGACGACGGCTGCCGCGCTGCGCTTGCGCGGTGGGGGAGTCCAACCCGTTGGTGGTCCCGGTGGAGGCCCCGACGAGGGCGGCGGGGGCCGGCCCCAAGGGTTCTGCTCACTCACCTCCCCAGTATGCGCCGGTCTCATGACCACCCCTCTGCGTAGCCCTGCGGGAGCGCCGTCGTTGGAGGGGCATGACCGCTGAGCGCCGACCCCTGGCGATGCCGCACGTCGACGACGGGGCCCCGAGGTTCTCATCAGGCGCCCAGGCAGGCCTCGCCCTCATCATCGTGGCAGTGCTGGCCCCGGTGACGGCGTTCCTCGGCGTCGTCGCGCTGGTGGCAGCGGGTGGGGTCGGGACGCCCCAGGTCGGGATGGCAATCGTCCTCGCGGTGCTGACGCTCGGAGCGGCAGTGGCGACCATCGTGACCCTCGGTTGGGGAGCGGGGCGCCTCTCGGTGCCGGGCATGCTGGCCTACCTGACGCTTGCCGCGCTGCTGATCGTGCTCATGCCCTGGCTGATGCTCACCGGGGTCGGCGACGCCTGACCCAGGTCGCTGCAGCGTCCGCAGGGTGCCGAAGGCGGGACTTGAACCCGCACGCCCTAGAGCACAGGATCCTAAATCCTGCGTGTCTGCCAATTCCACCACTTCGGCCCGACGATCACTCGTGGAGATGTCCGCAGTCTAGGGATCGTCAGAATGTGTAGTCGAACCGCCCGACGTCCAGGGCGAAGAGCTCGGCCACCCGCTCGCGCATGGCGTCGCTGTAGTGATCCTGGTAAGTCGTCGGCGGTCCCGCGTTGCTCTGCGGCAGCTCAGCGACGACCGGCAGGCCGAGGCGCTCTGCCAGCACGGCGATGTCGCTCTGGAGCGTCTCGGTCCGGCCGATGAAGTCGGCTTCGCGGTCCTCGGTGCGCAGATAGTCCAACTGCGCCACACGCAAGCGGGGGAGCTGGTCGGGACCTCGCAGGACGAAGCTCTCGAAGTCCGAGTAGTTCATGGCGACCTCCTTCCAGAACGGGTTCTTCTCCAGCCGGTGAGGTGCCGCGGCCGCGCGCCGCATCACCATGCTGTGCCAGGACCACATCCGCGCCCACGGATTGCGTACGAAGCCGCAGACGAAGTAGTCCGCGAACTCCGGACGTGTCCCCAGGGCGGTCGCCATCGTCGCGTGCTTGCCTCCGGGCAGGTCGTGGCAGCGGCGGGCGTCGCCGAGCGAGTCGAGCAGGAGGTGGGTCACGGACGTGCCGCCCGTTTTCTGCACGTGCACGAAGAGCACCCGCGCTGACGTCGACGCGATCACCGGCAGCCTCGGCTCAGTCGTCGAGACCGAGGTCTCGCCTCAGCTTGGCGACGTGACCGGTCGCCTTGACGTTGTACTGCGCCACCTCGATCGCGCCCTGCTCGTCGACCACGAAGGTCGAGCGGATCACGCCTTGCACCGTCTTGCCGTACATCGACTTCTCGCCGAACGCCGAGTAGGCGTTCATCACGGCCTTGTCGGGGTCAGAGAGCAGGGTGATGGTCAGGCCCTCCTTCTCGCGGAACTTCGCGAGCTTCTCCGGCTTGTCCGGCGAGATGCCGAGCACCTCGTAGCCCTCCGCCTTGAGAGAGCCGAGGGACTCGCTGAAGTCGCAGGCCTGCTTCGTGCAGCCCGGTGTCATGGCGGCTGGATAGAAGTAGACGACGACCTTGCGGCCGCGGAATCCGGCCAGTGAGACCTCCGCTCCGGTGTCGTCGGTGAGGGTGAAGTCGGGGGCGGTGTCGCCGGGCGACAGCCGAGAAGCGGTGCTCAAGGAAGTGGCTCCAATCCGGAACGAGGGGTTGTTGCGAACGTCTTGCAACAGCGTAGGGTCGTCAACAGGCGACCCACCGCTTTCCAGCACCCAACGTACCGACCCAGGACCCAGCCCTTCAGGGAGGCGCACATGCACGTGCCTGACGGATTCTTCGACGCACCGACCTCGGTGGCAACAGGTGTCGCCGCAGCGACGGTCGTCGGCGTCGCCCTGCGCAAGGCTCGCGGCGAGCTCGACGATCGCACCGCTCCTCTCGTGGGCCTGGTTGCCGCGTTCGTCTTCGCGACCCAGATGCTCAACTTCCCGGTCGCACCCGGGGTCAGCGGCCACTTGATGGGCGGCGCGATCGCCGCTGTCCTGGTCGGTCCTTGGACCGGCGTGATCTGCGTCAGCACGGTGCTCATCGTCCAGGCACTCCTCTTCGCTGACGGTGGCATCACCGCACTCGGCACCAACGTGGTGCTGATGGGCCTGTCCACCGTGGTCATCGGCTGGTTCGTCTTCCGCGGTCTTCAGATGGTGCTGCCGAAGACGACGGCCGCGGTCCCCATCAGCGCCGCTGTCGGCGCTCTGCTCAGCGTGCCGGTGGCGTCCTTGGTCTTCGTCGGCCTCTACGCCGTCGGCGGCACGGCCGACATCTCGATCAGCGGCCTGGCGACCGCGATGCTCGGGGTGCACGTGCTCATCGGTGTCGGCGAGGCCGCGATCACCTTCCTCGCCGTCGGCAGCATCATCGCGGTCCGCCCCGATCTCGTGTACGGCGCTCGGCGGGTCCTGACCCAGCGCACGCTCGAGATCCGCGGTGGAGCGGAGGTCTCGGCATGAGGTCGAGCCTGCGCGAGCATGCGAGCACCAAGATCTTGTTCCTCGGGATCTTCGCGGTCTCGCTGCTGCTCGCGGGAGTGGTCAGCTTCTACGCCTCCGGCAGCCCTGACGGACTCGAGAGCGTCGCCGAGGACCAGGGTTTCAGCAGCACCGCTGAGGACAGTGCGACGAGCGACGGGGCGCTGGCCGACTACGAAGCCGGCTTCGTCGACGACGAGCGCGCCTCGGTCGGAGTGGCCGGTGTCGTCGGGGTGCTGCTGGTGCTCGTGCTCGGCAGCGGCATCGCCTACGTCGTGGCCCGTCGTACGCCTGACCACGATCGCACCACCGCGCCGGGTTCGGCCTGAGCATGGGCGGTGAGCACGGGCACCTGCTGCACTTCCACGGCCATTCCGTGGTGCACCGCGCACCGGCGCACCTCAAGGTGCTGGCCCTACTGGTGTTCATGATCGGCGTCGTGGCGACCCCCGACGACTGGTTCGCTGCCTTCGGGGTCTACCTGCTCGTGCTGGTCTCGATCATCGCGCTCTCCCGAGTGCCCCCGCTCTACATCGTCAAGCGGATGATCATCGAGGTGCCGATCGTCGTCTTCGCCCTCGTGCTGCCGTTCATCTCGCGCGGACCCCGGATCGAGGTTCTCGGCCTGAGCGTGTCCGAGTCCGGGCTGCTCGCTGCCTTCGGTCTCCTCGCCACCGCCACCCTCGGGGTGGTCGCCAGCCTGACCCTGGCCGCGACCACAGAGCCGCAAGCGTTGCTCAAGGGCCTCGAGCGGCTCCGCGTGCCCGAGCTGATCGTGCAGATCATGGGGTTCATGATCCGCTATCTCGCGGTGGTGACCGAGGAGCTCCGCCGGATGCACGTGGCTCGCACCGCGCGCGGCTTCGAGGCGCGCAACCCGCGCCACTGGCCGGTGATCGCGAAGTCGTTCGGCGCGCTGTTCATCCGCTCCTACGAACGCGGTGAGCGTGTGCACCTGGCGATGCTGTCGCGCGGCTACACCGGGAAGATGCCCGGATGAGCACCCCCGTCCTCGAGGTCCGTGGCCTCGCCTACGCCTACCCCGACGGCCACCAGGCCCTCGCCGGGGTCGACCTGCACGTCCACCAGGGGGAGCGGGTCGCCCTCCTCGGTCCCAACGGGGCCGGCAAGACGACCCTCGTGCTCCACCTCAACGGCATCCTCACCGCCGGCGCTGGGTCGGTGAGCGTCAGCGGAATGCCGGTAGCGAAGGAACACCTGCAGGAGATCCGCCGACGGGTGGGGGTCGTGTTCCAGGACCCTGACGACCAGCTCTTCATGGGCAGCGTGCGCGCCGACGTCGGCTTCGGGCCGGCCAACCTCGGACTCAAGGGCGCCGCCCTCGAGAAGCGGGTCATGTCCGCCCTCGACCTGGTCGGGATGGCCGACTTCGCCGACCGCCCGCCGCACCACCTCTCCTTCGGGCAGCGGCGCCGCGTCGCGGTGGCCACGGTCCTGGCGATGGAGCCCGAGATCCTGGTGCTCGACGAGCCGTCCTCCAACCTCGACCCCGCCTCGCGCCGCGAGCTGGCCGACATCCTGCGCTCGCTCGACGTGACGGTCCTGATGGTCACCCACGACCTGCCCTACGCCCTCGAGCTGTGCCCACGCTCGGTCGTCCTCAGCGACGGGCACGTCGTGGCCGACGGGACGACGTACGACGTGCTGACCGACGAGGCGCTCATGCGCCGCCACCGCCTCGAGCTGCCCTTCGGGTTCGATCCGCGGACCGCGGTGCCGCAGCCGTCCAGCGGTGATTGATAGCCTGCGCGCGTGAGCAACCAAGCAGACGACCTCGCCCGTGAGATCGAGGAGACGCGTGAGCGACTCGCCACCACGATCGACCAGCTGCTCTACCGTTCCTCGCCCAAGACGATCGTGAGCCGCGAGATCGCCGCGATCAAGGGCCACTACGTCGACGCGACGACCGGCGAGCCTCGCACCGACAACATCCTCAAGACCGTCGGCGGCGTGGTCGGCACGATCGTGCTCTTCGTCGTGATCCGCAAGATCACCAACTAGCACTGACGATGGCGGACAAGCACCCCATCAAGATGCTGCACGACCGCATCCTGTGCGACCTCGACGCCGAGGCCGGTGAGCGCCGCTCCTCGGGCGGCATCGTGATCCCGGCGACGGCCGCGATGGGTGCTCGACGGCTCGCCTGGGCCAGGGTCGCCGCCGTCGGCCCCCACGCCCGCGCCGTCGAGGTCGGCGACCGGGTGCTCTTCGACCCCGAGGACAAGGCCGAGGTCGAGGTCAACGCCGAGGTCTACGTCGTGATGCGCGAGCGCGACGTGCACGCTGTGGCCGCCGACAGGCTCGCCGACGAGTCCGCCGGGCTCTACCTGTAGCTCCGGAGGCTGAGCAGTCCGAGCCCCCGGAGGCTGAGCAGTCCGAGCCCCTGGGCGAGGACGTCGACGAAGCCCCCGCAGGCCGTACGCCGACCGTTCCCGACGCGGGTGGGTCGGTCACGGGGCTTCGTCGACGCTCGCTGGCGCTCGCTGCTCAGCCTCCAGCGCCCGGAGGCTGAGCAGTCCGAGCCCCTGGGCGAGGACGTCGACGAAGCCCCCGCAGGCCGTACGCCGACCGTTCCCGACGCGGGTGGGTCGGTCGCGGGGCTTCGTCGACGCTCGCTGGCGCTCGCTGCTCAGCCTCCGGTGCCCGGAGGCTGAGCAGTCCGAGCCCCTGGGCGAGGACGTCGACGAAGCCCCCGCAGGCCGTACGCCGACCGTTCCCGACGCGGGTGGGTCGGTCGCGGGGCTTCGTCGACGCTCGCTGGCGCTCGCTGCTCAGCCTCCGGCGCCCGGAGGCTGAGCAGTCCGAGCCCCTGGGCGAGGACGTCGACGAAGCCCCCGCAGGCCGTACGCCGACCGTTCCCGACGCGGGTGGGTCGGTCACGGGGCTTCGTCGACGCTCGCTGGCGCTCGCTGCTCAGCCTCCGGTGGCGGCTGGACGCCGTAACCGACGTCACAGTCCGTAGTTGTAGAGGCATGCGCAGACTGACCGCCCTGGTCGTCGCCTGCTCGCTCGTGCCCGTCGCAGCCTCGCTGCCGACGAGCACGGCGACGGCCACGACCCCGGTCCACACCCAGCCCCCCGTCCAGACCCGAGCCCAGACCCAGTCGCCGCTGGCCCTGAAGGCCAAGCCGAAGGGCACAAAGCGCTACGACGCGACCGTCCGCTACACCGAGCACGGCATCCCGCACATCACGGCGAAGAACTTCGGCTCGCTCGGCTTCGGCAGCGGCTACGGCGCCGCCCAGTCGACGATCTGCACGCTCGCCGACACCCTGGTCACCGGCCGCGGCGAGCGCTCGCGCTGGTTCGGCCCTGACGGCACCTACACCGACTACGTGACGCTCAACGCCTCCAACCTGCAGGTCGACGCGTTCGTCACCGACCTGCACAACCGCCGGGTCGTCGAGAAGCTGCTGAAGTCCAAGGCCGGCCCCGAGCGCGAGGCCAAGGCCATGGTCAAGGGCTACGTCGCGGGCATCAACAAGTGGCTGCGCACCAACAAGGTGACCGACCCCGACTGCAAGGGCGACGGCTACCTCAAGCCCGACGCCAAGCCGATCGATGTCTGGTACGGCGTCTACCTCGCCAACCTGCTCGCCTCGGCGGGGGTCTTCGTCAAGGAGATCGTCGACGCCGACCCGCCCTCGCCCGACGACCCGGGCCTGCCCGACATACCGCTGAAGGCCTCGTCGTACGACGCCGCCGACCGCGATGCGCTCCTGAAGGCCCTCGGCAAGGACCCGGAGAGCCCGTTCGGCTCCAACGCCACCGCGATCGGTGGCGGCGAGACGTCGACCGGCAAGGGGATGCTGCTCGGCAACCCGCACTTCCCGTGGTTCGGGCGCTACCACTTCACCCAGCAGCACCTCACGATCCCGGGCAAGTACGACGTCGCCGGCGCCTCGCTGGTCGGCTCGCCGGTGGTCAACATCGGCTTCAACAACAACGTCGCCTGGAGCCACACCGTCTCGACGGCCTACCGCTTCACGCCCTACGAGTACAAGCTCGTCGGGCCCACGACCTACGTCACCGAGGCGGGCCCGCAGGAGCTCGAGCACCGCACCGTGGAGGTGACGGTCAAGAAGGCCAACGGCAAGCTGGGCACCGTGTCCGAGGACCTCTACCGCACCCCGCAGGGCTACGTCTTCGACTCCCCGGCCACCTTCACGCCCTGGTCGGCGACCAGCGTGTGGGCCATCCGCGACGCCAACGCCGAGCACCTGCGCACCATCGACACGTTCCTGCAGATGGGCAAGGCGAAGAACGTGCGCGACCTGCTTCGCCGCCAGGACGCCGCCGGTGGGATGCCGTGGGTCAACACGACCGCCGCCGACCGCAAGGGCAACGCGCTGTATGCCGACCACTCGGTCGTGCCCAACGTGTCCAACGAGATGAAGAACCGCTGCCTGACCCCGGTCGGCGCGTTGCTCGACGAGCTCGCCGGCCTGCCCGGTCTCGACGGCACCAAGGCTGACGGCAGCTGCGCTTGGGGCGACGACGCCGACGCCCAGCGCCCGGGGATCTTCGGCCCGGCCAACCTGCCTTCGACGGTCCGCCGCGACTGGGTGATCAACGCCAACGACTCCTACTGGCTGCCCAACCCCGCTGAGCGGCTCGAAGGCTTCGCCACGATCATCGGCTGCGAGCAGTGCAAGCGCACGATGCGCACCCGCATGGTCTCGCAGTACGTCATCGACCGGTTGAAGGGCAAGCGCAAGGAGACCCCGCGCTCGCTGGCCTCCCACGAGCACGCCAACCGGCTGCGCGCGGCCGAGGTGATGCGGGAGGACGGTGCGCTGGACGATGTCTGCGACTCCACCGGTGAGACGGAGGCCTGCGCGGTGCTGAAGGCCTGGGACGGCCGCTCGGAGACGACCTCGGTCGGGACGCACATCTTCGAGGAGTTCATCGCCCGGATGCCTGCCGACAACGAGCTCTGGCGCACGCAGTTCAGTGTCGCGGACCCGCTCAACACTCCGCGCGACCTCAACACCAACAGCCCGCGGGTGATCTCGGCGATGCAGGATGCCATCGACTCGCTGCGTGATCGCAAGATCCCGTTCGACAAGGCCTGGGGCGAGCTCCAGGTCGCCGGCGACCCGGGCGCGCCGCCCATCGGTCTCGGCGGCGGCACCGGCGACAAGGCCGGAAACGCCAACGCGCTGGCCTCGCGGGGCCCGGTCACCAACCTCGACCGCTACCGCTCGGTGACCTACGGGTCCTCGCACATCCAGTCGATCGCGTTCCTGAAGAAGGGCCGGCTCTCGCCTCGCACGATCCTGACCTACAGCCAGGACGAGGACCCGGCGTCGCCGTACGCGATCGACCAGACGCGGCTGTTCTCGAAGGGCAAGTGGGTGCGTTTCGCCTGGACCAACAAGCAGATCAACAAGAAGCTCGTGCGGACGGTCCGCCTGCACAACTAGCCGATCGCGTCCGGAGGCTGAGCGGTCCGAGCCCCTGGGCGAGGACGTCGACGAAGCCCGGTGAGGTGAGTGCAGACCGCAGCCACCGTCACCGGGCTTCGTCGACGCTCGCTGGCGCTCGCTGCTCAGCCTCCGGTTGCTACTGGGGCGCGGGGGCGGCCGGGAGGTAGCCGAGCTCGGCGTTGTCGGCGTCGGCCAGCGCCGAGCGGGTGCCGGAGCCGTGGGTGTCGGGGAGGTACGCCGCCGCCACGGCCGCGGCGAGCATGCCCACGGCGAGCAGGCGAAGCCGATCGTGTAGCCGCGCTCGAGCGGGAAGCCGGCCGGGCCGACCGACGCCGTCAGCACCCCGGCCATCGACGGCCGAGCCCATCGAGCCGCCGATGGTGCGGATGTTGGCGTTCATCCCGCTGGCCACCCCGGTCTGCTCCCGCGGCACGCTGGCGATGACGACCCCGGCCAGGGAGGAGAAGACCAGCCCGGAGCCGAGGCCCTGGGTCGTGGTGGCGGCGTAGAGCTGCCACTTCTCGTCGTGGAAGAACGCGACCGAGGCGAAGGCGCAGCCGCTGATCAGGGTGCCGGTCGTGATGATCCGCCGCGCGCCGAACCGGCGGATGAGGCGCGCGGTGGTGAAGCCGACGAGGAAGCTCGCCAGCGCGCTCGGCAGCAGCAGGTGGCCGGACTCGCTGATCGAGGCGTCGAAGCCGTAGCCGGCCGACGGCGGGGTCTGCAGCAGCTGGGGCAGGAAGCCGAAGGAGGCGAAGGTGCCGAAGCCGACGAAGAAGGCCACCAGGTTGGTGGTCCAGACGCCGCGCAGCCGCATCATCCGCATGTCGATCATCGGCACCGCGACCGTCGTCTCGACCCGCACCCACACGGCGCCGACCACGACGGCCGTGGCCAGCAGGCCCAGGACGGCGGGGGAGCCCCAGCCCCACTTGTTGCCCTGGCTGACGGCGAGCAGCAGCGCCACGAGCGTGATCGCGAGCGGGAGCGCCGGCAGCAGCGGCACGCCTCCCGGGGTGCGGCTCCGGCGACTCGGGCACGAGCAGCGAAGGCGGCGAGCGCGGCGAGCGACAGTCGACGATCATCGGCAGCCAGAACAGCCAGTGGTAGCCGAGCACGTCGACGATCGGGCCGGCGATGACGATCCCGAACCCGAACCCGACCGCGGTCAGCGAGGCGATGACGCTGAGCGCGCCGGTGACCCGGTCGTCGAACTCGTCGCGGATGATCCCGAACGACAGCGGCAGCACCCCGCCGCCGAGTCCCTGCACCACCCGCGCCACGATCAGCCAGCCGACCGATGGGCGCGAGCGCCGCCAGCAGCGACCCGAGCGCCAGCATGCACCAGGGTCGCGACGAGCACCTTCTTCTTGCCGACCGCGTCGCCGACCCGGCCCGAGGATCGGGGTCGCGATCGAGGCCGACAGCAGGTAGCCGGTGAGCACCCAGGTGACGGTGGCCTGGTCGGTGGCGTACTCGGCCTGGATCGTCGGCAGCACCGGCACGATCAGCGACTGCAGCAGCGCGAAGGCCGACACCGAGACGGCGAGGACCGCGAAGGTGATGCGCTGCTGGCGGCGTGGCGTCGCGGCCCGGACCGCGAGATTGGTTGCATCAGGCAACGAAGTCTAGACGAGCGACCGGGCGGCGTGGACGCCGGTCGGATCGTGCGCCCGCCGCCGCTAGCGTGGCGGCGTGGAGATCCTGCGCACCCCTGACGACCGTTTCGCCCACCTCGACGACTTCCCGTGGTCGCCGCAGTACGCCGAGCTGGCCGACGGGTTGCGGATGGCCTACGTCGACGAGGGGCCGCGCGATGCGCCGGTGGTGCTGATGCTGCACGGCGAGCCGACCTGGGGCTACCTCTACCGCCAGATGATCGGCCCCGTCGTCGACGCCGGTCTGCGCGTCGTCGTCCCCGACCTGATCGGCTTCGGTCGCTCCGACAAGCCGGCCGCGCTCGACGACTACTCCTACGCGCGCCACGTCGGGTGGGTGCACCGAGCTGCTCGACCACCTCGACCTGCGCGACATCACCCTGTTCTGCCAGGACTGGGGCTCGCTGATCGGGCTGCGCATCGCCGGGCTCGACCCCGACCGCTTCGCTGCCATCGTGGTCGGCAACGGGTTCCTGCCGGCCGGCCAGATCTCCGACAACCTGGCGTTCCGCGCCTGGCGCACCTTCGCCCGCTTCTCGCCGCTCTTCCCGGTCGGGCGCATCGTCGACATCGGGACCGCGCGGCGACTGAGCAAGGCCGAGCGGGCGGCGTACGACGCGCCCTTCCCGAGCCGCCGCCACCTGGCCGGGGCGCGGGCCTTCCCGCGCCTCGTGCCGACCAGCAGCGACGACCCGGCAATGCCCGACAACAAGCGGGCCTGGGCGGGCCTCGGTGGCTACGGCCGACCGTTCCTGACCCTGTTCGGCAGCAAGGACCCGATCCTCGGCAAGGGCGACCGGCCGCTGCAGGCGCACGTGCCCGGCGCCGCCGGACAGCCGCACGCCCGGCTCGACGGCAGCCACTTCGTGCAGGAGGACTGTGGACCCGAGCTGGCCCGCCGCATCGTTGAGCTCGTGCGGGCCAACGCCTGACCCGGTCGGAAGCGCAGGAGTGTGCGCCGCCACTGACCCGGACGGGTGGTTCCGACGACCGGACGGCCATTTGGCGCACCGGAGCCTGGTGCGGCCGCCGAGGCGGTGGCAGGGTCGAGGACATGGACACCCCCCTCCCCCCGGAGCAGGACCTCATCACCGACCTGGCCGCCGTCGTCGCCGCGACGAGTGACCAGGTCCCTGCTCAGCAGACCGCCGACTCGTCCGAGTTCTCTTGGGAGGTCGACGGTGACGTGCTGCGGGGGCTGATCCTGCGCGCCAGCTGAGAGCCCCGCGCTCAGCTGGGTGCCTGCAGTGGGGCCCTTCCCGGCAGTGTTCGGGAAGGGCCCCGCCTGTCTGCACGAGTGCCTCAGTCGTGGGTTGGCACCCGCACCACGAAGGTGCTGCCCTGGCCGGGCTCCGAGCGCAACGAGATCGATCCACCCTGGGCCTCGACGAACTCCTTGACGATCGCCAGTCCGATGCCGGTGCCTGGCCGACCGGACGACTCGGCCACCCGGTAGAAGCGGTCGAAGATCTTGTCCTGCTCCGCTTCGCTGATCCCCATGCCCTGGTCGGTCACCTCGATGACCATCTGGTCGCCGTCGCGAGCCGCTGTGAACGCGATCTCCGAGCCTGGAGGCGAGAACTTCACCGCGTTGCTCAACAGGTTGTCCAGGACCCGGATCATCCCGGTCCGGTCGGCGTACAGCATGAGCCCCGGGGCGATGTCTCGATGGACGCGGTGTGCCTCGAGGATCGGCTCGGCCCGCTCGACCATCTCGCCGAGGAGGTGTGCCAGATCGAGCTCTACGGGGCGCATCGTGAGCTGGCCGCGCTCGAGGCGGGAGAAGTCGAGCAGGTCCTGGATGAGGCTGTCGAGCCGGACTCCGGCAAGCAGGATCCGCTTGACGAGATCGACCTTGTCGGCCTCGGGGGTCTCGTCCCACGACGCGGAGAGGAACTCCGCGAAGCCCTTGATCGCCGTCAGGGGCGTGCGCAGCTCGTGGGAGACCGTCGAGATGAAGTCGGTGCGCAGCCGGTCGACCTCGCGGAGCCGCGAGCCGGCCTCCCGCTCCTGGACGAACGCCGCCGTCTGGGCCTCATCGGCGCGTTTGCGGTCGGTGACGTCGCGGATGGCGGCGGAGATGCTCACCCCCGACTCGGTCTCGAGGGGCGACAGCGAGATCTCCACCGGGAACTCGGTGCCGTCGCGGCGCAACCCGAAGAGGTCGAGCTCGGTGCCCATGCCACGCACCCGTGGGTTGGCGCTGTACTCGCGGCGGTGGTTGGGGTGCCGGCCGCGGAAGCGCTGCGGGACCAGGACCTCGACCTGCTGGCCGATGAGCTCCTCGCGCTCGTAGCCGAAGAGCTTGACGGTCTGGGCGTTCACCAGCGAGATCCGTCCGTCCTCGTCGAGGATCACCATCGCGTCGGGGGCTGCCTCCACGAGTCCCTGGAAGCGGGCGGCGGCGCGTTTGCGCTCGGTGACGTCGCGGATCGCGGCGGAGACCAGGATCCCGTCCTCGGTCTCGATCGAGGACAGCGAGATCTCGGCCGGGAACTCGCTCCCGTCCTTGCGTCGGGCCACCAGGTCGAGGCCCTCGCCCATCTGGCGGGTCCTGGGCTCGGCGAAGTAGCCCTCGCGTCTCGCGGGGTGTGTCGTGCGCAGGGCCACGGGCACCAGCACCTCGACGAGCTGACCGATGAGTTCCTCGCGCGCGTAGCCGAAGAGCGCCTCGGTCTGGGCGTTGACCAGCACGATCCGACCCGCTGAGTCGACGCCGACGATGGCATCCGGCGCGGCTTCGAGGAGCCCGCGGAACTTAGACTCGGCTGCCTTGCGCTGGGTGACGTCGCGGATGGTGGCTGCGTAGGTCACGTCGGTGTCGGCTGTCAGTGGTGAGAGCGAGATCTCGACGGGGAACTCGCGACCGTCGGCGTGCAGGGCGTACAGCTCCAGGGTCGCGCCCATGGTCCGGGTGCGCGGGCGGTGGGCGTAGGAGCGACGGTTGGCCGGGTGACGCTCGCGGAAGCGTCTCGGGACGAGGATCTCGATCGGCTGACCGATCAGTCGGTCGCGCTCGTAGCCGAACAGCGACTCCGTCTGAGCGTTGACCAGGGTGATCACACCGCCGTCGTCGACGATCACGATCGCGTCCGGTGCAGCTTCGACGAGGTCGCGGAACCGCGCCTCGGTGCGAGCGCGGTCGGTGACGTCACGCTCGATCGCGGAGATGTTGACCACGTGTCCGCGGTTGTCCCGCACCGGGGAGAGGGACAAGGAGACGGTGAAACGGCTGCCGTCCTTGCGCTTGCGCTCGGTCTCGAAGCTCTCGACCGGGTCGCCGGCGGCGACGGCGATGATGGCCTTCTCGAAGTCCGGCGAGATGCCCTCGGGGCAGAGCACGTCGATCGAGCGACCGATCATCTCCTCGGCGCTCCAGCCGTACAGCTTGGCTGCGGCCGCGTTCCAGGTTCGGACCGTGCCGTCCAACGACTTGATGATGATCGCGTCGTGCGCACCGTCGACGACCGCGGCGAACTGCCGCAGCGTCTCCTGATCCCCCGCGTTGAGGCGCACCAGCGCCTCGTCGCGCCGGTGGACCCGCTCGTTGGCCGCCTCCGTCCCCAGGGCACGCTTCACACGCTGGACGAGGTCGTCGGACTCGAAGGGCTTGGTGAGGAAGTCGGTCACCCCGGCGGCCCAGGCGGCTTCCTCGTCCTTGCGGTGCGTGCGGGCGGTGAGCATGAGGACGGGGATGTCCTTGGTGGTCTCGTCGGCGCTCAGCTCGCCGAGGACGCCGACACCGTCGATGTCGGGGAGCATGTAGTCCAAGACGATGGCGTCGGGCTTGAGCTCGCGCGCGCTGTGGATGCCGTGCCACCCGGTGGGCGACTCGTGCACGACGAAGCCGGCGCGCGCGAGGAAGAGCCGGCACACCGTGGAGATGTCTCGATCGTCGTCGATGACCAAGATGGTCTGTGGGTGTGTCATGACGTCTCGCTCCGCGCTCGTTCGTGCTCTGGGCCCCGCACCAGGTCGATGGGGGACGACGTGCTCGACGCAGGCGGCCAGTGCGGGCCCCCGGCGCACGGGTGCCAAGCCTCACGACTTCGTGCGCTCCAGCATGGCACGGTCTCACCCGAACAGGTGGAGATCAGGTGGCGGGCCCGGAAAACAGTTCAGGCCCACCGGATCTCCCCGGTGGGCCTGAACTGTCCAGCTTCGGTACGGCATCAGGGACTTGAACCCCGAACCCGCTGATTAAGAGTCAGCTGCTCTGCCAATTGAGCTAATGCCGCAAGTGATCTTGCTGGCCAAAAACATACCAGCGGGTCCGCCTCGGGTGAAATCGGGCTGGGTGGTGGGTCATCTCGCTGCTCAACCTCCGGAGTCAGAGCGAGGCCAGCACCGCCTGCGCCGCGTTGTGACCGCCGAGGCCGGAGACGGCCCCGCCGCGCCGCGCGCCGGAGCCGCAGAGCAGGACCGACTCGAGGTCGGTCGCCACGCCCCACTGCTGGGCCGGGGTCTCGAGGCGTGAACGGTGCGGAGCCCAGGGCCAGGCGAGGTCGCCGTGGAAGATGTGGCCGCCGGGCATCGCGAGATCGCGCTCGATGTCCTGGGGGATCTTGGCCTCGATGCAGAGGTTGCCGGCGGCGTCGCGGGCCACGCAGGTCGCGAGCGGTTCGACCAGGTGGGCGTCGATCGAGGCGATGGCGCGCTGCACGGCGAGCGCCTTGGTGGTCTCGGGTGCGGCCTCGAAGAGAGCGGCCGGGGTGTGCAGGCCGAAGTAGGTCAGCGTGTGCATGCCGTCGGGCACGTCGCCCAGGATGGAGGGGTCGGTGAGGGAGTGGCAGTAGATCTCGCCCGGCATCGTCGTGGGCACCCGCCCGGCGGCCGCGTCGGCGTACGCCGCCTCCACCTGGGAGTAGTCCTCCCCGAGGTGGAGCGTCCCGGAGAAGGCCAGCTCCGGGTCCACCCCCGAGCGCAGCCGGGGGAGTCGATCGAGCAGCACGTTGATCTTCAGCTGGGAGCCTTGCGGCTTGGTGCTCAGCTCGGCCTCGCCGCCGAGGAGGATCTTCAGTACCCACGGGGCGACGTTGGCCAGCACGAAACGTCCGGTGCTGGTGTGCGTGCCGGAAGCGTCGTCGTAGGTGACCTCACCGCCGGAGCCGTCGGCGCGAATGGCGCTGACCCCGGCGCCGGTGACGATCTCGACGCCGGCCTCGACCGCGGCCTTGGCCAGGGCGTCGGTGACGGCGCCCATGCCGCCGACGGGCACCCGCCACTCGCCCGTGCCGTTGCCGATCAGGTGGTAGAGGAAGCACCGGTTCTGGATGAGGGACTCGTCGTGCATGGAGGCGAAGGTGCCGATCAGCGCGTCGGTCGCCACGACACCACGCACGGTGTCGTCGGCGAAGCGGCGCTCGATGGTGGCTCCCAGCGGGCTGGTGACCAGGTCACGCCAGATGCCGGGGTCGACCCGGTCGCGCAGCTGACGATCGGTGGGCAGCGGCTGCATCAGCGTGGGTGCTACGACCGCGGCCAGCTCGGCGACGTCGGCATAGAACTCCCGCCAGGCGTCGTACTCGGCCTCCGAACCGGTGAGCTCGAGGAACGAACGTCGAGTCGCTTCGCGTTCGATGTGCTCGATGAGCAGCCCGCCTGGCCGGTTGTCGCGCAGCGTCGGTGTGAAGCTCGCGGTGGGCCGCGACAGCAGCTTGATGTCGAGCGACAGGTCGGCCATCAGCTGCTCGGGCATGACCGAGACGAGGTAGGAGTAGCGCGAGAGCCGGGTGGGGTGCCCGGAGAAGGCCGGAGCCGAGATCGCTGCTCCGCCGGTGTGGTCGAGGCGTTCGAGCACCTGGACCGACAGCCCGGCTCGGGCCAGGTAGGCGGCCGCGACGAGCCCGTTGTGCCCGCCGCCGACGATGACGACGTCCTTGCTCTGAGATGTACGACTCACCTGCACACCGTAGCGAGAGTCCGTTACGGCGAAACCCGGGTGGCCCGGCGGAAAAGGCGGCAGGCTGGGCACTGCAATCCCGACGTCGTCTGTGGAGGTCATGAACGCCTGGCTGAGGTACCGCCTGCCCGTGCTGCTCGGGCTCCTGGTGGTCAGCGCCGTGGCAGCGGTCCTCAGCGCGCCCGATGCAGGATTCGTGGCCGGCGTGTGGCCGGTCGGTCTGGCCACCGGCATCGTGCTGACGGCCCCGCGGCGTCAGGTGCCGGCGTTGCTCCTCGGCGCGGGGGCGATCGCCTTCGGCACGGTGGCGCTGCTGGCGCAACCTGTCGACGTGGCCCTGGGCTACGCGATAGCGGTGGTCCTCGAGGTGTGCGTGGCCGTGCTGGTCCTGTCCCGGCTGCGCCGCAACCAATCGGAGAACGGCGCGCTGCGATCGGATGCCGACCTGCGCCTGTGGGTGATCGCCTGCGTCGGTTCGGCGACCGTCGCCGGGCTGGTGATGGTCGTGACGTCGGTCCTGACCGGCGTCGGTCGGCCCGTGCTCCTCGGCATCGGCGTGGGCATCGCTCACGTGGCGTCCCAGATGCTCGTCACCCCGTTCTTCCTCCGGCTGCCGGACCACGGGGCAGTGGCTCGCACAGGCGAGCGCACCGCCCAGTGGCTGGTGATCCTCTTCGTCACGCCGCTGCTGCTGCTGTCGCCGGCGGCTCCGGGCCTGATCTTCCTGACGATCCCGATCCTCGCGTGGGGGGCGCTGCGGATCACGCCGGTCGAGGCGCTCTCCCAGCTCGTCGGGGTGTTCATGTTCGCGGTGGTGCTCTCGGGGCTGGGTCGGGGCCCCTTCCCGGCAGATCCCGCCACGTTCGGGGTGCCGGCCGAGATCCGTGGGGTCCTGCTCTCCGGGTTCGCGATCACCTGCGCGATCATCGTGGTGCCCTTGATGTCGCGGGTGGGGGAGTACCTCGGCGTCGCCCGGGCCGCCCTGGCGGAGCGCTACCTGGTGGCCAACATCGTCGACAGCGCCACCGGCGTCGCGATCATCGTCGCCGACGAGCACGGACGGATCGTCCGCTTCAACCCCGGTGCCGAGAGGTTGCTCGGTTACCGTGCTGACGAGGTGATGGGAGAGTTCACCTCTTTCCTGCACACCGACGACGCGATCGCCGAGAAGGCCGCCGAGCTCGGCATCGCCCCCCACTACACCCACGTCATCCTGGCCATGGTCGCCGAGCCCGAGGGCTCCCTGATCCGGGTCCGGCGCAAGGACGGCGTCGAGCGCATCCACAACCTCACCGTCACCCAGCTGACGGACGTCACCGGGCGTCCCACGGGCTATCTCAGCACCTCCGAGGACGTCACGGACGCCGTCGACGTCGAGGAGGCGTTGCGTGCTGCCCTGGCTGCCGAACAGCGGGCGGTGGAGAGCCTGCGCGAGGTCGATGCGGTCAAGGACGCCTTCGTCTCCACCGTGAGCCACGAGCTCCGCACCCCGCTCACGAGCATCCTCGGCTACCTCGAGGTGCTGTCCGACGGCTCCCTGGGAGGGCTCGATCCCGGCCAGTTCGATGCCCTGCTGCGGGTGACCGCCAACAGCCACCGGCTGCTCGCCCTGATCGACGACCTGCTGACGCTGTCGTCGGTGGCCGAGCACGGCGTGCAGGAGTCGTGGAGCGACTTCGATCTCCGCTCGGCCGTCGAGGCCGCCTATGCCGTGGTGGCGCCGCCAGGGAGCGCCCAGCAGCGTCCGGACCTGTTCGTCGACCTCCCGGAGACCGCGGTCTGGGTAGAGGGCGACCGGGAGATGATCGAACGGGTCGTCGTCAACCTGCTCGGCAACGCGGTGAAGTTCACGCCCGGCGGTGGCACGGTCGAGGTCGGGCTCGAGCAGCGGGGCGGCGACGCCGTGCTCCTGGTGCGCGACAGCGGGATCGGGATCCCCGAGGAGGAGCAGTCCGAGCTGTTCACCCGCTTCTTCCGCTCCTCGCTCGCGCGCGGCCAGGCGATCCCCGGCAGCGGGCTGGGGCTGTCGATCTCGCACTCGATCGTGGAGCGCCACGGGGGGTCGATCCGGGTGAGCTCCGTGGTGGGTGTCGGCACCAACGTCGAGGTGACGCTGCCCCTCGCACGCGGGAATGTGCAAGATTCAACTATTGTTCTCCTGAGAGACCGAGCCGGCTGACGATCGAGTCGTCCGGCGGACTACCAGGAGGTGCGCAGATGCCTGCAGTGACCGTTGACGACCTGACCGTGCTGGCGAGGGTGAAGACCCCCGGCCTCGGCGACGTCCCCCGTCCGGTGCGCGCGGTGAGCACGGCGCCCCAGGGCTACGAGGGGGAGGGTTTCCCCGTACGCCGTGCCTTCGCCGGGCTCGACCTCGCTGACCTCGACCCCTTCATCATGATGGACCAGATGGGCGAGGTGGAGTACGCCCCGGGCGAGCCCAAGGGCACCGCCTGGCACCCGCACCGCGGGTTCGAGACCGTCACCTACATCATGGACGGCACCTTCGACCACCAGGACTCCCACGGTGGCGGCGGCACCATCACCAACGGCGACACGCAGTGGATGACCGCAGGCTCCGGACTGCTTCACATCGAGGCGCCGCCGGAGTGGATGGTGACCAAGGGCGGCCTCTTCCACGGGATCCAGCTGTGGGTGAACCTGCCGCGCGACGCCAAGATGAGCACTCCGAAGTACCAGGACATCCACTCGGGCAAGGTGCGGCTGCTGGCCTCCCCGGACGCCGGAGCGCTGATCCGGGTCATCGCCGGCGCCGTCGACGGCCACGCCGGCCCCGGGGCGACGCACACCCCCATGTCACTCGTGCACGCCACGATCGAGCCCGGTGCGCGCCTCGACCTGCCGTGGGACGTCGACTTCAACGCGCTCGTCTACGTGCTCAACGGCAACGGCCGCATCGGCACCGACGGGCGCCCCCTGCGCACCGGCCAGTCCGCTGTCATGGGCGCCGGCGACTACCTCACGATCGCTGCCGACGGCAGCCAGGAGAGCCGCTCGCCCCAGCTCGACGTGATCGTGGTCGGAGGACGTCCGATCCGCGAGCCGCTGGCCTGGGCCGGGCCGTTCGTGATGAACAGCAAGGCCGAGGTGCTCGAGGCCTACCAGTCCTTCCAGCGCGGGGACTTCGGTCAGATCCCCGGCTGAGCGGCGTCGCTACCCTCACCCCATGACCCGTCTCTACCGCGACGTCCACGGCGTCCCGCACGTGCGAGCAGGCTCGATGACAGCGCTCGCCGAGGGACAGGGCCGCGTCATGGCTCACGACCGCACCTGGCAGCTGGAGTGGCAGCGGCGTCGGGCCACCGGGACGACTGCTGAGCTGGTCGGCGAGTCAGGCCTGGGGTGGGACCGGCTGGCCCGACGGACCCTGCTCGTCGACACCGCCCGGCGCGCCTACGACGGTCTCTCCGTCGAGAGCCGCGACTTCGTGTCGGCCTTCGCCACCGGGGTCAACCTCGGTCTGCGCCACGACGCGCCAGAGCTGGGCGCGCTCGGCGAGGGCCCTCAGCCGTGGGAGCCCTGGATGCCGCTGGCGGTCTTTCACGCCCAGCACCTGCTCTTCGCCGGGCTCGGCGGTGAGCTGTGGCGACGCCGGCTCGACGATGCCCTGGGAGACCAGGCCCACCTGATCAGCTACGAGGGCCTCCCGGCCAACGGAAGCAATGCCTGGGCGGTCGGTGGCGCGCGTACGGCGTCGGGTCGCCCGCTCATCGGCGGCGACCCGCACCGGGTCATCGAGCAGCCCGGCGTCTACGCGCAGGTGCGGCTGGTCTGTGAGGACCCCGAGGACCCGTGCGACGTCCTCGGGCTCGCCTTCCCAGGTGTCCCGGGGGTGCAGCACTTCGCGCACGCGGGTGACGTCGCCTGGGCGATCACGAACGCGGCTGCCGACTACCAGGATGTCTACGACGAGGAGACGCCGCCGCGAGACGTCGTCCTCGAGCGCACCGAGACGATCCTGGTGCGTGGAGAGACCGGGATGAGTCAGGTCGACGTCGACGTCGTCGCCACCGAGCGAGGCCTCTGCTTCGAGCCGGGGCGCAGCCTGCGCGACGCCTCGACGGTTCTCGGTGACCTCGGCTTCGAGGCGCTCCTGCCGCTGCTGCGCGCCCGCACGGTCGCCGACGTCGACGCCGCCCTCGACCACTGGGTGGCGCCGGTCAACAACGCCGTGATCGCCGATGTCCAGGGTGCCGTGCGCTACCGGATCGCCGGTCGCGTCCCCGTCCGGTCGGAGGGCGACTGGGCCGGCTGGCTGGCCGCGCCGCGCCACGACCTACCGGCTGACGGGCAGGTCGTGACCGCCAACGAACGACGTGGCCCTGAGAGCGACGCCATCGGCCGCAGCTTCGCCCCACCCCACCGCGCCCGCCGGATCGCAGCGCTCCTCGAGGGCCGCACCGGGCTGAGCGTCGATGACTTCCGCGAGATCCTCGACGACACCCTCCTCGCGACGGTCCCCGTGCTGACCGCGCTGGTGCCGGGGGCCTTCGACGACTTCGACGGGCGGATGGACGCCGACTCGACGCAGGCTGGACGTTTCGCTGCCTGGCGCTCGGCGCTCGTACGCCGACTGGTCGCCCGACCGGAGCTGGCCCGGCTCGTGGACCCACCGGAGGAGCACCGCCACGACCCGGTCTTCGACCCGTTCCTCGACTCGACGCATCGGATCGCGCTGGCGCTGCCGTCGCTCGCCGCGGCGGGGAGGCCCCTCGGCATCGACCTTGCCGCGTTGGCGCAGGAGGCCCTCGCGGAGGTCGATGCGCTGCCACCTGCCACCTGGGGGGAGTCGCACGTCTTCGCGCCGGCGCATGCCGTGCCCGATGTCGACCCCGCCGAGCGCCCCGCCCGCCGGTGGCCGGCGACTCCGACTGCGTGCGCTGCACGTCGTCGTACCCCGCACAGACCGATGTCTGCTCGCGCGGCTCGGTGGCGCGCTACGTCTGGGACCTCGCCGACCGCACCGCGGGTGGCTGGGTGGTGCCGACCGGTGTCTCCGGGATGCCAAGCGATCCGCACCACGACGACCAGACCGCGGCCTGGGTGGCCGGGGAGCTGCTCCCGATCGTCACCGACTGGGACCTCCTGGTCGAAGCAACCTACGACTTCTAGCTGAGCGAAGGACGCGCCGGCCGAGTAGCGTGCGTCGGCGTGACGGACTTCGAAGTTTCGGCCCAGCCCGAGAACCCCGAGTTGCCCAGCCGTGAGGCGGTCCTGGGCGGCGGCATCGTGTGGCTGTCTCGCTGGACCCTGCGCTGGCTGATCCTGGCGTTGGGGTTCACCCTGCTGACCTGGATCGTCGCCCAGGTGTGGAGCATCCTGCTGCCGGTCGTGCTCGCCCTGGTGCTGACCACCGTCCTCGAACCGCCGGCCCGGTGGCTGGAGCGCCGCGCGCGGCTGGGGGCGCCGGTGGCGGCTGCCGTCATGGTCTTCGGCTTCGTCGGCGTGCTCGCGCTGGTCGTGCTGTTCCTCGCCCCGTCGGTGGGCTCGCAGGTCGGCGACATCGCCGACAACGCCTCCGAGGGATTGTCCAAGCTCGAGGCGCAGTTCGCCAACAGTGACCTCGCGACCCAGGAGCAGGTCGATGCGGCCGTGGGGGCGATCCAGGACCGGCTTCGCTCCAGCGCGAGCAGCATCGCTTCGGGAGTGTTGATCGGGGTCTCGGCGGCCACGTCGGTGCTGATCAACGCGCTCCTGACGTTGGTCCTCTCCTTCTTCTTCCTCAAGGACGGCCGCTACTTCCTGCCGTGGCTGCGGCGCCAGCTCGGACCCAGCGCCGGAGCTCACGTCGGCGAGGTTGCCTCCCGCTCGTGGGCGACCCTCGGCGGCTTCGTGCGCACCCAGGCCGTGGTCGGGCTCATCGACGCGGTGCTGATCGGCGCGGGCCTGGCCATCATCGGAGTCCCGCTGGCCCTTCCCCTCGCGGTGCTCACCTTCGTGGCTGCGTTCGCCCCGATCATCGGGGCGATCACCATCGGGGCCGTCGCCGTGCTGGTCGCCCTGGTCAGCCAGGGCTACGTCGCCGCCCTCGTCGTGTTCGCGCTCGTCCTGATCGTCCAGCAGCTCGAGGGCAACGTCCTCCTGCCCTGGCTCCAGGGCCGCACGCTCCGGCTGCACGCCGGGGTCGTGCTGCTCACGATCGTCCTCGGTTCGACGCTCTTCGGCGTAGCGGGAGCCTTCCTCTCCGTGCCGGCGGTGGCGGTCGCGGCCGTCGTGCTGCGCTACGGCAACGACCTCGTCTGCGACCGCAGCGGCAAGCTCGTGCCGGACGAGGCGACGGAAGGGTCCGATGAGCCCGATGGGCCCGAGGGATCCGACGCGACTGCTCCGGCGGCCGACCACGGAGGGGACTCACCCGCCTGATTCGGCCTCGATGATCTCGGTCTCCGGCTGGAAGGCCACCCAGGCGAACCAGAAGGTGTCCAGGTGCTCGACCGCCTCGAGCTGGGCCCCCGCCAGCGGGCCGCTCTCGGCGGTGCCGAACACGCTCCAGGTCGATCCTGATCCGTCGCGGATCGTGCCGGCCGCGTCGCGGGTGAAGGTGAGGGTGCGGCCCTCGAAGCGCGCGTCGAACGTCGCCACCGTGCCGATCTCCGCGCCGTCGGCGAGGACGTCGGTGTCGAGGGCGCTGGACTGGCCGGGCACGTGCCAGACGGTGACGGGGGTCCCGGCCACCTCGACCTCCACGACGCCGACCTCGGCCACCCGGGAGCGGGTGATCGCCAGGGCGTCGGCTGCTCCCCCCAGGCCGATGACGCGCGTCTTGGACCCGAGTCGGTCGTCGGCCTCGTCGGGATCGCCGGGAAGCGGGTACAGCAGCCGTGAGCCGGGCTCGTCGTACCCGGGGTAGGGGTTGCGGCCGTAGTCACGCTCGAAGCCGGTGTCGCGGTTCAGCACGAGGGCGTCGGGGTGCGCCTCGCGGAACTGGTCCCAACCGACCGTGCCGAGCGGGATGCTCTCGAGCTCGAGGCCGGTGCGCACGCCGACCGAGGCCACGCCTGTGAGCTGGGGCCACAACGACTCGGTGGCCCGGTCGAACATCACCAGGTTGTCGGCGAAGAGGAGCCCGGAGACGCCGAAGGTCGTGGCCTCGCCCTCGACCGTGCGCTCGAACGCGACCCCGGAGTTGCACAGCGGGCAGTAGGTCACCGTCACGGGCACGTCGCCGACGACGTCGTTGGCGATCTCGTGCCAGGTCATCACCCGCAGCGGGTAGCCGCGCGTTTCGCCACCGAGCGTCAGGCTGAGCAGCGGCTCGTCGCCCTCGAGCCAGTCGACGGCGGAGGCCGTGTCGAACTGCGGGTCGTCGATCGCCGGGATCCCGTCGGGCGGCGGACCTCCGGAGAGCAGGTCGTCGAGGTCGATGAGCGGCTCGGGGAACGACTCGTCGCCGGGGTTGTCGAGGGCGGAAGCGCCGGTGACTTGCTGCGTCGGGTCGTCCGTCGCGGACGGCGTCGGATCGCTGCCGCAGCTCGTCAGGAACAGTGCGCCCACCACGATGGTCCCCGCGAGCCGGCGCATGGTGTCAGCCGTCCACGAGCGAGGCGACGGTCGAGACCAGCGAGTCGGTGTCGAGGAAGCCGGAGGCCTGCTGCTCCCCGTCGGCGTCGAGGACGACGTAGGTGCTCTGCGCGGTCACCTCGAAGTGGCGCCACACCGCGCCCTCGGGATCGGAGAGGAGGGTGACGTCCCCGGGGACGGTTCCGGCGAACTCCTCGATCGCGGCGGGATCGTCCAGCGCGCCCACCCCGACGACGGCGATGTCGTCGCCGAACTGCGCGGCGAGGTCGCTGACGCCGGAGATCTGCGCGCGGCACGTAGCGCACCAGGGGGCCCAGAACCAGAACACGGTCGGCTTGCCGGCCACGTCGGCGCCGTCGAACGCGTCACCGGCGACCGTGGTGCCGGAGAACTCCAGAGCCGCGGGGACGACGACCGAGGCCCGACTCGGAGCAGTCGTCGCCGACGGCTCCGCTGCCGATGTGGTGGCGGTGGTGGCCCCGGCAGCGGTCGCAGCGGTCGCGGGCGACGCCGTCGTCGGCTCCGAGCCGCACGAGCTCAGCAGGAGTGCGGCTGCCGCACCCAGCCCCAGCGCGCGGGGGAGGGCGAGCTGTCGTCGCGGGGTCGTGAGGTTCATCTTTCAACCATACGCTGGGCGTCCACACGCCGGCCCGACGCGGCGTCGCGGCCCGAGGTCGAACGACCCCTGACCCGGTTCGCGGGCCGTGTCATCCCACCGGATGGTCTGCCGGAACGCTGGGGCTAGTAGGAAGTGGGGATGCCCCCCGAGCCGAACGACGCCTTCGTCCATGTCCGTGGAGCCAGCGAGCACAACCTGAAGAACGTCGACGTCGACCTGCCGCGCGACGCGATGGTGGTCTTCACCGGCGTCTCCGGCTCCGGCAAGTCCTCGTTGGCCTTCGGCACCCTGTACGCCGAGGCGCAGCGCCGCTACTTCGAGTCGGTAGCCCCCTACGCGCGCCGGCTGCTCCAGCAGGTCGGCGCCCCGCACGTGCAGGAGATCACCGGCCTGCCCCCGGCCGTCGCGCTGCAGCAGCGCCGCGGCGCCCCGAGCTCGCGCTCGACCGTGGGCACGCTGACGACGCTGTCCAACCTGGTGCGGATGCTCTACTCCCGCGCCGGCACCTACCCCGCGGGAGCCGAGCGGCTCGAGGCGGAGGCGTTCTCCCCCAACACCGCCGCTGGTGCCTGCCCTGAGTGCCACGGCCTCGGCGAGGTGCACGACGTCGCCGAGGACCTGCTCGTCCCCGACCCCTCCCTCAGCATCCGCGACGGCGCGATCGCCTCCTGGCCCGGCGCCTGGCAGGGCAAGAACCTGCTGCGCGTGGTGAAGGCGATCGGGATCGACGTCGACCTGCCCTGGCGCGAGCTGACCCAGGAGGATCGTGACTGGCTGCTCTACACCGACGAGCAGCCGCGCGTCCTCGTCGATCGCCGCGGGGAGCCGGACGACTCCACCGGTCGCGACTACCACGGCACCTTCTGGAGCGCTCGCAAGCACGTGCGTCACACGCTCGCCGACACCAAGAGCCAGATGATGCGCGACAAGGCGATGCGCTTCGTCCGCACCGGCACCTGTCCGACCTGCCATGGCACCGGGCTGCAGGCCGCCTCGCTGACCGTCACCTTCCGCGGCCTCGGCATCGCCGAGCTCAACGACCTCTCGTTCCTCGAGCTGGTCGAGCTCCTGCGGCCGGTGGCCGAGCTCACCGAAGTGGCGCCGGCGACGTCGTCGGCCGACTCCGGGGAGGGCACCGAGGTCGCGGTGCGGCTGTGCGCCGATCTCGTCGCGAGGATCGAGGTGCTGCTCGACCTCGGTCTCGGCTATCTCGCCCTGGGCCGCAGCTCCACGACGCTGTCACCAGGAGAGGCGCAGCGGCTGCGGATCGCCACCCAGCTCCGCTCGGGCCTCTTCGGGGTCGTCTACGTGCTCGACGAGCCCTCGGCCGGGCTGCACCCGGCGGACGCGGAGCCGCTGCTCGACGTGCTCGAGCAGCTCAAGGCCTCGGGCAACTCGTTGTTCGTCGTCGAGCACGACCTCGACGTCGTACGCCGTGCCGACTGGATCGTCGACATCGGTCCCGGCGCCGGCGAGCTCGGCGGGCATGTCCTCTACTCCGGTCCGGTCGCCGGCCTCGAGCACGTCGAGGGCTCCATCACTGCCGACCACCTGTTCGGCCGGGCGGAGCCCCTCGATCGTCCGGGGCGCACACCCCACGGCTGGTTGCACCTGCGCGGGATCAGCCGGCACAACCTCGACGACCTCTCGGTCGACGTCCCGCTGTGCGTCCTGACCGCGGTGACCGGGGTGTCCGGGTCGGGGAAGTCGACCCTGGTCACCCAGGTGCTCGCGGAGCTGGTGCGCCGTCACCTCGGCCAGGCCCCCGACGATCCGGAGGACAGCGAGCTCGAGATCGACGTCGACGACGCCACCGGGCTGGAGGCGTTCGACCGGCTCGTACGCGTCGACCAGCGCCCGATCGGACGCACCCCTCGCTCCAACCTCGCCACCTACACGGGGCTCTTCGACGCGGTCCGCAAGGTGTACGCCGCCACCCCCGCGGCGCGCGAGCGCGGCTATGGCGCCGGGCGGTTCTCCTTCAACGTCGCCGAGGGACGGTGTGAGACCTGTCAGGGGGAGGGGTCGGTCTCGGTGGAGCTGCTCTTCCTGCCGGGCACCTACGCGCCGTGCCCCACGTGTCACGGTGCGCGCTACAACGCCGAGACCCTCGAGATCACCTACCGCGGCAAGAGCGTCGCCGAGGTGCTGGCTCTGTCGGTCGACGAGGCGGTCGACTTCCTCGTCGACGTCCCGGCTGCTGCGCGCAGCCTGACCACGTTGCGCGAGGTCGGGCTCGGCTACCTGCGGCTGGGGCAACCGGCGACCGAGCTCAGCGGCGGCGAGGCGCAGCGGATCAAGCTCGCCACCGAGCTGCAACGAGCCCGTCGCGGCCACGCGCTCTACCTGCTCGACGAGCCGACCGCCGGCCTGCACCCGGCCGACATTGCCCTGCTGGTGCGCCAGCTGCACCGGCTCGTGGACGCCGGCAACACGGTAGTGCTGGTCGAGCACGACCTCGACACGATCGCCGGCGCCGACTGGGTCATCGACCTCGGTCCCGGCGGGGGAGACCGCGGTGGTCGGGTCGTGGCCACCGGCACTCCGGCCGAGGTGGCCCGGACGGAGGGGAGTGCGACGGCGCCGTACCTGGCGCAGCGGATCTAGGCCGTCGCACACCAACGCGCTTGCGTCGTCGACATCTGTAGCAATTTGCTACAATCTGTAGACAAGTGCAACGGATGGGAGTGGGGCGATGGCAGCCAGGTCCGAACGAGTCACGCGGTTCGACGAGGTCCTCTTCGAGTCCGCGGCAGCCGAGGGCTCGCGGCAGTCGCGCTCGGCCCGTCAACAGCTCGAGCACTGGGCTCGCCTCGGTGCAGCGCTCTCTGCGCAGGTGGACTCGCCGATCAACCGGGTTCGGCTCGCCCTCGGGGGCACGATCGCGCAGCGAGACCTGTCCGTCGACGAGACGCGCCAGTTCGATGCCGCGATCACGGTCCGCATCGATGATGCCGTCGCTGGAGCCGACTTCGCTTCTGCGACGTTGCCGGACTTCGCGGACGTGTCGCCCGACCCGCAGCGGGTGCTGGCCGACCTCGCCTCGAGTGCCCAGCTCGGCCCCCGTTCGCGCGACCGTCTGCGCGCAACGCTGGCGGATCTCATCCTTGCCCTCGACGACGACGAGCAGCAGCCGGCCGAGGCCGGTCGGTGACGAGGCTCGACCTTGTCGTGGGACCCAACGGTGCCGGGAAGTCGACGTTCGTCGACCACATCCTCCTCCCCACGCTGCCACACCAGGCGTTCGTCAACGCCGACGAGATCGCCAAGCGCTACTGGCCCGGCGACGAGGTCGAGAAGTCGCTGGTCGCTGCCCGTCTTGCCGAGGTGCTGCGCGATGCCTTCATCGCGATGGGTGAGCCGTTCATCGCCGAGACGGTGTTCTCCCACGCCTCGAAGCTCGACCTTGTCCGCGATGCTCTGGCCGCGCGCTACAGGGTGCACCTGCATGTGCTGATGCTTCCCGAGGACGAAGCGGTCGGGCGGGTGGGCAAGCGGGTGGGTCAAGGTGGTCATCAGGTGCCCGAGGCGAGGATCCGTGGCCGCTACCGACGTCTGTGGGCCAACGTCGTCGAGGCGGTCCAGCTGTGCGACACGGCGAGCATCTACGACAACACCGGGCGCAAGCCGGAGCTGATCGCACGGTTCAGCGGAGGGATCGCGCACGGGGCCGTCTCCTGGCCTGCGTGGACGCCGCCGGTGCTGACCACGCTCGGCGGCACCTGACCGGGCCGCTCGGACGCGGCTGTGCACAAGTTGCACGAGCCCCTGACCTGCTTCCGCAGGTCAGGGGCTCGTGTGACTGGGGTGAGTAACGGGACTTGAACCCGCGACATCCGCCACCACAAGGCGGCGCTCTACCAGCTGAGCTATACCCACCAGGGCTGCCCTGGGGCCTCCGCCGGAGCGGAGATCAGGACGGCAAGAGTGTAGAGGCTTTAGGCCCCGGAGTCAGAATCGGATGGCGATGTGGTCGCCGGCCCCTCTGCGGAAGCGGCCGCAGCGGCCCCGTCGCCGAGGCCGGTCAGGGCGCCGCCGTGCCGCGCTGCGGCCTCGCGGGCGACGTTGCTCAGCGGTCCGGGAGAGGGCACGAAGACCGTCTCCCGGTAGTAGCGCAGCTCCTCGATGCTCTCCTGGATGTCGGCCAGCGCACGGTGGTTGCCCCGCTTCTTGGGCGAGGCGAAGTAGCTGCGTGGGAACCAGTGGCGCGACAGCTCCTTGATCGAGGAGACGTCCACGATCCGGTAGTGCAGGAAGGCATCGAGGTCGTGCATGTCGCGGGCCAGGAACCCGCGGTCGGTGGCGACGCTGTTGCCCGCCAGCGGGGGACGGCTGTCGGGCGGGCAGTGCTCGCGCAGGTAGGCCATCACCCCGGCCTCGGCCTCGGCGAGGCTGACCCCTGCGTCCAGCTCCTCGAGCAGCCCCGACGTCTCGTGCATGCTGCGCACGAACGGGATCATCTGCTCCAAGGCCTCCGCGGGAGGCTTGATGATGATGTCGACGCCCTCACCGAGGACGTTGAGATCGAAGTCGGTGACGAGGGCGGCGACTTCGACCAGGGCGTCGGCGCCCAGGCTGAGGCCGGTCATCTCGCAGTCGATCCAGACGAGGCGTTCATTGGCAGTGCTCACCCCGTGACCCTAGGCCGTCGAGGGAGCGTCGCGTGCGCGGGAGGCGGATCGTCCTCGTAGGCTCGAGCTCCGACGCCCCTCCTCCCCGCTCGCAGCACCGGTCGCATCGAAGGAATCCCTACATGAGCTCCAAGGCAGCCAAGAACGCCAAGGTCAAGGCGCGTGCCGAGCGCGCGAGCGAGCTGCTCGCCGCGGCCGAGCGCAAGCGGCGCGCGGAGACCCTCCGCCGCGGCGCGATCGTCGGGGGCCTGGTGGCGGTGGTGATCGCGGTGACCGTGGTGCTCAACCTCCTCAACAGCGACGACCCGATCGTCGTCCCCGCAGCCGGCGACAGCGACTACGGCCTGGTGGTCGGTGACCTCGCGGCGCCGCACGAGATCGTGGTCTACGAGGACTTCCTCTGTCCCGTCTGCCAGGTCTTCGAGGAGGCAGGCGGCGAGCAGCTGGTGGCCGCGGCCGAGGCCGGCTCGGTCGTGCTCGACTTCCGTCCGATCAGCATCCTGAGCCGCTTCGGCCCCTATTCCGAGGCGTCGCTCAATGCCTTCTTCGTGGTGCAGGAGGCTGCGGGCGACGAGGTCGCCAAGGAGTTCCACGACCTCCTCTACGCCGACCAGCCCTCCGAGCAGGGTCCGTTCCCCGACGACGACTGGCTGGTGGCCAAGGCCGTCGAGGCGGGCGCCGACGAGACCGACGTACGACCGGGGATCGAGGAGGGTGCCGGGATGGACGACGCCGAGGCCGCGACGGCGGAGGCCGTCGACAACAACGTGACCGGAACGCCCACGGTGCTGCTCGACGGCGTGGTCTTCGACGAGGGCGGCAACTGGGAAGAGCGCGCCGACCTCCTCCTCGAGGCGGTGTCGTGATGGGCGACCTCGCCGCCTACGTGCGCGGCCTGCCCAAGGCCGAGCTGCACGTCCACCACGTGGGGTCGGCCTCCCCCCGCATCGTCAGCGAGCTCGCCGAGCGGCACCCGGGCACCGTCCCGTCCGATCTGGACGCATTGCGCGCGTTCTACGAGTTCCGCGACTTCGCCCACTTCATCGAGGTCTACCTGGCCGTCGGCGCGCTCGTCCGCACGCCCGACGACGTGCGCTACCTGACCTACGAGGTGGGCCGCGAGCTGGCGACCGAGCAGCAGGTCCGCTACGCCGAGCTGACCTGTACGCCGTACACCTCCGTGCAGGCGGGCATCCCGATCGAGGCCTACACCGAGGCCATCGAGGACGCCCGGGTCGCGGCGGAGCGCGACTTCGGCCTGGTGCTGCGCTGGATCTACGACATCCCTGGCGAGTCCGGGGTGCCGGCCGCCGACGCGACGCTCGGCTACGCCCTCGACCACGGCCCCGAGTCGCTGGTCGGCTTCGGGCTGGGTGGACCGGAGATCGGGGTGCCGCGACCGCAGTTCGCCCGTCACTTCGACGCCGCCCGGGCCGCGGGCCTGCGCTCCGTGCCGCACGCCGGCGAGACGACCGGTTCGGAGACGATCTGGGACGCGTTGCACCACCTCGGTGCCGAGCGGATCGGGCACGGCACGTCTGCGGCCTCCGACCCGGCGCTGCTCGCTCACCTGGCCGAGCACCGGATCCCGCTCGAGGTGTGCCCGTCGTCCAACATCGCGACCCGCGCGGTCGCGACCCTGGCCGAGCACCCGCTGCAGCAGTTCGTCGACGCCGGGGTCGTGGTCACGATCAATTCCGACGACCCGCCGATGTTCGGCACGACCCTCAACCGCGAGTACGAGATCGCCGCCGACCTGCTGGCGCTCGATGCGCCGGGGATCGCCGACCTCGCCCGGGCGGCGGTGCACGCGTCGTACGCCCCCGAGGACGTGCGGGCCCGTCTGCTCGACGAGATCGGCAGCTATGACGAGGCAGCGTCGCACTCCACGTAGTGCTCGTACGGCGTGCCGAAGTGCGCCAGCACCCGCCCCGGCAGGGGCGGCTCGTCCCCCGGTCCGCACGCCTCGACCTGGCTCGCGTGGGCGCGGATGGCGTCAGCCTTCTGCAACCGGCGCTGCTCGCTGAGCGCCAGGCAGGTCATCTGGTCCCACGGCAGCTCGTCGGGCTCGCGACAGGTCCAGGCGAGAAGCGGGTACTCGAGGAGCCTGGCCCCGCTGGCGCGCGCAGCTGTCGCGGCTGCGCGCCCGGCGGCATCGTGGTCGCGATGCCCGTCGTGACGCCAGGGCGCCACGAGCAGGGTGTGCTGGGCGTCGCCGAGGAGCTCGGTGAGGCTGCGGGCAACCTGGTCCTCGGCCTCCTCGACGGCGCCGTCGGGTGCACCGAGGAAGGCCAGGAGGTTGTCGGGCGCGAGCCGGGCCAGCGCGTTCTCCATCTCGGCCAGGCGCAGGGTCGCGAGCGCGTGGCGGGTCTCGGTGGGAGAGGCGTACGGCGAGGCCTCGCCGGCGGTGAGGAGCACGACGTACACCGACAGGGAGGCGGCGGCAGCGGCAGCGATCAGCCCGCCGGCACCCAGGCTCTCGTCGTCGGGGTGGGCCGCGACCACGACCAGCCGGGTGCACGGCTGCCCGGCGTGGGTCAGGGTCAGGTGCGGCGTGGCACCGTAGCGCGGGTCTTGGCGCCAGGTATCCACGCTCGCGGTGGTCACCTGGTCGTCCGATCGGACGCAACGGTGGGCGACACGGTCAAGAGTGTAGGAATCTGCGGGGTGCCCGACATCCTCCGCGCGGGTGAATAGAATCCACCCATGACCGAGCCGACCGAGCCCCTCACCGTGGCGATCGTGAACGACTACGAGATCGTCATCGCCGGGGTCGCCGCAGCGCTCGCTCCGTTCGCCGACCGGGTGCGCGTGGTCGAGCTCGACAGCCGGCTGCCGGTGCTCAGCGACGTCGACCTGATCCTCTACGACACCTTCGGTCAGGTGCAGGGCGACGGGGTCGACCTCGAGACGCTGGTCCACGGCGGACGCGCGAAGGTCGTCATCTTCAGCTGGAACCTCGACGTCGGACCTTGTCGACCGAGCCCTGGCGCGGGGCGCCTCGGGCTACCTGTCCAAGGAGCTCAAGGCCGAGGAGATGATCGACGGGCTCGAGGCCGTCGCGCGCGGCGAGGTCGTGCGGCCCTCGCGCCACGAGCCCATCGACCCGACCCACGCTGCCGGCAGCATGGCGTCGGTGTGGCCCGGTGACGGTCACGGGCTCTCGGTCCGGGAGGCGGAGGTGGTCGCGCTGATCACCCAGGGGCTGTCCAACGACGAGATCGCCAAGATGACCTATCTGTCCATCAACTCCGTCAAGACCTACATCCGCGGCGCCTACCGCAAGCTCGGCATCACCCGTCGCTCGCAGGCGGTCATCTGGGGGATGAAGCACGGCTTCGAGCCGGACACGCTGCGGGTGCTCGAGGCGCCGGCGCGGCCCTGATCCTGGTCACGCCAGGGTCGGTTGTGTGAGCCCGATTACGCTGAGCCGGTGAGCCTTCGTCGTACTGCCCTTGCCCTCTGCCTGGCCGCGGGCACCCTGCTGGCCGCTGCACCCGTCCTGCCTTCGCAGGCCGCCCCGGTCGAGCAGGAGCGTCGAGCCCCGCTGCGCTACGTCGCGCTCGGTGACTCCTACAGCGCCGCCACCGGGGTGCTCCCGCTGGACCCCACGGCCCCGCCGCAGTGCCTGCGCTCGACGCGCAACTACCCACACCTGATCGCGGCGCGCATCGACGCCCGCTTCGTCGACGTGTCCTGCGGGGCTGCCGACACCGGGGACTTCAAGGAGTCCCAGGGCGAGGGCATCGCTCCGCAGCTCGACGCCGTACGACGCAACACCGACCTGGTCACGATGACCATCGGCGGCAACGACAGCAGTGTCTTCATCAACTCCATCGCCCAGTGCGGTGTCGCCGGGCTCTCGACCGGGGGGACGGGCAGCCCGTGCAAGGACCAGTACGGCAAGGAGTTCGTCAAGACGATCCGCAGCACCACGTTCCCGTCGCTGAAGAAGGCGCTACGGGCAGTGCACCGCAAGGCGCCGCAGGCCGAGGTGGCGATCCTCGGCTACCCGCGGATCATGCCGCCCAAGAACGGTTGCTTCCCGCAGATGCCGGTGGCACGTGGCGACGTGCCCTACCTGTTCAACCTGCAACGCGTGCTCAACAACGTCGTACGACGTGCAGCCAAGGCCACCGACAGCGTCTACGTCGACGTGCCCAAGGCCTCGCGCGGGCACGACGCCTGCAAGGTGCGCGGACGTCGTTGGGTCGAGCCGGTGCTTCTCGGCACCAACCCCGTGATCGTGCACCCCAACTCGCGCGGCGAGGCCGCGATGGCGCGGATCACGATGCGCACGCTCGGTCTGTAGGAGTGCCCCCGGCACGATTCGAACGTGCGACCGGCGGATTAGAAGGCCGCTGCTCTATCCAGCTGAGCTACGGGGGCAGGAGGTCGGATCTCCGACCCGGCTAAGCGTAGCGTCCGGCCGTCGCCGGGCTGCGCTCGCCGCTGAACTGACTGACTCTGGCTAGCTCTGCGTTTACTGCCACCTGGTGACAGTAAACGCAGAGCTAGTGGTGCTGATCCGTTCTGTGAGGTCAGCCGGTGATCTCGGCGAGGCGGTCCACCGAGACCTGCGCCAGGGTGTCGGTCTGCGAGACGATGCCGTCGCCGGCCTCGCCCACGTCGAGGGTCGAGACGATCACCAGGTTGTTGCCGATCCGGGCGACGTTGTAGCCGATGTCGACGGGCAGCTCGAGGCCGTCGGCGGAGAACGTGCCGTTGATCGCGACCCGGGCCTGCTCGTCGACCCCGGTGAGGGAGACGGTCTGGTCGGAGAGCACCTCGAGGTCGTACTCGAAGCCGTCCGCGTCGGTGCCCTGGGCGCTGTCGCAGGCACCGACCACTTCGGAGAAGAGGCTGATCGCGGTGACGACCTGCTGCTCGTCGGCGTAGGACTGCACCTGCGACTTCACCGAGCTCTGCCCGGCATCGCCTTCGAGCACGTAGGAGGCCTCCGCCTTCTCGTCGGCGTCGAACTCCGGCTGGTCGGTGAGCTCGCCGACGGCTTCGAGGCAGCTGCCCTCGAAGCCTCCGCCGTCGTCCTCGCTGTCGTCGGGGTCGACCACGTAGCCGCCGGGCAGGTCCTCGACTGTGAGCAGCGCGGTCGACAGCTGGTCCTCGTCGAGCACGGCGGCCGAGCGCTGCGCTCGTCGGGGTCGCGTCGGCGACGCCGGGTCGGCGGTGACCTCACCGTCGTCGCTGCCGCACGCGGCGATCAGGAGGCAGGGACAGGACGGCTGCCGCGGCGATGGCGCGGCGCAGGGGGGTGAGGGTCACGGCCGGAGCCTACGACGAACGGCGTCAGCGGCGCTGAGCCATCCATTCCTCCACGGCATCGGCGGTGCGGGGGAGCGCGGCCGACATGTTGCGCGACCCGTCGGCGGTGACGACGAGGTCGTCCTCGATCCGGATCCCGGTGCCGCGCAGCTCCTCGGGGACGAGCAGGTCGTCGGCCTGGAAGTACAGACCGGGCTCGACGGTGAGGACCATGCCTTCGGCGAGGGTGCCCTTGGCGTAGGACTCCGGGGCGGCCTGGCCGCAGTCGTGGACGTCGAGACCCAGCATGTGGCTGGTGCCGTGGAGCGTCCAGCGGGCGTAGACCCGCGAGTCGGGGTCGAGCGCCTCCTGCGCGGACACGGGCAGCAGGCCCATGTCCTCGAGTCCGTGGGCCAGCACGCTCATCGCGGCCTCGTGGGGCTCCTTGAACGCAGCCCCCGGGCGTACGGCGGCGATGCCGGCGTCCTGCGCGGCGAGGACCAGCTCGTAGAGCTCGCGCTGGACCGGCGTGTAGGTGCCGTCGACGGGCAGGGTCCGGGTGACGTCGGCGGTGTAGAGGTTGCGGCCCTCCACTCCCATGTCGAGCAGGACGAGGGTGCCCGGCGTGATCGGGCCGTCGTTGTCGATCCAGTGCAGCGTCGTGGCGTGCGATCCGCCACCGACGATCGAGTCGTAGCCGATGTCGTTGCCCATCGCGCGAGCGCGGCGGAAGAAGGTGCCCTCGATCCAGCGCTCGCCGTACTCCAGGACGCGGTCCCACTCGGAGACCGAGTCCTCGAAGCCGAGGGTGGTGATGTCGCAGGCCTCCTGGAGCTGAGCGAGCTCCCAGTCGTCCTTGATGAGCCGCATCTCGGAGATCACGCGAGCGAAGTCGGTGTCGAGGGCGCCGTCGGCGGCCACCATCCGGTCGACGGAGTCGGAGACCTGGCGGTGGACGCGGGTCTTGCCCGAGCCGCTCAGCGCGTCCTGGAGTCGGTCGATGTGACGGACGGGGAGTCCGAGCGTGGTCGACATCTCGCCGAGCGAGGGACGCTTGCCGACCCACAGCTCGCCGTACTGGCGGTCGCGGAAGAACTCGTCGGTCTCGCGGCCCGAGCGAGGCCGGGCGTAGAGCACCGACTCGCCGTCCTCGATGACCAGGACAGCGTCGCTGCTCTGGTTGCCGGTGAAGTAGGCGTGCGCGGTGTCGGCGCGGAAGCGGTAGTCGGTGTCGTAGGAGCGCACCTTGTAGCCACCGCCGGGCAGCACGAGCCGCTCGCCGGGAAACATCTCGGCAAGCCGCGCCCGGCGTTCGGCGGCCCGACCGGCCCCCGAGAACGACGGGAGGTCGCGCTCGACGTCGTCCCAGCCGGTCCGCATGAAGGCCGAGTAGGCTTCCGGTACGGCGGGATCGTGCGACTCAGTGGCCAGTTCGGTGGTGTTCTCTTCGCTCACCCGACCACTCTAACCGCGGCAGTCTGCGGGGTCGTCGGCCTCGACGCGCCGCGGCCGATAGGCTTGCCCTCATGCCCGAGCGCCGTTCCGAGAGTGTCACCTTCACGGTCGTCGTGACCGTGCTGGTCGCCCTCGGCGCCGCGATGATGCTCGCGGTCCTGGCTCTGGCCGGCGCCCCGCGGGTGACCTTCGTCGCCGCGCTGCTCGCCGCGCTGCCGGTCGGCCCCCTGGTGGCGTGCTACGTGTGGCTCGACCGCTACGAGCCGGAGCCCAAGAGGTTGCTCGTCTACGGCCTCCTCTGGGGCGCCTTCGTGGCCACGGCCGCCTCGCTGGTGCTGGGCGGCCTGGGTGGCATCTTCGTCGCAGTCACCGGCGAGGTCTCGCTCGCGGTGGTGGCGCCGGTGACCGAGGAAGCCGCGAAGGGACTGTTCCTGCTGTTGCTGCTCTGGTGGCGTCGAGCCGAGCTCGACGGACTGCTCGACGGCATCGTCTACGCCGGCATGGTCGGCATCGGGTTCGCCTTCACCGAGAACATCCTCTACCTCGCTGCCGCCTACAACGGCACTGATGCGATGGGTCCCGGTGGCGTCGGCGGGGTCACGGCCACCTTCCTCCTGCGCTGCGTCGTGAGCCCGTTCGCCCATCCGCTGTTCACGGCCTTCATCGGCATCGGCGTGGGCATCGCCGTCGCCTCACGGCGGCGCAGCGTGCGCGTTGCCGCACCCTTGGGCGGCTACGTCCTGGCAGTCGCGACGCACGGACTCTGGAACGCCTCGACGATCTTCGGAACGGACGGCTTCGCCGCCGTCTACGCCGTGCTGATGCTGCCCGCGCTGGTCGGGATCGCCGGTCTTGCCTACTGGACCCGCCGCAGCGAGCCCGCCATCCTGCACGCTGCGCTCGACGACGCCGCCCGTCGCAACCTGATCCCCGCCACGGACATCGGCTGGGTGGTCGACCTGCGCGCTCGTCGTGCGGCACGCGCCTACGCCGCCGACCGCGGCGGACCCGAGGCGGCCCGCGCGATGGTCGCCTACCAGCAAGCCACGATCGAGCTCGGCTACCTGCATCATCGACTCCTGCGCGGCACCCCACCAGTTGACTGGCGCGAGCGCGGCGCCGAGCACGTCGAACGCATCCGCGAGGTACGACCCCACATCGCCTTTCCAGGACAGGTCGTGCCCACACCGTGAATCCCGAGACCCCCGACATGCCTCAGCTGCCCGAGACCCCCGACTCCGCCGACGGTGCCGAGGCGGCCGGCCACGAGCGATCTCCCGGGCACTCGGCTGGCGGCGCGGGCGGGAGCAGCGAGGCCATGGCCGACAGTCGGATGGTGACCGCGATGGTGCGCCTGCACCAGTCTCTCGCCACCGCGACGCTGCCCTTCGACCTCCCCGGGGTCGACGAGGTCCGCACGGCCCGGAGCGAGATGGTCGATCAGCTCGAGGACTACGTGATCCCGCGGTTGATGACCCTGGAGGCGCCCCTGCTGGTCGTCGTCGGCGGCTCGACGGGCGCCGGCAAGTCGACGCTGGTCAACTCACTGGTGGGCCACCGGGTGACCACCCCCGGCGTGTTGCGCCCCACCACCCGCTCCCCGGTGCTGGTCCACCACCCGGATGACGCCGAGTGGTTCGGACAGGACCGCCTGCTGCCCGACCTCACCCGCGTCCATCACGTGACCGACAACCCCGACTCGCTCCAGCTCGTCGCCACCGACGCGGTGCCGGCCGGGATCGCGATCCTGGACGCACCCGATGTCGACTCGGTCGAGGAGCGCAACCGGCTCCTCGCCTCACAGCTGCTCGCGGCTGCTGACCTCTGGCTGTTCGTGACGTCCGCAGCGCGTTACGCCGACCAGGTCCCGTGGGGCTACCTCAAGCAGGCGGCCGAACGCTCCACGGCCGTAGCCATCGTGCTCGATCGCACCCCGGACGAGGCGCTCCAGACCGTGGCCACCCACCTGGCCCGGATGCTCGCGAGCCGTGGATTGAAGGACTCGCCGCTCTTCACCGTGTCAGAAGGACCGGTCGACGACGAAGGCCTCCTGCCGGGCCACTACGTCGCCGACATCAACGACTGGCTGGCCTCGCTGGCCGCCGACAGCGGAGCTCGCGGTGCGGTGATCCGCCAGACGCTGGACGGCGCGGTGCGCGCGGTGACGCGACGTACGTATGGGGTAGCCGACGCCGTCGCGGAGCAGACGGTGATCGGGCTGAGCCTGAAGGCCGACGTCGAGGAGTCCTACGACGAGGCCATTGCCGCGATCAGCGCCGCGTCCGCCGACGGCACGCTGATGCGTGGTGAGGTGCTCGCGCGGTGGCAGGAGTTCGTCGGGACCGGCGAGCTGCTCCGCTCCCTGGAGACACGTGTCGGTGGTCTGCGTGACCGGTTGGTCAACACGATCAAGGGCAAGCCCCAGCAGGCCGAACGGGTCACCGTGGCGGTCGAGTCCGGGCTCGAGACCCTGATCCTCGAGCACGCCGAGGCCGCGGCCGAGCGCACCCATGCGCGATGGAGCCAGCAGGCAGCCGGCGCGGGGGTGCTGGCCGCTGCGCCGGCCGACCTCGGACGTGCTTCACGCGATCTGCGACGCCGCAGCGAGCGCATGGTGCGCGACTGGCAGCTCGACGTCCTCGACATGGTGCGCACCGAGGGAGCCGACAAGCGCTCCACCGCGCGCTTCCTCGCCTTCGGCGTCAACGGACTGTCGGTGGCTCTGATGGTCGTGGTGTTCTCGCACACCGCTGGGCTGACCGGCACCGAGGCCGGTGTGGCCGGTGGCTCCGCGGTCCTGGGCCAGAAGCTCCTCGAGGCCGTGTTCGGTGACCAAGCGGTCCGCGCCCTGGCCGAGCGGGCGCGGCGCTCGCTCGAGCAGCGGGTGACGGTGCTGCTGCACGACGAGCGCACCCGCTTCCTGTCGCTGGTCGACTCGGTCACCGTGCAACCCGACACCCCCGACAAGTTGCGTACGGCGGCCCGACGCGTCGACGATCTGCGCTACCTCGCCTCCGCCTCCGCGGCGGATGCCCCCCCTGGAGAATCGCTGTGACCTCTGTAGTTGATGGTTTGCTCGAAGGCGCCCGCAAGCTCGTGACGCGCGGCACCGATCTCGGCGAGCGCATCGGCGGTCTGGAGGCTGCTGTCGCCGCCGGACGCGGCCGGCTCGACGATGCCCTGCTCGACGACGTCACGGCCGTCGCCGAGCGCGGTGCCGGTCGGTTGCGCCTCTCCGCCCAGCACACCGTGGTCGCGATCGCCGGTGCGACGGGGTCGGGCAAGTCGTCGACGTACAACGCTCTGACAGGCCTCGAGCTCTCCTCCACCGGCGTCCGACGCCCCACGACGTCGTGGGCCAGCGCCTGCGTGTGGGGCAGGGAAGGGGCCGAGGAGCTCCTCGAGTGGCTCGGGATCCCGCCGCGCCATCAGTCGATGCGCGACTCGATGCTCGACGTCGCGCGCGCGGACCGTGAGCTCGACGGCGTGGTCCTGCTCGACCTGCCCGACCACGACTCCACCGAGGTGGCCCACCACCTCGAGGTCGACCGTCTGGTGCAGCTCGCCGACCTCCTCGTCTGGGTGCTCGACCCCCAGAAGTACGCCGATGCAGCGGTGCACGACCGCTACCTCGCGCCCCTGCGGTCCCACTCCGGCGTGATGGTCGTGGTGCTCAACCACATCGACACGGTCCCCGAGGCCGGTCGCCAGGCGATGGTCGACGACGTCCGCCGGCTGCTCGCCCTCGACGGGCTCGAGGACGTGCCGGTCTTCGCCGTCAGCGCTCGTCACGGCATCGGGGTCGACGACCTCCGCGGCGAGATCGCCGGGCGGGTCTCGGCCAAGAAGCTTGCGAGAGAGCGGATCGAGGCCGACCTGCGTGCGGCCGCCGGGCGTCTCCAGGAAGCCTCCGGCACGGCCAAGCCGCGCACCCTGCACCAGGCCCGAGTGCGCGACCTCGAGGATGCGTTCGCCGACTCGGCGGGAGTCCCGGTGGTCGTCGACGCCGTCGAGCGCTCGACCCGGCTGAGGGCCGGGCGCGCGACGACGTGGCCCCTGGTCTCGGTCTTCTCCCGGTTGCGTCCCGACCCGCTGAAGCGACTCGGGCTCGATCTCGGAGACGCCGGTGCCGCGCTCCGTGGCACCAGTCGTCCATCGCTCCCGGCAACGACGCCGGTCCAGCGGGCCCGGATCGACTCCGAGGTGCGGGCGCTGGCTGACGATGCCTCCTCCGGTCTCGGCACGCCGTGGGCGCAGTCGGTCCGTCGGGCCTCCACCTCCCGACTTCCCGAGCTGGGTGACCGTCTCGATGCTGCGATGGCGCGCACCGATCTCGGCGCCTCCACACTGCCCGTGTGGGCGGGCGTCGTCCGAGTGCTTCAGTGGATCCTGATCGTCACCGCCGTCGTCGGCGGGGTCTGGACGGGGTTGCTGATCGTCGGCGGTTCGCTCCCCGACGAGCAGAACCAGGTCGGCGGGATGCCGCTGCCGCTGCTGCTCCTGGTTGCCGGGGTGGGCGCGGGCATCTTGTTGGCGCTGCTGTGCCGAGGCCTGGTCGCCGGCACCGCTCGCAGACGCGCTGCGGCCGCCGACCGCACGCTCCGTGAGCAGGTGCACCTTGTGGCGACCGAGCTCGTCATCGATCCGGTGGCGGCCGAGCTGGCGGCGTACTCCGACCTGCAGACGGCCCTCAAAGCGGCCCTGAAGTAGCACCTGAACGAGTCCCTGCTCACGGCTGTGATGGCCGGGAGTCCTCCACAGTCCCCGGCCGAGCGTCGGTGATCCACAGGGTGGCGCACGTCGGGAGCGCGCCCCGGCGATTCCTCGGATGCTGGTGGCTGTCCAGATCGGACGCCCGCACACCTCAGGAGGAGCCCATGCTCAACGACACCGTGGTCACGCTGCAGGGTCACGTCGGTGGCACCGTCACCCTGCGCCAGGCCGGAGACAGCCAGGTCGCCAACCTGCGCGTGGCCTGCACCCCGCGCCGCCTCCAGCGGCGCACCAACGAATGGATCGACGGGGAGACCCAGTGGTACTCCGTCAGCGCCTGGCGACACCTCGGCGAGCACTGCGCTCGCTCCCTGCAGTCCGGAGACCCGGTGATCGTCCACGGACGCCTCCACACCCGCACCTACATCAACAAGGACGGCGTCGAGGTGACCGGCCTCGAGATCGAGGCGCTCCTCGTGGGGCACGACCTGAGTCGGGGGATCAGCACGTTCAGCAAGCGTCCGCCGCAGGCCGAGCTCGCGGCTCGCACGGCTGCCACCTCGGCCGCGGAGCCGGTCGAGGCGCCAGCGGAGCGCGAGGGCGTGGCTGCGGCCTGAGGCCAGGACTCCCGACCGAGTCCTCGCGAGATCGCGGCATGCGCGATCTCGCGAGGGTCCGGAGCGCTCCGCCGGTTCGACGTTGTCGCCCCCCATTCGGTCTCGCCCCGCGTCGCTACTAGGCTCGCCGCATGGCCGAATACGTCTTCACGCTGCGCAATGTCCGCAAGGCCCACGGCGACAAGGTCGTGCTCGACAACGTGACGTTGTCGTTCCTGCACGGAGCCAAGATCGGCATCGTCGGCCCCAACGGCACCGGCAAGTCCTCGCTGCTGAAGATCATGGCGGGGCTCGACCACGCCAACAACGGCGACGCGATCCTCGACCCCGGCGCAACGGTCGGCATGCTCCAGCAGGAGCCGCCGCTGACCGAGGGCAAGACCGTCCTGGAGAACGTCGAGGAGGCGGTCGCCGAGACCAAGGCCAAGATGGCCCGTCTCGACGAGCTCTACATGCTCATGGGCGACCCGGACGCTGACGCCGACAAGGTGGCCGCCGAGGCGGGTGACCTTCAGTCCGAGCTCGACGCGGCCAACGTGTGGGACCTCGACAGCCGCCTCGACCAGGCGATGGACGCGCTGCGCTGCCCCCCGCCGGACACGATCGTCGACAACCTCTCCGGTGGTGAGCGTCGCCGGGTCGCGCTGTGCAAGCTGCTGCTCCAGCAGCCCTCGCTCCTGCTCCTCGACGAGCCCACCAACCACCTCGACGCCGAGTCGGTGCAGTGGCTCGAAGGACACCTCAAGTCCTACCCGGGTGCCGTCCTGGCCATCACCCACGACCGCTACTTCCTCGACAACGTCGCCGAGTGGATCCTCGAGCTCGACCGTGGTGCGACCCACCCCTACGAGGGCAACTACTCCACCTACCTGGAGACGAAGAAGGACCGCCTCAAGATCGAGGGCCAGAAGGACGTCAAGCGCGCCAAGATGCTCGAGAAGGAGCTGGAGTGGGTCCGCTCCAACGCCAAGGCCCGCCAGACCAAGAGCCGCTCGCGGCTCGCGCGTTACGAGGAGATGGCCAACGAGGCCGACCGGATGCGCAAGATCGACACCTCCGAGATCAACATCCCGGCAGGTCCGCGCCTCGGTGACATCGTGCTCGAGGCCGAGCACCTCAACAAGGGCTTCGACGGCCGCACCCTGATCGACGACCTCGACTTCTCGCTCCCGCGGGCGGGGATCGTCGGGGTCATCGGACCCAACGGTGTCGGCAAGACCACGCTGTTCCGGATGATCACCGGCGAGGAGAAGCCCGACGATGGCAAGCTCACCGTCGGCCAGACGGTCAAGCTCAGCTACGTCGACCAGAGCCGTGGGGGTCTCGACCCGCAGAAGAACGTCTGGGAGGTCGTCTCCGATGGACTGGACTTCATCAAGGTCGCCAACTTCGAGATGAACTCGCGCGCCTACGTCGCCAGCTTCGGGTTCAAGGGTCCTGACCAGCAGAAGAAGGCCGGCGTGCTCTCCGGTGGTGAGCGCAACCGTCTCAACCTCGCGCTCACCCTGAAGATGGGTGGCAACCTGCTGCTGCTCGACGAGCCCACCAACGACCTGGACGTCGAGACGCTCTCCTCGCTCGAGGACGCCCTTCTCGACTACCCCGGGTGTGCCGTGGTCACCTCGCACGACCGGTGGTTCCTCGACCGCGTCGCGACCCACATCCTGGCCTGGGAGGGTGAGGACGATCAGCCGGGCAGGTGGTTCTGGTTCGAGGGCAACTTCGCCTCCTACGAGGAGAACAAGATCGAGCGGCTCGGCGCCGATGCTGCTCGCCCGCACCGGGTCACCCACCGTCGCCTGACGCGCGACTGACCGCTGCCCAAGGACGTCGCCTCGTGGCCCGCAAGCCCAAGCTCCTCGCCGACCGGGACCTCCCGGCGGGCTTCGTCTACCCGCACGACTTCCTGGCGGTGGTCGGACAGCACGACCTCGGGCCCTGGGAGTGGCTGCAGGGCTACCGGTTGCGAGGGGCGGCCCAGCGGCTGTGGGAGAAGCACACCCGATCCTTGGTCCCGTTCGCGCTGCGCACCGGCACCGAGTTCATGGTGTGCTTCAACGCCGATCGTCCCAACGAGGGCGGCGGCTACGAGGTGATGACCCTCGACTCCGGCGACGAGCGGGCGGAGCCGGTGCAGCACACGCCTGACTTCCGGTCGTGGTGGGAGGGTGCACAGGCCGAAGGACGACCTCGCTCGACACCCCCGCCTCCGTCCGGATCGACCCCGCCTCCGCCGCCTCCTGGGCCGGGCGAGCCGATCGCAGCGTTCCCGCACGAGACCGAGGACACCTTCGACGGGCAGGCGCCTGGCTGGACGCCGCCGGTGACCGGCTCCTGCGGGTGCGTGCACCACTTGGACGCCTTCGCAGCGCAGGTCGTCCCCTACGGCAAGTCCGCGCCGTCGGGTCTTCCTCCACGTCGGGTGGCCGACCTCGTGATGGAGCACGACCTCGCCGCCGAACCGGCCTACCCCGGCCCCGAGCTCTCCTGGCGCAACCGTCCGGTGGGGCCATTCCACTGGCAGGTCTTCCTCGGTCAGCCCGCTCGGTTGCACCTCGACGAAGACGGTCGGGTGCCGCTCGAGATGTGGCTCATGGGCAATCCCGGCGTCGACCTGGTGGTCTGGCCCGAGAAAGGCGATCTCTTCCTCTCGGCACCGACCTTGTGTCGCGACGGCGTTCTCACGCTTCTCGCCCGGGCGTTGCTCGACGACCGCGTCCGCCGGCGCAAGTAGCGCCTAGCGCATCTCGCGATCGGGGTGCCCGGCGATGAGCTGGTCGGAGACGGCGTCCATCAGCCTGCCCAGCGCCTCGAAGTCGGTGCCGTCGGCGAGATCGATGAGGTGCTCGCGCACTCCGGCGACATGGGTGGGTGCCATCTCGTCGAGGAGAAGTCGTCCGGCCGCAGTGATGTTGGCGTACACGCCGCGCTTGTCGTCGGGGGAGTCGGTGCGCTCCACCAGGCCGGCGGCCTCCATCCGCTTGATGGTGTGGGTGACCCGGCTCCGGCTGTGGGCCAACGAGTCGGCGAGCTGGGCCATCCGGAGCTGGCCGTCGCTCTCGGAGAGCCGGACCAGGATCTCGTACTCGCCCAGCGAGGCTCCGTGGTGCTGCCGGAGATCATCGTCGAGGCGGTCGAGAAGCAACGTCGTCCCCAGCAGATAGGCGCGCCACGCACGCTGTTGCTCCGCATCGAGCCAGCGCGGTGCGATGGAGGACAGGGGAGCCGACACAGAGCTGGACATCGGCGGAGTCTATCGCCCGGTGGTCCAGACACCCGGCAACGGATGAAACAAACATGACGCAGAACGCCCGACCGCGAGCGGTCGGGCGTCCTGATCGAGCTGTGTGATCGAGCTGGGGAGGGTGAGATCAGATCCGTTCGAGGATCATCGCCATGCCCTGGCCGCCGCCGACGCACATGGTGATCAGACCGGTCGACTTGTCGTGCCAGTCGAGGGAGTTGATCATCGTGTTCTGCAGGCGGGCGCCGGTCATGCCGAACGGGTGGCCGATCGCGATGGCGCCGCCGTTGACGTTGAGCCGGTCGATGTCGATGCCGAGGTCCTGGTAGGACGGCACGACCTGGGCCGCGAACGCCTCGTTGATCTCGACGAGGTCGATGTCGCCGATGCTCATGCCGGCGTACTTCAGCGCGTTCTTCGACGCCTCGACCGGACCGAGGCCCATGATCTCCGGCGACAGGCCGCTCACGCCGGTCGAGACGATGCGGGCCAGCGGCTTGAGGCCGAGCTCGGCCGCTTTGGTGTCGGACATGACGATGACCGCTGCGGCGCCGTCGTTGAGGGCACAGCAGTTGCCCGCCGTGACGACACCGTCTGGGCGGAAGACCGGCTTGAGGTCCTTGATCGCGTCGTAGGTGACGCCGGCGCGCGGGCCGTCGTCAGCGGTGACCACAGTGCCGTCGGGGGTCGTGACGGGCGTGATCTCACGCGCCCAGAAACCGTCGGCGATGGCCTTCTCGGCGAGGTTCTGCGAACGGACGCCGAACTCGTCGAGCTCCTTCTTGTCCAGACCTCGCATCCGGGCGACGTTCTCGGCCGTCTGACCCATCGCGATGTAGGCGTCCGGAAGCAGGTCGTCCTCACGCGGGTCGTGCCAGTCGGCGCCGCCCTCGGCGTACTTCATCGTGCGCAGCTCGGCGTCGTGGAACTTCGGGTTCTTGGTGTCGGGCCAGTGGTCCGACGTGCCCTTGGCGAAGCGCGAGACCATCTCGACGCCGGCGGAGATGAAGATGTCACCCTCGCCGGCCTTGATGGCGTGCAGGGCCATCCGCGACGTCTGCACCGAGGAGGAGCAGTAGCGGGTGATCGTGGCGCCGGGGACCGAGTCGAGGCCCATCAGCACGTTGACGATACGGGCCATGTTGTTGCCCGACTCGCCGCCCGGCAGACCGCAGCCGAGGTAGTGGTCGTCGATGGTCGACGGGTCGAGACCGGGGATCTTGTCGAGCGCGGCCTGGATGATGGTGGCAGTGAGGTCATCGGGGCGCAGGTCCTTGAGCGACCCCTTGTTGGCGCGACCGATGGGTGAACGCGCAGCAGAAACGATGACGGCCTCGGGCATGGACGGATCTCCGATCTCGTGGGTGACAACCGCTTCAGACTAGCCGCACCCTCGCGGCGCGACTCTGGCAGAGTCGCAGCGTGCGCCACGTCTACGAATGCCATCTGCGATGGGCCGATCTCGACTCCCTCGGTCACATCAACAACGTCGTCTACGTCGACTACCTCCAAGAAGCGCGGGTCTCCCTGATGCGCGCCATGTTGGGGGAGCGCAACGACGACCTGACCGAAGGCGTGGTGGTCGTACGCCACGAGGTCAGCTACGTCGCGCCCCTCGGCTTCCGCTTCGAGCCCGTGAGCATCGAGTGCTGGGTCACCGAGGTGCGCGCGGCGACGTTCACGATGGCCTACGAGGTGTTCCACGACCGCGACGACGGGACCCGCACGGTCTACCTGCGCGCCACCAGCGTCCTGACCCCCTACGTCTTCGCCCACGAGCGTCCGCGGCGGCTGAGCGCCGAGGAGAAGGTCGCTCTCGAGCATTACCTCGAGCCGTCCTTCGGACCTCGGACCGCCCGGATCCCGCCGCTGGCGAGGCACACCGCCCACCGTTTCCCGTTGTACGTGCGCTTCTCCGACGTCGACGTCTACCGCCACGTCAACAACGTGAAGTACTTCGAGTACCTCCAGGAAGCGCGGGTGCGTCAGATGGCCGAGCTGACACGCGGCACGGACTTCGCGCGGCCGGCGTTCGTGGTCGCCCAGACCGATGTCGACTACCGGCTGCCGATCCTGCTGCGCCATGACCCGTACGACGTGTGGTCCTCGATCATCGCGGTCGGCAATCGCTCGATGACGATCGAGTCCGAGATCGCCGACGGTGACCAGGTGCTTTCCCGGGGCCGGGTGACCGTGGTGTTCTTCGACCTCGCGACCCAGCGCTCGACCGTCCCACCGCCGGCGCTGCGTGACCTCCTGGTGGCGGCAGCGTCGCCGACGGAAGCCCCGGCGAGCCACTGAGCCGGTGCTGTCACAGCGGCCGCTGCGCTACTCGAGCGTGTTGACCATGAACTGAGCCGCGTGGGTGACGTACTCCCAGAACCGCAGGTCCTGCTCAGGTGTGAGGGCGACCTCGTCGAGCCCTGCCCGGAAGTGCACCAGCCAGCGATCCTTCGCCTCAGGAGTAACCGCGAACGGTGCGTGACGCATCCGCAGCCGCGGGTGCCCGCGGGTGTCGCCGTACGTCGTCGGACCGCCCCAGTACTGCACGAGGAACAGCAGGAAGCGTTCCTCGGCCGGGCCGAGGTCGTCCTCGGGGTAGAGCGGGCGCAGCAGCTCGTCGGTCGCGACGCCGGCGTAGAAGCGCGCCACGATGCGGCTCATCGTGTCGTAGCCGCCGATCTCGTCGTAGAAGGTCCCGCCGCCCTGCTCGCCCTGGTTGAGAGTGCTCACCTGGATCATTCTGCCCCGGACGTTGCGTCGGCAGCGGCCGGCGCCGGCTCCTGGCGGTGCCACACGACCCGCTGGGCGAAGGGGATCTCGATGCCCTCGTGGTCGAAGCGTGCCTTGATCCGCTGACGCATCTCGCGCGCGATCGCCCACTGCGAGCCGGGCGTCGTCTTCAGCACGACGCGCATGGTGACGGCGTCCGCGGCGAGCTCCTGGACGCCCCAGACCGAGGGCTCCTCGATCACCTGGCCGACGAAGTCCTCGTCCTCCCACATGGAGTGCGCGATCTCCTCGAGCACGCGGCGCACCCGGGCGATGTCCTCGTGGTAGCCCACGCCGACGTCAAGGACGGTGCGCGACCAGTTCTGACTCTGGTTGCCGACCCGCACGATCTCGCCGTTGGGGACGTACCAGACGGTGCCGTTGATGTCGCGCAGTCGGGTGACTCGCAGGCTCACGGCCTCGACGGTCCCGATGGCCTCGCCGACGTCGACGATGTCGCCCACGCCGAACTGGTCCTCGAGGATCATGAAGACCCCGGACAGGAAGTCCTTGACCAGCGACTGGGCGCCGAAGCCGAGAGCGATGCCGATGATGCCGGCGCTGGCGATGATCGGGGCGATGTCGACGCCGATCTCACTGAGCATCATGGTGCCGAAGACCGCCACCACGATGCCGGTGACGATGCTCTTGAACAGCGCGCCCATCGTCTCGGCGCGCTGGGCGCGACGCGCGGCCTGCATCGGGTTGGCGCGCTCGGCGGCCATGCCGAGCTTGCTCGTCGCCGGGTCCTCAGCGCGCTTGACGATGCGATCGATGGCCTTCCGAAGGACCCACCGGAGGGCGATCGCGAGGGTCAGCAGGCCGAGAAGTGCGAGGGGCACACCGATCAGCACATCGGACCAGCCGGCCAGCTCCGCATTCTCGGTGAGGCCGAAGACGAAGTCGCAGATGTCCTCGCCGGGAGCGCACGTGCTCACCGCTGTGTCCGACGCTGCGGGGGTCTGGGTCGAGAGGAGCCCGAGGGCTGCTTGTGGGGCGAAGCTCATGGGCCATGCATAACAGGTGGGGCCGTGTCATCCGAATCACCCGACCGGACTTGGGACTCCCCGGCTCGATGCCGATACCCTGATCCCGTGAACCCGTTCGCCACCCCCGTCGTACGACGCCTCGTGACCGTTGCTTCCGGTCTCGCCGCAGTCGCTGCCACCGCAGTCGTAGTCGCGGTCCCGGCCTCGGCCGAGCCTGCCGAGGGCTGGCCGGCCACTGATCCGGTCGACCCGCTCCACGCGCTGCTGCTGCTGGGAGGCATCCCGCTCCTGCTGTTCGTCGTGATCGTGGTGGCGACCTACGTGCCGGCCCTGATCCGCGGCGAGAGCATCGCGCCGGGCGGTCCGGTCGTCGAGGACCAGTGGCTCGGTGGCCCGCGCACGTCGGGCGAGCTCGCGGCTCCTGACAACGAGGCCTCTGCCGCCGGTGGCGCCAGCGGTCGTTGGTAGGTCGTCGACCATGACCGGCAACAACGTCAACACCACGTTCAGCAGCAGCGAGCGGGCTGCCCTCGATGCCTGCATCCGCAAGGCCGAGCAGCTGTGCCGCGCCGAGTTCTCGGTGTTCGTCGGGCAGAGCGAGGGCGAGGATCCCCACGCCTTCGCGACGAGCCTGCACAACTCACTCGTCGCTCCTGCGCGCAGCATCCTGATCATGGTCGACCCGGGGGCGCGTGCGATCGAGGTCGTCACCGGTGCCCACGTGCGACGCAACCTCAGCGACCACCAGGCCGACCTGGCGATCGCGACGATGGCGGCCACCTTCGCCGACGGAGACCTCGTCGACGGCCTGCGCCGCGGCATCCAGCAGCTCGCCGACTCCGCACGCCCGCAGAACACGCTCCACGGCGAGTGAGCTAGCGCGTAGCGAGGAACGGGCTAGAACCGGCTCTCCCACGCCCGGTCCATGCCGAGTCGGCGACTATAGTCGCCGACTCGGCATGGAAATGGGGCTGGTGGGATCAGCCGGCGTCGGCGGCTTGGGCCTCCAGCGCCCGAGCGACCTCGGCGCGACCCTCGCGCACGTAGCGCATCGCACCGGCGTTGGCCGAAGCAGTGGCGAGCCACGCGTCGACCTTGGCCAGCAGCTCGGGCGAGGCCAGCGGCTTGGGGAAGATGTGCTCCAGCGCGACGGACGCCTTGTGAGCCCCGAGGGTCTCCCAGGTGGACGTGATGGCGGCGAGGTACTTGTCGACGTACGGCGCCAGCACCTCGTCCTGGTCGGATCGCTGGAAGCTCAGCACGACACTGCGAGCGGTCTCGTTGGGCGTCGTCGGGTCCAGCATGGCCTGCTTCCAGGCACGCTCCTTGGCCTCGGCGGTCGGCATCGCGGCGCGGGCGGCCGCAGCGTTCTCCTGGCCGGAGATCGTGTTGTCGCGCGCCAGCTCCTCCTCGATGCGCGCATCGTCGGCGCGGCCGCGAGCGGCCAGGCCGGTCACGAGGTTCCAGCGCAGGTCGGTGTCGACCGCGAGGCCCTCGACGCTCAGCGAACCGTCGAGCAGCGCCTCGAGGTCGCCCAGACGCCTCGTCGCTGCGGGCAGCGGCGGCGTAGCAGCGCGCAAAGGTGAGCTGCTGGTCGCTGTCGGGCGCAGCTGCCATCAGGAGCTCGCGCAGGCCGCGCTCCCAACGAGCCTTGAGCTCGCCGCGGTTGGCCGGAGCCGAGAAGGAGTTGACGGCCTGGGCAGCGAAGACCGGGATCCGGGTCATTCCCCACGGGTCGGTCTCGGCACCGATGTTGCCCAGCACGAGGTCGACGAAGTCGGTCGCGGGGAGCTCGGCATCGCGCGTCATGTCCCACGCGGCACCCCAGAGGACGGCGCGGGCCAGCGAGTCGTCGAGCTTCGAGAGCCCGTCGATCGCGGTGGCCAGCGACCGCTCGTCGAGGCGGATCTTGGCGTAGGCGAGGTCGCCGTCGTTGAGCAGCAGCAGGTCGGGCTGGTGCTTGCCGACTGCCTCGGAGATGTCGGTCGTCTCGCCCTCGACGTCGATCTCGAGGTAGTCGCGACGGACGAGCCGGTCGTCGACGAGGTCGTAGAAGCCGATGCCGAGACGGTGCCGGCGAAGGGTCGGGTGGTCGACGTGGGCACTCTGGCGCACCACGAGTCGCGAGTACGTGCCGTCGTCGGCGAGCTCGAGCTCGGGAGCCAACGTGTTGACGCCGGCGGTCTGGAGCCACTCGTCGGCCCAGCTCGCGAGCTCGCGACCCGACGACTTCTCCAGGGCAGCAAGGAGGTCGCCGAACTCGGTGTTGCCGTAGGCGTGGTCCTGGAAGTACTGCCGCAGCCCTGCGACGAAGTCCTCCAGGCCCACCCAGGCCACCAGCTGCTTGAGCACCGAGGCGCCCTTGGCATAGGTGATCATGTCGAAGTTGACCTCGACAGCCTCGAGGTCGTAGTTGTCGGCGGCGATCGGGTGCGTGCTCGGCAGCTGGTCGGCGCGGTAGCCGGTCTGCTTGCGCGCGTTGGTGAAACCGGTCCAGGCGTCGGTGAACTCGGTGGCCTCGGCCTCGCACCAGTAGCAGGCCCACTCGGCGAAGGACTCGTTGAGCCAGAGGTCGTCCCACCACTTCATGGTCACCAGGTCGCCGAACCACATGTGCGCCATCTCGTGGGTGATCACCGAGCAGCGGAACTCATAGAACGAGCGCGGCTGGCGGCTGCGGGGGAGGTACTCGTCGCGGAGCGTCACGCAGCCGGCGTTCTCCATCGCGCCCATGTTGTACTCCGGCACGTAGAGCTGGTCGTACTTCTCGAAGGGGTACGGGAAGGCGAACTGCTCCTCGAAGAACTCGAAGCTCTGGCGGGTGATCTTCACGAGCTCGTCGCGGTCGAGGTACTCGACCAGCGACTGGCGGCAGTAGTGGCCAAGAGGAATCGTGCCGAACTTGCCCTCGTAGGTGTCGAAGACGCCGTGGTACTCGCCGGCGACCACGGCGGTGATGTACGTCGACATCCGCTTCGTGGTGGGGAAGTGCCAGACGGCTTTGCCATCACCGAGCGACTCGGGCTCGGGCGTCGGCGCGTTGGACACGACCACCCAGTGGTCGGGCGCGGTGACGTGGAAGGTGAACTCGCTCTTCAGATCGGGCTGCTCGAAGGTCGTGAAGACCCGGCGTGCGTCGGGCACCTCGAACTGCGAGTACAGGTAGACGCGGTCGTCGACCGGGTCGACGAAGCGGTGCAGGCCCTCGCCGGTGTGCGAGTAGGTGCAGTCGGCCTTGACCACCAGCACGTTGTCGGCAGCGAGGTCGGGCAGCGGGATCCGGCTGTCGACGTAGGAGAGGGGGTCCAACGGCTTGCCGTTGAGCGTGATCTCGTGCACCGAGGCGTCCACGAGGTCGGCGAAGGTCGATGCGCCGGGCTCGCTGCAGGTGAACGCCAGGGTGGTGGTTGATGCAAAGGTCTTGTCGCCGGTCGTGAGGTCCAGGTCGATGGAGTACGACGTGACGTCCAGGAGGGTGGCGCGGGTCGCGGCCTCGTCCCGGGAGAGGTTGGTTCCAGGCATAGGGGACATCTTCGCATCCGCTTTGCCATGGGCCACACCGGTGCGGTACGCGAAGCGTTCGCGGAAGAACGACACGCCTGTGATTCGAGGTGCGTGACTTTGTGGCTGATGTGAATTATGGGGATATTGTTGCGAAACGCACCCGATGTGCTTGACAGTAGACCTCGTGCCTCCCCCCAGACGCCCCCTGTTGCTGCGCCGTGCCGCCGTTGTCCTGCTGATCGGCGGGCTGCTTCCAGCGGTCCTGCCCAACGCCGTCCCGACGGCCACGGCCTCTTCGGTCTACCTCTGCACCGGCTACAAGCCGTGCAGCCAGGCCGGGATGACCGACTCCGGCTACGGCGCCAAGAACGACGCCATGTACTGGCGCATGTACTCAGGGCACAACTGCACCAACTACGTCGCCTACTGGCTCATCAAGGCCGGTATGTCGACCGAGCGCCCGTGGTCGGGCACCGGCATGGCTTACAACTGGGGCCACGTGATGAAGGACATCACCGACAAGGTCCCCGCCGTCGGCGCGGTGGCCTGGTGGGACAAGAACGCCTCCGGCGCCGGCTCCAGCGGGCACGTCGCGATCGTCGAGAAGATCGTCTCCGACACCGAGATCATCATCTCGGAGGACTCCTGGAGCGGCGACTTCCACTGGCGCCGGATCATCAAGGACGGCACCACCTGGCCGACCGGCTTCATCCACTTCGTGGACAAGACCGTGACCAACACCGTGGCACCGCGGATCACCGGCACCGCCCAGGTGGGTTCTCCGCTGCGGGCTGCCAAGGGTCGCTGGACGCCGTCCCCGAGCTTCAGCTACCAGTGGCTCGCCGACCTGGTCCCTGTCGAAGGAGCCACTGCTCAAGAGTTCACTCCGACCGCCGCACAGCTGGGTGCTGCGATCTCGGTCCGGGTGACGGCCAGCAAGGACGAGTACACGCCCGGGGTCATGGATGCGCCGGCCACTGAACCGGTCGTCAAGGGTGAGCTGGTCAACACCGCGCCGCCGGCCGTCAGCGGCGACGGAGAGGTCGACGCGGTGCTGACCGCTGCCCCCGGCGTCTGGTCGGCGACCCCCGATGCCACGGAGGTCCGGTGGAAGTCCGACGGCAAGATCATCGCCGGCGCCAGCGCTCGCCAGCTCACCCTGACCCAGGCCATGGTGGGCACCACCATCACCTCGGTGGAGGTCGCTCGGCGGGCCGGCTTCGTCAACGGCACCGCAGCCGCGCCGCAGGCGGTCGGTCCGGTGGTCGAGGGCATCATCGAGATGCTGACGCCGTTCGAAGGATCCGGACGCAACCACCATGGCGCCCAGCTCACGTTGAGTCCGGGGACCACCGACCCGGCGGACGTCACGGTGACCTACACGTGGTCACGGGACGGGATCCCGATCAGCGAGGCCACCACGCCGACGTACGACCTCACCGACGCTGACGTGGGGCGCACGATCGCGGCCGAGGTCGTCGTCTCCAAACCGCGCTATCGCTCCGTCGTACGCACCTTCGACTTCGGCCCGACCACGACCGCGCCGACCTTGACCTCGGCAACGAAGGGACGCAAGCGCAAGGCTGCCGTGCGGGTGCGGGTCTCCGCACCGGGCGCCGTGCCGAGCGGACCGGTCAGGGTGAAGGTCGGCAAGACGACCGCCACCGCCGACCTGGTCGACGGTGTGGCGCGGGTGGTGCTCGAGTCGATCAAGCCGGGCAAGCGCACCGTCAAGATCACCTACCGCGGCGACGGGGTCGTGACGGCGAAGCGGATGACCACCGACGTGCTGGTCAAGAAGGGCAAGAAGAAGCGTCGCGCCACCGCCTAGGTCGGCCGGGGAATAGTGCCACGTGCTTGTGGTTGTCCCCACATGACTTCCGTAGCTGCGCCCACCGGCGCTTCGACCGACTCGACCGCTGATTTCTGGTTCGACCCGCTGTGCCCCTTCGCCTGGATCAGCTCACGCTGGATCCTCGAGGTCGAGCAGGTCCGTGACATCTCGGTGTCGTGGCACGTGATGAGCCTTGCCTACCTGAACAAGGACAAGGACATCTCAGCGGACTACCGCGAGATGCTCGCTCCCGCCTGGGGGCCGGTGCGGGTGCTGATCGCTGCCTCGCACAAGCACGGCGATGAGGTCCTGCTGCCCCTCTACACCGCGATGGGCACCCGGATCCACCACGAGAAGCAGGCCCTCGGCCGCGACATGATCGCTGCAGCCCTCGCCGAGGTCGGCCTGGAGGCCGACCTGGTCGAGGCGATGGACGACAGCTCGTTCGACGAGGCGGTGGCCGCTTCGCACCATGAGGGCATGGACCAGGTCGGCGACGACGTCGGCACGCCGACGATCGCGATCGAGGGTGCGGCCTTCTTCGGACCGGTGCTGTCGGCGATCCCGCGCGGCGAGGAAGCCGGCCAGCTCTGGGACGGCTGTGTCGCGGTCGCGAAGGTGCCGTACTTCTTCGAGCTCAAGCGCTCGCGTACCGGAGAGCTCGACTTCAGCTGAGCGAGCGAGCAGCCGACCGCGAGGAACGAGCGGTCGGCGTAGCGAGCGAAGGTTGAGCGAGGCCTGCGACCGAGGGACGAGGTCGCGACGGGCCGAGACGAAACCCGGTGACGTGCCCAGCCGCATCGGGGACGGTCAGGCGTACGGCTCGCGGGGCTTCGTCGACGGGCTCGCCCAGGGGCTCGCCCTGCTCAGCCTCCGGGTGCCCTGCTCAGCCTCCGGGCGCCCTGCTCAGCCTCCGACACCGTCGGGGCGGTGGGCGCGGTTGCTCTTGGCGAGTACGACGGAGCGGTGCTGCTCGTGGGCAGCGACGGCGAGGTCGGCGAGCATCTCCTCGAGGCGGCGCGGGATCTGCAGGCTGTCCTTGCCCCAGTGGGCGATCTCGTCGACCGCGAGGTCGAGATACTGCCCGAAGGTCCACTCCTGGGTCAGCACTCGCGGTACCCCCTCGTCGTCGAGGTGGACGCCGACGACCGAGCCCTCGCCGATCATCCGGCGCAGGATGTCGTGGAGCTCGTCGATGGCCTGGACCGCGGTCGTCGGGTCGTTGACTCCGGGGGAGAGGGCCCGCTCCGCGATGTCGACGAGCCGTCGGAAGCCGAAGGTCATGTCCTGCTCCATCGAGCGCTCGACGCGCAGCGAGACCGAGGAAGCGATGCGGTCGTTCCACGCCGGATCGGAGCCGGAGCCGTGCACCAGGGCCAGCGCTGCTCCCTCGGCCACGAAGCTGCCGAGGGGTAGAGCACCTCGATGCGCGCGTCGTAGCGTGCGGCGGTGCGGCACAGGTTGCCGGCGTCGATGGCGTCGACGTATCCGGAACGCTCTGCGGTGGCCACGGTCTGACCGCGCAGGGCCGGTAGCTCAGGGGCCACGCTCGGCAACGACGAGCGTCGTGCGCCGCTGCGCTCGAGAAGGTCACGGGTCTGCGCCCCCACCCGGCGGATGACGGTCGAGACCGCGATCGACTGGGTGATGTGCTGGATGAACGCCAGGAACATCGCGACCGCCCCCAGCACGAGCAGGAAGGACAGGGTGACCGCGAACTCGGGCACCCCCTCCTCGGTCTCGCTCCGGTCGGGGATCGACCGCAGGACGGTGAGGGAGAAGAGGAACGAGGCGACGAACACGCCGAGGGTGTGTTGGGTGACGCGGTCCTCGAGGAACGTCGCGATCACCCGCGGGGAGAACTGGCTGCTGGCCAGCTGCAGGACCACGATCGTGATGGAGAAGACCAGGCCGGTCACCGAGATCATCGCGCCCGAGGTGGTGGAGAGCACCGAGCGAGCGCTGTCGGCGCTGCCCGCGAAGAGCAGTGGCGGCGAGCCGATCGCCTCGTCGAGCTGTGGCAGGGCCAGGCCGAGGGCGACGGCACTGACCGACCAGACTGCGGGCACCACCCAGAACGGCTCGAAGACGAGGCGCAGCCTTCGTCGTACCCGCGCGACCTGCGGCCGGGTCGTGGGCGCGGGCGCCGGGGTGGGTGGCCGGGTGCTGGTCATCCGCCATGTCTACCGTCTTGCGCCTCCGTAAGGTTGGGGTCATGGCAATCTCGCTCGCCGAGCTCTGGCGCTACCCGGTCAAGTCCTGTCGCGGCGAATCGCTCACCCACGCACTCGTGGAGCCGTGGGGCTTCGAGGGCGACCGACGCTGGATGCTGGTCGACGACACCGGCGCGGCCATCACAGCACGCACGATCAACGCCTTGGTGCTGCTGCGACCGGAGATCACCGAGGCCGGCCTGCTCCTGCACTGTCCTGGGCACACCACGCTCGAGGTCGCGCGGCCGGATCCGTCGGTGCAGGTCCCGGTGAGCCTGTGGAACTCCCACCTGACCGCGGTCCCCACCGACCGCGCCGTGGCGGCATGGGTCAGCTCGAAGCTCGAGGTGAGTGCGCGGCTGGTCTGGCTCGACGACCCGACGCGCCGGGCGACCGACCCGACGTACAGCGAGCCGAGCGACCGGGTCTCCTTCGCCGACGGCTTCCCGCTGCTGCTGACCAGCGAGGCGTCGCTGGCTGCGCTCGACGAGGAGATGCCGGCCTCGCCGGACCACGACGGGGCGGGGCTGTCGATGACCCGCTTCCGACCCAACCTCGTGGTGTCGGGTGCCCCGGCCTGGGCCGAGGACGACTGGCGCCGCGTGCGGATCGGAGACGCGACGTTCCGCGCGGTGAAGGGCTGCGCCCGGTGCGCGCTCACCACCGTCGATCCGCGGACCGCCGAGCGGGGGCGTGAGCCCCTGGCCACCTTGGCGCGCACGCGGCGCTGGGACACCCGGACCTGGTTCGGGATCAACCTCATCCCGGACACGCCCGGGGTGACGATCCGCGTCACCGACGAGGTCGAGGTGCTGGAGTCCGTGCCGCCCGGCGATGGTCCACTGCGGCATCCCGGGTGAGTGCAGGCTGCTCCGGACCCTAGGATCACGGGCATGACTCATGTCCTGTCTGCCGTCGCCTGGCCGTATGCAAACGGCCCGCGCCACATCGGCCACGTGGCCGGTTTCGGTGTGCCCTCCGACGTCTTCAGCAGGTACATGCGGATGGCGGGACACGACGTCCTGATGGTGTCCGGCTCCGACGAGCACGGCACGCCGATCCTGATCGCTGCCGACGAGGCCGGGGTCACCCCTCAGCAGCTCGCCGACACCAACCACCGCGTCATCGCCGAGGACCTCGTCTCGCTGGGGTGCACCTACGACCTCTACACCCGCACCACGACGCCCAACCACCACGCGGTGGTCCAGGAGCTGTTCAAGGGGGTCTACGAGAACGGCTACTTCGTCGAGCAGACGACCCACGGTGCCATCTCGCCGTCGACGGGGCGCACGCTGCCGGATCGCTACATCGAGGGCACCTGCCCGATCTGCAAGAGCCCCGGCGCCCGCGGCGACCAGTGCGACACCTGCGGCAACCAGCTCGACCCGGCCGACCTGATCGACCCGGTCTCGAAGATCAACGGCGAGACGCCGGAGTTCATCGAGACCCAGCACTTCTTCCTCGACCTGCCCGCGCTCGCCGAGGCGCTGACCGAGTGGCTGGACGAGCGTGCCGCGACCGAGCTGTGGCGACCCAACGTCATCCGGTTCAGCCAGAACATCCTCAAGGAGATCCGCCCGCGCGCGATGACGCGCGACATCGACTGGGGCATCTCGGTGCCCCTCGACGGCTGGCGCGACAACCCGACCAAGAAGCTCTACGTGTGGTTCGACGCGGTGATCGGCTACCTGTCGGCCTCGATCGAGTGGGCGCGCAGGTCAGGCGACGCCGACGCCTGGCGCGCCTGGTGGAACGACCCCGAGGCCCTGTCCTACTACTTCATGGGCAAGGACAACATCACGTTCCACAGCCAGATCTGGCCGGCGGAGCTGCTGGCGTACTCAGGCCTGGGCACTCGCGGCGGCACCGAGCACGCCTTCGGCGAGCTCAACCTGCCCACCGAGGTCGTCTCGAGCGAGTTCCTCACGATGGAGGGCAAGAAGTTCTCCTCGTCGAAGAAGGTCGTGATCTACGTGCGCGACCTGCTGAGCCGCTACCAGCCCGACGCGTTCCGCTACTTCGTCGCCTCCGCCGGGCCCGAGGCCCAGGACTCCGACTTCACCTGGGCGGAGTTCGTCCGTCGTACCAACGACGAGCTGGTCGCCGGCTGGGGCAACCTGGTCAACCGCACCGCCACGCTCGTCGCGAAGAACTTCGGCGAGCTCCCGCCCGCCGGCGTCCTGACCGAGGACGACGAGCGGGTGCTGGCCGTGACCGAGCAGGCGTTCGGGGTGGTCGGCGACCTCATCGCCCGGCACCGCCAGAAGCAGGCGATCGGCGAGGCCATGCGTGCGGTCGCCGAGGTCAACAAGTACGTCACCGACACCGCGCCGTGGACCCTCAAGGGTGACGAGCAGCGCGAGCGGCTCGGCACCGTGCTGCACGTGGTCAGCCAGTGCGTCTCCGACCTCAACCTGGTCCTCGCGCCGTTCCTGCCGTTCTCCGCCAACGCGGTCGACGCCGTCTTCGGAGGATCCGGCGACATCGCGCCGATGCCGCGCATCGACGACGTCGACGACCTCGACGGCGGCGCCGGCTATCCGGTCATCACCGGCGACTACACCACGGCCCCGGCCTGGAAGCGACGCCCGCTGGTCGTCGGCACCCCGGTCGAGAAGCCGACCCCGGTCTTCGTCAAGCTCGACCCGCTGGTCATCGACGAAGAGCTCGCACGCCTCGCCGAGGCCTGAGCGGCCCGCGCCCCGTTCCGGAGGCTGAGCAGTCCGAGCCCCTGGGCGAGGACGTCGACGAAGCCCGGTGACGAGGGTTGCAGTGGTGGGGACGGTTGCGGGGCTTCGTCGACGCTCGCTGGCGCTCGCTGCTCAGCCTCCAGGGACTCACGGCGTCCGCCCTACTAAGGTGCAGCCGTGACCTACACGCCCAGCACCCCGCCCGCCGCAGCCGCCACCGACGACCACGTGCTCGCCACCTGGTTGGCCGAGGAGGCCGGACGACGCCTGCTCGCCGTGCGCGAGGAGGGGCTCGAGGGGCGTGAGCTCAAGGATGCCGGCGACGCTGCCGCCCACGAGCTGCTGATGAGCCTGCTGGCCGAGCTGCGTCCGGATGACGCGGTGCTGTCGGAGGAGGGCAAGGACGACAAGGTGCGGCTTGCCGCCGAGCGGGTGTGGATCGTCGACCCGCTCGACGGCACCCGTGAGTTCTCCGAGCCGCCGCGCGACGACTGGGCGGTGCACGTCGCCCTGTGGGAGCGCAGCGCGGGCGAGGGCGGCGAGCTGACTGCAGGCGCGGTCGCCCAGCCGGTGCTGGGGGAGACGTTCAACACCGGCCAGCCGCCCGTCGTACCTCCGTCGACGGCGCCCAAGCCGCGCATCGCCGTGTCCCGCAGCCGCCCGCCGGAGTTCGTGCACGGCCTGGCCGCAGAGCTCGGCGCCGAGCTGGTGCCGATGGGTTCGGCCGGGGTCAAGGTGCTCAGCGTCGCGCGCGACCTCACCGACGCCTACGTGCACGCCGGCGGCCAGTACGAGTGGGACAGCGCAGCCCCGGTCGCGGTCGCCCGCGCGGCCGGTCTCTTCACCAGCCGGATCGACGGCACCCCGCTGCGCTACAACCAGGACGACGTCTATCTCCCCGACCTGATCGTGTGCCGCCCCGAGCTCGCCGAGCAGATCGTCGCCTGGGTCACCTCGCACGACATCGGGTGAGCGGCGGCTGATGGGAACCGCGCGGTGACCCGCAGCGTCGTACCGGCATGATCGAACGACGGGAGCTCCTCAAGCTCATCGGCCTGGCAGCCCTGGCGGTGGCGGGGAGCAGCACGCTGGGCGCCTGCCAGGCCGCCGACGAGGCCCCGGGCGCTCAGCGCGGGACCGAGGCGGTCGACCTCGTGAGGTCCGACCTCACGAGAGTCGCCGGCGATCCGGAGGCTGCTCGCCGACTTGCCGAGGCGTTGCAGCTTTCCGGCAGCCGGTTGTACGGCGCCGTCGCGGCCGCCGCGGACGAGGGCCCGCCTGGCAACCTGGCGATCTCGCCGTACTCGATCCTCGTGGCGCTCGCCCTCACGCTCAACGGCGCGGTGGGCGAGACCCAGCAGCAGCTCGTCGACCTCTACGACGGCGCGGACGTGGCGACGATCAACGCCGGCCTCAACGAGCTGACCAGGCAGGTCGAGAGCCAGGCGGGGCCGACCCAGAAGGCCGACGGCACCGACACCGAGGTGGTCATCGACGCCGCGAACGCGCTGTTCGGCCAGGCCGGGCTCGGCTTCGAGCAGGACTTCCTCGACACCCTCGCGGAGCAGTACGGCGCCGGGTTGCAGACCGTCGACTACGCGAGCGACACCGAGGTGGCGCGCCAGAGGATCAACGCGTGGACGGCCGAGCAGACGCGCGACAAGATCCCCGAGATCCTCGCCGAGGGCGACGTGGACCCCCTGACGCGGCTGGTGCTCGTCAACACGCTCTACCTGAAGGCGCCGTGGGAGCAGCCGTTCCAGCAGCGGCTGACGATGCCGGCGCCCTTCACGCTCCTCGACGGCGCCGTCGTCGACACCGACCTGATGCAGTCCGACCTCTCCTCGCTTCCCGCCGCCACCGGCGACGGCTGGCAGGCCGCGCAGCTCACGTATGCCGGGGGCGGGCTCGCCATGACCGTGCTGCTTCCCGCAGCCGGCCGCTTCGCCGAGATCGAGGCCGACGTCGTCGCCGAGGGGATCGGCGGCTATCTCGGTGCCTTGAAGCCCACGATGGCGCTGGTGCGGCTGCCGCGCTGGACCTTCCGCACGCAAGCGCCCCTCAAGGGGCCCTTGGTGGAGCTGGGGGTCGAGGATGCCTTCGACCCGGGCCTCGCCGACCTCTCGGCGATGACCGTCGAGGAGGAGCTCTACGTCACGGCGGTGGCTCACGAGGTCTTCATCGCTGTGGACGAGGAGGGCACCGAGGCAGCTGCGGCCACCGCGGTCGTCGCGGGGGCCACCTCGGCACCGATCCTCGAGCTCGAGCTCGTCGCCGACCGACCGTTCCTGTTCGTGATCCATGACGTCGCGCTCGGCACGCCGCTGTTCCTGGGCCGGGTGATGGACCCGCGGTCCTGACGAGATCAGGTGCTGGCCGCGCCCGGGTTGTTGCGCAGGTAGCGCTCGACAGGGATCGACTTGGGTGACTCGTAGCCGGGCCGCAGCACCACGTCACCGGCGTCACTGAGGTAGTAGACCTGCCAGTGGTAGTAGCCCCGGAACGCTCGGGGGTCGTCCTGCATCACCTCGGCCAGGTCGGTCACACCACGGACGTAGGCAGGGTGGTTGTTGTAGCTGTAGAGCGCCCCTGGGATGCCGCCGCGATCGGCGAAGCCGCGGGCCGCGAGGTAGCGCCCGGCCGCGAGGATGGCGTCGCGGGGGTCGTCGATGTCACCGGCGCCGTACTGCGCCCAGGTCGCAGGGATGAACTGCATGGGACCGCGGGCGCTGGCCACGGACAGCCCGCGGATCCGGCCCATCCCGGTCTCGACGAGGTTGATGGCGGCGAGGTACTCCCAGTCGACGCCGAAGCGACGCTCGGCCTCGAGGTAGTGACCGACGAGGGCATCGAGCGGCTCCGGCTCGATGATCCGCCAGGCAGGGAGGGTGTCACTGAGGGTGTAGTGCATCGAGCGGAACTCGCGGCGCGAGGAGACGTTGAGGCGTACGACGCGGTGCAGCCGCTTGGGAAGTGCCTCGAGCACGGGCTCGTCCCAGGTCGGGCGGACGCCGATCACCCGGTAGGCCACCTGAGCGACCTCGCCCGCGACGGCCAGGACCTCCGGCGAGGTGCCCGGCGTACGGATGGCGTCCTCGGCGGCCAGCACCTGGCGGGCAGCCTGAGCAGCGGTCCGCGGGCGGCGTACGCCCTCGGCAGCGGCGCGGACGAGGAGGTCGCCCGCCGTCGGCACGGCCTTCGCTTTCGGCGTCGCGGCAGTGGAGCGCTCCGGAGCGACTGGCGAGGACGATGTGACGTCGGGCCGGGCCTGGGCACGGGGCTCTGCCTCGGTCTCCGTGGTCGCGGCTCCGGCGCACGCAGTGAGCGTGAGCAGCGCACCGGCCAGTGCCGCTGTCGTGCTGTGCCTGCCCATGTGGCGAGGGTACGGGCCGGACAAGGGCGACGTAGACTCGTCGCGCAGCCCTGCATCGCGCCTGATCGGGGTCCACACGGCTGTTCGCAGCACGTTTCCTAGGAGTTCTGTGAGCCTGTCCGGCCTCGCCGACGCCGTCCTCGCCGACGCCACCTTCGCCGCAGCGATGGGCGAGGCCCGCGGTGGCGCCCTGCGCACCCTCGACCTGACGGCCCACGAGTCGATGCGGCCGTTCGCGGTCGCCGGACTCGTCCGCGCCGGTCGCACCGTCCTCGCCGTCACCGCGACCAGCCGGGAGGCCGACGACCTCGTCGCAGCCCTCGGTGACCTGCTCGACCCCGCCGTCGTGGCTGCCTACCCCAGCTGGGAGACGCTGCCCCACGAGCGGCTCAGCCCGCGCAGCGACACCGTCGGACGCCGGCTCGCCGTGCTGCGCAGACTGGTCCACCCGGGCGTCGAGGCCACCAACGGTCCGCTCAAGGTGGTCGTCGCTCCCGTGCGCTCCATCCTCCAGCCGCAGGTCAAGGGCTTGGCCGACCTCGAGCCGGTCGAGCTCTCCCTCGGCGACACGATCTCCCTCGACGATCTCGTACGCCGTCTCGCCGATGCTGCCTACAGCCGCGTCGACCTGGTGGAGCGGCGTGGCGAGTTCGCCGTGCGCGGTGGCATCGTCGACGTCTTCCCGCCGACCGAGGAGCACCCGCTGCGCGTCGAGCTGTGGGGCGACGACATCGAGGAGATCCGCTGGTTCTCCGTGGCCGACCAGCGCACGCTCGAGAAGGCCGAGCGGGTCTGGGCGCCGCCGTGCCGCGAGTTGCTGCTCACCGACGAGGTCCGCGCCCGCGCCGCCGAGCTCGGCCGCTCGCACCCCCAGCTCCTCGAGCTCACCGACAAGATGTCCGCCGGCATCGCCGTGGAGGGCATGGAGTCGCTGGCGCCGGTGCTCGTCGACGACATGGAGCTGCTCGTCGAGCTGATGCCCGACGACACCACCGTGCTCGTGCTCGACCCCGAGCGGGCTCGCAGCCGCGCGCACGACCTCGTCGCCACCAGCGAGGAGTTCCTCGGGGCGAGCTGGGCCGCGGCCGCCGGTGGCGGCACGTCGCCCATCGACCTCGGGGCGGCGTCGTACCGCGAGATCGGTGATGTGCGCCAGGTCGTCCTCGAACGGCACCTGCCGTGGTGGTCGCTGAGCCCGTTCGGTCTCGACGTCGACGAGGAGACCCGCACCCTGCCGGCCGCCCCGATGGACACCTACCGCGGCGACGTCGAGAAGGCGTTGAAGGACCTCGAGCGTTGGCGCGACGACGCCTACCGGGTGCTCGTGGTCCACCCAGGGCACGGTCCGGCCAACCGCACCGTCGAAGCGCTCACCGAGCGCGACGTCCCGGCCCGGCTGGTCGAGGTGGTCGAGAGCCTCGACGACCTCCCTCCCGGCGTCGTCACCGTGACCTGCGGAGCGGTGGCCAAGGGCTTCGTCGACGACACCAACCGACTGGTCCTGCTCACCGGCGAGGACATCTCGGGCCAGAAGGCCTCGACGCGCGACATGCGCAAGATGCCGGCGCGCCGCAAGAAGCAGATCGACCCGCTCGAGCTCAAGGCCGGCGACTACGTCGTCCACGAGCAGCACGGCGTCGGCCGGTTCGTCGAGATGAAGCAGCGCGAGGTCCAGGGCGCCAAGCGCGAGTACCTCGTGCTCGAGTACGGCTCCACCAAGCGCGGCGCCCCGCCGGACCGGCTCTTCGTGCCGGCCGATGCCCTCGACCAGATCACCCGCTACGTCGGTGGCGAGCAGCCCAGCCTCGACCGGCTCGGCGGTGCCGACTGGTCCAAGCGCAAGAGTCGCGCCCGCAAGGCGGTGCGCGAGATCGCCGCCGAGCTGATCAAGCTGTACGCCGCCCGGCAGGCCACCAAGGGCCACGCCTTCGGCCCGGACACGCCGTGGCAGCGCGAGCTCGAGGATGCCTTCCCCTTCACCGAGACCCCCGACCAGCTGAGCACCGTCGACGAGGTCAAGGCCGACATGCGACAGACCGTGCCGATGGACCGGCTGGTCTGCGGTGACGTCGGCTACGGCAAGACCGAGATCGCCGTGCGGGCAGCCTTCAAGGCTGTCCAGGACGGCAAGCAGGTGGCGGTGCTGGTGCCGACCACGCTGCTCGTGACCCAGCACCTGTCGACCTTCAGCGAACGGATGAGCGGCTTCCCGGTCAACGTCGCCGGGCTGAGCCGCTTCCAGACCGACAAGGAGGCCAAGGCCGTCGTCGCCGGACTCGTCGACGGCAGCGTCGACATCGTCGTCGGCACCCACCGGCTGCTCAACCCCGACATCAAGATGAAGGACCTCGGTCTCATCATCGTCGACGAGGAGCAGCGCTTCGGCGTCGAGCACAAGGAGCAGATGAAGCGGATGCGCACGTCCGTCGACGTGCTCAGCATGAGTGCGACGCCGATCCCGCGGACCCTGGAGATGTCGATCACCGGCATCCGCGAGATGTCGACGATCACCACCCCGCCCGAGGAGCGCCACCCGGTGCTGACCTATGTCGGGTCCTACGAGGACCGCCAGGTCACCGCAGCCATCCGCCGTGAGCTGCTGCGCGATGGTCAGGTCTTCTACATCCACAACCGGGTCACCTCGATCGAGAAGGCAGCCGCCAAGATCCGTGAGCTGGTGCCCGAGGCTCGGGTCGCCACCGCCCACGGGCAGATGGGGGAGCACCAGCTCGAGCGGGTGATGCTCGACTTCTGGGAGAAGAACTTCGACGTCCTGGTGTGCACCACCATCGTGGAGAGCGGCCTGGACGTCTCCAACGCCAACACGATGATCATCGAGCGCTCCGACACCCTGGGCCTCTCACAGCTCCACCAGCTGCGTGGCCGGGTCGGGCGCAGCCGGGAGCGGGCCTACGCCTACTTCCTCTACCCGCCGGAGAAGCCACTCACCGAGACCGCTCACGAGCGCCTCGCCACCTTGGCCCAGCACTCCGACCTCGGCGGCGGCATGGCGATCGCGATGAAGGACCTCGAGATCCGCGGCGCCGGCAACCTGCTCGGTGGCGAGCAGTCGGGTCACATCGCCGACGTCGGGTTCGACCTCTACGTGCGCCTCGTCGGCGAGGCGGTCGCGGAGTTCAAGAGCGACGGCGGGCCGAGCCCCGACGACCTCCGCGAGGTCCGCATCGAGCTGCCCATCGACGCGCACCTGCCGCACGACTACATCGAGAGCGAGCGACTGCGGCTCGAGATGTATCGCCGACTGGCCGAGGTGCGCTCCGACGCCGACGTCGACCTGATCGCGGAGGAGATGATCGACCGCTACGGCCCACCGCCGGTCGAGGTCCTCTCGCTGCAGCTGGTCGCCCGCTTCCGCGCGCGGGCCAGGGAAGCGGGGATCTCGGAGGTCACGATCGCCGGGAAGAACGTCCGTTTCGCGCCGGTCTCGCTGCCCGAGTCCCGGGCGATCCGCCTGGGCCGGGTCTACCCGAAGTCGATCGTCAAGTCCACGGTCGACACCGTGCTCGTGCCCCGACCGGGCACGCCCGGCGCGACCGGGCGTCCGCTCGAGGGCATCGCCCTGCTTGAATGGGCCCGCGTCGTCATCGACAACGTTCTCGACCCGAAGGAGTCCTGAGTGAGCATCCGAACCCACCGCTGGGGGGTCCTCGGGACCGCCGGCATCCTCGTCGCCGGCGGCCTGCTGTCCGGCTGCGGCGTGAGCGGCGAGCAGCCGCGCCCCGGCGTCGCCGCCCAGGTGGGCGAGACGCAGGTGAGCCTCGACCTCATCGACGACTCGATCGAGGACGCCTGCAGCTTCTTCAGCGACCAGGAGCAGCCCGGTTTCCCCAAGTCGCTGGCGCGCCAGCAGTTCGTCAGCATCCTGATCTCACGAGCGGCTGCCAGCCAGGCGCTCGCGGAGAGTGACCTCGCCCTGGGCGACGACTTCGATCAGGCCGTCCTCGGGATCGATGCCGCCAACGCGCAGGTCCCCGAGGCTCAGCGCGCGCCGTTCAACCTGCTCAACGAGGCCGCTACCTACGTCGACTACGCCTCGCGCGCGCTCGGCGAGGTGGCTTTTGCCGCCGAGGGAGGTGTCCCTGCCGACCCGGCGGAGGTCTCGCTCCGCGGTCTGAGCGAGATCTCCGGCTGGCTGGACGCCAACGAGGTCGAGATCAACCCGAGCTTCCGACTCACCGTGGTCGACGGAGAGGTCGTCGCCGACGGCGGCACCGGCAGCGTTGCAGTGAGCGACTACGCCACCGTCAACCTCCTCGATCCCCTGACCGCCACCCAGGAGCAGGTGACGGCTGCCGTCGCCGAGCTGCCGGCGAGCCAGGTCTGCGGAGCCTCCTCCGAGGGCTGAGCCCGTGACCGTCGGACCTGCTGACGAGCCCCAGCCCGAGCCCCTGCACGATCTCGTGGCCGTCATGCGTCGGCTGCGTGCTGAGTGTGCGTGGAAGGCCGAGCAGACGCCGACCTCGTTGGTGCCCTACCTGCGCGAGGAGACCGACGAGCTCGTCGAGGCCATCGGCGAGGGCGATGCGGAGCACGTCTGCGAGGAGCTCGGCGATGTCCTCCTCCAGGTCGTCTTCCACGCCGCCATCGCCGAGGAGCGGGGCGAGTTCACGATGGACGACGTCGCGGCCGGGATCGCGGCCAAGCTGCGCCGCCGCAACCCGCACGTCTTCGACCCTGGCTCCCTCGGACGCGACGCCGACTCCGCGCCGCTGAGCGCCGCGGAGGTCAACGAGATCTGGCAGCAGGTCAAGCAGGACGAGAAGGCCCGGCCGCAGCTCGACGTCTGATCGCTGCGGCCGGGCCCGTCACCCGAGTCTCTCCGAGATCAGCGACGCCTCTTCTTCGCGACGATCACCGTGATGCGGTCCGAACGCGAGGCGCGGGTGTCCGCGTCGCCCGGGTAGACCGCCCGCAGGACGTGACGACCGGGGGCGAGAGGCAGGCGAGCCCTCACGCGACCCAGCTCCAGGGAGAAGGTCCGCACGACCTTGCCCCGGTCGCGCAGCTGCACGTTGCCCTCGGTGGAGACCGGGGTGACCCGGATCGCCAGGCGTACTTTCGCGGGCTTGCGCACGGTGGTGTCCGCCACCGTCAACCGCGTGGAGGTGCTGACGGCGTCCTTGAAGACTCGCTTGACCGTGCCGAGCTCGAGGAGCTGTGTCTCACCCGTGGCATCGTCGAGCCCGTCGTTGTCGGTCACTGCGAACACGTCCCCGTTGCCGGCGACGGCCATCCCCTCGAGCTTCTCCTGGGTCCAGCCGTTCAGGGCCTGCATCCGGGGGAGGACATCGACGGCGAGCGTCTTGGTCACCGGGGTCGTCGTCGACGGGGAGCCGGCCGGCAGATCGACGGTGTAGATCCGCTTGATCGCCGCACGGGGCCCGTTGAGCTTGTCGCGCTCGACGACGGCCACCGAGTCGTCGTCGATCACCGTGATCTCGGAGAGACCGATCCAGTCGCCCGCGGTGTCGGTCGACTCCAACGGGTAGGTGAACCACGTCCAGGACGCGGCGCCCACGTCGTAGCGACCGATGCGCGCGACGTTCCCCTCGAGCGGCACGAGACTGCCGGCCGAGACGCTCGGGTCCACCCACAGCGGGCGCTGCACGACGACGTAGAGCTGTTCCTCGCTCCCGTCGCCGGAGACCGCGACGCCTTCAAGGCCCCAGTTGCGGATGTGCGAGCTCACCTCGGCCGGGAGCTCGATGCGCTCCTGGATGACGCCGGCGTCATCGGTGCGCGCCAGAGCGTTGCTCGGGCCGTCGGTGCCTTCGAGGGCGAGCCAGAAGCCGCCGGCTGGACGGGCTGCGAGCCCTTCGATGTCGATCGAGGGTGTCTCGCCGTCCTCGTCACGTACCTCCAGGGCGTGGGTGATGACGGCGGGGGTCCGGTCGATGGCGACGGTGTAGATGCGGCCAGTGGCGTAGGCGGAGTCGCTCGCGGCGTACAGCGTGGTGGCGTCCTCGGGCGCGCCCGACAGAGCGCCGAGGGCGCCCCAGCCGATGGGGCCGCTGGCCGCCGTCGGGGTCGCGGAGCGGATCGAAGGGAAGGTCGGCGCGGTTTCGCCGACCTGGTAGAGCGCCACGGTGGCCCGCACGCCCGCGTCGGAGTCGTCGGTCTCGGAGGCGACGGCGAGCAGGTTGCGGTCGGGGACCGTGAGCAGGCCTTCGGGGCCGTTGGTCGTCGGCAGGATCTGACGGAACTTCGGTCGGGCGGGGCGTGTCATGTCGTAGACGGCGACGAAGTTACTTCGCTCCGAGCCGACGAAGACCGTCGGCACGCCGTCGATCACGTCGAAGACCATGCCCTCGGGCTCGGAGCCCTTGTTGTCCGCGCGAGCGTCGTTGAAGAGCCCGTGCTCGACCGCGAGGTGCTCGAAGGTGTTGCCGGCGTCCCACAGCACGTCGCCACTGTCGGCGTCGAAGACGGTCCAGCCGCGCGTGCCACCGACCAGGTCGCCTTCGTTGGCAGTCGCGACGACGCCGTCGCCGACCCACTGCAGCGAGTCGGGCTCGCGGGGCACGTCGATCGCGTCGTCGGCGTCGAAGAGGCCGTTGTCGGTCGTGTCGACCCCCGAGACCAGGCCGTTGCCGGCCGAGAAGACGGTCTCGATGCTCAGCGACTCGAGGTCGATGATCACGACGCCGTTGTTCTCCTGCAACGACACGGCGAGCTGGTTGGCGTCGTTGATGTCGACGTACTCCGGCTCCGGGTCCTCGGGGGCGTAGATGCCGGCCTCGACGAATGACGCGAGCGGGGCGCCCCCCTCCCCGACGAGAGGCACCTCGGTGGCGCTCCAGGCGGTGGGGTCGGTGGGCGTGAGATCGATGACCTGCACCGACCCGGCAGGAAGCTGGGGCAGGTCGCCCTCCTCGCCACCGGGCGGGGTGAAGTCCTCGTCGCGCTGGTTCTCCATCGCGATCGCGGCGAAGGCGTGGTCGGGGCTGATCGCGATCGAGTCGGGCTGGCCGCCGAGGTCGATGGAGCTGACCACCGTGCGGTCGGAGAGGCGTACGACGTCCACTCGGCCCGACGGGTCCGCGAAGTCGCCGCCGGACTCGTCGACCACGACGAGCACGTGGTCACCGACCGCCGCGACCGATGTGGGCTGGTCGTCGGCGTTGCCGAGCTCGGCGAGATCGAGGGTCCCGTCGCCGACCGGTGCTGCCGGGTCGGCGATGTCGAGGAACCCGATGCGCTTGCCGGCCGCATCGGTGTAGATGACGGTTCGGCCGTCCTCGGTGACGGTGGAGATCTCCGCGACGGTCTCGTCATCGGGGTCCACCCCATCGGGGACGTTGAGGTGGACCGGGTAGGTCGCCACCCGTTCGAACCAGGACGTCGGCACTGTCGCGGCCAGCGGGCCGGCGGGCGCGGCGGGCGACGAGGTGGTCGCCAGCAGGGAGAGTGGAAGTGAGCAGACGGCGGCGATCGCCAGTCCACGGCGTAGCTGCATGAGGAACCCTTCGGTCGTCCCGAGATCGAGCTGGCCGCCCTGATCCGCGGCATGACCTGTCGAGACTCACGGGCCCTGGTGAACATGGGGCGAGGTCGCGATGAACGGCATCCACGGATGTCGCGACGCTGCGGTGCCGGTCCGGGAAGCACTAGGGTGGCGGTGACCGATCAGGACGACACCAGGAGCAGTGCAACATGGCAGCCATCGAAGCCGTCGGAGCGCGCGAGATCCTCGACTCGCGCGGAAACCCCACTGTCGAGGTCGAGGTAGTCCTCGATGACGGAGTCTTCGCCCGGGCGATGGTGCCCAGCGGCGCCTCCACCGGTGCGTTCGAGGCGGTCGAGCTGCGCGACGGCGGTGATCGCTACCTCGGCAAGGGAGTCGGCAAGGCCGTCGAAGCCGTGATCTCGACGATCGGACCGGCCCTGCAGGGTCTCGCGGCCGACGACCAGCGTCTGGTCGACCAGGCCATGCTCGACCTCGACGGCACCCCCAACAAGGCCAACCTCGGCGCCAACGCGATCCTCGGCGTCTCGCTGGCCGTGGCCCGTGCGGCCGCGGACTCGGCCGGGCTTCCGCTCTACCGCTACGTGGGTGGGCCCAACGCCCACGTGCTGCCGGTGCCGATGATGAACATCCTCAACGGTGGCTCGCACGCCGACTCCAACGTCGACATCCAGGAGTTCATGATCGCGCCGATCGGGGCGCCGACCTTCCGCGAGGCGCTGCGTCAGGGCGCGGAGGTCTACCACGCACTCAAGTCGGTGCTGAAGCAGAAGGGCCTGGCCACCGGGCTGGGCGACGAGGGCGGTTTCGCGCCCAACCTCGACTCCAACCGAGCCGCGCTCGACCTGATCGCCGAGGCCGTCGCCACCACCGGCCTGACCCTGGGCCGCGACATCGCCCTGGCGCTCGACGTCGCTGCGAGCGAGTTCTGCACCGACAGCGTCTACACCTTCGAGGGTGCCTCGAAGTCGGCCGACGAGATGACCGACTACTACGCCGACCTCGTCGCGGCCTACCCCATCATCAGCATCGAGGACGCGCTCGACGAGGACGACTGGGACGGCTGGAAGGCCATCACCGACCGCCTGGGCAGCAAGACCCAGCTCGTGGGCGACGACCTGTTCGTCACCAACGTCGAGCGTCTCCAGCGCGGCATCACCGGAGGCCAGGCCAACGCGCTGCTGGTCAAGGTCAACCAGATCGGCTCGCTGACCGAGACCCTGGACTCCGTCGAGCTTGCTCACCGCAGCGGCTACCGCTGCATGATGAGCCACCGCTCCGGCGAGACCGAGGACACCACCATCGCCGACCTGGCCGTGGCGACCAACTGCGGTCAGATCAAGACCGGTGCCCCGGCGCGCTCCGAGCGGGTGGCGAAGTACAACCAGCTGCTCCGCATCGAGGAAGAGCTCGGCGACGCCGCTCGCTACGCAGGAGCCGGCGCCTTCCCGCGTTTCGTGTCGTGATCTGAGCCTCCCTCGGGGGAGGATGATCGGGTGCCTGCCGTGCCCCGCCCACCCGACCAGACGCCCCGGTCCGCCCGACCGGCGCGCCGACCCGCCTCGGGCAGCACCTCGCGGGCCGGCGGTAGCGGCCCCGGTCGGTCCGGCTCGACCTCGCGGGGCACCCGCCCCGCCGGGTCGACGACCGCCCGGACCCGCGCGGGCGCCGAGCGGCCCGTCGTACGACCTGCGAAGCCGAGGCTGACGGGTCGGGCCGCGATCCTGGTGCTGGTGCTCGCGGTCCTGGCCGTGTCCTACGCCTCGTCGCTACGGGCCTACCTCCAGCAGCGTGGCGAGCTCGACAGCCTGCAGAGCACGATCGCTCAGCGGCAGGACGAGATCGCCGACCTCGAGCAGGAGAAGGCTCGCTGGCTCGACCCGGAGTTCGTCCGCACCGAGGCGCGTGAGCGCCTGGGCTACGTCATGCCCGGCGAGACCCCGTTCGTCGTGCTCAGCGACGGGGAGCCCCTGGCGCTCGACAACGAGCTGACCGATCCCGACACCTTGCCCGTGAGCGTCACAGCGGCCTTCTGGGACGATGCCTGGGAGACGATGCTGATCGCCGGGAACCCGCAGCGACGCGCCGATCCGCCACCACTGACAAAGATCGAGGCCCCGGAGGGGACAGACGAGTGAGCAGGACCCCCTTGGAGCCGGCTGACGAGAGCACCATCCACGCTCAGCTGGGCCGGCCACCGCGCGCGATCGCCGGCATCGGGCACCGCTGCCCCTGCGGCAACCCCGACGTGGTCACCACCGAGCCGCGGCTGCCCGACGGCACGCCGTTCCCGACAACCTTCTACCTCACCTGCCCGCGGGCGGCGTCGATGATCGGCACGCTCGAGGGCTCCGGGTTGATGAAGGAGATGCAGGAGCGGTTGGGGGAGGACCCTCAGCTGGCGGCCGACTACCGCGCCGCTCACGAGGCCTACCTGGCCTTTCGTGCCACGCTCGGTGACGTGCCCGAGATCGACGGAGTCACCGCCGGCGGCATGCCCGACAGGGTGAAGTGCTTGCACGTGCTGGCCGGGCATGCGCTTGCGGCAGGTCCGGGCGTCAACCCGTTGGGTGATGAGGTGCTCGAGCGGTTGGGTGAGTGGTGGGCGAGTGGGCCGTGTGTGAGCGCGGGTGAGTGACCCGCGGGCGGCCGTGGACTGCGGCACCAACACGATCAAGCTGCTGATCGTCACCGCCGAGGGCGAGGAGCTGGTCCGGGAGGGTCGGATGGTGCGTCTGGGGGAGGGCGTCGATGCCTCGGGTCGGCTGTCTCAGGCGGCCCTGTCCAGGGCGTTCGCCGCGATCGAGGAGTACGCCGCCCTGATCACCGCTCACGGGGTGGAGCGGATCCGCTTCTGCGCCACGAGCGCCACCCGCGACGCCGACAACTCAGCCGAGTTCACCGCCGGGGTGCTGGCCCGCCTCGGGGTGGAGCCCGAGGTGCTCAGCGGTGAGGAGGAGGCGCGGCTCGCCTTCGCCGGGGCGGTGGCCCACCTGGCCGCGGAGAGCGTCGGCGAGGTCCTGGTGATCGATGTCGGGGGTGGGTCCACCGAGCTGATCGTGGGCCGTCCGGGGGAAGGCGGGCCCACCGCGGCGTACTCCATGGACATCGGCTCGGTCCGGCTCCACGAGCGACACCTCGCCACCGACCCGCCGAAGGCTGCTGAGGTCGCCGCGGTCGTGGCCGACGTCGATGCCGCCCTCGATGCCTGCCCGATCGACCTGAGCACGCTGACCAGCGTGATCGGCGTGGCCGGCACCATCACCACCGTGGCGGCGGGGGTGCTGGGGCTGGCGGCCTACGACCGGTCGCAGATCGACCGACACGCGCTCCCGCTCGACGCGGTGCAGGACCACATCGCCCACCTGGTGTCGCTGACGGTCGCCCAGCGGCGTGAACTGCCCTGGATGCACCCCGGCAGGGCAGACGTGATCGGAGCGGGCGCCTTGATCGTGTCGCGGGTGCTGGCGCGCTGTGCTGCCGGTGAGCTGCTGGTCTCCGAGTGCGACATCCTCGACGGCATCGCCGCGTCCCTGCTCGACTGAGACGCTGGTGTCCACCGACCTTCCGCACCCGCGCACCGGGCAGCTCTTCTCCTCGCCTGTGCCGCCCGACACCGGCTGGCCGGGCGATCCGGTCGCGGAGCGAGGAACGCCCCTCGGTGACCTCGGTGCCGACATCAGTGTCTGCCGGCGGTGCGACCGGCTCGTGGAGTGGCGCGAGCAGGTCGCCCACGTCAAGCGGGCGTCGTACGCCGATCAGCCCTACTGGGGTCGACCCATCGCCGGCTTCGGCGACGACGAGCCGGGGATCCTGATCGTCGGCCTCGCGCCGGCCGCACACGGCGCCAACCGCACCGGACGGGTCTTCACCGGGGACCGGTCCGGTGACTGGCTCTTCGCCTCACTCCACCGGGTCGGACTGGCCACGCAGCCGACGAGCACCGACGCGGCCGACGGGCTGGAGCTCGTCGGGGCCCGGACTGATCGCAGCGGTGCGGTGCGCGCCACCGCAGAACAAGCCGACCACCGAGGAGATCGCCACCTGCGCTCCCTGGCTCGATCGTGAGCTCGCCCTGATCACCCCGAGCCTGAAGGTGGTGGTCGCCCTGGGCGGGATCGGCTGGGACGCCACGTTGCGCGCCGTACGACGAGCGGGGTGGGAGGTGCCGCGACCCAAGCCGCGCTTCGGCCATGGCGCCGAGGTGGTCCTCGGCGCACCGGACACCGCAGCCGGCAGCGTGCTCCTGCTCGGGTGCTACCACCCGAGCCAGCAGAACACCTTCACCGGCCGGCTCACCGAGCCGATGCTGGACGACGTGCTCGGCCGAGCAGCCGACGCTGCGAGAATGCCCGGGTGACCGACTCCCAGATGCTGCACGCCATCACCGTCCTCGGCCGGGACCGCCCCGGCATCATCGCCGAGACCACCCAACGCCTCGCCGGGCTCGGGCTCAACCTGGAGGACTCCACGATGACCCTGCTCCGGGGTCACTTCGCCATGATGCTGCTGAGCTCGGGCGCCGCGACGAGCGACGCCATCGAAGCCGCGTTGGAGCCGCTGACGACCGATCACTCGCTCACGGTCACGGTGCGCGAGGTGCCCCAGGACACCGGCACCGGTCCGGTCGGCTCGCCGTGGATCCTGTCGGTGCACGGTGGGGACCGGCCCGGGATCGTCTCGGCGATCGTGGCCGAGGTGGCGCGCGTGGGTGGCAACATCACCGATCTGACGACGAGGTTGGCCGGCTCGCTCTACGTCGTGATCGCCGAGATCGACCTGCCCGCCGACGCGGACGTCGTGGGCGTGGAGAGGGCCATCGGCGCGGTCGCGCGCGACCTCGGGGTCGAGGCGAGCTTGCGGGCGGCCGAGGCCGATGACCTGTGAGCCGCGTCCTGGAGTGGAGTGAGCACGAGCTCGGTGTCGAGGGCCGGGTGCTCGACGTCGTCGTGGCGCCGGCGCCGGTGCTGTCGGGGGAGGGGGCCGACGTGGATCCGACGAGTCCCGAGGTGGTCCAGCTCGCTGCCGACCTCGTGGCCACGATGCGGGTGAGCCCCGGCTGCGTCGGCCTGGCGGCGCCCCAGGTCGGGGTGGCCTGGCGCGTCTTCTGTGTCGACGTCTCCGAGCATCCCAAGAAGCGCTCCGACCACGGCACGTTCGTGCTGTGCAACGCCGAGGTCGTGGAGTCCTCGCGCAACGAGAAGGGACGCGAGGGCTGCATGAGCGTCCCGGACCTCACCGGCGACGTGAAGCGGGCGACGCGGTTGGTGGTGCGCGGCCTGCTCCCGGGGACGGGTGAGGAAGTCAGCGTCGAGGCCGACGCGTTCGAGGCCCGCGCGCTCCAGCACGAGATCGACCACTGCGCCGGGCTGCTGTTCCTGGATCGGGTGGCCGGGGCGCATGCCGTCTACGCTCGGCAGCGATACCTCTAGAACCGACGGGCCCCCGTATCCCAATTGGCAGAGGAAGCCGGCTTAAAACCGGTTCAGTGTGGGTTCGACCCCCACCGGGGGCACTACCCGCAGATGGTCAGGCCGACTGGCGCATCAGCAGCGCGGGGAACGGCGCCGGCCAGATCGTGCCGTGGGCGACCGCGGGGAGCCGGGTGCGGACCAGGATGCCGTGGTCGCTGTTCTCGCGCCAGGTGAGGATCTCGCGCATCGAGTCACGCTCGATCGGCTGGTCGAGGGCCACGGTGTCCGGGTTGATGTCGTGCTCGATGAGCCACTCGGCGACGGCGCTGCGAAGGTGGCTGGGGAGATCCTCCACGGGACGGTGCAGGGTCATGGAGTCACCGCTGCACTCAACAGCTTCCAGTGTCATCATTGTGCTCCCCCGAGGAACGTCGTGGAGGGCCGGGTGCCCTGGGAAGAGAATGCAGGCCCTGAAGCATTGTCAGACGATGTGAAATTGTGGCAACTGCGGTTGACCGCTCAATGTCGACAAAACTCGTGTCAAAGCTCGCCCCGGAGGTCTAGACAGTCCGGGACCCTGCGCCGGATCGGGCGGCCGCAAGCGGGACAGGACCCGCGGTCGACACCCGATATGCGGCCGAGGAACTTTCTGGGAGATGCCGTACGTTAGAAGACATGAGGGGCCGGCTCGGTCCCCCACCAGTTCATCCGGCCTCCAAGGAGGAGACCAATGCAGTCCAACAACCCGGTGTTCCGTCGCTCGGAGGAATTCAGCCGTGCGGGCGGCGGCAACCAGACGTATGCCGGCTACGGCGACCCGTCCACGTGGTCGACCGGCCAGCCCGGCCAGACCGCGCAGACCGGCCAGGGCACGCAGCCCGGCTACGGCCTCGCGCCGCAGACGCCCGTCCGCACCGACCGCATGACCATCGACACGGTCGTGCAGAAGACGTCGATCACGCTCGGCGTCGTCGTCGCGTTCGCGCTCGCCACCTGGATCCTGACCCCCGAGGTCACCGAGTTCTCCGCAGCCTCCGACCTGGGGTCGCTGTTCGCAGCGGTCACCATCGGCTCGCTCGGGGCTTTCGCACTCTCGATGGTCCTGTCGTTCAAGAAGGTCATCAGCCCCGCGCTGGTGCTCGTCTTCGCAGGGCTCGAGGGTGTCGCGCTCGGCGGCATCAGCAAGTTGTTCAACCTCATCTACGGCGGCGGCGTCGTGCAGGGTGCTGTCATCGGCACCTTCGCAGCCTTCGCCGGCACGCTCGCGGTCTACAAGTTCTTCAACATCAAGGTCGGCGCGAAGTTCCAGCGCATGGTCATGGCCGGTGTCTTCGGCATGATCGGCCTGAGCGTCATGGAGCTCATCCTGGGTGCCTTCGGCGCCCAGATCGGTCTCTTCGGCGTCAGCGGCCTCGGGATGGTCACGGCTTTCGCCGGACTCGCCCTCGGTGTCTTCATGCTGATCATGGACTTCGACTTCGTCGAGCAGGGTGTCGCCAACGGCATCCCTGAGCGCGAGTCGTGGCGTGCGGCCTTCGCGATGACGGTCAGCCTGGTCTGGATCTACACCAACCTGCTGCGCATCCTGGCCTACTTCAGCAGCGAGTGATCGCTTCCTGAACTGCCTGACCACGGGCCCCGAGCATCGCTCGGGGCCCGTGGTGCGTCTCGGGGCCCGTCTCAGGGCCCGTCTCGGGGCCCGCTTCAGGCCTCGGCGTGGTCGCTGGACTCGGGGGCCGAGCCCTCGGTCTGCGGACGACGGCGACGGTGGCGCAGCTCGACCCAGCGGCCGCGGACGCCGAGGCGGTGGCCGCCCACCTCGGTGCCGTCGAGCTCGGTACCGGCCTCGTTGACGGCGCGGATCGCGGCCCGGGTGACGGGGAGGACACCTTCACCGCGGTAGGGCTCCGGCTCGGCCTCGTCGTCCGGGCCGAGACCGAGCGCGGAGAGGATCGAGGGGACCAGGATCCGGGCGAGGGCGCGGTAGCCCTCGGGGGAGGGGTGGAACTTGTCGGGTCCGAAGAGCAGGGCCGGCGCGGCAGCGAACTCGGGGCCGAGGATCGAGCCGAGCGAAACCGTCCGGCCGCCCTGCTCGATGACCGCGATGGTCTGGGCAGCCGCGAGACGTCGGGACCAGGAGCGCGCGATCTGGCGAAGCGGTTGGGCGATCGGGGTCACCGTGCCGAGGTCGGGGCAGGTGCCGACGACGACCTCCACGCCGGCCTCGTGGAGGCGTCGTACGCCGTCGGAGAGATGGCGGACCGAGGCCGAGGGCAACGTCAGGCCGGTGACGTCGTTGGCGCCGACCAGGATCATCGCCACGTCGGGCTCGATCGGCAGCGCACGGTCGATCTGGGACGGGAGATCGGCCGACATGGCGCCGACCACGCAGAACTCACGCAGGTAGATGCGCCGGTCGCCCTGCGCGGAGACGCCGCTGGCGATGAGCGAGCCGGGGGTCTGCTCGACGCGCTCGACGCCGTACCCACAGGCACTGGAGTCGCCGAGCAGCGCGATCTTGAGCACAGGTCCGGGGCGGCCGCGGCCGTACCAACCGGTCGAGTCGGGCACCGGGTCGGGGGAGACCTCGCCGATCACCCGCCGGGCGAGCTTGGCCTCGGCGGTCAGGATGCCGTAGAGCCCGGCTCCGAGCACGGAGAGCCCGCCTCCACCGAAGGCGGCGGCAGCGGCGAGCTTGCGTGCTGCTGCGGCTTTCCCCATGGGGTGACTCTACGAACTCCTGATCGTGGTGGCACCGGGGGTCCACGGAAGGCTCGCGGGGGTCTACGTTGGCTGTGTGCAGTATGTGAACTCTCTCCTCGACCTGATCGGCAACACTCCGCTCCTGCGCCTCTCGCGCACGCTGGACCTACCGCCGGGCGACGAGCCCGCGCAGGGCGGTCCGATGGTGCTCGCGAAGGTGGAGTACCTCAATCCCGGCGGGTCGGTGAAGGACCGGATCGCGACGCGGATGATCGAGGCTGCCGAGGAGTCCGGCGAGCTCAAGCCGGGCGGGACGATCGTCGAGCCCACCTCCGGCAACACCGGGGTCGGCCTGGCGATGGTGGCCCAGGCGAAGGGTTACCACTGCATCTTCGTGTGCCCCGACAAGGTCAGCGAGGACAAGCGCAACGTCCTCAAGGCCTACGGCGCCGAGGTCGTGGTGTGCCCGACGGCCGTGGCCCCCGAGCACCCCGACTCCTACTACAACGTCTCGGACCGCCTCGCCTCGCAACCCGGCGCCTGGAAGCCCGACCAGTACTCCAACCCGCACAACCCGCGCTCGCACTACGAGACCACCGGCCCGGAGATCTGGGCCCAGACCGAGGGACGCATCACCCACTTCGTGTGCGGTGTCGGCACCGGCGGCACGATCAGCGGCACCGGTCGCTACCTCAAGGAGAAGAACCCGGACATCCAGGTCATCGGCGCCGACCCGGCCGGGTCGGTCTACTCCGGCGGCACCGGTCGCCCCTACCTCGTCGAGGGCGTCGGTGAGGACTTCTGGCCCGACACCTACGACCGCTCGATCGCGGACCGGATCATCGAGGTCTCCGACGCCGACTCCTTCGCCTTCACCCGGCGCCTGGCCCGCGAGGAAGCCCTCCTGGTCGGCGGCTCCTGCGGCATGGCGGCCTACGCCGCTCGCCAGCTCGCCCACGAGCTCGCCGGCACCCCCGAGGGCGAGAACGCGGTGATCGTCGTGCTGCTGCCCGACTCCGGGCGCGGCTACCTCACGAAGATCTTCAACGATGACTGGCTGAGCCAGTACGGCTTCGCCTCAGGTGAAGCCGAGTCGAGCCGCACCGTCGGCGAGGTGCTGAGCGGCAAGACCGGCGGCATGCCCGAGCTGGTGCACACCCACCCCAGCGAGACGGTCGCCGAGGCTGTCGCGATCCTCCAGGAGTACGGCGTCTCGCAGATGCCCGTCGTCCGAGCCGAGCCGCCGATCGTGGCCGCCGAGGTCGCTGGATCGGTCTCTGACCGGGCGCTCCTCGACGCCCTGTTCGCCGGCACCGCCTCGCTGACCGACCCCGTCGAGCAGCACATGTCGGACCCGCTTCCGACCATCGGCTCCGGCGAGCCCGCCTCGGCCGCGGTCAAGCTGCTCGAGTCGGCCGACGCCGTCCTCGTGCAGGAGGACGGCAAGCCGATCGGCGTCCTGACCCGCCAGGATCTGCTGGCGCATCTCGCCCGCGGCTGACGGGCGGGACCTTCCACGGCTAGAGTGAGAACACGTTCTAGTTTTGGAGGCTTCATGACCGCCACCCCTGCGATCGAGGGCTGGTTCACCACCGGGCTCGCGCCGGCGCTGCTCGGCTCGCGCTGCGCGACGTGCGCCTCGACGTACTTCCCTCCGACGAGCGGCTTCTGTCGCAACCCGGCCTGCGACAGCGAGTCGTTCGACGAGGTCGAGCTCTCGCGGCGTGGTCGCATCTGGAGCTACACCGACGCGCAGTACCAGCCGCCGGCGCCCTACATCGCTCCGCAGTCGGGCGACCAGCCCTACGAGCCGTTCGCCCTCGCGGCGGTCGAGCTGGCCGAGGGCATGGTCGTGCTCGGCCAGGTCGCGGCCGGGTACGGCGTGGCCGACCTCGCGGTCGGCGCCGAGGTGGAGCTCGTGATCGAGACGTTGTACGTCGAGGAGGGCACCGAGCGCTCCATCTGGCGCTGGAAGCCCGTCGTCGAGCTCGGCCAGGAGGTCGACCAGTGAGCAGTCATGACGTAGCCGTCGCCGGGGTGGGCATGCACCCCTGGGGCAAGTGGGGCAAGAACTTCGTGACCTACGGGGTCCATGCCGCGCGCGCCGCGCTGGCCGACTCGGGCATCCCGTGGAGCGACGTCGACTACATCGTCGGCGGCGAGACCGTGCGTAACGGCTACGGGGGCTACGTCGCCGGCGCGACCTTCGCCCAGGCGCTGGGCTGGAACGGCGCGCGAGTGGCGACGTCGTACGCCGCGTGCGCCACGGGCGCCCAGGCGATCGACACCGCGCGGGCCCGGATCCTGGCCGGGCTGTGCGAGGTCGCGCTGGTGGTCGGAGCCGACACCACCCCCAAGGGCTTCCTGAAGCCCAACGCGGGGGAGCGGTGGGACGACCCCGACTGGCTGCGCTTCCGGCTGCTCGGCATGACCAACCCGGCGTACTTCGCGCTCTACGCGCGCCGCCGGATGGACCTCTACGGCGCCACCAGCGAGGACTTCGCGCAGGTGAAGGTCAAGAACGCCAAGCACGGGCTGACCAACCCCAACGCGCGCTATCGCAAGGAGGTCGCTGCGGCCGACGTCCTGGCGAGCGCCGTCGTCTGCGACCCGCTGCACCTGCTCGACATCTGTGCCACCTCCGACGGCGCGGCCGCGGTGGTGCTGTGCAGTGTCGAGTACGCCAAGCGGATGGGGCTGCAGCGCCCGGTCAGGGTCTCGGCGGTCTCGACCGTCACGCCGACGTTCCCCAACACGGTGATGGACATGCCGATGCTCTCGACCGACCCCAGTGCGGCGGTCGGCCTGCCCGAGCACACCTTCAAGCAGTCGATCGGCCTGGCTGCCTACGAGGAGGCCGGGATCGATCCTGCGGACGTCGACGTGGCCGAGGTCTACGACCTCTCCACCGCCCTCGAGCTCGACTGGATCGAGGACCTCGGGCTGTGCAAGCAGGGCGAGGCGGAGGTGCTGCTGCGAGCCGGGGACACCAGCATCGGTGGCCGGATCCCGGTCAACCCGAGCGGCGGTCTGGCCTGCTTCGGTGAGGCCGTGCCGGCTCAGGCGCTCGCGCAGGTCTGCGAGCTCACCTGGCAGCTTCGCGGCCAGGCCGGTGACCGCCAGGTCGAGGGCGCCAAGGTCGGCATCACCGCCAACCAGGGCCTCTTCGGTCACGGCTCGTCCGTGCTGTTGTCGGTCTGAGCGAACGATGAGCATCGGGACCCTCGTCCTCGTGGACAGCCCCGACCCTGCGGTCAGGGTGATCACGCTCAACCGGCCCGAGCGGATGAACGCGATGGCGTTCGACGTGATGGTGCCGTTCCGCGACGCGCTGCAGCAGGCCGGAGCCGACCCCTCGGTGCGAGCGGTGGTGGTCACCGGGGCCGGGGCCGGGTTCTGCTCCGGAGCCGACCAGGAGTCCGCGGGGGTGCCGCCGGGTGTCGAGGGGTTGCCCCCGGTCTCCTACGCCCTGCGGGCGATGGGGTTGCTGGAGGACGTCGTCCTCACGATCCGCCGGCTGCCGCAACCGGTCATCGCCGCCGTCAACGGGCCCGCGATCGGCGGTGGCCTGTGTCTGGCGCTGGCCTGCGACCTGCGCTACGCCGCGCCGTCGGCGTACTTCCGGGCGGCCGGGATCAACAACGGCCTGACCGCGAGCGAGCTGGGGCTGTCGTTCCTGCTGCCGCGCGCGATCGGCTCGACCCGCGCTGCGGAGATGATGCTGACCGGCTCCGACGTCGGTGCGGAGGAGGCCGAGCGGATCGGGTTGGTCTCGTCGGTGGACGACGACGTGCTGGGCGTGGCGATCGCCACGGCCCGCCGTGTTGCCGCTCTCTCGCAGCCCGGCATCGAGCTGACGAAGAAGTCGATCCAGGCGGGCCTCGCCGCGACCTCGCTCGAGGCACACGTGACGTCGGAGGGATTGGGGCAGCTGTACGTGCGGCTGCTGACCGACAACTTCGAGGAAGCGACGCTGGCCCGCAAGGAGGGCCGCGACCCGGTCTTCCGCGACCGCCGCTGAGCCGATCTGGAGGCTGAGCAGGGCGAGCCCCTGGGCGAGCCCGTCGACGAAGCCCCTGTGAGCCGGGCGTCGGCCGTCCCCGGCGCGGGTGGGCACCTTGCGGGGCTTCGTCGACGCTCGCTGGCGCTCTCGGAGGCTGAGCAGGGCGAGCCCCTGGGCGAGCCCGTCGACGAAGCCCCTGTGAGCCGTGCGCCGACCGTCCCCGGCGCGGGTGGGTACCTTGCGGGGCTTCGTCGACGCTCGCTGGCGCTCGCTGCTCAGCCTCCGGCGCGGAGGCTGAGCAGGGCGAGCCCCTGGGCGAGCCCGTCGACGAAGCCCCTGTCAGCCGTACGCGGACCGTCCCCGGCGCGGGTGGGTATGTCGCGGGGCTTCGTCGACGCTCGCTGGGGCTCGCTGCTCAGCCTCCGGTGGGTGTGGACGTGCCGATGACCCCGCTGGGCTCAGCGGGGTGTCGGGGCGGGGTGTTCAGGGTTCTTCGAGGGGGGTGGTGATGGGGAGGCGTCCGTGGCGGCGTCCGCGGGTGACGCGGTAGCGGAGTCCGGAGGGGCTGGTCCAGTCGTAGACCCCGGGTTCGGGGGTCTCATAGGTCCAGGGGGAGAAGGTCTTGGCGCGGTGGTGCTTGCGGCACAGCAACGCCAGGTTCTGGGTCGAGGTCGGGCCGCCGGCGGCGGGGTTGGTTCTTGTCGTAGGGGGTCCGGTGGTCGAGGTCGCACCACCTTGCGCGTCGGGGGCAGTGGGGGAAGACGCAGACCTGGTCACGGAGTCGGACTTGTTCGACGAGCTTCTCGGTGGGCGTGTAGGCGTTCGTGGAGATCTGGGTGTTGAGGTCGATCACGGGCCGGATGATGACCGTGTTCCCCACGGTCTGGCACCAGGCCTTGATCTGATCGATCAGCACGTCGCCGGCGCCGGGGTTGTCGACCGTGGCGTGGAGGGTGTCGGGGTCGAGGTGGGCGTAGAGGTTCACCCCACGACCACCACCGTGCTGCCACCCGATGTCGTGCTCTGAGCGTCTGCGTCGCCGTCTTCGGTTTCGAGGTTGAGGGCGAGTTGGTTGCGGGCCATCTCGCCGACGGCCATCGAGCGGCGGACGTCGAGGCGACTCGTCGCAGCCGAGGTCGCCGAGGGTCTTGGCGCCGTCTTTGACGGCCTGCTCGAGGTCGAGGGCGTCTTCGAGCGAGACGGACCCGGAGATGGCGATGGTGCCGTCGGTGGTGGGGCCGCGGGTGCCGAGGTGGATGTCGAAGGACCGGTCATCAGCAGCTTTGGCGGCGCGGCGTTCGGCTTCGTCGGGGTCGTAGAGGTCGACAGCCTGGGCGACGGTGCGCTCGATCTGGGCGAAGGTGCAGGAGTGCAGGACGGGGGCGAGCATCTGGTCGATGTAGCGGGCTGCTTCGTAGCTGAGGTTCATGGTTGATTCGCAGACCTTGAACGCTTTCCACACCGGCACCTCCAAGGGCCAGCACCCTCTCCCAGGTCTTGGGGAGGCGGTAGCGGAGCTCGAACACCTTGCCGACGTAGGTGCACCCGGCATCGGTGGACATCCCGAGGCCGACTGCGAGGTCGTAGACGTCGAACTCAGAGACCAACGGGCAGCCGATGCCGCCGAGGAGGATCCCGTCGACGCCGAAGGTGAGTTCATCGACGAGTGAGTTGTCGACGCGGAACTCGACTGCCCACGCCACCACGGCTTGTAGGACGACTACGTCGGCCGCTGCGCTGGCGGCTTTCGCGTCGCGGACCGCGGTGATCGCGGTCGGGGTGGTGGGTTTTCCATGTCCTGATTCTAGAGGCGACCACCGACATTCGACAGTGTGTTCCCATCGCTTGTGGATGACGTGGTCGGTTGGCCGGCGGGGGCTTCGTCGACGAAGCCCTGTGAGCCGAACGCGGACCGTTCCCGACGTGGGTGGGTACCCTGCGGGGCTTCGTCGACGCTCGCTGGCGCTCGCTGCTCAGCCTCCGGCGCGGCGTACCGGAGGCTGAGCAGGGCGAGCCCCTGGGCGAGCCCGTCGACGAAGCCCCTGTGAGCCGAACGCGGACCGTTCCCGACGTGGGTGGGTGCGTCACCGGGCTTCGTCGACGCTCGCTGGCGCTCGCTGCTCAGCCTCCGGGGGTCGGTCGCGGGGCTTCGTCGACGCTCGCTGGCGCTCTCCGGAGGCTGAGCAGGGCGAGCCCCTGGGCGAGCCCGTCGACGAAGCCCCTGTGAGCCGAACGCGGACCGTTCCCGACGTGGGTGGGTGCGTCGCCGGGCTTCGTCGACGCTCGCTGGCGCTCGCTGCTCAGCCTCCGATGTGGTTCGACGCACCGTTGTCGGCGGTGGAGTCGTGGGAGTCAGAGTCGGAGCGTCAGGCGCTGCTGCGAGCGTTGCTCTTCCGCCTGTTCTCCGATCGGCCGTTCGACGCGGCGGCTTACGCCCCGTTGCTCGTCACGATCGCCTCGACGTAGACCCACCGACCACCACGCCGCTCGAAGCGGCTGGTCTCGTGGAGCACCCGGTCGACCCCGCCGTAGGAGTAGCGGGCGGCGAACTCGACGATGTCGTCCTCGGCTCGCAGGATCTTGAGCGCGGTCCACTCCAGAGCGGGGTCGGTGGTGACGTCGTCGGGGCGGGTGCGGGGGTGCCAGGTGCGGAACACGTAGGCGTCGCCGTCGTCACCACCGACGGCGTACGCCGCGTAGCGCGAACGCATCAGTGCCTCGGGGGTCTCGGGCAGCGCGGTGCCGCGGTGGAAGCGGCCGCAGCACGCGTCGTAGGTCTCGCCGGTGCCGCAGGGGCAGTCGCGTTGCAGGGTGGTCACTGGGTCAGCACCCGCCACACGAGGTGGTCGCCGGGCAGGCCCTTGAGCTCGACCTCGCCCATCTCGACCAGGGTGACGTCGGCGTCGTCGTCCAGGGCGTCGTGCACGGCGTCGGTGACCAGCACCTCGCCGCCCGTGGCCAGCGCGCCGACGCGTGCGGCCATCACGACGTTGCGCCCGAAGTAGTCGCCGTCGCGGGAGATCACGGTGCCGGTGTGGATGCCGATGCGCACCTTGATCGGAGCGACCACGCGCAACCGCGGGTCGAGCGTGCGGCGCAGGTCCTTCTGGATGCCCACCGCGGCCCGGCACGCGGCCTCGGCGTCGCGGAAGGCCACCATGAAGCCGTCGCCGGAGGTCTTGACGACCTGCCCGCGGTAGCGCTCGACGCGGGCCCGCACGAGCGCGTCGTGGGCGGCCAGCACGCGCACCCACGCCTCGTCGCCGAGGCGTTCGTTGAGTGGGGTGGAGTCCTCGATGTCGGAGAAGAGCAGCGTGACCCGACCCGCGGAGTCGGCCATCGAGCGGATCTCCTGCTCCTCCGAGGCCGCCCAGGCCTGCAGGTCCTCGATCGACGACTGCAACAGACCGGTGAGGCCGTGCTCGCGGACCTTGCCGACGCTACGCACCACCCGCGCCACCGCGCGCTCGGTGACCGACGCCGCCGGCCGGGGGCGCAACGCGGTCGTCAGGTCGGTCTCGAGCTGATCGATGCGGGCGCGCGCCTCGGCGAGCTCGAGCCGCTGCCGTCGTACGACGACCTTGGTCGCGGCCAGCGCGGCGGCGACGGCGACGAGCAGGGCTGAGGTCAGCAACGCCCACGCGATCAACACGTGACGACCCTAGTGCCGGGCGGCCTCAGATCCCGAGGGCGTCCTGCAGGGCGTCGAGCTCCTCGCCGGAGTAGACCGCGATCCGCTGCAGGCTGGGCACGGAGTCGCGGTCGCCGGTGTAGCCGATGTTGAACTCGCCGGCGTAGCTGACCGCGGTGATGTTGAGCGCCTGGCCGTTGAAGAGCAGGCTGACCGGGAAGATCTCCTCCATCCGGGAGCCGTCGAGGTAGCGGGTCTCCGCCGGGCCCGGGACGTTGGAGATGACCAGGTTGGAGGCGGGGTTGCCGTGGCCGCCGAAGCCGAGCATCGCCTGGCTGAGGAACGGCAGCATCAGCACCGCGGTGTAGGCGTCCATCGCGCCCTGGCCGACCTGCGGCAGGCGCTCCTTGCCGAGCCGCGTCGAGGCCTTGATCCGCTCGATCCGCTTGATCGGATCGTGGATGTCGGTGCCGAGCTGGGCGTAGAGGAACGTGACCGCGTTGCCGACCTTGGCGCCCTCGTGGGCGCGCACCGAGACCGGCACGTTGGCGGTCAGCGACTCGCGGGGCAGCTGGTCGTTCTCGATCAGGTAGCGGCGCAGCGCGCCACCGCAGATCGCCATGAACACGTCGTTGAGGCTCGCATCGGCGGCCTTGGCGACGAGCTTCATCCGTTCGATCGAGTAGTGCTGGGTCGCGAAGCGGCGCGGGGTGTGGATGCGTCCGTTGAAGATCGACTTGGGCGCCCGGAACGGGGTGGCGCGCTCGTCGCCACCGGCGCCGGTGAGCGTCTCGGCATACGTGCGGAGCAGGGACGTGGCCACGGTGGCGCCGCTGCGGACCCCACCGGCCACGAACCCGACCGGGCCGGGGCCGGCGATGGTCTCCAGCTCCGTGGCGGCCTTCTTCCGCGGGGGCAGGCCGGACTGGTCGGGGCCGTGGGTGCCCACGGCCCACGGCGGCAGCATCCCCCGGGTGTCGGGATCGGCCGAGAGCATCCGGCGCAGCAGCCGCACGCCGCCCACGCCGTCGACCTGGGAGTGGTGCGCCTTCATGTAGAGCGCCCACTTGTCGCCCTCGAGGCCCTCGATGACGTGGCACTCCCACAGCGGGTAGCGACGGTCCATCTTGGCTGAGTGCAGCCGCGAGATGAGCACGCCGAGCTCGCGCTGCGAGCCCGGCGCGGGCAGCGCGGAGTGGCGCAGGTGGTAGTCGAGGTCGATGTCGTCGTCGGAGCACTCGAGCCAGCTCGGCACCGGGGTCTTCTTGAAGAGGAAGTTGTAGGGCGCCGCGAACTGGCGCGTCTCGCGCCACCGGTCGACCAGATCGGCGACGAACGTCGGCCGGTCCTCGGGCACGGTGAACGTGGCCAGCATGCCCACCTGCATCGGTGTGCGGACCGTCTCGGCGAACAGCCATGACGAGTCATTGATCTTGAGCAGCTTGCGAGCCACGTGCGTCCCCCATATGTCATCGGCCCCACCGCAATCATGCCGTGGGGCAGTACTGACCTTAGTGGTCCCGGTCACGTGCCCCGCCGCGTTGCCCAGCGCCACGAGCGGCGACCGGTAGGGACGGGCAGGAGCAGGGACAAGTTGTCGAACCGAGTAGCGTGAAATCGTGACCTCCTTCTCCAACGCAGCCTCCGCCGCGGCCTCGACCCCCGCCCCGACGATCGGCACCGTGGGCGAGCTCCGCGCGAGCGAGCACGTCCACAAGCCCCTGCGGACCGAGATCCGCGACAACCTGCTGGAGGCCCTGCGCGAGGGGCGGGACCCGTGGCCGGGCCTGCACGGGTTCGAGACGACGGTCATCCCGCAGCTCGAGCGGGCCCTCATCGCCGGCCACGACGTCGTACTGCTGGGGGAGCGGGGGCAGGGCAAGACCCGGCTCCTGCGGACCATGGTCGGCCTGCTCGACGAGTGGACGCCGGTGATCGCCGGCTCCGACCTCGGCGAGCACCCCTTCGACCCGATCACGGTCGAGTCGAAGCGGCGCGCGGGCCAGGAGGGTGACGCGCTGCCGGTCGAGTGGCGCCACCGCTCCGACCGGTATGCCGAGAAGCTCGCCACCCCCGACACGAGCGTCGCCGACCTGATCGGTGACGTCGACCCGATGAAGGTCGCCGAGGGACGTTCGCTCGGCGACCCGGAGACGATCCACTTCGGTCTGATCCCGCGCAGCCACCGGGGCATCGTGGCGATCAACGAGCTGCCCGACCTCGCCGAGCGCATCCAGGTCGCGATGCTCAACGTGATGGAGGAGCGCGACATCCAGATCCGCGGCTACGTGCTGCGGCTGCCGCTCGACGTGCTCGTCGTGGCGAGCGCCAACCCGGAGGACTACACCAACCGCGGGCGGATCATCACCCCGCTCAAGGACCGCTTCGGCGCCGAGATCCGCACCCACTACCCGACCGAGCTGGACGCGGAGATCTCGGTGATCCGCCAGGAGGCCGACCTCCCCGCGGGCCTGGTCGACGTCCCCGACTACCTCGTGGAGATCCTGGCTCGCTTCACCCGGCAGCTGCGGGACTCCTCGGCGGTCGACCAGCGCTCCGGGGTCTCGGCCCGGTTCGCGATCGCCGGCGCCGAGACGATCGCCGCGGCGGCGATCCACCGCGCCACCGTGCAGGGCGAGGAGCAGGCCGTGGCTCGCGTGGTCGACCTCGAGACCGCGGTGGACGTGCTCGGCGGCAAGATCGAGTTCGAGTCGGGGGAGGAGGGCCGCGAGCAGGAGATCCTCACCCACCTGTTGCGCACCGCCACCGCCGAGACCGTCCGGGCCCACTTCCGCGGCCTCGACTTCGCGATCCTCGTCGACGCCATCGAGGCCGGCGCCATGGTCACGACCGGCGAGCAGGTCACCGCCCGCGACTTCCTCGCAGGGCTGCCGGTGCTCGGCGAGTCGGAGCTGTACGACGAGGTCTGCGACCGGCTGGGCGCCGCCAACGATGGCCAGCGCGCCGGCGCGATCGAGCTCGCGCTCGAGGGTCTCTACCTGGCTCGCAAGGTCGGCAAGGACACCGACGGCTCGGAAACCGTCTACGGCTGACCCCTAGCCGGGATACCGTTGGTATGCGAGACTCCATGTCGCACGTACACATGGGGACTACCGGAGGCCTGCTCGCATGCCGCTTTCTCAGCTCGTCCACGATCGCGCCGGCTCCGGTGAGCCGATCGTCCTGATCCATGGGATCGGTCATCGCCGCCAGGCCTGGCGCCCGGTCTTCGACCGTCTGGCCCAGCGTCACGAGGTCATCGCGATCGACCTGTCCGGGTTCGGGGAGTCCGCGCCCTACCCGCGCGGCGAGCGCTACGACATGGACAACGCGTGTCGCGACCTGGCCGACAACTTCGCCCAGTGGGGAGTGGAGGCGCCGCACGTCGTCGGCAACTCCCTCGGCGGCGCGATCAGTCTCGAGCTGGCTGCCCGCGGCCTGGTCTCCTCGGCGACGGTGCTCAGCCCGGCTGGGTTCTTCGGTCCGGTCGACCGCGCGTGGGCGCTCTCCGCGCTGCTGGGGATGTGGGGCGCCTCGCACGCCCCCGACCCGGTGCTGCGGATGGCCACGCGCTCCGCGCCCGCCCGCCGCGCGATCGGCTACCTGCTCTACGAGCAGTCCGGTCGCCACGACGCCGACACGACGTACGGCGACGCGGTGGCGATGAAGCGCGCTCGCGCGTTCCTGCCGACCCTGCGGGCAGGGGTCACCTACGAGCTCGACGCGAGCTCGATCTCCGTGCCGGTGACCGTCGCCTGGGGCAAGCACGACCGGCTTCTGCCCTATCGGCAGGCTGCCGTCGCGGAGGAGCGCCTGCCCGGCGCCCACCACGTCTCGTTGCCAGGCTGTGGCCACGTGCCGATGAGTGACGACCCCGCCTTGGTGGTCTCGATCATCGAGGAGACCGTGGCTCGGGCTCGGGTGTCGCGGGCTGCTTGAGGCGGTGTCTGCGGCGGCAGGAGTACCCGGATATCCGGGGATTTCGGACGTTCCCAGGGAGAACTTCCCCTGAGAACGTCAGGAGTTCCCTGAGCAGTGGTGCGGGCGGGACAGGTGCGACTCCCGCTCCCGCTCCCGCGCCGACCAGCGCGACCGGCTTCGACCGCGCGGCATACTGACGTCATGGCGAAGACCCGGGCCTCACGCTTCAAGAAGTATGACGGTGGCGACCCGCTGGCGGTCCCCGTCGACCTCGCCGAGGCGCTGGAGGCGATCGGCGACGACGTCATGGCCGGCTACAGCCCGGAGCGGGCGATGCGCGAGTTCCTCCGCCGCGGGGGGCGCGACCAGCAGGGTCTCGACGACCTCGCGCGCAAGATCGCCGAACGGCGTCGGGAGCTGCTCCAGAAGCACAACCTCGACGGCACCCTGCAGGAGATCCGCGAGCTGCTCGACAAGGCGGTCCTCGAGGAGCGCAAGCAGGTCGCCCGCGACGCGATGATGGACGAGGGTGACCGGGCGCTGCGCGAGATGCAGCTGGAGGGATTGTCGCCCAACACTGCTGCAGCGGTCAGCGAGCTCGGCGACTACGACTGGCAGAGCAGCGAGGCACGCGCCGACTTCGAGAAGATCAAGGACCTCCTCGGACGCGAGCTGCTCGACCAGCGCTTCGCCGGCATGAAGCAGGCCCTCGAGAACGCCACGGACGAGGACCGCGCTGCGATCAACGACATGCTCGACGACCTCAACTCGTTGCTGGAGAAGCACAGCCGCGGCGAGGACACGCCTGAGGACTTCGAGCAGTTCATGGACCAGCACGGGGACTTCTTCCCTGAGAACCCGCAGAACATCGATGAGCTCCTCGACACGATGGCCCAGCGCGCGGCGGCAGCCCAGCGGATGCTGAACTCGATGAGCCCGGAGCAGCGCCAGCAGCTCATGGAGCTCTCCCAGCAGGCCTTCGGCTCCCCGCAGCTGATGGACTCCCTCGCCCGTCTCGACGCCAACCTCCAGGGCCTGCGCCCCGGTGAGGACTGGGGCGGCTCCGAGCAGTTCGGCGACGGCCAGGGGCAGGGCAGCGGACAGGGGCTCGGCCTCGGGGACGGCACCGGCGTCTTCCAGGACCTCGCCGACCTCGACACCCTCGCCGACCAGCTCTCCCAGTCGTACGGCGGCGCGCGCATGGACGATCTCGACCTAGACAAGCTGGCGCGTCAGCTCGGCGACGAGGCCGCCGTCGACGCCAAGACCTTGCAGCAGCTCGAGAAGGCGCTGCGCGACGGCGGCACCCTCAAGCGCGGCTCCGACGGACAGCTCAAGCTCACGCCCAAGGCGATGCGCCAGCTCGGCAAGGCCCTGCTGCGCGATGTGGCCGACAAGATGTCGGGACGGCAGGGCCAGCGCGAGATGAACAAGGCCGGAGCCGCAGGAGAGCGTTCGGGCGCGACCCGGGAGTGGGCCTTCGGCGACACCGAGCCGTGGGACCTGCCGCGCACGGTCCTCAACGGGGTCGGGCGCCGCGCCGCCGACCCGCGCGACTCCCGGCTGCTGGCCATCGACGACGTCGAGGTGCAGGAGACCGAGGCCCGCACCCAGGCCTGCGTGGCGTTGTTGGTCGACACGTCGTTCTCGATGGCGATGGATGGACGTTGGGTCCCGATGAAGCGCACCGCGCTGGCGCTGCACACCCTCATCAAGAGCCGCTTCCGTGGCGACGCGCTCCAGCTGATCGGCTTCGGTCGGCACGCCGAGGTGATGGACATCGAGCAGCTCACGGCGCTCGACGCCATGTGGGACAAGGGCACCAACCTGCACCACGCGCTGCTGCTCGCCAACCGCCACTTCCGCAAGCACCCCAACGCCCAGCCGGTGCTGCTGATCGTGACCGACGGCGAGCCGACGTCCCACCTGGAGTCCAGCGGCGAGGTCTACTTCTCCTACCCGCCGCACCCGCTGACGGTGGCCTACGCGGTGCGCGAGCTCGACAACTCGCGGCGCATGGGAGCCCAGACGACGTTCTTCCGGCTGGGGGAGGACCCCGGCCTCGCGCGCTTCATCGAGCAGATGGCCAGGCGCGTCGACGGCCGGATGGTGAGCCCCGAGCTCGACGACCTCGGCGCGGCCGTGGTCGGCTCCTACCTCGGCTCTCGTGACGCCGGTCGCCCCGGCGGGATGGCGGGCGGGATGAGTGCGATGCGCTCGGCGTACGGCGACCTCTTCGGTGGCCGCGGCTACTGGGTCGAGGACTGATCAGGATGCCGAGTCGGCGACTATAGGCGCCGACTCGACGTCCGCTGGGGGGCCGAGTCGGCGACTATAGGCGCCGACTCGACCTGGGCCAGGGGTGGAGAAGGGTGGCGAGCTCCTCGATGCCGTCGATGAGGCGCGGGCCGGGGCGGGCCCACATCGCGTTCGCGTCCACGGCGTGTACGACGACGCCGGCCGGCAGCAGGCCGGCGGCGACGAGGACGTCGGCTTGGGCCTGGGCGCCGGGTCGGTCGTAGCCGCAGGGTGCCACGAGCACGACGTCCGGTCGTGCTTCGTGCACCGCGTCCCACTCAACGCGCACGGACTTCGCTCCTGCCGCACCCAGCACGCACTCACCGCCGGCGGCCTCGATCATCTCGGGGATCCAGTGACCGGGGGCATAAGGCGGGTCGGTCCACTCGAGCAGGACCACGCGCGGGCGCGGCAGCCCGGCGACCCGGCGCCGCACGGCCTCGAGGCGGGCCTCGAGCGAAGCCACCAGGGCCGTGGCCTCGTCGGCGCGGCCGACCGCAGCCCCCAGCGTCGTCACCGACGCCAGCACCTCGCTGAGCGTGTGCGGGTCGAAGGTGAGCACATCGGCCCGGCACCCGAGATGGGTCAGGGCGTCGTCGACGAGGGAGACGTCGATCGCGCAGACGGCACACAGGTCCTGGGTGACGACCAGGTCTGCGGCGAGGTTGCCGAGCGCGCCGGCATCGAGCCGGTAGAGGTCCTCGCCGGCGGCCACGGCCGCCGCGACGTGGGCGTCGATCTCGGCGGGAGTCAGGCCCTCGGGCAACGACGTGCTCGACACGATCGGCCGGCTGCGGGCCTCGGCGGGGAAGTCGCACTCGAAGGTCACGCCGACGACGTCGTCGCCGGCTCCGATCGCGAACAGGATCTCGGTCGTGGAAGGCAGGAGGGAGACGACGCGCACGTCGCCATTGTCAGGGCCAGCCCGCGAAGGGTTGCTCAGGGGGTGGCGACCGACGTACGGACCCCTGCCAGCACCTCGGTGGCCACCGCCAGCGCTATCACTGCCGGCTTCTTGCCGGCCGCGCCGGGCCCCGAGCCGAGCCGCTCCGCCACGTGTGCATCGCCGATGGGGCAGCGGATCCGCGCGATCGCCTCGGGCGAGTGGCCCTCGATCATCAGGCCGCGCTCGAAGCGGCGCCACTTGGCCGAGGAGCCGATCAGCCCCACGGAGCCGAGGTGGCCGCAGCGCAGGGCCGCGTCGCAGAGCGCGAAGTCCTCGGCGTGGTCGTGGCTCATGATCAGGACGTCGGAGCCGCGGGGAAGCTCGCCCAGCGCCACCTCGGGCAGGGGCGCGTGGTGGGCGACCACCGTCGCCGGCCCGTCACGCAACGGAGCCAGCGCCGCGTCGTCGACGTACGACGCCCGCGAGTCGACGAGGTGCAGCTCGACGTCATGGCGCACCAGGATCCGGGCGAGCTCACGTCCGACGTGGCCCAGGCCGAAGACCGCCACCGAGCGACGGACCGGCACCGGCTCGAGCAGCAGGGTCACCTCGCCCCCACAGCACTGGCGTCCGTGGTCGGTGTGGGTCTTGTCGCTGAGGGAGATCGTGACCTGCGCCGGGGAGGTCGTAGCGTCGGCCAGCAGCGCCCGGGCGCGCACGATCGCGCTCTCCTCGAGGTTGCCGCCGCCCACCGAGCCCCAGGTCGCGTCGGAGGTGACGACCATCTTGGCCCCGGCCTCGCGTGGCGCATGACCGCGCGCCGCCGCGACGGTCACCAGGACCGCCGCCACCCGGTCACGTCGCAGGTCGGACAACGCCTGGAGCCAGTCGACGTCGGAGTGCTCAGTCATCGCCCGGGACCCGTTCGGCGACCTGTTCCGAGCGTGGGTGCAGGGCAGGAGCATCGGGCGCCGGTTGGTCGGGCTCGACCCCTGGGAAGCCCTCGGCGACGGGCTCCGCGCCAGGTCGACGAGCGGCTTGCACTGCCCAGAACACCGCCTCGGGCGTTGCCGGAGAGGCCAGGTCAACACTCACGCCTCGGCCACCATCGGGGCCGAACGCGGCCGCCGCATCGCGCAACGCCTCGCGCACCGCGAAGGCCAGCATCAGCGGCGGTTCGCCGACGGCCTTCGAGCCGTAGACCGCGCCGTCCTCGTGGGCCTGCTCGAGGAGGGCGACGTTGAAGACCTCGGGCATCTCGGAGAACGACGGCAGCTTGTAGGTGCTCGCGGCCTGACTGGTCAGTCGTCCGCGACCTGGCCCGGAGGAGGAGTCCCAGCGCAGATCCTCCAGGGTCAGCCAGCCTGCACCCTGCACGAAGCCACCCTCGATCTGCCCGAGGTCGACCAACGGCGACAGCGAGTCGCCGACGTCGTGGACGATGTCGACGCGCCGGGTGCGGTAGGCGCCGGTGAACCCGTCGACCTCCATCTCCGCTGCGCAGACGCCGTAGGCGAAGTACTTGAACGGGTGGCCGCGCATGATCGAGGAGTCCCAGTGGAGGCCCTCGGTCTTGTAGAAGCCGGCCGCCCACAGCTGGACCCGCGAGAAGTAGGCCTCGCGCACGAGCTCGTCCCACGGCACTCCGCGGCCGGCGTCGACCTCACGCAGGCGCGCGGTGATCTGGTCGCAGGCGTTCTTGATCGCGGCCCCGTTGAGGTCGGCGCCCGAGCTGGCCGCGGTCGCGGAGGTGTTGGGCACCTTGTCGGTGCGGGTGGGCGCGAGGCGCACCCGGGACAGGGGGACGCCGAGAGCGGTCGCGGCCACCTGGAGCATCTTGGTGTGCAGCCCCTGGCCCATCTCGGTGCCGCCGTGGTTGATCAGCACCGAGCCGTCCTTGTAGACGTGCACCAGCGCGCCGGCCTGGTTGAAGGCGGTGAAGTTGAACGAGATCCCGAACTTCACCGGCGTCAGGGCCAGCGCCCGCTTGGTGTGCTCGTGGGTCGCGTTGAAGGCGGCCACCTCGGCCTCGCGCACCGCGATGTCGGCGGCGTCGACGAGCTGGTCCCAGGCCGCGGTGATGCGGTGGGCGTGCCGCACGGGCTGGCCGTACGGCGTCTCCTGGTCGTCGGCGTAGAAGTTGCGGCGGCGCAGCTCGCGCGCCTCGATGCCCAGCAGCGGGGCGCACCGACCGAGAACGTCCTCGATCACGAGCATCCCCTGGGGGCCGCCGAAGCCGCGGAACGCGGTCTGCGATGTCTTGTGGGTCTTCGCGACCCGCCCGTTGACCCGAACGTCGGGGATCCAATAGGCGTTGTCGACGTGGCACAGCGCGCGCGCCAGCACCGGCTCGGACAGGTCGAGGCTCCACCCGCCGTCGGAGGTGAGGGTGGCGTCGAGGGCCAGCAACCGACCGGTGTCACTGAAGCCGACCCGCCACTGTGCGGCGAAACCATGTCGCTTGCCCGTCATCGTCATGTCCTGCTGACGGCTCAGGCGCAGCCGCACCGGGCGACCGGTCAGCCGGGCCCCGAGCGCCGCGATTGCGGCGAAGCCGTGCGGCTGCATCTCCTTGCCGCCGAACCCGCCGCCCATCCGCAGGCACTGCACGGTCACCTCGTGACTGGCCAGGCCGAGCACGTGGGCGACGATCTCCTGCGTCTCGGTGGGGTGCTGGGTGCTGGCCTGCACGAAGACCTGCCCGGCCTCGTCGACGAGGGCCAACGAGCAATGGGTCTCGAGGTAGAAGTGCTCCTGGCCGGCGAAGTCGATCTCGCCGCTGAACACGTGGGTGGCTCCAGCCAGGGCCGACTCCACATCGCCGCGCGCCACCGTCGGCTGACCGCCCTGATAGCTCTCGGCCGCGATCGCCTCGGCGACGGTGATGATCGCCGGCAGCGGCTCGTAGTCGACCTCGATGGCCGCCGCGCCGCGGCGCGCTGCCTCCAGGCTCTCGCCGAGCACCCAGCACACGGCGTGGCCGTGAAACATCACCTCGTCGGGGAAGAGGGGCTCGTCGTGCTTGACGCCGGCGTCGTTGACGCCGGGCACGTCGGCCGCGGTCAGCACGCGCACGACCCCGGGCACGTCCAGCGCCGCGTCGTGGCGCAGCGCGACGACTCGGGCGTGCGCGTGGGGCGAGGTGACCGGGTGGGCATGCAGGATGCCGTGGGTGCGCTGCACCAGGTCGTCGGTGTAGAGCGCGGCGCCGGTGACGTGCAGCGCGGCACTCTCGTGGGGGATGTCCAGACCGACGGCGGTCTCGCCGTCGGGTCGACGCGACAGATCAGTGCTCATCGGGCGTCCCCCTGGCTCTCGTGCCACAGCCGGGGCAGCGCCTGCCCGAGCATCGCGGAGCGGTAGGCGGCGCTGGCGCGCTGGTCGTCGATGGGGGTGCCTTCCCCGGCGAGCACTCGCGCGGCTGCCGCGACCGCGTCGGCCGACCAGGGTCGCCCGGCCAGGGTCTCCTCGGTCGCGAGCGCCCGCAGCGGTGTGGCCGCCACGCCGCCCAACCCGATCCGGGCGCGGACGACGACTCCGTCGACCACGTCGAGGGCGCAGGCGACCGCCACCCCCGAGATGTCGTCGAAGCGACGCTTGGCGATCTTGTGGAAGCCGGTGAGACCCGCCAGCGGGAGGGGGATCCGGATCGCCTTGATCAGCTCGTCGGGCTGCTTGCGGGTCGTGCGGTAGCCGGTGAAGTAGGAGGCGAGGTCGACCTCGCGCTCCCCGTCGAGGGAGGCGAGCACCAAGCTCGCGTCCAACGCGAGCAGCGCCGGAGCCAGGTCGCCGATCGGGGAGGCGGTGCCGAGGTTGCCCCCGATCGTGGCGCCGTTCCTGATGAGGCGCGAGGCGAACTGCGGGAGCACGGCCTCCAGCAACGGGATCGACGTACGGATGGCGGCCAGGCGCTGCTCGATCTCCGACAACGTCAGGGCTGCTCCGAGCTCGACGTGCGGCTCGGAGACGGTCAGCTCGCGGAGCTCGGGCAGTCGGTCGAGCGCGACGACGTAGGAGGCGCGCAGGCCGCGCAGGTTGACCTCGACGCCGTGGTCGGTGCACCCCGCGACCGGCACGGCATCGGGGTGCTCGGCGAGGATCCGCAGCGCCTGGGCGAGCGTGTCCGGTCGCACGAAGGTGCCGTCGGGGTCGGCGAGGTGAGTGGCGACCGGGGCAGGGGCCGGGGACTGGTGTTGCGCGTGGCCAGGACGTCGTCGACGGCCGGCGATCCGAGGGCGTAGGCGGCGTCACGGATCGGGCGGTAGCCGGTGCAGCGGCACAAGTTGCCGCTGAGGGCGTGCAGGTCGAAGCCGTTGGGCCCGATCTCGCCCTCGTCATGCCCCGCGCCCAGCTCCCCAGCCGGCAGCTCGACGCCGCGATCGGGGCGGTAGAACTCCGCCGCCATGCTGCAGACGAAACCGGGAGTGCAGTAGCCGCACTGCGAGCCGCCCCGCACCGCCATCTCGTGCTGGACGGGATGCAGGCCGTCGGGGGAGCCGAGGCCCTCCGCGGTGACGATCTCCTGGCCGTCAAGGGCAGCGGCCGGCACGAGGCAGGAGTTGATCGCGGTCCACCGCGTGGCGCCGGCATCGACCGCGTCCGGCCGGGCGACGAGCACCGAGCAGGCTCCGCACTCGCCCTCCGCGCAGCCCTCCTTGGCGCCGGTGAGGCCCTGGTCGCGCAGCCAGTCGAGCGCCGAGGTGTGCACCCGGGCGCGGCCCAGCGGCAGCGCGCGTCCGTTGACGGTGATGAGCACGCCACCACGAGCCGTCGTCCTCGAGCCGTCGTCCATCTGAGCCTGCCTGTCCCTCGTCGAGCGCCCAGTCTAGGAGTGACCGACGACACACGCAGGAGGCCGCGGCGCGCCGACTAGTCTCTGCGGGTGCAGGCCGCCGATCGTGTCTCCTTCCGAAGCGGGGTGCGCCTGGGGGTGCCGTTCGCGACGGTGGCGTTCCTGCTCGCCTCCTCGTTCGGCGTGCTCGCGGTGGACACCGGCTTCTCGCCGCTTCAGGCGGTGGTGATGTCGGCGCTCCTCCACTCCGGGGCTGCACAGTTCGCCGGGGTCGCGATCGTCGCGGCCGGCGGTGGCCTGGTCTCGGCCGTGGCGGCTGCGAGCCTGATGAACGCCCGCTACCTGGCGATGGGCGTCGCTCTGGCCCCGTCGCTGCCGGGCGGTCCGGTGAGTCGCGCCCTCCAGGGCCAGACGGTCGTCGACCCCTCGTGGGTGGTGGCCAACCGCGGCGACGGGACCTTCGACCGGTGGTTGCTCTTCGGCGCCACCGCCCCGCAGTACGTCGGCTGGGTGGCGGGCACGTTGGTGGGGGCGCTCAGCGGCGACCTCCTCGGTGACACCGACCGCTTCGGGCTGGACGCGATCTACCCCACGTTCTTCCTCGCGCTCCTGATCAGTGAGCTGCGCCGGCCGGGCTCGCGCGGGGTGGCGCTCGCGGGCGCCGTGATCGCGTTGGCGCTCGTCCCGTTCGTGCCACCCGGCGTACCGATCCTCGTCGCAGCCTCGGCAGCGCTCGTCGGGCTGCGGCGATGAGCGGTCTCGGCCCGTCGTCGCTGTGGCCGCTGATCGTGATCACCGCCGCCGCCACCGCCCTGCTGCGCGCCGTCGGTCCCGTCGTCCTCGGCGGCCGCCGGCTGCCCGCCGCCCTGACCAAGGTCCTCGTGCTCCTCCCCGCCGTGCTCCTCGCCGCGCTCGTCGCGACCTCCGCCCTGGCGGACGGCCCGGTGCTCCGCGTCGACGCCAGCACCGCCGGCGTCGCGGTCGGCGGGCTGCTGCTCTGGCAGCGTCGGCCACTCCTCCTGGCGGTCGTGGCCGCCGCCGCCGTGACCGCCCTGCTCCGCAGCCTCGGCTGAGGAGTACGTTTCCGTGTCGTGAGTGACTCGTGAGCGACCCGACCCTCGAGGTGCTGGCGCTGCTGGCGCTCGCCGCGCTGGTGGCAGGGTTCGTCGATGCCGTCGTGGGCGGCGGCGGGCTCATCCAGCTGCCCGCGCTGCTGCTCGGGCTCCCTGGCGCGGCGCCCGTGCAGGTGCTCGCCACCAACAAGCTCGCCTCGATCTGCGGCACGAGCGTCAGCTCGATCACCTACTACCGACGGGTGCGGCCCGACCCCAAGACGTTCGGACCGTTGATGCTCTTGGCCTTCATCGGCTCCGCCGCCGGGGCCGGCGTGGCCAGCCGGTTGCCCGCGGAGGCCTTCGACCCGATCGTGCTCGTGGTCCTGGTGCTCGTCGGCGCCTACGTCCTCTTCAAGCCGGACCTGGGCGGCGACACCGCGCTGCGTCATACGGGCCATCGGCACACGGGGATCGCCATGCTGACCGGACTCGGCATCGGCTTCTACGACGGCGCGCTCGGCCCCGGCACCGGCAGCTTCTTCGTCTTCACCCTCGTCGGACTGCTCGGCTACAGCTTCCTCGAAGCCAGCGCGAAGTCGCGGATGGCCAACTGGGCCACCAACCTGGCCGCCCTGTGCGTCTTCGTGCCCCAGGGCGCGGTGTTGTGGAAGGTCGGCCTGGTGATGGGCGCGGCCAACCTCATCGGCGGGTATGTCGGAGCCCGCACCGCGGTCGCCCAGGGCGCAGGCTTCGTACGGGTGTTCTTCATCCTGATCGTCTCGGCGTTCATCGTGCGCATCGGCGGAGGGGTCCTCGGGGTGTGGTGAGCCCGGCCCGGAACCGACGAAGTGGCCCCCACAAGGCGCTGCGAGGGGCCGAATCGTCGGTTCTCAGCGAGGTGGGCCGGTGGTGACGCGCTACCGCACGGTGCGCCACGAGGTTGCGACCGAGATCGAGGTCAAGCGCTCGCGCTTCCGGTGCGTGCTGGCGCGGGTGGAGTCCGAGGAGGCGGCGCGCGCCGTCGTGGACCGGGCCCGCACCGAGCACCGCGACGCCCGCCACCACTGCTCGGCGCTCGTGCTGGGCCCCGGCGGGGAGGTCGAGCGCGCCCATGACGACGGGGAGCCGTCGGGCACCGCGGGCGCGCCCATGCTGGAGGTACTGCGGGGCGCCGGGCTGTCGGACGTCGTCGCGGTGGTCACCCGCTGGTTCGGCGGCACGCTGCTCGGCGCCGGGGGCCTGGTGCGGGCGTACTCCGACGCGGTGCGTGAGTCCCTCGAGCCGGCCGGCACCCAGGAGCGGGTGCTGCTGCGCGAGCTGGTGCTCGAGGTGGGCCACAGCGACGCCGGGCGCGTGGAGAGCGACCTGCGGGGCCGGGGCGTCGTGGTCCTCGACACCACCTACACGGGGGCCGTCACGCTGCGTCTCGGCATCGCGGTGGCACGCGAGCACCTGCTGCATGCAGCGGTCGCCGAGCTCACCGCCGGGCGCCTCGAAGCGGACGTGGTCGGCGAGCGCTGGGTCGACGTAGGTTGAGCGCATGAGCATCCCCGTCGACGTCGCCGACCTCAACACCGCGCTGGCCGACTTCGGGGCGGGCTACCTGCTGACCGCCGCACCTGGCGGTCGGGTGAAGGCGGTGACCGTCGAGCCTCGCGTCGTCGACGGCCACCTGGTCGTCAGCGGCCCGGGCCGCGGGTCGGTCGCCAACGTCGGTGCCAACCCGCTCGTCACGGTGCTCTTCCCACCGCTCGCCCAGCGCGGCTACACGCTGCTTGTCGACGGCGAGGCGCGCCTCGGTGGAGCCACCGACGAGGACGTCCTCGTCACCCCGACCGGCGCGGTGCTGCACCGTCCGGCCGCCCACAGTGACGGACCGGGGCCGCCGGATGGCTGCGGTCACGACTGCAAGCCGGTCACGTGAGCGAGGCCCCAGCAGTGAGGCCCGAGCGGGTGATCAGGCCGATGGCCGGCGATGACTGGACCCACATCTGGCCCTTCTTCTCCGAGATCGTGGCGGCGGGGGAGACCTACGCCTACCCGCTCGACCTGGCCAGCGAGCAGGCCCGCGACCTGTGGACGATGCGGGCTCCCGGGCAGACCGTGGTGCTGGAGGAGGACGGGGTCGTGCTCGGCAGCGCCACGATGGGGCCCAACCGCCCCGGACGTGGCGCCCACGTCGGCACCGGGTCGTTCATGGTGGCGGACGCGGCGCGAGGTCGCGGCGTCGGGCGCAGCCTCGGGGAGTTCGTCGTGCAATGGCACCGCGACGCCGGCTTCCGGGCGATCCAGTTCAACGCCGTGGTGGAGACCAACACCGCGGCGGTCGCCCTGTGGCAGAGCCTCGGCTTCGCCATCGTCGGCACGGTGCCCGAGGCCTTCGACTCGCCCACCCATGGCCTGGTCGGGCTGCACGTGATGCACCTGGCCCTCGAGGACCTCCCGCCCGTGAGTTGAGACCGGTGCGTACGGTCGGGGGCATGTCACGTCTCCTCGGGCCACTGGTCGCGATGCTGTTGCTGCTCACGGCTTGCGGGGACGGTTCGTCTGGTTCTCCCGTAGGAGCCGACAACCCAGGGAGCGGCGCGGCCGAGGGCAGCGGTACGACGGCCCAGGCCGGCGGGTCCGACGTACTCCTGTGGGGCGAGGGCGACTACGGCGTCGTCCTGGCCCACGGCGCGGCCTTCGATGCCGCCAGCTGGGAGGAGCAGGCGGTGGCGATCGCCGAGCAGGGGGCCACCGTCGTGGCGGTCGAGGACATCAGCACCGCGGGCATCGCCGCTGCGGTGCAGTTCCTGCAGGACGACGGCATCGACCGGGTCGCGCTCGTCGGCGGCAGCGCCGGGGCCGATGCGATCCTGCGTCTGGCCGCCGAGCAGCCAGACCTGCCCGACCAGCTGGTGCTGCTTTCGCCCAACACCGTGGTCGAGGGACTGGGAGACGAGCCGAAGCTCTTCATCGCCAGTGAGGATGAGCCCGGCGCCGACATCCCGGCGCAACTCGTCGAGGCCTCCCCAGGCGACGACAACCAGGCGTTCGTCGTCGGCGGCAGCGCCCACGCGCAGAACGTGTTCGACACCGAGCAAGGCCCCGAGGTGCTCGAGGTACTGCTCGAGCGGCTCAGCGGCGGGTGAGTTCCACGGTGACGAGCATCTTCGACGTCGAGATCTCCGAGCGACCCGTAGGGCCGACGAAGTACGAGTTGACCTGCGGAAGCACGGCGTAGTCGGTGCCCGCCTTCAGTCCGCGCACGAGGTAGCGCACGGTCGTGCTGTCCGGTCGCTCGGCCGCGGTGGCGCCGAGCGAGTAGCGCGACGGCTTCACGTCGAGGCGCTTGTTGCTCGACAGAGGAGCGACCGTGACGGCGGTGTTCCACGGGCCCTTGCCGGTGGCGCTGTACTGGAACGTCACCACGACCACGGCGTCGTAGCGACCGGAACTGCCGGGCACGCTGACGGTGGAGGGCTGCACGGTGCCGATGGAGCCGGAGTCACCGTCGTACGACGCGCTCGGGCCGCGCGGGTAGAACGTCTCGGCCCGAGTGACGCCCTGCGGGGTCGAGTCCTGAGGCGCCGAGGCACTGACGGCAGCAGCGCCCATCCCGACGGTGAGGACGAGGGCTCCGAGCAACGCACGTGTGGTCATGGCGGCAGTATGCACCGCCGGGCTCGGCTCTCGGATCCTTCAGCGGGTCTCGGCGTCGGCTTCGGAGTCAGGATCGGCGAAGCCGGGGAGGAACTCGGTGAGGATCGCGTTGAACGGCGCCTCGGCCTCGAGCTGACTGAGCACGCCGATCCCGCCGATCCACGTGCGGTGGATCAGCATGTACGACGCGGGCAGGTTGATCTTGATGGCGATCGTGAAGGCGGGGTCACGAGGGTTGTTGATGCGGGCGAACTGCTCACGCATCCACGCCCGGGTGAACTGGAAGCGCTCGACCATCGTCGGCTCCGCGAAGGGCGCGAGGTACTCCACGAGCAGCTGGGGGTCAAGGTTGATCTTGTCCTTGATGAAGCCCTCACGGCGCAGGCCGGCCATCAGCTCCTCGCTGTCGCCGAGAGCGGCCAGCCGGATCAGGGAGCCCATGGCGCGCGGGAGGTTGCCCTCCGGGAGTCGGGCGACGGCGCCGTAGTCGAGCACGCCGAGGCGCCCGGGCGTGCCGTCCTCGTTGGGAATGATGCGGAAGTTGCCCGGATGAGGATCGGCGTGGAGCATCCCGGTGCGACCGGGGCCGGAGAACATGAAACGCACCAGGATCTCGCCGTAGTGGTTGCGCTCCTCGACTGTGCCCTCCTTGATGATCCGCGCGAGCGAGGAGTCGGACTCCAACCACTCGGTGATCAGGACCGTCGGTCCCACGGCCACGACACCGGGGATCACGATCTCGGGATCGTCGGCGAAGGCCTCGGCGAAGACCGTCTGAGCCTCGGCCTCGAGGGTGTAGTCGAGCTCGTCGGCGGCCCGGGCGCGGACCTCCTCGACGAGGGGCTTGATGTCGATGCCCGGGAAGACCGGTCCGATGGTGCGGGCGAGTCGCGACAGCTGCTTGATGTCGGACATCAACGCCTCCCCGGCGCCGGGGTACTGCACCTTGACCGCCACCTCGCGGCCGTCGTGCCAGTGACCCTTGTGCACCTGACCGATCGAGGCCGCGGCGGTCGGACCGCCGTCGAGCCAGACAAGCTTGTCCTGCCAGTCGGCACCGAGGTCGCGGGCGAGGATCTCGCGCACCGTGGAGGTCGGCATCGGGGGAGCGGAGTCCTGGAGCCTGGTGAGCTGGTCGCGGTACGGCGCAGCGACGTCCTCGGGCAGAGCAGCCTCGAAGACCGACAGGAGCTGGCCGAACTTCATCGCCCCGCCCTTGAGCTCGCCCAGGGTGCGGAAGAGCTGCTCGGCCGTGCGCTGCTGCAGGTCACTCATCACCGCCTCGGCGGGTGCGCCGCCGAGGCGCTTGCCGAAGCCGACGGTCTTGCGACCGGCGTAACCCAGCGGCAGCGCGGCCAGACGAGCGGTCCGGGCTGCGGCCTTGCGGGGGAGATCGGCCATGCGCCCATTGTCACCCAGGCGTGGTCACCCCATCGGGTCAGGCTCAGCCGTGGAAGCGAGCCACGCTCTTTCGTGAGCTGGTGCCGGAGCCGGCCGTGGTGAAGTTGCCCGCGACCAAGACCTTCCCGTCGCTCTGCCGGGCGAGACCGATGCCACGAATCGTGGGATCGATCCCGGCCAGCGTCGGGTCGGCGAAACCGGTGTCGAGGCCGCCGGTGCTGGTCAGCCTGGCCAAGCGCCTGCGCGTCGTGGCGCCGACGGCGGCGAACTCGCCGGAGACGATGACCTTGCCGTCAGGCTGCACGAGCACGCGATAGGCCTTGGCATCGAGCCCGGGGTCAACGAAGCTCGTGTCCAGCGAACCTGAGCTGTTGAACCGGGCGACGTACGGGCGGGGGGCACCTCCGACCTGGGTGAACTCCCCGGAGACGAGGATCTTGCCGTCGCTCTGGAGGGCGATGTCGAGGGTGCGCCCGTTCAGGCCCGGGTCGGCAAAGGTCGGGTCCAGGGTGCCGTCCGCGTTGAGGCGCGCCAGGTTGTTACGAGGGACGCCGCCGACAGTGATGAAGTCGCCGGCGACGAGGATCTTGCCGTCGGGCTGGAGCGCGACCGCAAAGGCGAAGGCGCTCAGGGCAGGGTCCTGGAAGCTGGTGTCCAGGGTGCCGTCGGCGTTGAACCGGGCGAGGTAGTTGCGGACGCTGCCGCCCGCGCTGGTGAAGTAGCCGGCGACCAGGACCTTGCCGTCGGGCTGGACGGCGACGCCGTAACCGAGCTGGTTGAGGAGGGGGTCTGCGAAGGTCGTGTCCAGGGTGCCGTCGGAGTTCAGCCGGGCCAGGAACTTGCGGTCCACGGCCGTGGGCGGTCCGACCTTCTGGAAGTTGCCTGTCACCAGGATCTTGCCGTTGGTCTGCAGCGCGAGGGCGTAGACCGCCTGGTTGATCCAGGGGTTGGGCAGAGTGGTGTCGCGGGAGCCGTCGGTGTTGAAACGGACCAGACGCTGCTGCTGGGTGCCGGCGTACTGGGTGAAGTTTCCGGCCACCAGGATCTTGCCGTCGGGCTGGATCACGATCGCCTGTGCGGTGTCGCTGAGGTCGGGGTCGGCGAAGGTTGTGTCGAGGGTGCCCGGCGCCGCCATCGTGACGATTGCCGTGGCGGCGCCGTAGCCCGTGACGGAGATGTTGGCGGTGATCGTTGCGGGCACGGGCTTGGTGGTCGTGCTGAACCGCAGCTGGAACAGCCCGGCGGCGCCGGAGGTGCCGGTCTTGGTGAAACTCACCGTGGAGGCGCCGGGGACGTCGTCGTAGACCACGACCGGGGTAGGGGCGACGGGCGGGTCGGGGTTGAGGGACACGTTGACGAAGCCGACGCCGGGAGTGACGTTGCCGGAGGTCGAGAGCACCGTGATGGAGGGGACCCCGCTCGCGGCGAAGGCGGGGGCAGCGCTCGCCACGATGATGGCTGGAGCCGTCCAGGCGGCGCTGCCGAGCACGACGCGCCGGGAGTGCCCTCGAGACTGAGCCCCAGAGGAGGTGCGGGCAGGCGGCGTGAAGGGAGCATCGGGGGGAGTCATCAGGCCTCGATCATGAGTCGGTGGGCCGCCGGGGCCCGGTCCTCGGCGCGTAGGACGCACGCTAGCCCGAACGCGCCGGTTGCGCAGGCATCTGGACTGACACCCCCGCTCGAGTCGATCATTCGCGACCGCTGTCAATGGGATGGAATCGCGAAAACCCGAGCGGGGTCTGTGGTGAGGCACGTCTGATCGGGCCAGGGTTGCGACGCCTGCAAGCCAGATCAGCCATGGAACCGCGCAAGGTATCCACTGGCGGTGCCTGCGGTGCCTGCTGTGGAGAACCTGCCGGGGACGAGGATCTTCCCATCGCCCAGCAACCTCAATCCGTTTCCATCGGCGTCAAGGCGGGGGTTGGTGAAGGTGGTGTCGAGGGTGCCGTCGGGGTGGAAGCGGGCGAGGCGTCCGTAGTGGGTGCCGGTGGGTCCGGCGCTTTCGAAGGTGCCGGCGACCAGAATCTTCCCGTCGCTCTGGACCGCCAAGGCTTTGCCGTAGCCGTTGAGTCCGGCGTTGGTGAAGGTGGTGTCGAGGGTGCCGTCGGGGTGGAAGCGGGCGAGGCGTCCGTAGGTGGTGTTGCCGGGTCCGGCGCCGTTGAAGGTGCCGGTGACGAGAACACTTCCATCGCCCTGGACTGCGAGGTCCCAGACGTTGCCATCGAGGTTGGGGTTGGTGAAGGTGGTGTCGAGGGTGCCGTCGGGGTGGAAGCGGGCGAGGCGTCCGTAGGGAGTGTTGTCGGGTCCGGCGGTGGTGAAGCTGCCGCCGACGAGGATCTTCCCGTCGCTCTGGACGGCGAGGGCATAGCCGGTGTTGTTGAGGTTGGGGTCGGTGAAGGTGGTGTCGAGGGTGCCGTCGGCATTGAAGCGGGCGAGGCGTCCGTAGGGGGTGTTGTCGGGTCCGGCGGTGGTGGAGCCGCCGGTCACGAGGACCTTCTCGTCGGGCTGGACCGCTAATTGGTAGGTAGGACGGTTGAGGTTGGGGTTGGTGAAGGTGGTGTCGAGGGAGCCGTCGAGATTGAGGCGAGCGAGGCGTCCGTAGGGGGTGTTGTCGGGTCCGGCGGTGGTGAAGTTGCCGACGACGAGGATCTTCCCGTCACCCCGGACGGCGACCTGATAGATGGGCCTGAGGCGGGGGTCGGTGAAGGTCGTGTCGAGAGTGCCGTCGGCGTTGAAGCGGGCGAGGCGTTCGTAGGGGGTGCTGTCTGGTCCGGCGGTGGTGAATTCCCCCGCGGCGAGCAACCCCCCGTCGGGGAGGATCGCAACCGCATAAGCGGGCGCATTGAGGTTGGGGTTGGTGAAGGTGGTGTCGAGGGTGCCGGGGGCGGCCATCAGCACGGCGGGCATGACGGTGCCGTAGCCGAGCGAGGGTGAGGGTGGTGGTGATGGTCGCGGGACAGGGGTGGGTGGTGGAGGTGAAGACCAGTTGGTAGAGCCCCGCGGTGCCATCGGTGCCGGTCTTGGTGAAGCTGGTGGTGGTGGTGCCGGCGTCGTCGTAGGTGGTGACCGGGACGGGGGTGGTGGTCGGGTCGGGGTCGAGGGAGAGGTTGACGGTGCCGATGCCGTTGCCGGTGTCACCACGGGTGGTGAGCACGGTCATCGTCGGTACGCCGCCGCTGACGGCATGCGCAGGCGCTGCGCTGGCGAGCACGATCGCGGGGGCGCTCCAGGCTGCCGTGCTGAGGACAGTGCGGCGCGAGGGTGGCAGTGGTGGACAGGTCATGCGAGCACGGTCCGATCCGAGTGTTCGACTCGATGGGACCGCCCCATGCGGTCACCTAGCCGAACCTAGGACTCCACGGCTCGTCCGTAAAGGGACGTCTCCGACCGGTCCACACCGCTCACCACCGCCGAAGCGGCCCGACATCCGTGGGTGGGAGAACCGCGCGTCAGTAGTTCGGGATGCGCGTCGCGGCGTGCGAGCCGGCTCTTGTGCCGAGGGGGTCGGCGGAGGACAGTGATCTCAAGCAGGCCGTCCGTCGTTCAGGAGGCACCATGGACTTCGCCTCGCCGCGGTTCCAGGGCAGCTCCTGGTTGTGGGAGATCCTCAACGACTCCGACCCCGGCACCAAGAAGCTCGCACGTGGCGACCACTCCGAGGACGTGCGCCTCGTGCAGCGAGCACTGTTCGACCTCGGGTGGACGATGCGGGTCGATCCTCAGTTCCCCGATCGCGCGGCGTTCTCCGACAGTTGGTTCGGCGAGGACACCTACGGTGTCGCGCTGGCCTACAAGACCCACTACGGCATCCAGTACACCGGTGCTGCGCCAGGCGAGTACAGCGGCAACATCGGGCCCCAGACGCTGGCCAGGCTCGACCACCAATGCACCCTGCGCGACGCCTCGGACAGGCGCATCCTGGAGAAGGCGGTGATCCTCGACGACCCGGAGGGCACCATCGAACTGGGCTACGAGCCCGGCCCGAACCCCACGAACGTACTCGGCACCAGCGGGGTCTACTGGGCGGGCACGTACTACGGGCAGTACGGGCACTTCTGCGACGAGGAGAGCATCGGCACCTGCGTGGTCTACGGCCGGGTCTATGACGGATGGGTGGACGACGGGTGGATCACCGGGCCGCTCGGCTTCCCGACGTCCGACGTGATCGATGTCGGGGACGGCACGCTGAGCGCCGACTTCGTCGGTGGACGCGTGACCTGGAACTCCGGCAGCGACACCGTCTCGGTCGAGCACTGGACCTGAGCGAGCACCACCGTGAAGCTCCGGGAGGCCATGCGGAGCGCGGGCATCCTCACGGCGCTAGGCGCCCCCGGCTGGCTGGGTTCGCTGCTCGACGCGGTCGACGTCGACCTCCCGACTCCACCGGATCCGCTGGTCGACGTGGCGTTCCCGGTCGTCCTCGCCCGGGAACCGCTGCACGTGGCGGCGACCGTCACCATTCACGGCACCCCAAGGTCTGCGCGTCTCACGATCGAGCTCGCCGCGTTGCGAGTCCAGGGAGGGGCGGCGACCCTTTCCGGGGGGTCCGGCCGGCTCGTGCTGGCCGTCGCTGACTCCGGTCAGGTCACCGCGGAGCTCGACCCGCCGGTCCAAGTCGTCACGCTCACAGCCGAGGACCCGGACGGCGACGGGGTGGCGATCGGGACCTCCGCCGAGGTGGGGCTGGCCCTGCACCCGTCGACGGCGCGACTGCTCATCGTCGACGGTGCTCCGGCCGTCGAGGTCGACGGGACTCTCTCGATCTCCGGGGTGCCCGGACTGGACGACGCGGCGGAGCTCGACGTACGGGCTCTGGGATGGGGACCGACCGGGTTCTCCGGCCACGTCAGTGGTGCCGCCGCGGTCGCGGTGTGGGACGTCGGGTGGACCGGCGGCCACGACCTCGTGCCGACCAGCCTCCTCCTCGACATCCCGCTGACCGCCGTCCCAGGGCTCGACCAGCTGCCGGCGCTCGAGCCCGGGTGCCGACTGCGCCTCACCGGTGGTCGTTCGACCACGCCATCCGGGTCGCCACTCGACCTCGCGGCCGAGGTCCTGGGCGGGCCGCGTGGCATCGTCGCCTCGTCACGCGACGACGTCGCAGCGGCTGCCGTCATGCTCACCGCGGCGGCCGGGCTCGGAGCTGCGACCGATGGCACCACCGCAGTGGCAGCGGCGCTCAGCGTCGCCATGAACCTCGTCGATCCGCTGCGCGCCCACGGGGCCGCACGCGTGACCCGCGCCCGTGTCGACCTCGCGGCACCGCGCCGAGCGAGCTTCGACTACGACGCGTCCCTCGACTGTCGAGTCAGCGTCGGCGGCATCCTCGACCTCGGCACCGTGGCCCCGCTGAGAGCCGTGGTGCGTGGAGTCGTGGTTGATTGGGAGGGCACTCCCGGTCTTGACTGGCGCAGCGCCACGATCGATGTTGCCGATCCCGGCCAGTGGAAGGTCTTCACGCCCGAGCAGCTGCTGCAGGTCGACCGGACCCGGTCGGGCACAGGGTCGGCGTGGTTCGAGGTGGACCTGCGGTTCGCGCTGGACGCAGGTCCGATCTCCCTGGACGGCGCCACCGTGCGCGTCACGCTGCCGACGGAGACCACCGATGAGGGCCTTCGGATCACCGTCCGAGGCCTCGGCGCGCGGATCGACGTCCCCGGTCTGGTGGCGGGCTCAGGGTCCGTGGCCCTCGGCGACGACACCCTTCACGCAGACCTTCGGGCCTCGCTGCTGCCGCTCAACCTGGCGGCAGCGGCGTCCGTCGACCTCGGCCCCGGCGGGTCACTTCTGGCGTCCCTCGACGTCGACCTGCCAGCGCCTGTGCCGCTCGCCAGCACCGGCCTCGGTCTCTTCGGGGTCGGCGGCATGATCGGTCTCGACCGTGCCCTGGTGCTGCCCGAAGACCTCGAGGGCCGGCTGGAGTGGGATCCACAGACGCCCGGTGCAACGGTGGCACGCGACGGTTCGTCCCTGCTCGGTCTGCGCGTCGCGGTCGGCACCCTGCCCGACCTCGGGCACGCCTTCTCTGCGGTCGGCAGCCTTGCTGTCGGCACCCCTGACCTGGCAGTGGTCGCAGCGCTCTCCGGTCGGCTCCTCGGGCCTCGCCCTTCGCTCGTCGAGCCCGCCGCCGGAGGGCAGGGCATCGCTCCTCGGCTGCGCGGTGTCCTCGCCGTCCTGCCCGACGAGGTCTCGCTGGCCATCGTGGCCGACGTCCGCTTTCCCGAGACCGCACCGGTGCTTTTCGACGGAGTCGCGCCGGTCGAGGCTCGCTGGCCGGTGGGAAGACCCGATTGGTCGGTCCACCTCGGCACTGACAGGTCGCGGCCCCCTGGGCCGATCCGAGCCACTGTGCTGCCCGAGATCCTGCCCGCCGAACTGCTCCGCGCCGAGGCGTTCTTGATGATCCACGGCGACGGTCTGACCGGCTTCCCAATCCCCACCGCGACCCAGGGGCTGGTCGTGGCCGCGGGATTCGACATCGCGGCGACCATGGTCTGCATCCCGGTGGTCGCCGAGATCTGGGCCGGCGCCGTCGTCGCCGTGTCGACCCGTCCGGTCTTCCTGTCCGGCCGGGCGCGAGTCGGCGGCCGCCTTCGACTTGGCCCGTTCGCCCTCGGCATCGATGCCGGGCTCGACCTGCAGATCGGACCGGGCGAGACCTACGCGGCCACGATGCGGATCTGCGGCGAGATCGACTTGTGGTTCTTCGAGATCAGCGGCTGCGTCTCGATCGCCCTCGGCTCCCGCCAGGAGCCTACGCTCGCGGCGCCGGACAGCCCGCTCGTCTCGGCGTCCGTCGTCGATCGCAACGGCACGGTCCTGCGCCCGGGCCTCCACGGCGTCCCGGTCTGCTGGCCGGACGCCACCCTCCAGCTCGGCTACGCGCCGGCTCCAGCCGGTGACCCGACGGGCTCGTTCGACGTGACCGACGGGGCGTTCGCTCGCTCCGGCGAGGTGGGTGACGCTGACCGCTACCACGCACGCTACGAGCTGGTGCGGATCGAGCTGGTGGCTACCTCCGGTGCGGGGCCGCCGCCCGGTGAGATGGCCGCCACATGGCAGAGCAAGCCGGGCCAGCACGCCATCGCCGGAGACGGTGCCGCCACCCTGGCCCTACTGTCGCGCGACCCTGCACTGTGGACCGGCAGATTGGTCGACGGCGGGATCCGCGACCTCTCCGACCCGGTCGGCTCGCGGAGGCGCGAGTGCGCGGGCGAGCGTTTCCGGCCGGATCCGGGCTGGTCCCTCGGCGCGGACGGGGTGGCTCTCGACCAGGCCCGCTGGACTCTGCCACCGGTGCCGCACCCAGGCCCATCGAGTGGCTTGCACTCGTACGTTGCGGTTCGCTCGACGCAGACGACGTGGCCGGCGGTCGAGCCGCTTGGAAGCACGCCGGCCGGCCCGGGCGGGTACGCCTGGCTGGTCCCGGGCCTGGAGCCGCGCCGCGGTGGCGTCTCGGCCCACTCGGTCCAGCACGTCGGTGAGCTCGACCTGCCGAGCGCAGCCCGGCACGCGGTGCTGCTGCTGCCCGACGTGGTGCGGCACACCTCGCTCGAGATCGAACCCGATCCCGTGCGTACCACTCTGACCCTGGTGGAGCCGATGGTGCAGGCGCAGCTGGTGCTGCTCTCGAGCGCCGAGCTGCGACCGGGGACGATCGAGACCGACGGCGTCGCATGGACGCGAACCGCTCTCGAACGCGGCCCGACCGGCGAACAGGTCAGCGTGTGGGCGGCACCCATCGACCAGATCGACCTGATCCGCGGGGTCACGGTGCACCACCCGGTGCGCCGGCTCGTCGACGAGCGCGACCGCGTCGGCTTCGTGGGCACCGGCATCGTGGGGCTGCGCGGCGTCACCCGGCGGGCCTTCGACCTCGCGCAACGCGTGTCCAGAGGGCCGGTGTTCACCACCCCGACCCCGGTGCCGTCCGTCGTAGCGCCCGCTACCGGCAGTGTGGCATTGCCGTCGCCCTCCGAAGTCGACAACCCGCTGGTCCCCGGCGCCGCCTATGAGGTGCTGCACCACTGGCGGGCCACGTACGGCGTCGGCCAGCAGATGGAGCTGCACGACCAGTCGCTCGAGTCAGTCCTGAGCTTCGAGGTGGCCGGCCCGCAGCCGTCCCCACCGCCACTCGCCGATCTGGCGGTCGCGACCGATGTCTTCCACCCGGCGATGCTGGCCCGACACCTGCGCGGCTACCGGCCCTCCGGCGACCTGCCGTGGTTCACCGGCGACCCGGTCATGGCCTACCTCGATCGCAGCGGTGTCACGGTGGCACACGCCTACGGCCTCACGCCCATCCTGGTGGTCAGTCCCACCGATGCGCCGCCGGGCTCACCCATGCCGTTCACCGACGTCCGACTCGAGGCGACGGACGATCCCGGGGTCCTCACCGAGGTCGAGCGCGCAGCCGTCGACCTGATGCGACTCGGGTGCGCGCTGCCGCATGGACCCCTGCGCCTCTCGGGCACCGTGCCCCTCCGACCTCAGCGCTCCTACGACATCGCGCTCGACTTCACGGGCGGGCGGTTCGAGTACGACAGCGGTACGACCCGCCTGCCCAGCACGTCGTTCACGACCAGCCGGTGGGGGTCGGCCGGCGCCCTGCTCGCGGAGGCCGGCTTCGTCCGTCCCGACCCGCTCTCGGCGCGGCCGTCGGGCTCGGACGTCTCGCCCGCGCAGGTCGTCGTTGCCACCCGCCCGGCAGTCGTCGTCGACGAGCGCTCGGACGGCGCGCTCCTGGCAGCGCTACGGGGAGCCGCCGTACCCGCGCTCGACCGCCCGGTGCGCACCACCCTGCTGCTGGACCCGTCTGCCGCGACGAGCACGGGCGAGGTGCTCGCCGGCTTGCTGCTGGAGGCCGTCGAGCCGCTGCTTCGCGAACTGACCCTCACGGGGCTCAGCCTCGACACGGCCATGCTCGCTGACGGTGGCTTCGCAGCCGGAGCGCCGACCTGGCGCCGGGTCGCCGACCGGGCCGGCACCCGCGTGCTCTTCGTGCCGTCAGGTCCGCCCGGCGCGGGTGTGGTGCGGCTCACCTGGCAGACCTGGGGCGTCACTCAGCAGGGCAACCTGGCCGCGCCCGACGACGCGACGACGCACGTGCTGCTGTCTCTGGCCGGAGCACCCCCGTGAGTTTGACCGAGCCGCCCTTCGCCCCGCCGGGGCTCTTACGCCTGGACGCCGTCACCAACGACGAGCGCCGCGTCGTCGTGCGGGTCCGCTCGGCGGCTGCCCTGGGGCTGCCGTTGTGTCCCTGGACGATCGACGAGCACGGTCAGACCGAGATCCGGGTCGACCTCGGCGACGGGTCGTGGTTCCCCGAACCTCGCTACACGCCCATCTACGCGATCTCCAGCGACCTCCCGGCCCGTGGCCTCAACGGGAGCGACGACCGTGGTTACTGGACGGCCTCGGGACCGGGCGTCTTCGACCCGGGCATCGGCCTGCTCCCGGCGCACCCGGTCATCGGCGGCTCACCCCTCGTCTCCGCTGCCGGCTCAGCGACGATGATCGGCTGGGTGCCTCAGTTCGGGCTGAGCCACGGCTACCGCGCTTGGGCACTCGCTGCCGATCCCGACGTACTCCCCGACGGGCCGTGGCGAGTCACCGGCCCGATCGCCACTCGCGATGATCAGGCACTCGCCGACCTCCTCGGGTCGACGGGCGACTTCGTGCATCCGCACGACTACGTCGACTCGAGCGGGGCCGGGCGCCCTCACCGGCGTACACCCGCCCGTTGCGGTGGCGGTTCGCGACCTCGTCGTGCGTGGTCGTGCACTCCTCGAGCCCGGACGCGCAGCCCTCGCCGGACTGGTCGGCGGAGCGAATCCTCCCGAGTCGATCGGCGTCGGTCTCGGCGGGCAGGGGGATGCGACCGGCACCGTGGCGATGGACCTGATGGCCTGGGCCGGTGCCGTGTCGGCGGACCCGGCGGCTGGCTCGCTGCTGGGCACCTTCGCCGTGCTCCCGGACTCGTCGGGGCTGCTGTTGCACACGCTGACGGCGAGCGCGTCCTTCGTGGTGCCTTCGCCGTTTGCCGGCGGGCCGCCAGCGCTGCAGGTCGCCTGGGCCATCGCGGACGTCGCAGCGGAGCAAGCCGCACTCGGTCGTCACCTCGCCGACCACCACCCCGGTCTCCTGGACCGCATCGCGGCCTTGCCCGACACCCACCGCGTGGTGCATCTGATGGTCCCCGCCATCGTCGCCCGGATGCCCCTCCCACCGAGGCCACCGCTGCTTTCCGAGGTGCCGGGCGGGCTGGCGGTCTCAGGACACCAGGGAGGTCCGATCGCCCTGCGACGCTTCGACCGGACAGGCGAGCACCACGACCGCTACCTGCTCGTGCCGGCGAGCGGCGAGATCCTGGAGCCGCCCGACCGGGTGCCTCCCGGGACCGTGATCTACGAGGTGTCGGCGCAGGACCCGTGGGGCCAGTGGGGCGGGCCAGGCTCGACCCCTCCTTCCGACAAACCCGTGCCGCCGACCGCTCCACCGACGGTCGTCCTCGAGCTCGAGCGGACTGAGCCGAGCGCACTGCCGGAGCATGGGCCGGCCTCGCCGGGCCGGCTGGTGGTGAGGGCCTTCGCGACCACGCCACCGACCTTCGGTGTCGAGATTTCATCGATGGGCGCCGCGCTGACCGGAACGAGCGCGTTGAGCCTCGCTCTCGCCCCGGACCCGGCGTTCGCGACGCAGCCCGGCACCGAGGGGCGGTGGTGGGTGGCGCGGGCGCCGATACTGCCGACCCGCCCAGGCGAGTCTGCGCGTGTGCGCGTCGTCGTCACCGCTCAGGCAGGATCCACCAGGCTCCCGGCGGAGCCTCGGCAGCAGCGGGTGGTCGACGCCCGGCCCGTGGCCGTCGAGCTGACGAGTCCGGTGCTGCTCTTCGCCGGAGCGGCCGGCCCGGATCCCACGGACGGTCGAGCCGAGGCTGACCTGATCGTGCCGCGTCCCGCGGTGCCGTCCGGGACGACGTTCCGGCTCTACTCGGCCGACGAAGCGGCCATCCTCGGCACGCCAGGGGCAGGACCGCGGCATGCCCGTGTGTCGGCGCTCCTTGCCGCCGCGCGCACGGCTGACGCGTCCCGCTTCGTACGACTCCCCGATGATGCGGTGCGCAGGTCGCCCGCGGGCGAGCTGCGGGTGCGTGCCACCCTGCCGGGACGGTCGGTGGCGCTACGGGTGCTGCGACTCGCAGCGGTGAGCGCGGCCGGCATCGAGGCGCCGGGGTCACGCTGCGGCGCGTTCGTGGTCGCCGTACCGCTGGACGACGCACCGGGCCGTCCGACGCTCACGCTGCGCCGCGCCGGTCCGCGCGCGCTGCACGTCTCGGTAACTCTCACTCACCCGCGACCGAATGGTGAGGCGTTGCCATCTCCCTTCGACCTCCGCGGCACGCCGCCCGACGCGTCGGTGCAGGCAGAGGTTTGGTGGGGACCCGACGGCGCGGAGTCCGGCCCGGATCGCGCGCTGCGTGCTGGTGTCACGGGTCTTGCGCCGGGCCTCTCGACCGACGGGACACCCTGGCACTGGCGCGGCGAGCTCGACCTGAGCGTGCCCGACGATGCTCCGTCCTGGCTGCCGATACGGCTCTGGGCGCGCGTCGCATGGCCCTCCGAGCCCGCATGGATCTCCGGCACCACACCCGTTCCAGGGCCGGTACGGCGACGCTGGGGCGACGTCGACGCGCAGCCGAGCCGGTGGAGCGACTGGTCGCACGGTCTCTCGACCACCGTGACCGAGGCCGCGATCGACGCCTACCTCGACGCTGGACCCCTCTCCGAGACACAGCTGGTCCTACCTCTCCTGGCTCCTGGAGCACCCGCCTGGCAGATCGTCGCCACGCACCCGAGGTGGGGTTCTGTGCGGCGCACCAGTGCTGGAGGCAGAACCGACCTCGACCTGCCCAAGGTCCTCGGGGCGGGCTCCGACTGGTCGATCACCGTGAACAGTCCGGACGGATCGCTGGGGAGGGTGGTCGGCACGGCGTGGGTGCCGGCTCTGGGGCTTCCTCCCGACATTTACGACGAGTGACCGCGCGATCGCCCGCAGGATCGTTGCGTGGCCGAGAGCCGACTCGGTGGTTGCTCGGCTACCCGTGCTGGAGTGGCACCGGCAACCGTGGCGTTGAAGCGGGCCAGTCGAGCACGGGCGGAGTCAGCAGCAACCGGGCTCGGGGCCCTCGCCGCCCGACAGACGCGTGACGACGGACGTATCGGGCACCTTCGACGGGTGCGCGGGGTCCCAGGAGCCCGACAGTCGCCACTCGCCAGCACCGTCGAAGATCGCCGACCACGGCAGGTCGCTGATGCCCAGGCTGCCGCCCTCGGCGCCGCCGGGCACGACAGCGGGGTAGGCCTCGCGCAGTGACTCCCAGGTGTCGCCGAGCGTGATCCCGGTGCCCGCGAGTCGTACGGCGGGCCGGTCTGCGTCGCCGGTCGTCGACGTGGTGTCCCACCGGTTGTAGACCCCGAGCTCCCATCCGCGCAGCGAGAGAGCGTCGGCGGTGTCGCCGCCGAAGATCGCGCAGAAGTCGGCCCAGCACGAGACCGAGGCAACCGGGTACTGCCAGCTCGGTGAGATCGGGTCGTCGGCGACTTCGTAGAACCCGTCTTCGCCCTCGATCGGTGAGTAGCGCGTCGGACCGACGGCCACGCTCGGTCTACCCAGAAGGCCAGTCAGCGTGGCCATCGCGTCGTCGCGATCGGTGCCGAACGAAGCCCCGTCAACGCCGTCGCCAGACACCTCCAGCACCGTCGACGGCACGGGCGTTGCCTGGGTGGATGGTGAGGTGGTTGCAAGCGCGGAGGTGGGGGACGAGGCCCCTCCTTGATCGCCGGCACTCGTCGGAGTGGCCTCGGACGACCCGCAGCCGGTGAGCCCGAGCACGAGCGCAACGGCGCCGGCGCCCAGGCCTGCCCGGTAGTGGAACCTCGAGATGGTCGCGATTGGAGCTCGGTGTGCGTTCATACCCGTGGAGACGCGCGCCCTGCCTGGAAAGTTGCTGCAACCGGCATCCACCAACGCCACGACGGTCCTGCGCACGTAGTCGGACAGACCCCGCAGAGGGTGCCGCCCGCGTAGTCGGACGTACGTCGATGCTTGTTGACGTCGCCGGGAAGCGCAGGGGCGCGGAATCGGGAGCGGTTATTGCCATCGACGTACGTCCGATTACGCAGCGGTCCGCCCGACTCTGCCGCACAGCGGGCGGCTATCTAGATGCGCGAACGTCGCTTCGCTGTTTGGCTCGTGGCGTCTCGTACACGGACGGGCATACCTGGGGTCTGACAGGGGCCAGTGCCCGGTCTCACGCGGGCAACCCGCGGCCGTCGGGTTGTTATGCCTGTCCGTGTACGGGAAGTCATGCCCGCACCTGCCGCGTAGTGAGCGGTCCTGCCGATCCCGCTGGCGGCGCACTGCGAAACGCGCGGATCTGCCGCCCGTCGGGCTCCCTAGAACGTCTTTCTATGCCGCCTCGAGGGCTCCGCCCGACCAGCCGCGATCCGTGCGCTTCCGTGGGTATCAGGTCCCACGGAGGCCTTGGCTGCACCACGACGACGATGGGCCCCATCATCAGCGACGCGGGCCCATCGGTGGAGGTCAGCTGGTCTCGGGGAACTTCACGCCCGTGTTGGAGTGGCACCGGTAGCCATTTGCGTGCTTCGCCAGGTACTGCTGGTGGTGCTCGGCGCAGTACTGGCCTGAGATGGCGGTGGCACGAGCGCGCGGATCCGGCCGATGAGCGGTCGTCGCCGAGGATCGCAAGGCATGCTTCGCTCGTGGTCCGGCCGACGGTGTTCCCGAGGGGGTGGCAGTGAGTGGACGTAAATGACGGCTCGGCGCCGGTGACGGCGAACGCGGCGGCGTTGCTGAAGCATCTGCGTCGTACCGATGGCAGGGGTCTTATCGAGTTCGTGCCCGCCAAACCCACCCCGGTCGGTGATGACGCACCGGTGGCGGCGGTGCGGGCTGCCCGTGCGGGTCTGTCGGTGGAGGGGATGCTGGCCGACGACCCGATCCTGGTCGGGCGGGGGTGGCGCTGCTACGTCTCGGAGCTGTACACGAAGGAGGAGTTCCTCGCCTGGGTGGACCGGGTCATCGAGGCTCTCGCCGCGGCTGGATGGACGGGCCGCGTCCGGACCTGTCGCGGCGATCGCATCCCCCAGTTCTGGGAGCGGTCCGGAATCCTTGCCACAGGGCTGGGGATGCAGCTCCCGATCCTTCCCGGCGCCTACTCACCCGGCCCCGGTCCTCTTGTGGTGTTGCACGCGGCCGGCCAGTGGTGGGTCGAGCGCGATCTCACCACAAGGCTCCTCGATGACGCTCTCGAGTTCGTGACCGAAGGAACCGATGAGTTCTTCGTGTCCACCGGGTTGGTCACGTTCAAGGTTGACCGCGACCGTCTCGTCCACGAGCTCCACACCCGCCCCTTGGCCGACCTCAGGGTCCTGGGTTTCGACGGTGACACACGGTGCCGCTCCGTGGGATTCAACGAGCTGGGCGGGGTCGTGCTGGGTCTAGCCGATGCCGACAGCGGCTGGGCCAAACAGGTTCACAGACTCGGTGCGCTGGCCCGCATCTGGGCCCCAACCGTGGACTGCGCCGTACTGCGGCCCATGTGCGGGCCCACCTCTGCCACGTGGAGCCATCTCCACTCTCGGCACACCTTCGAGGACTCAGCCGCGGGCGGGACCAGGCGGTCCTTCCGGCCGCAACTCGGCGCCAGAATCAACGACGTCGGCATCCTGCAAGTCATCTCCACCAAGGCCGCTCGGAGCCTCGACCTCGACCCCGCCACGTGGGTGCACGAGACGCACGGCCCCAACACGTTGATCGAACAGCGCAGCCCGGACGCTTGGTACGACCCGCTTCCTCCCGAGCTAGGACCCGCGCCCTGGCCGGAGTACGAAGAGCCCGCATGGCTCACGCGCCTGCGTGAACCCTTCGCCAGGGTCATTCACGGTCGCCGAGATTCGCACCCGGGCCGGTTGCACCTCGACCCCCACCCGCCACCGGCCACCGCGAGATGACGACGACGCCGCTCGACCACCCAGCGCCAGCCCAGCAGTACCAGAAGCCAAAGGCCTGAGGCGCGGCCGTCAGCTG
>CAVXGJ010000002.1:0-67521 GCA_963761285.1 uncultured Actinomycetota bacterium | reverse complement strand
GGCTGGGCAACTCCCGTCACGGCCTCGACGAGGACCCTGTCCACCCCTCGCGCGCCCGCATGTGGATCCGCATCGCCGGCGAGGCCTCGGCGACTGGACCGCTCGACCACCTCGCAGCCTTCACCTACGCCAGCGACGTCTCGCTCCTCGGGGCCTCCCTGGCCGCCCACGCCGCCAACCCGTCGAAGGTCCAGATGGCCTCGCTCGACCACACGATCTGGTTCCACCGGCCGTTCCGGGTCGACGAGTGGTGGCTCTACGACCAGTGGTCACCCTCGGCCGGCGGCGCCCGAGGGCTGTCCTTCGGCCACGCTTACACCCCCGACGGCACCTTGGTGGCGTCGGTGGCGCAAGAGGGCCTGATCAGGCCTCGAGGCGAGTAGCCTTCCCCGCCAGGTGCGGCTTGCCGTCCGTCGGGTTCGACAGCGAGAACGTGTAGCCACCCTCGACAGCCGCCGACCCGAAGGCCACCGACCCCGGCAGGAAGACCGGCGTCTTGAACGCCACGTTGACCCGCACCGCATCGGGCAGCCGGTTCTCGAGAGCCGCGACGCAGCGCGCCTTGGTCCACATGCCGTGGGCGATCTGGCGCTTGAAGCCGAGGGCCTTGGCCGTCACCGGGTAGAGGTGGATCGGGTTGTGGTCGCCGGACACAGCGGCATACTGCCGACCGAGGTCGGCGGGGAGCTGCCACGTCAGGCCCTGGGCGGGGGCCGCGGGGAACGTCATGCCGTACGACGCGGCGTCGTCGCCCTTGCCACGGCGCAGGTAGGCGGAGGTCTCCTCCCACACCACGGCACCGCTCTCGTCGGTGATCGAGGCCGTGAACTCGTAGACCGTGCCCTTGGGGTGGGCCACCTTCGGCCCCACGGCCGCCGCGACCGACACCGTCTCGCCGATCGCGATCGGCCGGTGCTGGGTGATGGAGTTCTCGAGGTGCACGGTGCCGATCGCCGGCGCCGGGAAGCCGGGGTCGCTCATCATCGCCATCTGCAGGCCGAAGACCAGCATGTGCGGGTAGGTCAGGGGGGCGACGTCCTTGATCGGGAACCCGCAGACGGCGGCGTAGGCGTCGACGTCCGAGCGCTCCACCGTGACCGGCGGGCGGGTCAGCGACAAGCCGGCGAAGTCGCGGGGCGCGGTCTTGCGCACGCCGGGCAGCTGGTTGACCAGCGGGAGCGACGGCAGCGCCGCCTTGAGCAGGACCCCCAGACCACCTGCGGGCTCGATCTGCTTGGAGTCGGTGCGGTCGGGGTCGGTAGCCATCTCAGGCACCCAGCATCATCTGGCCACAGACGCGCACGACGTTGCCGTTGACGAGGCTGGAGGCGGGGTTGGCGTACCAGGCGATGGTCTCGGCCACGTCGACCGGAAGTCCACCCTGGGCCATCGCGTTGAGGCGCTGGCCGACCTCGCGGGTCGCGAACGGCACGGCGGCCGTCATCGCGGTGATGATGAAGCCGGGGGCCACCGCGTTGATGGTGATGCCCTTGGCGTTGTCTTCGGCCAGCTCGTCGGCCAGCGAGTCGACGAAACCGATGACGCCGGCCTTGGAGGCGGCGTAGTTGGTCTGGCCGACGTTGCCGGCGATGCCGGCGATGCTGGCCACGCCGATGATCGAGCCGAAGTCGTTGATGACGCCCTGGTCGAGCAGCTCGCGGGTGATCAGCTCGGGTGCGGTGAGGTTGACCGCGATGACGGAGTCCCAGCGGGCGTCGTCCATGTTGGCGAGCTTCTTGTCGCGCGTGATGCCGGCGTTGTGAACGACCACGTCGACCCCGCCGTGCTTCTCCTTGAGGTGGTGCGCGATGCGCTGCGGGGCGTCCTGACCGGTGATGTCGAGGGTCAGCCAGTCGCCGTTGAGCTCCTTCATGAGGGCCTGCAGCTCGCTGGCGGCCTGCGGTACGTCGACGCCGACGATCGTGGCGCCGTCGCGGGCCAGGACCCGGGCGACCTCCTCGCCGATGCCACGGCTCGCGCCGGTCACCAGGGCGATCTTGCCCGAGAGGGGGGTCAGGGTGTCGACGACCGGTACGTCGGTCTTCGTGGTCTGGGCGCCGATGCGCACGACCTGGCCGGAGACGTAAGCGGACTTGGGGGAGAGCAGGAAGGCCAGGGTGCTGGAGACCGCGGACTCGGCGCCTTCGGCGACGTAGACGAGCTGGACGGTGCTGCCGCGACCGATCTCCTTGCCGAGGCTGCGGGTGAAGCCTTCGAGGGCGCGCTGGGCGACCCGCTCGCTGCCCTTGACCTGCTCGGGGGGCGTGCCGATGACGACCACGCGGGCGCAGGCGGCCAGGGAACGCATGACGGGGGTGAAGAACTCGCGCAGCGCACTGAGGTCGGTCGAGGAGGTCAGACCGGTGGCGTCGAAGACCAGGCCTTTCACCTTGCCCTCCTCGGGCAGGGCCTCGGTGGAGGAGATGCCGAGGGTGTCGAGCAGGCCGGGGAGGGACTCGACCAGGCGGCCGCGGCCGCCGACGAGCACGGTGCCGTCGACGAGGGGCGCGCCGGCCTCGTAGCGCTCGAGGGTCATCGGGCTGGGCAGGCCGAGGTTCTTGACGAGGACCTTGCCGATCGGCGACTGGGAGAAGCCCTGGTACTTGTCGCTCATGTGATGCTGCCTCCGTGGCTGTGGTGGGGTGCTGGTGGGTCGAATCTCTATGTAACAATGGGTGTAACTCGGTGTCCACTTATCGTGACGTGGCCGACATACTCTTGGAGTGAGCACGGTTACCCGTCAGTATGGTGCCATGACCGAGAGCATTCGTCGGGTCGCCATCATCGGCGGCAACCGCATCCCCTTCGCCCGATCCAACTCCGCCTACTCCAGCGCCTCCAACCAGGAAATGCTGACCGCGGCCATCGATGGCCTCGTGGCCCGCTACGGCCTCGAGGGTGAGCGACTCGGTGAGGTGGTCGCCGGTGCCGTGCTCAAGCACGCCCGCGACTTCAACCTCACCCGGGAGTCGGTCCTCGGCTCCAAGCTCTCGCCCGAGACCCCGGCCACCGACATCCAGCAGGCCTGCGGCACCGGGCTGCAGGCCGCGATGCTCGTGGCCAACAAGATCGCGCTCGGCCAGATCGAGGTCGGCATCGCCGGCGGCACCGACACCACGTCGGACGCTCCGGTCGCGATCAGCGACAAGCTGCGCAGAAGCTGATGAAGGTCAACGCGGCCCGCGACACCAAGTCCAAGCTGATGGCCCTCGGCCAGATCCGCCCCGGCGACATCGGCATCGAGATCCCGCAGAACGGCGAGCCGCGCACCAAGCTCTCCATGGGTGAGCACCAGGCGCTGACCGCCCTCGAGTGGCAGATCGGGCGCGAGGAGCAGGACGAGCTCGCTGCCGCTTCGCACCAGAAGCTGGCTGCGGCTTACGAGTCGGGCTTCATGGACGACCTGATCACGCCCTTCCGTGGCGTCGAGCGCGACAACAACCTGCGCCCGGGTTCGTCGGTCGAGAAGCTTGCCACCCTCAAGCCGGTCTTCGGCAAGGGCGAGGCTGCCACGATGACTGCCGGCAACTCCACGCCGCTCACCGACGGTGCCTCCGTCGTACTGCTGGCCTCGGAGGAGTGGGCCAAGGCCCACGACCTGCCCGTCCTGGCCTACCTGAGCTACTACGAGACCGCTGCGGTCGACTACGTCCACGGCGGCGAGGGGCTGCTGATGGCTCCTGCCTACGCGATGCCGCGGATGCTCGAGCGCGCCGGCCTGTCGCTGCAGGACTTCGACTTCTACGAGGTCCACGAGGCGTTCGCCTCGCAGCTCCTCTCGACGCTCAAGGCCTGGGAGGACCCGGTGTTCTGCAAGGAGCGCCTCGGCCTCGATGCCCCGCTGGGCTCGATCGACCGGTCCAAGCTCAACGTCAACGGTTCCTCGCTCGCCGCCGGTCACCCGTTCGCCGCCACCGGTGGACGGATCCTGGCCAACCTCGCCAAGCTGCTCGACCAGAAGGGCTCCGGCAAGGGCGTCATCTCGATCTGCGCCGCCGGCGGCCAGGGCGTCGTGGCGATCCTCGAGAAGGACTGACCCAGCAACCGCTTGACCCGAGCACGTTCCTCGACCCGGCAGATCACGATCTGCCGGGTCGAGTCGTTTTCGTCGCTTAGCTTGTCATCGAGCGAGCCGGCGCAGCGCCTGCGAGCGCCATAGCGGTGGCGACGAGGTAGTTGCTGACTTCGGCGGGGGAGATCTCCCCGACGGTCGGGATGCTGGGACGGCCTCCTTGACCAGGATGCCCACCCGCGCGAGTTGGAGCGAGCCGAGACCGCTGGCGTAGAAGAGGTTGGTCAGCAGGGCCGGGTCCTGGGTGGTGGTGAAGTCACCGGTCTCGATCCCGGCCTCGAGGACTCCGGACATGATCGCCAGCGACGAGGAGATGGCCCGGCCGAGGCGGAAGAGCGCGCTCTCGGAGATCTCGTCGAGGAGCTCGGTGCCGGAGCGCCGCATGAGCGACTGGGCGCAGTCGACGAAGGCCGGGTGGCTGCCGCCATACGCCACGAACGCCTCGACGATCGCGGTGAGCTGGGCGACCGGTGTCGTCTCGCTGGCGGCTGCGTCGCTCAGCGCGTCGCGCAGCTCGTCCAGGTAGGAGACGACCGTGAGCGCGAAGAGCTCTTCCTTGCCCGTGAAGTGACGGTAGACGATGGCGCGGTTGATCCCGACGGCGTTGGCGATGTCCTCGATCTGGGCATCACGCACCCCGCGGGCATCGAAGAGCGTCCGGGTCGCGGCGATGATCTCGGCCTCGCGCGCACGACGACGCGTCGCGGCGGCGCGGCGTCGGCCGTCGGTCTCGGCAGTGGTCATGCGCAGCAGTGTACGGCGCGTGCAACTCAGAGTTGCAAGAGTGCGCGCGGCTCAGTGGCCGGCTGAGATCACGAGCGACGCTTGGGCGGGGTTGCCGCGAGACCGCGGTTGATGCACAGGCCTCGGCGATACTGGCACCATGAAGGCACAAGTGACGAGGGAAGAGCAGTCCGTCACCATTGCGGCCGGACTCGGCGTTCTTCTCGGAGTCCTGGCGGCAGGCGCCCTGGTCCTCGCGACAGTCGGTGCCTTCTCGGATATGTCCGAGACATTCGATGCGGGGTTCCCATGGGTGATCGCGCTGAGCGTTCTCTGCTGTGGGGTCTACCTCGCGCGTCAGCGCAAGTAAGGCGTCCTGGCGCTGATGGCGCGCGAGAATGCCGATGTCCCACGACTGTCCCCGACGGCGAAGATGATGGAGCCATGACGACCCACTCCGGCACAATGGACTTCGAAGGCGCGGCCTTCGTCAAGGCGAACTTCAAGGGCGCCACCCTGCGATTCTCCGATGTCAGCGGTGTGACGATGCGCAGCGTCGACGTGGACGGACTCGACATCGACAGCCACGACCTGTTCATGGGCAGCCTCATCGTCAACGGGGTCGACGTGGTGCCGCTCGTAGACGCGGAGCTCAACCGGCAGTTCCCGGGACGCGAGCTGCAGAAGGCTCAGACGCCCGAAGGCCTGCGCGAAGGCTGGGTCGCCGTGCAGGCCGCGTGGCAGGCGACGGTGGCGGGCACTCCGGGGACCTGGTGGACGCCCACGTTGAGGACGAGTGGTCCTTGGCCCAGACCCTGCGGCACCTCATCCTGGCGACCGACACCTGGCTCCGCGGCGGAATCCTGCGGATCCAAAAACCGTTTCACGAGATCGGCCAGATCTTCACCGGCGCCGACGACATGGGCTTCGACACCTCGATCTTCCGCGTGGATCAGCCCGCCTACGACGAGATCCTCGCGGTGCGGGCCGAGCGACAGCAGCTGGTGACCGACTTCCTGTCCACGGCCACCGCGGAGCTGCTCGCGGAGGACCGCAAGGACCCGTGGGGCTTCGATTGGCGCCCCAGTGTCGGTGACTGCATTCGCGTGATCCTGGAGGAGGAATGGGCGCACCTGCGCTACATCCGACGGGACCTCGCGCGTCTTCGTCGAGCCAGCCGTAGCCAGTCAGGGACGTGAATGACATCATACCAACTCGGGCCGGGCGCCTCGCGCGCGACCGCCTTCCGGCCGGACGTCGTCTTCCGCACCGCTGTTCTCGTTCTGATCGCCGCCTTCACGGCCCTCACGCTCCAGCGGGCCTTCGGAGCCGAGCCCCTGAGCAGCCCGTTCCCGATCATCCTCGAAGTCGCACTCCTGGGCGCCTCGGCCTACGCCGCGACCCGCGCCTGGACCACCCGCGTCTGGGTCGAGACGTCGTGCCCGAGCGGCTGGGTCCCCGGCACCTCGCCGGACCCTGGGCGCGACGCCACCGTGGCCGAGCTCCTGGACAACTTCCCGGTCAGTCGCACCTATCTCGTCCTCGAGAGCCCCAGCGCCACCGGTGTCCGGCGCAAGAAAGCTCCTCTGGAGTACCCGACTACCATCGCGCTGTCCGGTGGGTCCTACGCCGGCGCCCGCCAATCCTGGCGCCTGCGCTTCACGACCCCCGCCGGGCCCGGGCAGCCCGCACAGACGCTGACGATTCGCGCGCCGTGGCTCACCGACCTCCAACCGCTCCTGCTTCGTCTGCGCTACTTTGTCGCGAAGGACGAACGGCTGGCCGCCGACGCCGACACGCTCGCCCTCGTCAGGGCCGCCGTCCGCTGAATGAGCCCCGATAGCCCGCTCCCGCTCGCACCGTGCGACGGCCTGGTTCGGGTCCGAGAAATAGTTCGAAAAGTTTCGCGAATCCCTGTGGATAACCCGGTTTTCGGGGTCTGAATGTCGGTGGCTGGTGGTGGACTAGTCCTATGGCAGATCACCACGACACCTTCGGATCGGGTCACCCGATCGGTGCCGCGGTGCTGTCCTCGCGTGAGTCGTTCACGGCGGTGGCCGATCAGGCGACCTGGTCGCTGGGCGCGGGTGAGACCCGTGAGCTGCTGGTCGAGGTGACCGCGTTGGCCGCGCAGGTCGCCGAGCTCCAGGCGAGGTTGTTGGTCCACGGCGAAGCCACGGGTGCGATCACCGAAGAACCCCGTGCGACGACCGGGGCGGCGTGGTTGGCAGGCACGACCCGCACCACCCGGCGTGAGGCCCGCGCGGTGGTGAAGGCGTCCAAGGCTCTGGCTGCTCATGACTTCACCAGGGCGGCTCAGGCCAGGGGTGAGGTGCTGGCCGATCAGGCGGGTGTGATCATCGCCGCGGTCGAAGCGCTCCCCGAGGACCCGACAGTTCGGGAGCAGTGCGAGCAGCACCTTGTTGCCGCGGCCGCCCACCACGATGCGGAGGAGTTGAAGATCCTCGGGCGCCGGGTGCTGGCCGTGATCGACCCCGTGGCTGCCGAGGCGCATGAAGCACGGCTGCTTGATGAGGAGGAGAAGGCGGCGGCGAAGAAGACCCGCTTCTCCATGCGCGGCAACGGCGATGGCACCCACACGGGCCGGTTCACGATCCCCGACCTCTACGCCGACATGCTCCGCAAGGCGTTGAACGGGTTCGCTGCACCCAAACGGGTCCGTTCCCAGGGTGAGACCTACGACCACACCAGGCCCTCACCAGAACGGATGGGCCAGGCGTTCTGTGACTACATCGGTGCCTTCCCCGCCGAGGACCTCCCACACGCCGGCGGCACCAACGCGACGGTGGTCGTCATCATGGACCTGCAGACCCTTCTGGGTGGTGCGAAGGCTGCCTGCCTCGACACCGGGACCATGATCACCGCCGCGACCGCACGACGCCTGGCGTGCCAAGCAGGCGTCATCCCGGCGGTGCTGGGTGGGAAGTCGAAGGTCCTCGACCTCGGTAGGAAGACCCGGTTCCACACCGAAGCCCAGACGCCTGGCGATCGCGATCGAGCAGCAGCACTGCCAACACCCCCTGTGCGACGTCCCGGCCTGGCTCTGCCACGTCCACCACACCACCCCCTGGTCCCAGGGCGGCCCCACCGACACCGACCACGCCCAACTCCTCTGCCCCAGACACCACGCACTGGTCCACCGCGAACCACCCGACCCACCCATGCGGACCTAGGCCGCACCGAGCAGCATCTTCAGGCGGTGATGGCCGTGCCGTCGTCGGAGGGCTCGAGACCGAGCAGCCGATCACGCAGCGCCACCAAGTCAGACACGGTGTCGAGGAAGCGCACCGTGCTCTCCCCGACGCGCAGGTCGTCGAAGTAGTGGTGGCGCATGGCGACGCGGGCCAACTGGTGCTCGTCGGCCTCGAGGCGCGAGGCGATGAGCTGCGTCAGCGCGCCCGGAACATCAAGCGTGTCGGGGCTGATGACATCCGCGCAGCGGCTGACCGGGACGTCCTCGCGCAACCGGTCGGGCTCGCCCTGGGGGTCGGTGAGGAAGATCGGCTTCTCGTTGCGCAGGTAGAGCCAGTCGAGTCCGACCGAGGAGACGTCGGTGATCATGGCGTCACAGTCGGGGATCACGGCCAGGATGTCGCCGTTGATCACGCACTCGTGCCCTGCTGCAGGATCAGCAGCAGTGGCGTCCTCGACCAGGTCGAGGATCGCCAGGTGGGCAGCCCGCACCGCAGGGGTCTGGCTGGTGACCACCTTGGGGTGCGGCTTGTAGGCCAGGCGTATGTCGGGCACGTCCAGGACCGCGCGCACGATCGCCACTCCGAGGCGCGTCACCGAGGTGTAGTCGTTGTAGTCGGCGTCGCCCTCCCACGTGGGCGCGTAGAGCACGGTGCGCCGAGCGCTCGGGCCGAGCAACGATGGCGGGCGCAGGTCGAGCTGGGGCCGGCCCACCCGCACCAGGCGTGCGGTGTCGAACTCCATCAACGCAGCAAGGTGGCGTTGGACGGCTGCCTCGCCGGCGACGAAGACCCGGTCGTAGGCCTTGGCGTTGTTGCTCGCCATGCTCTGCTTGTCGCTCTCGCCGTGGTTGATGTGCACGTGGAGGCGCCGGTTGTCGATCAGCGACTGGAAGTTCAGGATCGAGTTGTTGCAGTAGAGGACGACCTTGGCGTCGAGCTGGTCGTAGAGCTCGGTCAGGTCGGTGAGCGACGCGGCGAGCAGCACCGGGAGCGACGTACGGCCCGCGAGCACCTCTGCCGAGGCCGGGTCGCGCACGACGATGCCGACCGGGTGTTGGGCGTGCAGGATCTCGAGGACGTCGAGCCACTGCACCAGCTGGTAGGTGCGCGTGGGGTCGTCCGCGAAGTAGGCGATGACGGAGACCTCGGGCACAGGGAAATGATACGGCCCCGTACCTGGTGCTACGGACGCGTCGTCCGCTCAGCCGTGGGCCTGACGCAATGCCTCCGCGCCCACCAACCGGTGCACCTCCCAGGCGAAGGCCCGGGTGGGAGCGGCGAGGCTCGGATCCGCCTCCTGGTGGACCCGCTGCCACGGGTCCGGTCGCTCGGCCACCGCCCGCCCGATCAGCGTGCGGTGCTCGGCTCCCACTACCTCGAGCGCCCACGCGGCGGCCGCGGCCTTGCTCGTCACCTCGCTCGTGTAGGCCGTGTGGAGCACCCGGCACAGCGTCACGACCAGGAAGGGTTGGTACCAGCCGTTGGTGAGGTGCTCGGGATGCTCCTCGATGTCCTCGGCGCGGGTCCGGGCGACGCCGATCATCTCGGCGCGCAGCGCGCCGGCGTCGACAGGGGCGAGGTGGGTCGACGTCGGCGGACCGACGATGGTCACACCTCGCTCTCGCAGCACCCATCGGGCGTGGACGGTGTTGTCGTGGGCGGACTGCACCACCTCCCGCGAGCCGTTGTCGACGTAGGGCCAGGTGCGTCCGACAGTCATCGGGCTCCGCAGGTCTGCGGCCGGCGCATAGCTGCCTTCGAGGTGCGCGGCGAAAGGGCCCGGCAGGTCCGGTAGCCGCGCATGCAGGCCTTCCAGCGCGGCCCGCTGACCGGGAGCGAGCCGATCGGCGGTGACCGCGAGGAAGTCGACGTCACTGTGCTCGTCAGCCGCGCCGAGCGCGTGGGAGCCCACCAGGTAGAGGCCGAGCAGGTCGTCGCCCAGCGCATCCCGCGCACCTTCGGCGAGCGTGGCCATCACCTGCTGGAGCTCCATGCGTCCCATCCTCCCTCCAGCGCCGGACCCGAGGTTTACCTCGACGCGCGGGACGGGCAGGGTGAGCCACATGGCTGCTGCTCCGCACGGACTCGTGTTCCCGGTCGACCCCGCCGATGCCGAAGGGCGGCGCAGCACCACGGCCACCGGTCGCGGGGTGGTCGCCGATGCGCTGCGTCCGGTCGACCCGGTCGGGGCCCGTGCGGCCGAGCGTGAGACGGCTTGGCGCTCGCAGTACCTGCCGTGGTTCCGCCGGCTCGTCGAGGCAGGGTTGGGCACACCCGACGACGCGGTCAGCGTCGCCCGCGCCGGCCTGGAGTCGCTGCACTCCCGGATGCGGGTGCTCGACGACACGGACGGCAAGGACAACACTGACGACACGGACGACAAGGCGCTGGTCGACTGGCCCCGGTCGGACGTCGGCTTCGGCGAGGTGGAGATGCGGGGGGCCGCCGAGCCGGTGCGCGAGCTGGTGCTGCCCTACCGCGGCGAGCGGCTGCGCGGCGACGACGTACGACGTCGGGTCGAGGCCTGGGTGGAGGCGGGGATCGTCGAGCCAGGCCTCGCCGAGGCCGTCGATGCGGTGCTGGCCAACCCCGACTGGCTCCGCCTCGAGGGCCACACCGTCGCCGTGATCGGGGCGGGCTCGGAGATGGGACCGCTGCAGGCGCTGACCCGCTGGGGTGCCCGGGTCGCCGCCGTCGATCTGCCTCGCGACGACATCTGGGACCGGGTCAGTGACGTGGCGACCGCCGGGGCCGGCACCGTGGTGGCCCCGACCGTCGACGGCCGGCCGGGCGCCGACCTGCTCGCCGACGTGCCGGCCCTGGCTGACTGGCTCGCCGCGCAGCCGGGGACGCTCGTGCTCGGCAACTACGTCTACGCCGACGGCGCCACCAACGTCCGCGTCGCCACCGCCGTCGACGAGCTGAGCCGGCGGCTGCTGGCGGAGCGCGACGACACCGCGTTGGCCTTCCTGGCGACCCCGACCGACGTCTTCGCGGTGCCCGGTGAGGCCGTCGATCAGGCGCTGGCCACCTATGCCGAGCGAGGTCGGGTCAGCAAGGGCGTCGGCCGGCCGCTGCGCGCGGTCTCGCGCGGTCGCCTGCTCCAGCGCCCGTATGCCGGACCGGCCGACCCCGGCATCAACGACTCCCTGGTGCCGCAGCAGGGCCCCAACTACGCCCTGGCCAAGCGTCTGCAGCGCTGGCGCGCAACCGACGCCCGCCACGACGGCCGGCTGGTCTCGATGAACATCGCACCCCCGACCCGCACCCGCTCGGTGGTCAAGAACCGCGCCCTCGCTGCGGCGTACGCCGGCGCCCACCGGTTCGGTGTCGAGGTCTTCGACCCCTCGACCTCCAACGTGCTGATGGCCGCGATGCTCGTCCACGACCTGCACACCGATGGTGGCCCGCGCCACGACCACCCCTGGCAGGACGAGGCGTACGCCGCGGCCCACGGCGGGTTGTGGCGTGCGGCGTACGCGCCTCGCAGCGCCCTCGGTCTGGCGGCGCTCCTCGGGATCGGCGGGGCCCGCGGATGAGCGGGCTCGACCTCACCGCCGAGGAGCAGCGGGTGCTGGGCAGCCTCCTGGAGAAGGAGGTGACGGTGCCGGCGAGCTATCCGATGTCGGTCAACGCCGTCATCAGCGCCTGCAACCAGACCAGCAGTCGCGAGCCGGTCACCGCCTACGACGAAGCGACCGTGCACCGCGTCCTGCGCGCGCTCAAGGACAAGGAGCTGGCAGCGGTCACCTGGCAGGACTCGGGGCGCCGCACGCTGAAGTACGTCCAGACCATCGCTGCGCGACAGGAATGGGCTGAGGACGAGCGGGCGCTCCTCACGGTCCTGCTGCTGCGCGGTGCGCAGGCGCCGGGTGCCCTCAAGAGCCGCACCGAACGCCTGCACGGCTTCGCCGACCGCGACGAGGTCGAGGCCTGCCTGCGGCGGCTCGCCGAGCGCGAGACGCCACTCGTGGCGCAACAGCCCCGGCGCCCCCGCGAGCAGGACCACCGCTGGGTGCACCTGCTCGGACCCGTCGAGGAAGCATCGTCAGCGGCTGCACCTCCCGAGCCGGGGCCGGATCGGGAGGTGGCGCTCGCCGGCGGCGCCGAGGCCCGCGACGCGAAGGTCCGCACGTCGTACGCCGCCATCGCAGCGACCTACGCCGACACGTTCTCCGACGAGCTGGCCGAGATGCCGTTCGAGCGGATGCTCCTCGACCGGATCGCGTCGGGGCCGGGCCCGGTGGTCGAGGTCGGCTGCGGGCCGGGCCACGTCACGGCCTACCTCGCTGCTGCCGGGGCCGAGGCCAGGGGGATCGACCTGACCCCGGAGATGATCGAGCAGGCGCGCACCCGGCACCCGGACGTCGACTACGAGGTCGGCGACCTGCGTCGGCTGATGCGTCCGATCTCGGCGCCAGGCTGGGGCGCCGTCCTGTCGTGGTACTCGCTCATCCACCTCACGCCCTCCGAGCTGCCCGGCGCGATCGAGGCGCTGGTCAGACCGTTGGCGCCCGGCGGGACGCTGCTGCTGGCGATGCATGCCGGAGCCGAGGTGCTCAGCCCCGGCTCCTGGTTCGACCAGGACGTCGACCTCGACTTCGTGCTGCACCGCCCGGCCGAGATCGTCGCCCTGGTGCAGGCCGCTGGACTCGGCGACGTGGAGTGGTATCACCGCGGGCCCGTGACGGCCCGCGGTGAGCGCAACGAGCGGCTCTACGTCGTGGCGCGCAAACCCCTCGCTTGAGGGGAGTGAGCGGAGAGCTCAGCTCTCCAGCGCGGCATCGAGAGTGATCTCGACCCCGGTGAGTGCCTTGCTGACCGGGCAGCTCGCCTTGGCGCCCTCGGCCGCCGCGACGAACCCGGCCTCGTCGAGGCCCTCGACCTCGCCGCGCACGGTGATCTTGATGCCGGTGAGTCGGAAGCCGCCGGCGGGGTCCTCGCCCAGCGAGACGTCGGCGGTGACGTCGAGCGCCTGCGGCGTGCCACCGGCCTCGGCGATCATCGCGGAGAGCTGCATGGCGTAGCACGAGGAGTGCGCTGCGGCGATCAGCTCCTCGGGGCTCGTGGTGCCGTCAGCGTGCTCGGCCGCTCGCTTCGGGAAGGACACGTCGTAGGTGCCGACCTTGGAGCTGCTGAGCTCCACCTGGCCGGAGCCGTCCTGCAGGGTGCCGTTCCAAGCAGTGCGTGCGGTGCGTGTGGGCATGTCGGGGCCTTCCGTCGAGAGCGTGCCGCGGGCCGGGCGGCCCGCCGTTCTCGAAACCTGCTCGGGACCGGCGCTATTCCACGACGCTGATCTGCGCCGCGGCTTCGCGGGCGACCGCGCGGGCCGCCTCGACGTCGTCGCCGAGCGCGAGCGTGACCGCCATCCGACGCTTGCCGCCGACCTCGGGCTTGCCGAAGAGCCGGACCTGCGTGTCGGGCGCAGCCAGTGCCCGGTCGAGGCCCGCGAAGGAGGGCGCGACCTGATCGCCCTCGACCACCACCGCACACGAGGCCGCCGGCCCGCGTCCACGGATCGAGGGGATCGGGAGCCCGAGGATGGCGCGCGCATGCAGCGCGAACTCCGACAGGTCCTGCGACACGAGGGTGACCAGGCCGGTGTCGTGCGGCCTGGGGGAGAGCTCGGAGAAGATCACGTCGTCGCCGCGCACGAAGAGCTCGACCCCGAAGAGCCCTCGCCCAGCCGGGCCGCACAGCTCGCGGACGACCTTCTCGGCCATCTCCTCCGCCTTGAGCAGCACGCCGGCATCCATCGGCTGCGGCTGCCACGACTCCCGGTAGTCGCCGTCGACCTGGATGTGCCCGATCGGGGTGCAGAACGACACCACGTCCTGGGCGGGATCGTCGGAAGCGCCGACGGCGGCGTGCTTGATGGTCAGCAGGGTGATCTCGTAGTCGAACGGCACGAAGCCCTCGACGATCACCCGCCCCTGGCCGGCTCGCCCGCCGGACTGGGCGTACTCCCAGGAGGTCGTCACGTCGTCGGGGGAGCGCACCACGGACTGGCCCTTGCCCGAGGACGACATGACCGGCTTGACCACGCATGGGATCCCGATCGCCTCGACGGCGGCCGCGAACTCCTCGGCGCTGTCGGCGAAGCGGTACGGCGACGTGGTCACCGAGAGCTCCTCGGCTGCGAGCCGGCGGATGCCCTCGCGATCCATCGTCAACCAGGCCGCACGAGCCGTCGGGATGACCGTGACGCCCTCGGCCTCGAGGGCGCGCAGGGTCGGGGTGTGGATCGCCTCGATCTCGGGCACCACCCAGTGGGGGCGCTCGAGCTCGACCACCCGGCGTACCTCGGCCGCATCGAGCATGTCGATCACGTGGCTGCGGTGCGCAACCTGCATCGCCGGGGCATCGGCGTAGCGGTCGACGGCGATCGTCTCCACCCCGAGCCGTTGGAGCTCGATGACCAGCTCCTTGCCCAGCTCGCCCGAGCCGAGCAGCAGGACGCGGGTGGAGCCAGAACTCAGCGGGGTGCCCAGGATCGTCACCGCGACAACCTATCCGGCCAGCCGGCTACCCGACGAGGTCGAGGACCACGTCGGCCAGCACGGGCGACCCGTCACGCTCGCCGCCGACGATCGCGGCGGACCCCACGATCCGTCCGTCCTCACGCCACCCGCGCACGCCGATCGTCTCGCCGGGGAAGACGACCCCGGAGAAGCGGGCGCCGAAGCCGGCGACCTGGGTGGCGTCGCCGCCCAGCAGCGCGTCGGTGAGCTCGCGCAGCACGATGCCGTAGGAGCACAAGCCGTGCAGGATGGGCGCCGGGAAGCCGGCGGCCTTGGCGAAGTCGGGGTCGGCGTGCAGCGGGTTGCGGTCGCCGCAGAGGCGGTAGAGCAGTGCCTGCTGCGGAGTCACGGCGTACGACGCCACCGCGTCGGGCTCGCGCTCGGGGAGCACCACCGCCTGCGCGGAGCCACGGTCGCCACCCCAGCCGCCCTCGCCCTTGACGAAGATCGAGGACCGCGCCGTCCAGAGCACCTCGCCGGACCCGTCGGTGCCTGCCGTGGCGACGCTCTCCTGCCAGATCACCGCGGCCTTGGTCTTGTCCCAGATGTCGGTCAGCGTGGTGGTGATCGTGGCGGTGCCGGAGGTCGGCAGCGGCCCGGTGACGCTCACCGACTGCGAGCCGTGCACGACCTGGGCCAGGTTGATGTCGCAGCCGGGCAGGTCGAGCGGGGGCGGGTCGGTCTCGTGGAACGTCGGCGCGACGACCCCGAACGACGGCAGGACCTGGAGCCCCGGGCCGTCGAGGGTGTAGCCCAGCGCGGCCGGCGAGAGGTTGTCGCCGGCTCGGGAGCCGGCGCCGATGCCGAGGTGGTAGAGCAGCACGTCGCTCTGTGACCAGGTGAAGGTCTTGCTGCCGAGGGAGGCGCCGATGGCGACGGTGGGATCGATGGGCATGTCAGCCGACTTCCGGGGTCTCGACGCCGACTCGCTGGCGCTCGTCGGGCTCGACCACCTGATCGTGGGTCGGGCGTGTGGTCGTGCGTGGGCGTGCTGTTGGCGATGTCCTCGGCCGCGAGGTAGCCGAACGTCAGGGCGGGCCCGATCGTGGCGCCCGGACCGGCGTAGGTGCGACCCATCACCGCCGACGACACGTTGCCGGCGGCGTACAGACCGGTGAGGACCGACCCGTCGGGGCGCAGCACCCGCGCCCGGCTGTCGGTGACGAGGCCACCCTTGGTGCCGAGGTCGCCGGGGACGATCTTGACCGCGTAGAAGGGGGCCTCGTCGATGACGTGCAGCGACGGGTTCGGCTTCACGGTGGGGTCGGAGTAGTACTTGTCGTAGGCAGAGACGCCCCGGTGGAAGTCGGCGTCGTCGCCGGAGGCGGCGAAGCCGTTGAAGCGCTCCAAGGTCGCGGCCAACGCGTCGGCGGGGACCTCGATCTCGGCGGCGAGCGCGGCGATCGTCGCGGCCTTCTTGACCGTGCCGATCTTGTACCAGCGGCCCGGGAAGGGCTGGCGCGGGAAGAGGCCGGCGAAGAGGTAGCGGTTGCGGTAGCGCTGGTCGATGATCATCCAGCTCGGGACGTGCCCGACGCCGGTGGCCTCGCCGGCATACATCTCGTGCACGGCCTCGACGTAGGGGAGCGCCTCGTTCATGTAGCGCTCGCCGGCCTGGTTGACGATGATCGAGCCGGGCAGGTTGCGCTCGGCCAGGCAGAACCAGGGCCCGCTGGGCAGCGGGATCGTGGGGCCCCACCACGAGTCGTCGAGCAGGTCGGTGTCGGCGCCGGCGGCCATCCCGGCCACCAGACCGCCGCCGGTGTTGAACTGCGATCCGGTCGTCCACTCGACGGAGGTCGGCTGGGGCTGGTACTGCTCACGCAGGGCGAGGTTCTTCTCGAAGCCACCGCTGCCGAGGATGACGCCGCGGCGGGCCCGGATGACGTGCTCGGACTCGCCCTGCTTGACGCGTACGCCGACGACGCGGCCGTCCTCGACGACCAGGTCGACCAGCTCGGTGTCGTAGTGCAGCGGCACGTCGGCGTCGATGAGGCCCTTGCGCAGGCCGATCGCGATCGCGTTGCCCATCGCATACATCCGCTTGCCGCGCAGCCCGGCCAGCAGTCGGGCGATCACGACCTTGAGCATGGTGATCGGCCCGCCGAGGGTGCGCAGGCCGAGGCTGATCTTCCGGAACATCGCCTGGGTGACGATCATGTTGGCCGGCGCCTTGGTGTACTGCGGGTGCAGGCGGTCCAGCTCGTCGCCGAGGAAGGAGGCATCCATCGGGATCGGCTCGCAGCTGCGGCCCTTGACCCGGCCGCCGGGCGCCTCGGGGTGGTAGTCGGCGTAGTCGGGCACCCAGGTGAAGCGCAGGGGAGTGGTGTCCTTGATGAAGTCGAGGACCTCGGGGCCGCGGTCGAGGTAGGTGTCGCGTCGCTCCTTGGGCACCACGTCGCCGACGATCGAGTCGAGGTAGCGCTTGGACTCCTCGATCGGGTCGTCCTGGCCGGCCGCCTTCAGCGCGTAGTTGCCCGGCATCCAGACGCCGCCGCCGCTGCGCGCAGTCGAACCGCCGAAGTGGCCGCTCTTCTCCACCAGGACGGTGTCGAGGCCACGCTTCTTGGCCGCCAGGGCGGCGCTCATGCCGGCGCCGCCGGCTCCGACGACCACGACGTCGACCTCGAGAGGGAGCCCGTGGACGGTGCTGGGGACAGGGGTGCTCATGGCACAAAACTGTAACAGGTTCTACTATTGCCCGGTGACCTCTCAGGATGCCATCCACGCCGCCGTCGACCGGTTGGCCGACGCCTTGGAGACCCGGGTGCCGTGCGCCGCCGTCCGCGACCTGATCGGCACCGACGACCTCGCCGCTGCCTATGCCGTGCAGCAGGGGTTGGTGGAGCGTCGCCTCGCCGCTGGAGCCACGGTCGTGGGTCGCAAGATCGGCGCGACCTCCAAGGCCGTCCAGGACCAGCTCGGTGTCGACCAGCCCGACTTCGGCTACCTCCTCGACGAGATGGATGTCAGTGCCGGTGCCGAGGCGGGCGGGCCTCCCATCTCGATGCGCCGGCTCGTGCAGCCGCGCGTCGAGGCCGAGGTCGCCTTTCGCCTGGCGCGCGACATCGACGTGCCCGAGGACGAGATCACCCTGGAGCTCGTCGCGAGCGGCCGTCGAGGTCGCGCTGCCCGCGCTGGAGATCGTCGACTCGCGGATCGACGACTGGGGCATCGGCTTCACCGACACGGTCGCCGACAACGCCTCGAGCGGTCTCTATGTCGTCGGTGACCAAGGCCTGCCGCTCAGCGAGCTCGAGCCGCGCGACGTCGTGATGTCGCTGAGCATCAACGGCGAGGAACGCTCCGCCGGCACCGGCGCCGCCTGCCTCGGCGACCCGCTCGAGGCGCTGCGCTGGCTCGCCGTACAAGCCGCACGCTTCGGTGACCCGTTGCGTGCCGGCCACCTGATTCTGTCCGGGGCCCTGGGCCCGTTCGTGCCGTTCGCCCCGGGTGACCGGGTCGTGGCAACGATCAGTGGGTTCGACCCGCTGAGCGTCGAGTTCGAGGAGTAGGACCCATGACCGACCAGAGGAAGCTCACCGCCGCCATCGTCGGCCCGGGCAACATCGGGACCGACCTGATGTACAAGCTGCTGCGCAGCGACACGATCGAGCCGCGCTGGATGATCGGGGTCGACCCGTCCTCCGAGGGGCTCAAGCTCGCCGCCGCCCAGGGCCTCGACGCCTCCCACGAGGGCGTCGACTGGCTGCTCAAGCAGGACGTCCTGCCCGACCTCATCTTCGAGGCGACCTCGGCCTACGTGCACCGCGAGTACGCGCCGCGCTACGAGGAGGCCGGCATCGTCGCCATCGACCTGACCCCGGCCGCGGTGGGCCCGGCGGTCATCCCGCCGGTCAACGGCGAGGAGCACGTCGCCAAGCCCAACGTCAACATGATCACCTGCGGCGGGCAGGCGACCATCCCGATGGTGGCCGCGGTCTCGCGCGCCGTCGTCGGTGCGGGGGGAGTGTCGTACGCCGAGATCGTGGCCTCGGTCTCGTCCATGTCTGCAGGACCCGGCACCCGCGCCAACATCGACGAGTTCACCCGCACCACCTCGGCCGGAGTGGTCTCCATCGGCGGTGCCGCGCAGGGCAAGGCGATCATCATCCTCAACCCCGCCGAGCCGCCGATGATCATGCGCGACACGATCTACTGCGCGGTCTCCCCGGACATCGGACAGTCGGGCCGGGACGAGATCATCGCCTCGGTCCTCGCGATGGAGAAGGCAGTCCAGGCCTACGTACCGGGCTACCGACTGCTCCAGGAGCCGCAGATCGACGAGCCCTCCGAAGCCACTCGCGGACAGCTGAAGGTCTCGATCTTCCTCGAGGTCGAGGGCGCCGGGGACTTCCTGCCGCCGTACGCCGGCAACCTCGACATCATGACCGCTGCCGCCACTCAGGTGGGCCAGAACATCGCACGCGCCAAGCTGGGAGCCTGACATGACCGCGACCGACCTCAACACGCTCGACCGCACCTGGTCCGGCACCCACGGCACCGAGCCCTGGGGCGATCTCGACCTGCGGCTCACCGACACCTGCCTGCGCGACGGCTCGCACCACAAGCGTCACCAGTTCACCGCGACCGAGGTGCACGACATCGTCGAGGCGCTCGACAACTCCGGGGTGCCGGTGATCGAGGTGACCCACGGTGACGGCCTCGGCGGCTCATCGTTCAACTACGGCTTCTCCCGCACGCCCGAGCAGGAGCTCATCAAGATCGCGGCCGAGACCGCGAAGCGGGCCAAGATCGCCTTCCTGATGCTGCCCGGCCTCGGCACCAAGGACGACATCCGCGCGGCCCAGGACAACGGCGGCCAGATCTGCCGGGTGGCGACCCACTGCACCGAGGCGGACGTCTCGCTGCAGCACTTCGGGCTCGCCCGTGAGCTGGGCCTGGAGACCGTCGGTTTCTTGATGATGAGCCACACCCAGCCGCCCGAGGTCCTCGCCAAGCAGGCGCGGATCATGGTCGATGCCGGGTGCCAGTGCGTCTACGTCGTCGACTCCGCCGGGGCGCTCGTCATGGAGCAGACCGCTGACCGCGTCGCTGCCGTCGTCGCCGAGATCGGTGACGTCGCCGACGTGGGCTTCCACGGCCACGAGAACCTCGGGCTCGGGGTCGCCAACACCGTCATCGCCGCTCGCGCAGGCGCGACCCAGATCGACGGATCGGTACGACGCTTCGGTGCCGGCGCCGGCAACACCCCGCTCGAAGCCTTCGTCGGCGTCGCCGACAAGCTCGGCTGGACGACCGGCATCGACTTCCTCACGATCGTCGACGCCTCCGAGGACGTCATCCGTCCCGCCATGCCCGAGGAGTGCAAGCTCGACCGGATGACGCTGATGATGGGCTACGCCGGCGTCTACTCCTCCTTCCTCAAGCACGCCGGCAACGCCGCGGAGCGCTACGACGTCAGCGGCGCGAAGATCCTGCTCGAGGCCGGGCGACGCAAGCTGATCGGCGGCCAGGAGGACCAGCTGATCGACATCGCGCTGATGCTGCGCGCCGAGGCTGACAAGGCTTCCGCCAACGCCTGACCCCCCCCGCCACCTCGGGGTGTGCCGCACCGCCGACACGCGGTGTTTCATGTCCCCACTCGACCAAAACGAGAACGTGTTCTAGTCTTGGTCCCGAAGCATCCAGACAGGAGCCCTCCCATGTCATCCACCGCCTCTGCCGTCCTCGACGGCGTCCGCGACCTCCTTCCCACCCTGCGCGAGCGCGCTGACGAGACCGAGCGCCTTCGCGTGGTCCCCGAGGCGTCGATCAAGGAGCTCGAGGAGACCGGTTTCTTCCAGCTCCTGCAGCCCAAGCGCTTCGACGGCCTCGAGGCCGACCCGATCGACTTCTACACCGCCGTGCGCGACATCTCCGGCGCCTGCGGGTCGACGGGCTGGGTCTCCAGCGTCGTCGGCGTGCACCCCTGGCAGGTCGCCCTCTTCGCCGACGAGGCCCAGCAGGCCGTCTGGGGCGAGGACACCAACACCCGACTGAGCTCGTCCTACGCGCCCACCGGCAAGGCCACCGTCGCCGAGGGTGGCTACCAGCTGTCCGGCAAGTGGAGCTTCTCCTCGGGCTGCGACCACTGCTCGTGGGTGCTGCTCGGAGGGCTGGTCTTCAACGACGAGGGTCAGGTCATCGACTTCAAGACCTTCATGGTGCCCCGCGAGAAGTACGAGATCGTCGACGTCTGGAACATGGTCGGCCTCGCCGGCACCGGCTCCAACGACATCGTGGTCGACGACGTGTTCATCCCCGAGGCGTTCACCCTCAGCATGGGCGAGACCGGCGCGTGCCGGGGTCCGGGCCAGGAGCAGAACACCTCTGACCTCTACAAGCTGCCCTTCCACTCGATCTTCACCGGCACCATCACCACCCCGATCATCGGGATGGCGATGGGCGCCTACGACGAGCACGTCGAGATGCAGCAGAAGCGCTCGCGGGCGGCCTACCTCGGCGAGAAGGCGTCCCTCGACCCCTTCGCCGCCGTGCGCATCGCCAAGGCCTCCTCGGAGATCGACGCCGCCTGGGCCCTGCTCGTCAACAACATCCGTGAGGAGCAGTCGTTCATCGCCAAGGGCGAGAAGATCCCGCTCCGCTCGCGACTGAAGGTCCGTCGCGACCAGGTCCTGGGCAGCCAGCGCGCGATCGACGCCATCGACGCCCTCTTCGAGGCTTCCGGCGGCCGGGCCCTGACCAAGGGCACCTACCTCCAGCGCGCCTGGCGTGACGCCCACGCCGGTCGGGTCCACGCTGCCAACGACCCCGAGCGCGCCCTGCAGATGTTCGGCGCGCACGAGTTCGGCCACAAGATCGACCCGGGGATGTACTGACACCGATGGACTTCAGCAAGGAAGCCACCCGCCGCTCGGCCAAGGCCGGCGACATCACCCTCAACTACTACGAGGCCGGCGAGTCGACGGCCGAGGTGGGCGGCGGCCTCCCGCTGGTGATGCTCCACGGCGGCGGTCCGGGGGCGAGCGCGTGGTCCAACTTCGGCCCGGCCCTCCCGCACTTCGCCGCGAGCTTCCGCACGCTGCTGGTCGACCAGCCAGGGTTCGGCGCCTCCGACAAACCACCGGTCGTCGGCAACTTCTACCGCCACGCCGCGGACCACGTCGTACGACTGCTCGACGAGGTGGGCATCGAGAAGGTCCACCTGCTCGGCAACAGCCTCGGCGGCGGTACGGCGATGCGGCTCGCGCTCACCTACCCCGACCGGGTCGGGCGTCTGGTGCTGATGGGTCCGGGCGGGCTGAGCCTCAACCTCTTCCACGCCGATCCCACCGAGGGCGTGCAACGCCTGATGGACTTCGGCGCCAACCCGACACGTGAGTCGTTGCGCGCCTTCATCTCCACGATGGTCGTCAACCAGTCGCTGGTGACCGATGAGCTCGTCGAGGAACGCTTCGCCGACGCGACAGCGCCCGGGGCCCAGGAAGCGATGCGCTCGATGGGCATGTCCTTCTGGAACCCGGAGACGGCCGAGGACGGCATGTTGTGGCGCGAGGCCCACCGGCTGCGCAAGCACACGCTGCTCACGTGGGGCCGCGAGGACCGGGTCAACCCGCTCGACGGCGCGCTCGTCGCTCTCAAGCTGATCCCCAAGGCGCAGCTGCACGTCTTCCCCAACTGCGGCCACTGGGCGCAGATCGAAGCCGCTGCGGAGTTCGCCGAGACCAGCACCGCGTTCTTGTCCCGTCACGTCGAACGCAACCAGAAGGACCAAGGGCGCTCATGATCGACATCAAGTCCATGGGCTACGTCCGCGTCGCCTCCACCGACCTGTCGCAGTGGACGACGTTCGCCGGCAAGGTCCTCGGCCTCGCCGAGGGCCGGGGCCCGAACCCCGACCACCAGTACTGGCGCATCGACCAGGTCTCGGCCCGGCTCGTCGTGGTGCCCTCCGACGTCGACCAGCTCGAGTGCGTCGGCTGGGAGCTGGCCGACCCGCGTGCCCTCCAGGCCGCCCGCGAGCACCTCCAGAAGGCCGGCGTGGCCTTCGAGGAAGGCACCGCCGCCGAGCTGGCGGACCGCCGCGTCCAGGAGCTCGTGCGGTTCAGCGACCCCTGGGACAACGTCTTCGAGCTCTTCCACGGCATCACCTACGAGTCGCGGCCGATCGTGACGCCGTACGCCGCCACCTTCGTCACCGGCGACCAGGGCATGGGCCACATCGTCGTACCCGTGCTCGACGACGTGGAGGCGCTGGCCTTCTACACCGACGTGCTCGGCTTCCGGCTGCGCGACTCGATGAGCATGCCGGGGGAGTTCGTCGGCAAGGAGGCCGGCTCCAAGGTCTGGCTGCGCTTCCTCGGCGTCAACGCGCGCCACCACTCGCTGGCGTTCCTGCCGATGCCCAACCCGAGCAAGTGCGTGCACATCATGCTCGAGGTCGACAGCCTCGACCACGTCGGTCGAGCGCTCGAGCGCGTGCGCAAGCACGGTGCGCCGCTCTCGGCCACGCTCGGCAGGCACATGAACGACGAGATGGTCTCGTTCTACGTCAAGTCACCCGGTGGCTTCGACATCGAGTTCGGCACCGACGGACTCCAGGTCGAGGACGACCGCTGGGTGGCTCGCGAGTCCACGGCAGTCTCCTACTGGGGGCACGACTTCGCCGGCGGTCAGTGATGACTAGCCTGGACGACGTGGACGGACATCAGCGCAGCAACGGTCCGGACATCCCCGAGGGGATGCGCTCGGACGCCCGGGAGACCTGGCCCAGCAGCCAGCTCATCTCCTCGTTCCTGACCGACACCGACCTCGACTTCCAGCTGCACCCCGGCGAGGACTTCGAGGTCGACACCTCCTCGCCCGAGGCGGTGGCCAGGGCGCGCCAGTTCCGCGACGTCCTGGGACGCTTCGCATCGGGCATCACCGTGGTCACCACGATCAGCAACGGTGAGCCGATCGGCCTGACCTGCCAGTCCTTCTCGAGCGTGTCGCTCAACCCGCCGCTGGTCCTCTTCGTCCCGGCGCGCAGCTCCCGGGCCTGGCCGCGCATCCAGCGGGCCGGCAAGTTCTGCGTCAACTTCCTCGCCGACGGGCAGAGCGACCTCTCCAACACGATGGCCAGCCGAGGAGCCGACAAGTTCGCCGAGGTCGCGTGGCGGCCCTCCCCGGTGACCGGCTCGCCGATCTTCGAGGACACGCTCGGGTTCGTCGACTGCACCATCCATGCCGTCCACGAGGCCGGCGACCACTTCATCGTGATCGGACTGGTCAAGGACCTGGTGGTCGGTGACGGCGCGGAGCCGCTGCTGTTCTTCCAGGGCAAGTACCGCAGCACCGACCGATCCCAGTAGTGGTCTAGACCCGGGTCCCGATCGGGACGCAGGGAACCTAGTGTCGATGATCGTGAAGACGCGACTCGTGGTCCCGTTCGCAGTTCCCGCGCTGGTGCTCGCCATGGCGGTGCCCGCCTACGCCGCAGTCGGGTACAGCTACTACCCCGACAACCTGAACTTCCAGGCGTACGGCGACGCCGCGGACGACTCCATCGCCATGTCCTGCGTGAGCGGTGAGGTGTTTCCGGCAGCGGCCACGCCGGCGCCGTGCTCGACCCTGGAGAGGCTCGGGATCAGCCCCTACGCAGGGGCGGACGACGTCGACCTCAGCGGCATGACGGCGGCGGACTTCCCCGCGCTCACCTCCTTGACCGTCACCGACGACGACGACTACGACGACGACTTCTTCATCGGCTCCGAGCTGGGGGAGACGTTCACCGTCGGTGGGGGCGACGTCGTTCTGGCCGGTGCCGGGGACGACATCATCACCGGGGGATCCGGCGTCGACGGCGGGCCGGGAGACGACGTGCTCTTCCAGGTGCAAGGCGACGAGGGGGCCGACGGCGGCCCCGGCGACGACCGCTTCGTCCAGACCATCGGGACCGGTGGCAACGACGGTGGCTCCGGTCACGACGTGATGGAGCTGGATCTCGACCGCAGCAGCGGAGTCATCGACGGCCTGAGCCTGGTGCTGACCTCGGCCCAGCTCCAGATCGCTGCGGGCGACCAGGAGGCCTCGGTGTTCATGGTCGGGTTCGAGGAGTTCCACGTGCGGATGGCCCGCGGCGAGGACCAGACACTCGACGCCTCGGCCTTCCCGGGACAGCTGGTCTACTACGGGGCCAAGACCTCTGACACGGTCACGGGCAGCGATCTTCAGGACATCATCAAGACCGGTGCCGGCGACGACACGGTGCAGGCCCGTGACGGCGCGTTCGACCTCGTCGACTGCGGTGCCGGCACGGACACGGCGGTGGTCGATGCGATCGACCGGGTCATCAACTGCGAGTCGGTGTCCTACCCGCTGCCGAGCACGTCGAAGATCACGGGTCCGAAGAAGATCTCGAAGGGTGCCACCGCGTCCTACACGTTCGGCTCGTCGACAGACGGTGCGGTGTTCCAGTGCCGCGTCGACCAGGGCTCGTGGAAGTCGTGCACGTCGCCGCACGCGGTGAAGGCCAAGGGCAAGCTCAAGAAGGGCAAGCACACGCTCTTCGTGCGGGCCGGTTACCCGGCCGGCAACTGGGACAAGAGCCCGGCGAAGAAGAAGATCAAGATCAAGAAGTGAGGACGGCGCCGCGCCGCCCGGTCACAGACGGGTGCGCGTGGGGCTGGCCAGCATGCCGGCGGGCAGGTCGCCGTGGTCCTGGCGGTTGCTCTCGAGGGCGTCGGAGTGCTGCTCGTCGAGGTGCGTCACGCTGCTGTTGGTCATGACCCGATCCTAGAGAAGGCTGCGGGTGGCTTCGGCCAGATGTGGGCCGCAGCGGCTGTCGGGTGCGTCACATCTCAACCCCGCTTGCGATCGGCGTCTAGGCTGACGTGGTGACCACCTCCGTGCGCCCGGCGCCGCAGCAGGAGCCGGACCTCGTCGGCGCGATGTTCGCCAGCCGTTCGTTGCCCGCCCACTACGCCCGTGGGCTGATCGGACTCGTGCTGCTGATCGCCGGGCTGGGACTCGCCCACCGCTCCGCTCTGTGGCTGCTGCTGGTGCCGGTCACGGTCGTGCTGTGGCGCGGCTGCATGTCGTGCTGGACGCTCGGACTCATGGCCACTCGCGCAAAGGCGTGCCCGATCCGCGACTGATCGACCCCCATCGGCGAGCCTGAACGACTCGACCGGCCTGCCGTCCCAGAATCGTCGGCGATTCGATTGCCACCGGCGTCGACGGACATGGGGAGGGGATCGTGTGCGAGCCATCCTGCTGAGCGGCGGACTGGCCGTGGTCTTCTCCCTGGTCGGGACGGGACTCGCGATCGGATGGTTCGCCCGGCACGGGTTCGGTCAGCCGATCAGGGACGACGGTCCGACGACCCACCACGTGAAGCGCGGCACCCCGACCATGGGAGGCCTGGTGATCCTCGTGAGTGCGACGGCGGCCTACCTGGTCGCCACCTTCGCGACCGCTGGGCGGCCGAGCGCGAGCGCGTGGCTCCTGCTGCTGCTCCTGTTCGGCTGCGGGGCCGTGGGATTCCTCGACGACTACATCAAGGTCTACACGCAGAACAACGCCGGGCTGAGCAGTCGCGCCAAGATGGGCGGTCAGACGCTGGTCGCCCTCGGGTTCGGGCTGCTGGCCACGAGCTTCTTCGCCGACGAGCGCGGCGTCCGACCTGCGTCGTCGTACCTCTCGACCACCCAGGACTGGGGAGTGAAGCTGCCCCTGGTCGTGGTCCTGCTGATCATCTGGTTCATCGTCACCGCGACGTCGAACGGCGCCAACCTCACCGATGGAGCCGATGGCCTGCTCGCCGGGGCTGCGGTGATGATCTTCGGGGCCTACGTGATCGTGAACATCTGGCAGAACAACCAGCTGTGCGGCTCCGCACGACCGTCGGTGGTGGCGTCACAGTGCTACGAGGCGCGGGATCCTCTCGATCTTGCGGTGCTCGCGGCGGCGATCAGCGCGGCCTGCGTCGGCTTCCTGTGGTGGAACGCCAAGCCCGCGCGGATCATCATGGGCGACGTCGGCTCGCTCGCCCTAGGGGGAGCGCTGGCGGGGTTCGCGATCATGTCGCGCACCGAGCTCCTGATGGCCGTGATCGCCGGGCTGTTCGTCCTGGAGACCTTGTCGGTGCTGCTGCAGATGAGCTGGTTCAAGATCACCCGACGGCTCACCGGCACCGGGCGTCGGATCTTCCGGATCTCCCCGATCCACCACCACTTCGAGCACCTGGGCTGGGACGAGGTCACGGTCGTGATCCGCTTCTGGCTCGTGGCCGGGATCTTCGTCGCGGCCGGGCTGGCGACCTTCTATGCGTCCTGGTTGGTCTGAGGCCGGCCCCTACTGCTCGCCAGGCACCGGTCCTGCGTCAATGAAACAAGCAGCCGATGAGCGGGCTGTCTCCCCGAAGAGAAAACGATCTAGTTCTCCTGTGCCTTCGATGTCCGTGCGTGCAGTACGCGGTGCGCAAGCCACCAGGCGGCCACATAGAGCACCAGCCCGGCCAAGAAGTACGGCAGCGTTTCCAGCACGAAGATGATGCCGCAGTCGTCGCAGTCCTCAATCTGGGCAGGCGTTGTGTAGCCGCTCTGCAGGCGGCGAGACTCCGCGGACTGCGCGAGGTCTGCGTTCTGCGTCAATCGAGAAGCGGTAGCTCGAGGTCATAGGCCAGGACGACAGCGCGTGCCAGCTCGAACTCTTGGTCTGTGCTGAGGTATCCGACCGTGCGGCCGAGGAGGTCGACAGGGACGGTGACGACGTTGTCGAGGGCAACCACGCAGTCGTGATCCAGCCCGTTGTCGGGTCCCACTCGGACCTCGCTGGAAAGACCTTTGACGGTGGTGGTGATGGGGGCGACGGTCACTTTGGTCATCGCCGCCCGCGCTCCATCGCGGGTAAGGACCACGGCCGGCCGAGTCTTGTCCAGACGCACCAAGCAGATCTCGCGCACCGAATCAGTCCTCGACCTCGAGGTTGGTGCTGCTCCACCGAACCAGGTCGTCCAAGTCGTCGGCGCTGCCGCGCTCACGTAGGACTTCAGCGTCGTGCTCGGCGGCTTGCCGGCGCATCTCACGCTCTACCGCCGCCGCGACAATCGCTGCCCGGCTAGCAGCTTTGCCGGTGGCGACGGTTCGATCGAGGAAGGCGACCATCTCGTCGGGGAGACGAACAGCGATCTGAGTGCTCATGTCACCATCGTACGTGACGCATCCCATTGTGGGATGCGCGCACGAAGACCGCATAGGCAGCGAGGGCGGCGACGATCAGGCCATCGGACCCCCACGTGGCCACTAACCGGAAACTTGCTTCAACCCACTTGAACGAACCTTCCGGTTAGTCCGGACGGAACGTCCTGGTCGGTCCTGTTCAGAGCTCGATCATCGCGCGGTGCTCGTGGGCCTGGCCGAACAGCTGGCCCAGCGCATGGGCGCGCTTGAAGACCAGGTGGGCGTCGTGCTCCCAGGTGATCGCGATGCCGCCGTGGAGCTGGATGGTCTCGCCGGCGATCGTGGCGAGGGCGTCGGAGCAGTAGGACTTCGCGATGTGGGCGAGCTCGACGGCGTTGTCGGCGTCGACCGAGACGGCGTACGACGCTGCCCAGGACGCCGAGCGCGACATCTCCAGCAGCACGAGCATGTCGGCCATCCGGTGCTTGAGCGCCTGGAAGGAGCCGATCTGGCGTCCGAACTGCACCCGGTCGAGGCTGTAGGCGACCGTCATGTCGACCGCTCGAGCGGCGAGGCCGGCCTGCAGGGCAGTGGTCGCGACGGTGCCGACGAGCTGTGCTCGCTCGCGTGCGGCGGCCGCGCTGCCGATGATGGTCGTGGTGGCGCCGTCGAGGTCGACGCGAGCAAGGCGGAGGGTCTGGTCCATCGCCTCGACGCAGGTGCGGGTCGCGGTGCCGGGCTCGACCTCCACCAGGTCGTCGCCGACGATCGCGATCAGGACGGTGGCGTCGAGCGCGTCGAGGCCGGGTTCTCCGCTTCCGTCAAGGAAGGCCGCGACCTCACCGGCAGCGATCCGTGGCAGCAGCCGCGCCTGCGCGTCTTCATCGGCCCCGGCGAGCAGGGCCTCCGACGTCACGAGTGACGCCATCAGGGGCGAGGGTGCGAGCGAGCGGCCGATCTCCTCGAGCACGATCAGCGACTCGAAGAGGGAGAAACCGGCGCCTCCGACCTCCTCGGGGATGCCGAGTGCTGCTGCGCCGATCTGCTCCACCAGCATCGACCACAGGTCCTGGTCGTAGCCGACCTCGGAGACCATCGCGGCGCGCACGGCGCGCGAGTCGGCGCGCTTCGCGAGCAGCCCGCGCACGGTGCTCGCCAGCTCGTTCTGCTCCTCGGAGAACCCGAACTCCATCAGCGACTCAGCTCCTCGAGGAGGTGGGCGCGGTGGTGGGCCGGGGTGCCCCAGGCCGTGACGAGAGCACGGATCTTGGTGAGCCAGAGGCTGAGGTCGAACTCGGCGGTGTAGCCGATCGCGCCGTGCACCTGCAGGCCCGTGCGGGCGGCGGAGTAGGCCGCATCTCCTGCGGCGACCTTGGCCGCGGATGCGGGCACCTCGCCGAGGGCGGCGCCGTAGACGAGCGGGCGGGCGAAGTCGAGGGCGATCTTCACGTCGGCCAGCGCATGCTTGATGGCTTGGTAGCTACCGATCTCGCGGCCGAACTGTTTGCGCTGCTTGACGTAGGTCACGGAGTCGGCCAGCACCCGCTCGCCGGCGCCGAGGAGCTGGGCGGCGGTGGCCAGGACGGCGAGGTCGAACGCCGCTTGGTCGACCTGCCCCGCGCCGGTGACTGCGAACAGCCGGCGGGTGCGGTCGACGGAGACGACGAGTTCGCCCACCGACTCGGCTGGGAACGGCACCGACGTACACCGTGTCGGCGACGTCGGCGTCGAGGGCGTACGGCACGTGGGGCGGCAGCGCGACCGTGGCGATGCCCTCGATCTCATGCCCGAGCGCGATGGGGAGGTAGGCCGCCGACTCGACCCACGGGCCCGGGACCGCATGGCGACCGAGTGCCTCGAAGGCGATGCACACCTCGACGGGGCTCGCCTCCGTCGCCAGCATCGTGAGTCCGAGGTCGCTCAACCGCTTCCAGAGCGCTAGGCCGGGGGCGTGGTCGCCGTCGGCCCAAGCCCGTGCGACGACCGGGGTGTCGGACGAGGCGAGCAGCCCCTCGAGGGCCGAGGCGAGGTCGCGCTGGTCTTCGGTGAGCTCGAACTTCACTTGGGTGCCCCTTGGTTCGGCTTGGGTTCCCGCGGGAGGCCCAGGATGCGTTCGGCGACGATGTTGCGCTGGACCTCGTTGGTGCCGGCGTAGATCGGTCCGGACAGACTGAAGGTGTAGCCGTCGAGCCAGGGCGACACGGTCTCGGCATCGGGGCCGAGCAGGTCGAGGGCGGTCTCGTGCAGCGCGATGTCGAGCTCGGACCAGAAGATCTTGTTGACCGAGCCGGCGGCTCCCATCTCGCCACCGTCGGCGAGACGGGTGACCGTGCCCCACGTGAAGAGGCGGTAGGCCTGCGCCTTGAGCCAGGCGTCGACCACGCCGTCGGCCGCGGAGGGGACGGCGTCGCCGCGCTCGCGCCACAGGTCGACCAACCGGTCGGCAGCCGCGCAGAACCGGCCGGGGGAGCGCAACGACAGGCCGCGCTCGTTGCCGGCGGTGCTCATCGCAACGCGCCAGCCGTCGCCGGGAGCGCCGAGCACGTCGGCGTCCGGCACGAAGACGTCGTCGAAGAAGACCTCCGCGAAGCCGGCCTCACCGTCGAGCTGGGCGATGGGCCGCACCGTGACGCCGTCCGCATCGAGCGGGAAGAGGAAGTAGGTCAGGCCCGCGTGCCGTTGGGCGTCGGGGTCGGAGCGGAACAGTCCGAAGCCCCAGTGCGCCAGGGCCGCGCGCGATGACCAGGTCTTCTGACCGTTGAGCACCCAGCCACCGCGGGCCTCGTCGCGTCGCGCGGTGGACTTGAGCGACGCCAGGTCGGAGCCGGCCTCCGGCTCGGACCAGCACTGCGCCCACACCTGCTCGCCGGCGGCCATCGCCGGCAGGAAGCGGTCCTGCTGCTCGGGGGTGCCGTGGTCGAAGAGAATCGGAGCCAGCAGGAAGATGCCGTTCTGCGAGACCCGCCCCGGTGCCCCGGCGCGGTAGTACTCCTCCTCGAAGACCACCCACTCGATCAGCGACGCGTCACGGCCGTGGTACTTCTCGGGCCACGAGACGACCGACCACCGGGCCGCAGTCAGCCGGGCCTCCCACTCCTGGTGCCGCGCCCACCCATCGACGGTGTCCATCGAGGGCAGCGGCTCCGTCGGCACGTTGGCCTGGAGCCACTCGCGGGCCTCGGCCTGGAAGGCGAGCTCGGACTCGGACAGGGTCAGATCCATCAGAAGACTCTCATTCGGGGGAGGGGGCCTCTCGCAGCTGGGTCTTGAGCACCTTGCCGGACAGGTTGCGGGGCAGGCTTTCGACGACCTCGACGTCACGAGGCGTCTTGAAGTTGGCGAGGTGCTCCTTGGCGAAGGCCAGGACGGCCTCCGGCTCCACCCCGGCACCGGCCGCGACGACGTACGCCTTGCCGACCTCGCCCATCCGCTCGTCGGGGACGCCGATGACGGCGACGTCGGCGATGGCGTCCATCCGCAGCAGCACCTGCTCGACCTCGGCCGGGTAGACGTTGAAGCCGCCGCAGATGTACATGTCCTTGAGGCGGTCGGTGATGCGCAGGTTGCCGTGCTCGTCGAGCACTCCGACGTCACCGGTGTGCAGCCACCCGTCGGCGTCGATCGCCTCCTCGGTCGCCTGGGGGTCGTCGAGGTAGCCGAGCATGACGTGCTCGCCGCGTACGAGCAGCTCACCGGAGCCGTCGCCGCCGTCAGTGTCGGTGTCATCGGCAGGGGCAGCGATGCGGAGCTCCATGCCCGGGATGGCGCGACCACAGGTCGTGGCCACGGTCTCGGCGGAGTCACCCTCACGACACATCGTCACGACCACGGCCTCGGTCATCCCGAAGGCGGTGACGACCTGGTCGATGCCGAGTCCGTCGGGGGCAGCCTGGCGCATCTGCTCGATCAGGACCACGGGCACCACGGCTGCGCCGGTGACGGCGAGGCGCAGTGAGGACAGGTCGTGACGGTCACGCCTCGGGGCGGTGAGGATCGACTGGTAGATCGTCGGGGCGCCCGGCAGCACGGTGATCTGGTGGTCCGCGATCAGCTGCATCGTCGCATCCGCGTCGAAGGTCGCCACGGGGTAGAGCGTCGCGCCGGTGACGAGGCCGACGATGATGCCGATCTTGTAGCCGAAGGAGTGGAAGAAGGGGTTGACCACGAGGTAGCGGTCATCGGGTCGTACGCCGCCGAGGTCGGCCCAGGCCTTGGCCACCCCGATGGTCTGGCGGTGGGCCGACATGGCGCCCTTGGAGCGGCCGGTCGTGCCCGAGGTGAAGAGGACGTCGGCGACGTCGTCGTCGCTCACCGCATCGGCGCGGGCCTCGAGGCGAGCGGGGCTGACCCTGCCGGCACCGCTGCCCAGGTCGGCGAGATCGACCACCGTTGCCGTTGCTTCCTTGCCGAGCGCCGCCGTCAGGTCGGCGATCTGCGACTTGCCGAGGAAGCCGTCCGCGACGACGACCACGGGGGCGTGGGTGCGCTGGACCAGGTCAGCGACCTCTCCGGCGGTGTAGCGGGAGTTGGCCGGCACCACGACGGCGCCTGCGTAGGTGACCGCCAGCGCAGCGACCGCCCAGGCAGTGCTGTTGGGGCCCCAGATGACGATGTGGTCGCCGGGCTGGACGTCGTGAGCGAGGTAGTCGCGTGCGACACCGCGCACTCGCACCAGCAGATCGGCGTAGGAGAGGGTGTCTCGACCCTCGAGGTAGGCCGGGTGGTCGCCGTACTTCTCGGCCGCCGAGCGCAACAGCCGCGGGATGGTCGTGGGGATCGTCGACATGTGAGGCTCCTCTCGGCACAACGAACCAACCAAGCAATTGCTTGGTAGGGTAGCACTCGTGGACCTTCACTACTCCGATTCCGACCTCGCCTTCCGGGTCGAGATCCGCGACTGGCTCGCCCAGCAGCTGGACGGCGAGTGGGGCGCACTGCGCGGTCTGGGCGGTCCCGGCCGCGATCATGAGGCGATCGACGAGCGTCTGGCCTGGAACCGTCACCTCGCCGCCCACGGCTGGACCTGCGTGGGCTGGCCGAAGGAGCACGGCGGGCGCGGGCTGAGCCTGTGGGAGCAGGTGATCTTCCACGAGGAGTACGCGCGTTCCAATGCTCCCGCCCGGGTCAACCATCTCGGGGAGGAGCTGCTCGGCCCGACGCTGATCGCCTTCGGCACTCCCGAGCAGCAGCAGCGGTTCCTGCCGTCGATCATCGCCGTGGACGAGCTGTGGGCGCAGGGGTACTCCGAGCCCGGCGCCGGCTCCGACCTGGCCAACGTGCAGACCAAGGCCCGGCTCACCGAGGGTGGCGAGGGCGGGCCGAGGGTCCCGAGTGGGTCATCGACGGCCAGAAGGTGTGGACGTCCAACGCCCACTTCTCCCAGTGGGTCTTCGTCATCGCGCGTACCGAGCCCGGCTCCCAGCGCCACCAGGGTCTCTCGTTCCTTCTCGTGCCGTTGGACCAGCCCGGCGTGGAGGTCCGTCCGATCGAGCAGCTGACGGGTGGGTCGGAGTTCAACGAGGTGTTCTTCACCGGCGCCCGCACCGCCGCCGACCTGATCGTGGGCGAGCGTGGCGCGGGCTGGGGGGTCGCGATGGGCCTCCTGGGGCTGGAGCGCGGAGTCTCGACGCTGGCCCAGACCGTCGACTACTCCCGCGAGCTGGCCGGGGTGATCGCGCTGGCCAAGGACAACGGCCGCATCGACGACCCGGTGCTGCGCGACCGGCTGGCGGGGCTCAAGGCCGAGCTCGAGGTGATCCGGTCCAATGCCCTGCGCGGTCTGTCGTCGGTGGAGACCGGTGAGGACTCAGCCGCCGGCGGGGGAGCGGGCTCGATCTTCAAGCTGGTCTGGGCCAACTGGCACCGCCGCCTCGGCGAGGTGGCGATGCAGGTGTCCGGCTCGTCCGGTCTGTTGACCTCCGGGCCCGGCTACGAGCTCGACGAGTGGCAGCGGCTCTTCCTCTTCTCCCGTGCCGACACCATCTACGGCGGCAGCGACGAGGTCCAGAAGAACATCCTCGCCGAGCGGGTGCTCGGCCTTCCCCGTGAGCCCCGCGGCTCGGCCCAATGACCACCCAGCGACGATCCAGCGACGATCCAGTGACGATCCAGGAGACCCCATGACCACGCAACGCCTCGAGCAGCCCGCCCCCGACTATGTCCCTGGGCACGACCTCCTGCGCGGCAAGGTCGTGGTGGTGACCGCCGCGGCAGGCGCCGGCATCGGCGCGGCCGTCGTACGCCGCGTGCTCGAGGAGGGCGCCAAGGCGGTCGTCTTCTCCGACACCCACGCCCGTCGGCTCGCTGAGGCCGAGGAGGCCCTGGCCGCCGAGTTCGGTGTCGACCGGGTGCGCCAGATGGTCTGCGACGTGACCGACGAGGCCCAGGTGGGTGCCCTGCTCGACCTCGCCGACGAGGTCGGCGGCGTCGACATCATGATCAACAACGCGGGCCTCGGTGGCACCGCCAGCGTCCTGGAGATGACCGACGAGCAGTGGCTCAAGGTCCTCGACATCACCCTCACCGGGACCTTCCGCTGCGTGCGTGCCGCCGGTCAGCGGTTCGTGGCCGCCGGCAGGAAGGGCGTCATCGTCAACAACGCCTCGGTCATCGGCTGGCGCGCCCAGGAGGGCCAAGCCCACTACGCCGCCGCCAAGGCCGGGGTCATGGCCCTGACCCGGTGCAGCGCCATCGACCTGGCCCCGCACGGCATCCGCGTCAACGCAGTCAGCCCCAGCTTGGCGATGCACCCGTTCCTGGCCAAGGTCACCTCCGACGACCTGCTCGCCGAGCTCAAGCAGCGCGAAGCCTTCGGACGCGCCGCCGAGCCGTGGGAGATCGCCAACGTGATGGTCATGCTGGCCAGTGACTACGCGTCGTACATGACCGGTGAGGTCGTCGCCGTCAGCAGCCAGCAGGCATGAGCGGATGACTGCCCAGTCGAGGTCCGAGGCGACCACCAACCGACGCGGCGAGCTCCTGGCGATCGCCGCCGGGCTCTTCGCGACCAAGGGGTTCACCAAGACGACCGTGCGCGACATCGCCGACGCGGCCGGGATCCTCTCGGGCAGCCTCTATCACCACTTCGACTCCAAGGAGTCGATGGTCGACGAGATCCTGATCAGCTTCCAGGCCGAGCTGTTCGGGGCCTACGACCAGATCTTGGCGAGCCAGGCCGATGCCCGGACGAAGCTGGAGCGCGCCGTGGCTGTCTCGTTCGAGGCGATCGACCAGCACCGCGACGAGGTGGCGATCTTCCAGAACGACGCCGATTACCTCGGCGGGTTCGAGCGGTTCGGTTACCTCGCCGAGCGCAACGCCCAGTCACGCGACGTGTGGATGACGCTGCTCACCGACGGCGTCAGCTCCGGGGTGCTCCGCGCCGACCTCGACGTCGAGCTCACCTACCGCTTCATCCGCGACACGGTGTGGGTCGCCGTCGCCTGGTACCGCCCCGGCGGCAAGCTCACCCACGACGTCATCGCACGCCAGTACCTCTCGATCCTGCTCGACGGGATCGCCCAGCAGCACCAACCGATCCAGGGAGACTCCTGACATGGCTGAGGCCTACATCATCGACGCCGTCCGTACCCCCGTCGGCAAGCGCGGCGGCGCCCTCGCCGGCGTCCACTCCGCCGACCTCGGGGCGCACGCGCTGAGCGCACTGATGCGTCGTACGGGCGTCGACCCGGGCGCCGTGGACGACGTCATCATGGGCTGCTGCGACACGATCGGCTCACAGGCCGGCGACGTCGCCCGCTCTGCCTGGCTCGTGGCCGGGCTGCCCGACCACGTGCCCGGTGTGACGATCGACCGTCAGTGCGGTTCGTCGCAGCAGGCGGTGCACTTCGCCGCGCAGGGCGTCATGTCGGGTACCCAGGACCTCGTGGTCGCCGGCGGACTTCAGAACATGTCCGCCATCCCGATCTCGGCAGCGATGTATGCCGGTCAGCAGTACGGCTTCTCGACGCCGTTCGCCGAGTCGCCGGGCTGGCGCGCACGCTACGGCGACGTCGAGGTCTCGCAGTTCAACTCCGCCCAGATGATCGCCGAGAAGTGGGACATCTCCCGCGAGGACATGGAGGTCTTCGCGCTGGCTTCCCACGATCGCGCGCGGACGGCAATCGCCGAGGGCCGCTTCGTCGGCGAGATCGAGCCGTTCACGCTGGCCGACGGGAGCGTGTTCGACACCGACCAGTGCCCACGCGAGACCTCGCTGGAGAAGATGGCCGGCCTCCAGCCGCTGGCTCCCGGTGGTCGGATCACCGCCGCCGTCGCCTCGCAGATCTGTGATGCCTCGACGGCGATGCTGCTCGCCTCCGAGCAAGCCGTGGCCACCCACGGGCTCACCCCGCGGGCGCGCATCCACCATCTCTCGGTCCGTGGCGATGACCCGATCTGGATGCTCACCGGTCCGATCCGGGCGACGAAGCACGCCCTGGAGAAGACCGGGTTGAACATCGACGACATCGACCTCTTCGAGTGCAACGAGGCGTTCGCCTCCGTGGTCCTGGCCTGGATGAAGGAGACCGGGGCCCCGCACGAACGCGTCAACGTCAACGGGGGAGGCATCGCCCTGGGTCACCCGATCGGCGCGACCGGCACCCGGTTGATGACGACCATGCTCAACGAGCTCGAGCGCACCGGTGGTCGCTACGGACTGCAGACGATGTGCGAGGGCGGCGGTCAGGCCAACGTCACCATCATCGAACGGCTCTGATGGGGGTCGAGTCGGCGCCTATAGTCGCCGACTCGGCACTGCGCAGAGGGTCGAGTCGGCGCCTATAGTCGCCGACTCGACTCAGAACCCGGTCAGCGCAGGACGATGAGGTAAAGGCCCACGAGCGTGGGGATCGATCCGATCGCCAGCGCGATCGCGACTCGTGCTGCGGTGATGGCCTTCTTGTGGATGGCGAAGGCGGCCAGGACGGCGATGACGCCGAAGGCGCCACCGAGGATGCACAACCCGACCTGCGCGACGCGCTCGCTGTCGTCGATGAAGGCGGCGCCGATGACCAGGCCGACCGACAGGTGGAAGATCGTGGTCGAGACGAGCACCGACATGACCCAGCGCTGGACGCGTGCGAGGCGCTCGAGGTCCTCGGGCGTCGCCCGCTTGCGTGGCGCGTTGGGGTCCATGAGGTGCCGCGCCCGTGGGGTGGTGGTCGGCTCCGGGGTCATGGCTCCACCCTACGCAGCACCCATCACCGCCAGGCCTCGGTGTCTCGGCGCAGTATCAAAGCAATCTCGGTGAGATCGTCGAACTCGCCGCTCGCGAGGGCGATCACGATACCAAAAGTGGTATCAGACGACGTAGGACGAGCCACGCCGCAGCTCGGCCACCGCACCGAGCACGATCCGCTCGATCAGCTCCTCGCAGGTCGGCAGGTCGTCGATGACTCCCACGACCTGGCCCGAGGCCAGTACGCCGGCGGAGGTGTCGCCGTCGACGAGGCCGGCCTTCAGCATCACCGGGGTGTTGGCGGCCAGCGCCATCTGACCCAGCGAGCGGCCCTGGGTCTTCTTCATCGCCCTGCCGTCCTTGGCCAGGTCGAGCCAGCTCATGCCGGAGTCCTTCTTGAACTCCAGGGTGCGGCGCACCGTGGGCCCGAAGCGCTTCATCGCACTGGTGCCCTCGAGCGACTCCACCAGGTCGGTCCGCAGCATCCGGTGCGGCATCCCGTCGACCTTGGCGGTCACGACGGTGCCGGTCAGGTCATGGGTGAGGTAGAGGTCCTTGACCGCCTGCGGCACCGCGGAGTCCTGGGTGAGCAGGAAGCGGGTGCCCATGCCGATGCCGGCGGCGCCGTACGACAGCGCGGCGGCGAGCCCTCGGCCGTCGAAGAAGCCACCCGCCGCGATCACGGGGAGGTCGACCGCGTCGAGCACGGTCGGCAGGAGCAGGGTCGTCGGGACCGGGCCGGTGTGACCGCCACCCTCCCCGCCCTGCACCATCACCGCGTCGGCGCCCCACGAGGCGACCTTCACGGCGTGCTTGGCAGCGCCGATCGACGGCATCACCACGATGCCGTGGTCCTTCAGCTTCTTGATCAGGTCAGGCTTGGGGGCCAAGGCGAACGACGCCACCTTGACCCCGTGCTTGATCAGCAGGTCGCAGCGGTCGCCCGCATCGCCGGCGTCGGCGCGCATGTTGACGCCGAACGGGTTGCTCGTGCGGCTCAACGTGTCGACGATCGCGTGCTCGAGCTCCTCGAAGGTCATCGTCGCGCTCGCCAGGATGCCCAGGCCGCCGGCGTTCGCCGTACCGCTGACCAGGCGCGGCCCGGAGACCCAGCCCATGCCGGTCTGCACGATCGGGTGCTTGACCCCGACGAGCTCGGTGAACGGTGTCTTCAGCTGCTGCTCGATCATTTCGCGTCCTCGACGACGGGCTCGGGCACTTCACGGTGCCGAAGCTTCTTCGGGTCGAGCACCTCGCGGATGATGATGAGCTCCTCGACGGTCGGCTCCCGCGTCACCGGTATGTCGGTCAGGTCACCGAGGTCGAAGCCCGTGGCGGACTGCACCTCGTCGGTCGTGACCCCGGGGTGCACCGAGAGCAGCCGCACCGTGCGGTCGGGCCCGTTGACGTCGAAGACGCCCAGGTTGCTGACGATCCGGTGGATGTCGTTGTAGCGGGAGGCACCCGGACCGGCGGCGGCCGCGCGCTTGGGACCGACGCCCGAGACGATGTCGACCTGCTCGACGAAGACCCGGGGGGAGTGCTTGGGCACCCAGTAGGAGGTGCGGTTGTTGGCCGTGTTGCCCGGAGCGCCGCGCGAGCCCAGGAGCTGGCGCTTGGGTCGGGCGAACTCGCCGATGGCGGAGATGTTCTGGTTGCCGTCGCGGTCGACCTGGGTGGCACCCATCATCACGTGGCGCTTGCCGTAGGCGACGACGTCGAAGACCTGGCGGAAGGGGATCCAACCCTCGACGACGTCGGCCTTGGCGAACAGCGGCGGCACGCCCGCCAGGAAGAGCGACTCCCCGTCGGAGATGACCAGGTCGGGGTTGGAGGTCAGCTTGGCGAGGCGCACGCCGAGCATCGGCAGCATGCCCATCGGGCTGGCGAAGATCTCGCCGTCGTCCTTGAAGGAGTCGGCGATGGCGGCGGCACAGACATCGGCTCTGGTGTAGTCGCGGGTGTCGTCGGCGTTGTCACTCATCGGGTGGCCTCCTGCTGCTCGGCGGTGAACGCCGCGACCGCGGCCTGGTAGGCGTCCTCGTCGCCGGAGAGGAAGCGCTGCTCGAACGCCGCCCAGTCCTCGTCGGTGCCGCCGGCTGCAGTGGCATAGGCCTTCTGGAACTTCTCGTCGCGCTCGTAGTCGGGCGTGCAGGTGGTGAAGTGCGCGCCGTTCGGAGTCTCGACGACGCCACTGACCATCATCCGGCTGAGCAGCAGTCGCTGCACCGGGGTGTCGACGGTGAGGCCGGCGGTGTCGACGATCTGCTCGACACTGAGGAACGTGCGCTCGGCGGCCATCGCGAACAGGTCGTCGAAGTAGGGGTCCGGCCCGAGGTAGGTCGCGTTGCCGTGGCGGTCGGCGCGGTTGAGGTGCACCAGCGCGACGTCGAGCTTGAGCGCGGGGACGGCGACGAAGTCCTCGAAGCCCGCGCCGTCGTCGTACGGGCTGGTGATGGTCTTGATGTCCGGGTTGTTGACGAGTACGTCGGACCCGAGTCCGGCACGCATCGGCAGGAAGGGAAGCCGCTGGGCGGCAGCCCGCAGCCCCGTCTGGAACATGCCCTCGTCGAGCTCGACGACCTCGGGGATCGTGCCGTTCTGGCGGGCCCGGCCGAAGTTGGGCTCGAGCGGGATCGAGTCGAGGGACACGAAGGCGTAGACCAGCTTGCGCACCTTGCCGGCCCGCACGAGCAGGCCGACGTCGGCGCCGCCCCAGCTGACGATCGTGAGGTCCTTCAGGTCGGAACGCAGGATCGCGCGCACCAGCGCCATCGGCTTGCGCCGCGGGCCCCAGCCGCCGATGCCGATCGTCATGCCGTCGCGCAGCTCGGCGACGACCTCGTCGATGCTCATCCGCTTGTCGCGGGGTCCTTTGCTGGTCATGACTTTCCTCCGGTGGTCGAGCCGTGAGCCTGCGAACGTGTCGAGACCGACTTGTCGGTGCCGGCGAACCCGTCGCGCAGCTCGTCGGCCACGCCCATCAGGTTGAGCTCCATCGTGAAGCCCTGCTCGAAGCGGTAGCTCTTGTTGACGTCGATCGGGTCGATGCCGTTGAGGCACTCCTTGGCGGCCCGGATGACCCGGGTGTCCTGGGCGGCGATGTCGGCGGCGACCCGCATGGCGGCATCGTCGAGGTCGGCGCGCGGCACGACCTCCAGGACCGAGCCGAACTGCACCAGGTCCTGGGCCTTGATCGTGCGGGAGGTGAAGTAGAGGGTGCGCATCATGTGCTGCGGCACGAGCCGCGCCATGTGGGTCGCGGCGCCGAGGGCGCCCTGCTTGACCTCGGGCACGCCGAAGTAGGCGTCGTCGCTGGCCACGATGCAGTCGGCGTTGCCGACCAGGCCGACGCCGCCGCCGACGCAGAAGCCGTTGACGGCAGCGATCACGGGGACAGCGCACTCGTAGACCGCCTTGAAGGCGGCGAAGCAGCCCTTGTTGGCTCCGATGAGGGCATCGAACCCGGTGGTGTTCTGCATCTCCTTGATGTCGACGCCCGCGTTGAAGCCGCGACCCTCGGCTCGCAGGATCACCACGTGGGTGTCCTGGTCGGCGCCGGCCTCGTCGAGGGCGCCCGCGACGTCGTACCAGCCCTGGACGGTGAGCGCGTTGACCGGCGGGTGCGCCATCGTGACGATGCGGATCCCGTCGCTGCGCAGTTCTGAGGTGACGGTCATGGGGCTCCTGAAGTCGGGTCGTGGGGTGATCGGTCGGCGGGCTTCGGCTTGTAACGCACCGTTGCGACCACCACCTAGCCCGTTGAACAGCGAGGTGGTGGTCCTGACGGTGCGTTACAAGCACCGCCATACAGCCAACCAAGCACTTGCTTGGTAGGGTACCAGCCATGTCCCTCACCCTCGACCTGTCCGGACGCGTCGTCCTCGTCACCGGGGGGAGCAAGGGGATCGGCCGCGGCATCACCGAGGTGTTCCTCGCGGCCGGGGCCACGGTCGTGACTTGTGCGCGCTCGGAGTCGCCGACCGTGCGGGGCGCCGAGCACCGGGTCTGCGACGTGCGCGACCCCGACGCGGTCACTGCGTTGGTCGCCGGCATCGTCGAGACCCACGGGCGCCTCGACGTGCTGGTCAACAACGCCGGCGGCGCGCCCTTCTCCGACGCGGCGACCGCCTCGCCGCGCTTCCACGACAAGATCATCGGGCTCAACCTGCTCGGCCCCCTCGCCTGCGCCCAGGCCGCGAACGCCGTCATGCAGACCCAGGCGAGCGGCGGCTCGATCATCAACATCTCGTCGGTCTCGGCCCTGCGGCCCTCGCCGGGCACCGCGGCGTATGGCGCAGCCAAGGCCGGCGTCGACTCGTTGACGACCTCGCTCGCCATCGAGTGGGCGCCGAAGGTCCGGATGAACGCCATCGACGTCGGCCTGTGCCGCACCGAGAGCACCGACGACCACTACGGCGACGCGGCCGGGGTCGCCGCGATCGAGCGCACCATCCCACTCGGCCGGATGGCGCGACCCGAGGAGGTCGGCCACGTTGCGGCGTTCCTCGCCAGCGACCTGGCCTCCTACGTCTCCGGCGCCCGGATCGCCTGCCACGGCGGCGGCGAGCCGCCGGTCTTCCTCTACGCCCACGAGCTCAACCCCACCACCCAGCCCATCAAGGAGTCCTGAATGAGCCGCCTACTCGAAGGTCGCGTCGCGATCATCACCGGCGCCGGCCGCGGCATCGGCCGCGCCCACGCCCTCGAGCTCGCCTCGCACGGCGCCAAGATCGTCGTCAACGACTACGGGGTGTCGCTGTCAGGCGAGGGCACCGGCGAGTCCCCGGCCGACGAGGTCGTCGCGCTGATCCGCGAGGCCGGGGGAGAGGCGGTCGCCAACGGCGCCGACGTCGCCGACTTCGCCCAGGCCGAGGCGATGGTGCGCCAGGCGATCGAGACCTTCGGCGGCCTCGACATCCTGGTCAACAACGCCGGCTTCGTGCGTGACCGGATGCTGATCAACACCTCCGAGGAGGAGTGGGACGCCGTCATCCGGGTCCACCTCAAGGGTCACTTCGCTCCGCTGCGCCACGCCGGCGCCTACTGGCGCGCCGAGGCCAAGGAGGGCCGCCAGCGTGCGGCGCGGGTCATCAACACCTCCTCGGGCGCCGGCATGCAGGGCTCGGTCGGGCAGGCGACGTACTCCGCCGCCAAGGCCGGCATCGCCGGTCTCACCCTGGTCGCGGCCCAGGAGATGGGTCGGTACGGCGTCACGGTCAACGCGATCGCGCCGGTGGCCCGCACCCGGATGACCGAGGGTGCCTTCGACACCTCGGCAATGGCCGTGCCGGAGGACAACTCGCCGATCGTGGCCTGGCTCGCCTCCGAGGAGGCCGGCGACGTGACCGGTCGGGTCATCGAGATCGACGGCAGCACCATGACCGTCGAGAACGGCTGGGCTCACGGCCCGTCGCGCGACGCCGGCGCCAGGTGGGACGCCGCCGCGGTCGGCACCGGGCTGCGCGAGATGCTGGCCGAGGCGCCGACGCCCGAGCCGGTCTACGGCGCGTAGCCGGACCCAGCCGGGACCCAGCCGGGACCCAGCCGGGCCCCGACATGGCCACGCCGTAGGCTGGCTGACGTGAAGACGTTCGAAGGGCTCTGGGCCGAGCTGTCCGAGAAGGCCCGCACCCGACCCGCCGGTTCCGGCACCGTCGCTGCCCTCGACGCCGGCGTCCATACGATCGGCAAGAAGCTGGTCGAAGAGGCCGCGGAGTCCTGGATGGCCGCCGAGCACGAAGGCAAGGACCGCGCCGCCGAGGAGATCAGCCAGCTGCTCTACCACGCTCAGGTGCTGATGATCGCCAGCGGCATCGAGCTCGACGACGTCTACGCCCACCTCTGACCCCGAGGACCCACTTCATGTCTGCCTCAGCGACGCCGCCCCGACCGCTGCGGATCGCGATCCCCAACAAGGGATCACTGTCCCAGTCCGCTTCGGAGATCCTGCGCGAGTCCGGTTACCGCCAGCGTGACGACTCCAAGCAGCTCACCCTGCTCGACCCCGACAACGGCGTCGAGTTCTTCTACCTGCGCCCGCGCGACATCGCGCTGTACGTCGGTGAGGGCACCCTCGACGTCGGCATCACCGGGCGCGACCTGCTGCGCGACTCCGAGGCCAAGGCCGACGAGGCGCTGAACCTCGGGTTCGGCCGCAGCACCTTCCACTTCGCGGGTCCGCGGGGCGCCTTCAGCAGCCTCGAGCAGCTCGCCGGCACCCGCATCGCCACCTCGTACGTCGGGATCGTGCGGGCCTACCTGCAAGAACGCGGCATCGAGGCCTCGGTGACCCGTCTCGACGGCGCCGTCGAGACCAGCATCCAGCTCGGGGTCGCCGACGTGATCGCCGACGTCGTGGAGACCGGCGCCACGCTGCGCGCCGCCGGCCTCGAGGTCTTCGGCGAGCCGATCCTCGAGTCCGAGGCGGTCCTCATCACCCGGGCCGGCGCAGACCTGCCGATCGGTTTCGAAGGACTGCGGCGCCGCATCGAGGGAGTCCTGGTCGCGCGCAGCTACGTGATGATGGACTACGACGTCGCCCAGGAGCACCTCGACGCCTCCCTCGCCCTGACCCCCGGCATCGAGAGCCCCACGATCGCCCCGCTCCAGCGAGACGGCTGGAACGCCGTGCGCGCGATGGTGCCCCGCGTCGGCTCGCAGCGACTCATGGACCAGCTCTACGACCTCGGCGCGCGCGGCATCCTGCTCACCGACATCCATGCCTGCCGCCTCTGACCCGTCGGGGCAGCTCACGCTTCCCCACACGTGGCGCCCTCTCGGACCCCGGATCGCCGCGGCGGTGGCCGGCGGCACGCTCTTCTTCGTGATGACGCTGCTGTGGATCGGCTTCGACGACGAGACGCGGGCGGCGGTCACGCCGTTCCAGCGCGGCACGGTCATCGTGATGTTCGGGCTGGGTTTCGCCAGTCTCTACGCCCTCATCCGGTCCAAGGTCCAGGCGCACCCCGACCGGTTGGTGGTCGTCAACGGCTACCGCCGGCGCGAGTACGACTGGGCTGAGATCGTCGCGATCCGGCTCGCGCCCGGCGCTCCCTGGGTCAGCCTGGACCTGGCCGACGGCACGTCCGCCTCGGCCCTGGGGATCCAGGGCTCGGACGGCGCGCGGGCCAAGACCGCCGTACGTCAGCTACGCCTGCTCCTCGACAGCGCGCACGCCCCAGGAGACTGACACCTCGTCGCCGGCCTCCCCGGCCGGTGCGAGCGTGAGCAGGTCCTCGCCGGTGCGGAACGCGTCGGCGTTGGCGGTCATCGGCTCGATCGCAAGCGATCGGCGCGCCGTCGCGGGCACGTCGTCGGCGGTGTAGAGCAGCAGCCACCGGTGGTGGGCGTCGACCCACACCTCCACCTCACGCCCGGTGGCGGGGTCGCGCAGCGTCGTGCTCGCCACCCCGTCCTCGTCGCGCTCGAGGTCGGTGAAGCCGTGGTTGAGCACGACGTCGCCCACCGCTTTCCCGCCCCGGAAGTCGTACGGCGTGTCCGCTCACGGCCTCCGTGCCGACGGGGATCAGCCGCTCGTCGGTGACCGACCGGGTGGCCGCCGGGAGGCAGAGCTCCCACGTGTCGACCGGGCCGTCGCCGACGGTCAGGTAGGGGTGGGCGCCGCTGGCGTAGGGCGCGGGTGCGGGGGAGAGGTTCGTGGCGGTCTGGGTGACGGTCAGCCCGTCGGCCGACAGGTCGTAGATCACGTGCAGGTCGACCAGCCAGGGGTAGCCGCTCTGCGCCATCACCCGGTACTGCAGCGACACCGAGTTGGAGGTGTGCTCCTCCAGGGTCCAGGCCGCCCAGCGGGCCAGTCCGTGGGAGGCGTTGGCGCGCTTCGGCTCGGTCAGGGCGAGCTGGTGCTCGGTGCCGGCGAAGGTGTAGCGACCGTCTCGGATCCGGTTGGGCCACGGCATCAGGAGCTGACCCCGACCGCCGGAGGACATCTCGTCCTCGGCGAAGCCGTCGACGAGGTCGCGTCCACCGTGGGTCAGCGTGCGCAGGGCCGCGCCGCTCTCGGTGATCACGGCGTCGTACCCGCCGCCGGAGATGGCGAACTGCTCGCCGCTGGGGGCCACGCGGCTGGAGGGGTGGACTGGGGAGGAGTCGCGGGGGGCGGTCATGGCGGTCAGACAACCACGTCGGCGCGAGCCCGGGTGCCCTGGTCCAGGTGGTGCACACGTTCGTCATGCATCCAGCGCTCCCAGTGCGCTCGCATCGACTCGCCGTCACGCTCCAGTCCGCGGCGCAGACGCAGGTCGTCGTCGACCTCGACCCAGACCAGGGTCGTGCAGAGCGCGGTGTGTCGCCGTGACCCCGAGCCGACGCCTTCGACGATCAGCAGCGGGGTCGGGGCGACGGGCACCCAGGCGGCGAAGCGCTCGGCGATCCAGTCGTAGCGCTCGTAGCGGCCGACCTCGTCGCGAGCCAGCGGCTCCAGCAGCGGGTCGAGCCGCTCGGCCAACCCGGGGAGCCCGGTCCAGCCGTCCAGGAGGTCATCGGTGTGCACGACGACGGAGGCGGGTTCGAGGCTGTGCACGGCGGCGGCCAGCGTCGTCTTGCCGGAGCCGGCCGGACCGTCGATGCAGACCAGCCGGCCGGCGCCGAGCGTTGCCTGGTGCGCGGTGGTCAGGGCGAGGACCCGGCGGGCGGTCGCCAGGACGCCCGGGGGCAGCGGCTCGGTCAGGAGATGCCCCGCTTGCGGAGGATGGCCTCGATCTCGGCCAGGTCGTCGTCGAGCGGGGCGGACGCCGGCGCCGACTTCTCGACCGCCCGTCGCTCGCGCTTCGGAGCCTTCCCAACGGGTCCGGCGGACTTGTCGGGCCCATCCTGCCTGTGCGGCCTGTCCGGGCTGCGACGCTCGACCACCCGGGAGGCTCCGAAGAGCAGGACCGACAGTCCGGCGACGATGACGCCGAGCCAGACCAGGGGACTGAAGACCAGCCCGGTCGCCCAGTCAGCTGCCGCATCCGCGATCCGGGTGAACATCCGCAGCGTGTCGGTCAGGTAGGCCGCCAGGGGGAGCAGCGTCAGTGCGGCTCCGCGCAGCCCGGCGGCCAGGCCACGTCGGTGGTAGGCGAAGTAGGTGTAGGTGCCGCCGATCAAGGTCAGCGACAGGGCCAGTGCTCCCCAGGCGACGTCGTCCATCGTTCCAGGGTGGCACACCCCGGGTCGTTGCCACCGGCCTGACAGGATGGACGGTGATGAACGAGCGTGTGCTGCAAGGTCCGGCCTTCCCCGACGACGACGGCAGCGCCGACCCGACCCTGGCGGCCGCGGTCGCGGCGTACGGCTCCACCTCCGGCAACGACGAGTACGTCGCCGCGCTCGCCGTCCTCCAGGACGCGCGGGTCCTGGTGCCGGTCGTCGCGGTGCTCGGCGAGGTCGAGCTCGACGCCCAGGGTCTGGCCCACGACAAGTCCAGCGACATGGCGGCCGTGCTCATCCAGACCCCCGATGGGCGCCGCGGGCTCCTGGCCTTCACCAGCACCGACACCCTGGCCGCCTGGAACCCCGAGGCCCGACCGGTGCCGGTCCCGGCCCGGACAGCGGCGCAGGCCGCCGTCCAGGAGGACGCGGCGGCGCTGGTCCTCGATGTCGCCGGCCCCCACCGCCTCGTCGTGGACGGTGAGACGCTGCGGGCCCTGGCCGCGGGCTACCGGCTGGCCCGCGTCGGCGACGGCCTGGCCTGGGTGCAGGTCGAGGATTCGATCGACCCGGGCTGATCCGCTAGCATCTGTCGTTGACCGGATCGGTGTGGGCATTCACGTGCGCTCATCGGTCCACACAAGCGGAGATCAGGCTCGATCATCTCCCACCCGCACCGACCGCAGCACGATCAGGTCGTCGGGTCCGGTCTGATGGCCCGACCTGGGCTCGTAGGTGAATTCTGCCTCCGAGCCGGAGGTAGGTGGTCATGGCTGGCTTCCGCTTGGACACAACGGATTGACCGCCATATCCACCCATCCACTGGAGGACTCATCAGCACCGAGCTTCGAATCAACGACCGGATCCGGGTTTCCGAGGTCCGCCTCGTTGGCCCCAGCGGCGAGACCGTCGGCATCGTTCCCACCGCCGATGCGCTGCGCCTTGCCCAGGAAGCAGACCTCGACCTCGTCGAGATCGCGCCGATGGCGCGACCGCCGGTCTGCAAGCTCATGGACTACGGGAAGTTCAAGTACGAGAACGCCCAGAAGGCCCGTGAGGCGCGACGCAACCAGACGAACGTGATCATCAAGGAGATGAAGCTTCGTCCCAAGATCGACGCGCACGACTACGAGACGAAGAAGGGCCACGTCGTCCGCTTCCTCAAGGCCGGCGACAAGGTCAAGATCACCATCATGTTCCGTGGTCGCGAGCAGCACCGCCCCGAGCTGGGCTTCCGGCTGCTGCAGCGCCTGGCCGAGGACGTCACCGAGCTCGGCTTCGTGGAGTCCTCGCCCAAGCAGGACGGCCGCAACATGATCATGGTGCTCGGCCCGCACAAGAAGAAGGCGGAGGCCAAGGCCGACTACCTCGTCCAGAAGGCCGAGAAGGAAGCCGAACGCGAAGCCGTCGTCGAGTACGAGAAGGCCGAGCGCGACGCTGCGCACGCTGCCGGACCGGTCGCGGCGAAGAAGGAGCGGGGCCGCTCCGAGAACCTCGATCCCGAGATCGAGGCCTAGCACGCCGGGGCCCCGCGCCCCTGGGATCCCCGCTGGGGATCTGCCCCACGACCCCGGTGCACCCGGGGAACCAGAGTTTGTTCCAACCAAGGAGAGATCGAGATGCCGAAGAACAAGAGCCACAGCGGCGCCGGAAAGCGCTTCAAAGTGACAGGAACGGGCAAGATCCTGCGCGAGAAGGCCGGAAAGCGTCACAACCTGGAGAAGAAGTCCTCCAAGGTGACTCGTCGACTGTCCGGCACCGTCGAGGTCGCCAAGGCCGACGTTCCGCGCGCCAAGAAGATGCTGGGTCTCTGACCCTCTCGCCCCATTCATCGGTCGAGCTCGTCTGGACCAGCTAGCAACAAGGAGAACCTCATGGCACGCGTCAAGCGCGCAGTGAACGCTCACAAGAAGCGTCGTACCACCCTCGAGCGCGCCAGCGGTTACCGCGGCCAGCGCTCGCGTCTCTACCGCAAGGCCAAGGAGCAGGTCACCCACTCCCTGGTCTACAGCTACAACGACCGCAAGAAGAACAAGGGCAACTTCCGCAAGCTGTGGATCCAGCGGATCAACGCTGCGGCTCGCGCCGAGGGGATGACCTACAACCGCTTCATCCAGGGACTCAACCTGGCCGGCATCGAGGTCGACCGCAAGATCCTCGCCGACCTGGCCGTCAACGACGTCGTCGCGTTCAACGCGATCGTCGCTGCCGCGAAGGCTGCTCTGCCCGAGGACGTCAACGCGCCTCGCGTCGAGGCCGAGGCCTGACCCACGTCATGACGACGCCGGGTGCCCCCCTGACTTCAGGCAACACCCGCGTCAAGGACGCACGAAAGCTCAGCCGCCGTTCGGAGAGATCCGAACGGCGGCTGTTCGTCGTCGACGGCCCGAAGGCCGTCGAGGGTGCTCTCGGGACCCCCGGGTGCGTGGTGGAGGTCTTCGCGACCCCCGCCGCCACCGAGCAGTACGCCGCTCTGGTCGCGCTGGTCGGCACGGCCGGTCAGGGCGTGCGCTGGACGCTCGTCGACGACCGGGCGCTCGCCTCGTTGAGCGACGCGGTGAATCCCGCCGGCGTCGTCGCGGTGTGCCGTTTCGTCGACCGCCCCCTCGAGCACGTGCTGGATCCCGAGCGCGGGGCGCGACTGGTCGCCATCTGCGCTGATGTACGCGACCCCGGCAACGCGGGCACCGTCATCCGCACCGCAGACGCGGCCGGAGCCGACGCCGTGATCCTTGCCGGCTCCTCGGTCGATCTCTACAACCCCAAGACCCTGCGCGCCAGCGTCGGCAGCGCCTTCCACCTACCGGTCGCCGTCGAGCCCGACGTCCGGACCGCAGTGGCTGCGGCACGCGCCGCCGGACTCACCATCCTGGCCGCCGACGGTGCCGGCGAGTGCGATCTCCACCACGCCGGCCACCTCCTCGCCGGACCCACCGCCTGGCTGTTCGGCAACGAAGCCCAGGGGCTGCCCGACGACGTGGCAGCTCTGGCCGACCACCGCGTGCGGATCCCGATCCACGGCCGCGCCGAGAGCCTCAACCTCGCCACTGCCGCAGCCCTCTGCCTCTACGAATCAGCCCGCCACCGCTCCGGAGGCTGAGCGGGCGTTGCCCCGCTCCGGAGGCTGAGCAGGCCGAGCCCCTGGGCGAGGCCGTCGACGAAGCCCCGTGAGCCGGACGCGGACGGTTCCCGACACGGGTGCGTACGTCACGGGGCTTCGTCGACGCTCGCTGGCGCTCACTGCTCAGCCTCCGACGGAGCGCTAGCCTGACCCCCGTGACCGACCCGAGCACGCAGGCCGTCATCGACGCACTGCCCGACGGCGTCGTCGTGGCCGATGGCGACGGGATCGTCATGGTGATCTCCTCGACCGCCGCAACCATGATGGGCTGGGATTCGGCGCACGAGGCGACAGGTCTGCCGCTGGACGAGGTGCTCCGCCTGCAGGGCAGCGACGGCCAGGAGTGGCTGCGCTGCAACTCGCCGTACGTCGGGCTCCGCACGCGCACCGCCGTCCCCGAGCAGTCGTGGCTGCTTCCCGACGGCACCGAGGTCCTGGTGACCGCGCGGCTGCACCGGGCGCGACCTCTGGGCGAGATCGAGCGGGTCGCCATCAGCATCCGGTCCGGGAAGGGCCGGGCCCGCCTCGACCGTGAACGCTCCGACCTCGTCGCCACCGTCGCCCACGAGCTGCGCTCCCCACTGACCGGGGTGAAGGGCTTCGTGCAGGCCCTGATCAACCGATGGGACCGGCTCAACGACGAGCAGAAGAAGTTGATGCTGCACACGGTCAGCGCCGATGCCGACCGGCTCAGCCGCCTGATCGCCGAGCTCCTCGACGTGGCGCGCATCGACACGGGCCGACTCCAGATGTATCGCCGACCGACCGATGCCGCCGTCCTGGTCTCACGGATCGTCGACTCGGTCGGCGCCGGCACCAAGCGGCCGATCGAGCTCGAGGTGGTCGGGTCGCTCGAGCCGATCTTCGCCGACCCGGACAAGTTCACCCAGGTGGTCACCAACCTGGTCGAGAACGCCGTGCGCCACGGCGAAGGGACCGTCCGGGTGCGCCTGGAGCGCGACCAGCAGTCCGGGGCTCCGGCGGGCACACCGGAGGGCGTCCTCGTCTCCGTGGCCGACGAAGGGGAGGGCATCCCGCAGGAGCTGCGTCGACGTGTGTTCACGAAGTTCTGGACCGGCGGTCGCGGGGGGTCCGGGCTGGGGCTCTACATCGTGCACGGGCTGGTGCGGGCTCACGGCGGCGTGGTCACGATCGACGACGCTCCGGCCGGTGGGGCGGTCCTCTGCTGCAGCTGGCCCGCCTTCACCGACAACGACCTGGGCATGCCGTGACCGAGGTCCTGCTCATCACGCTGGCGCTCTTCGGCTTCGCCTTGTTCTCGAGCGCAGCGTCGCGGTCGGTGGTCACGGCCCCGATGGTGTTCACCGCGGTGGGGGTCGTCGTGGGCGGAGAAGTGCTCGGCATCTTCGACCTCCCGCTCGAGGGGGACGCTGTGACGATCCTCGTGGAGGCCACCCTGGTCCTGGTCCTCTTCACCGACGCGGCGCGGATCGACCTCGGCGACCTCCGGCGCGACGCCTGGCTGCCCGGACGACTCCTCGGCGTCGGGCTCCCGCTCATGCTGGTGCTCGGGACGCTGGCTGCCCTGCTGCTCTTCCCCGATCTCTCCGTGCCCGAGGCCGCGCTGCTCGCTGCCGTCCTCGCGCCGACGGATGCCGCGCTCGGGCAGGCGGTCGTCAGCGATCGGCGCCTGCCGGTGCGGTTGCGTCAGGGACTCAACGTCGAGAGCGGGCTGAACGACGGCATCATGGTCCCGGTCATCACGGTCCTGCTCGCGCTGGCGGCCGTGAGTGCCGGAGGACCCGACAACTGGGGCCTCTTCGTCGCCCGCCAGCTCGGCTTCGGGCTCGGCGTCGGCCTCCTGTGCGGGCTCGGGGCCGGGTGGCTCCTCGAGCGCCGCAGCGCCGGTGGTGGCGTCGACGGAGTGTTCCGACAGCTCGGCGCGCTGTCGATCGCGGCCGCGGCCTACGCCGGGGCCGAGCTCCTGGGAGGCAACGGCTTCGTCGCTGCGTTCGTGGCAGGACTGGCCTTCGGCAGGGTGGCACGCGAAGCGTGCAAGGACATCGTCGACTTCACCGAGGACGAGGGACAGCTGCTCACCGCAGCAACGTTCCTGATCTTCGGGGCCCTGTTCGCCGGCTCTGCCCTCGCCTCACTCACGTGGACCTCGCTCGCCTACGCGGCGCTCAGCCTCCTCGTCGTCCGGACCCTGGCGGTGCTCATCGCGCTGTGGCGCTCGGGCGCGTTGCTCTGGACCCGTCTGTTCATCGGCTGGTTCGGTCCGCGTGGGCTGGCGTCGATCCTGTTCGCCCTGCTCGTCCTGGAAGAGGTCGGCGGCGAGGCCGGAGACACGATCTTCGTCACCGCGACCGTGACGATCCTGCTGAGCATCTTCGCCCACGGCATCACCGCCAACCCGTGGACGGCGAGGCTCGCCGCCCACCTGTCCGCCAACGCCGACGGTCGGCCGGAGATGCGCGAATCGACCGAGCTGCCGACGCGATGGGAGATGGGCTCGCAACAGCCCGGCCACGACGAGTCCTGACCCCTCCGCGCCGGTCGGCGACGCACTCCTAGACTCAAGCCCATGTCTGGACCCAACACCGACTACGACCCCGTGGAGGTCACGCCCTTGAAGTCCGAGGAGGTCGAGCACGCCCGCGACGAGGCCCTCGCCGCGATCGCCGCTGCCACCGACCTCGACGACCTCAAGCAGGTGCGGATCGACCACGCCGGTGACCGGTCCCCGCTCGCCCTGGCCAACCGCGAGATCGGCGCGTTGCCGCCCCAGGCGCGCAAGGAGGCCGGCCAGCGGATCGGTCAGGCCCGCGGCGCCGTCAACAAGGCGCTGGCCGGGCGGACCGCCGTGCTCGAGGCCGAGCACGAGGAGCGGATGCTCGTCGAGGAGACCGTCGACGTCACCCTGCCGACCGACCGGATCCCCGTGGGTGCGCGACACCCGATCACGACCGGCTCCGAGCTGATCGCCGACATCTTCGTGGCCATGGGCTGGGAGGTCGCCGAAGGTCCTGTGATCGAGGCTGAGTGGCTCAACTTCGACGCCCTCAACCTCGGCCCCGATCACCCTGCCCGCACGATGCAGGACACGTTCTGGACCGACCCGCAGGACAACGGGCTGGTGCTGCGCACGCACACCTCGCCGGTCCAGGCCCGCACGATGCTGACCCGCGAGCCTCCGATCTACGTGGTCTGCCCGGGACGGGTCTTCCGCACCGACGAGTACGACGCCACCCACAGCCCCGTCTTCCACCAGGTCGAGGGCCTCGCGATCGACGAGGGCATCTCGATGGCCCACCTCAAGGGCACCCTCGACCACTTCGCCACGTCCATGTTCGGCGACGGCATCACGACCCGGTTCCGGCCGTCGTACTTCCCGTTCACCGAGCCCAGCGCCGAGGTCGACCTGGTCTGCTTCGTGTGTCGCGGAGCCCAGGAGATCGATGGCACCACCTGCCGCACCTGTCGCGGCGAGGGCTGGATCGAGTGGGGTGGCTGCGGCGTCGTCAACCCGCGCGTCCTGCGGGCGTGCGGCATCGACTCCGAGCGCTACTCCGGCTTCGCCTTCGGCATGGGCATCGACCGCACGCTGATGTTCCGCCACGGACTCGAAGACCTGCGCGACCTCTTCGAGGGCGACGTCCGCTTCACCACTGCCTTCGGAAGCGAGCTGTAGAGCCATGAAAGCCCCCGTCTCCTGGATCAAGGAGTACGTCGACCTCCCGGCCGACGTCACCACCGAGGATCTCGCCGCGCGGCTGACCGCGCTCGGCCTGAAGCTCGAGGCGATCGAGAGCCCCCGCGACGCCATCACCGGTCCGCTGGTCCTCGGTCGCGTGCTCACGCTCGAGGCCGAGCCGCAGAAGAACGGCAAGACGATCAACTGGTGCACCGTCGACGTCGGCGACGCCAACGACACCGGCGAGCCCCAGGGCATCGTGTGCGGCGCCCACAACTTCGTGGTCGGCGACCTGGTCGTGTGCGTGCTGCCCGGCGCCGTGCTGCCCGGCAACTTCGCGATCGCTGCACGCAAGACCTACGGCCATGTCTCCGCCGGGATGATCTGCTCGGCCGCCGAGCTCGGACTCTCCGGTGATGGTGACGGGATCATCGTCCTGCCGTCCGACGCGGGCGAGCCCGGCGATGACGCCTTCGCGGTGCTCGGACTCGACGACGAGGTCATCGAGTTCGAGATCAACCCCGACCGCGCTTACGCCCTCAGCCTGCGCGGGGTCGCTCGCGAAGCGGCGCTCGCCTACGACGCACCGTTCGCCGACCCCGCCGAGCGAGACGTCCCCGGCGCCAACGCCGACGGCTATCCGGTCGTGCTCGACGACCCCGAGGGCTGCCCGCTGTTCGTCGCCCGCCTCGTCTCCGGGTTCGACCCCACGGCTGCGACCCCGGACTTCATCGCCCGCCGCCTCACGCAGGCAGGGATGCGTCCGATCAGCCTGGCGGTCGACATCACCAACTACGTGATGCTCGAGATCGGACGCCCCATCCACGGCTACGACGCCGACAAGCTCACCGGACCCATCCGGGTGCGCCGCGCTGCCGAGGGGGAGCGCCTCACCACTCTCGACGGTGCCGAGCGGACCCTCGTCCCCGGCGACCTCGTGGTCACCGACGACTCCGGCATCATCGGGCTCGGCGGTGTGATGGGTGGCGAGCCGACCGAGATCTCCGAGACGACCACGCGGGTGCTCGTGGAGTCGGCGCACTGGGACGCCACCTCGATGTTCCGCACCGGCAAGCGCCAGAAGATCACCTCCGAGGCCGGCAAGCGCAACGAGCGCGGGGTCGACCCGGTGGTCTGCGAGGCCGCAGCAGACCGGGTCGTCGAGCTCCTCACGACCTACGGCGGCGGGATCGCCGAGCCCGGCGTGACCGTCGTCGGGAGCGTGCCGGACAGCGCGACGATCGTCGCCTCGGCCGAGCTTCCTGCCCGCATCAGCGGCATGCCGATCACTGCGGAGACGACCGTCGCCGCCCTCGAGAGCGTCGGCTGCTCGGTCGTGCGTGACGGCGACACCCTCACCGTCACCCCGCCCACGTGGCGCCCCGACATCACCGACCCCTACGACCTGGTCGAAGAGGTGGCACGGATCGTCGGCTACGACCAGGTGCCGTCGGTGCTCCCCACCCCGGGCGCCGGCCGCGGGCTGAGCCGTGGCCAGCGTCTGCGGCGTCGGATCGGGCGCACGCTCGCGGGCGCCGGCTGCGTGGAGGTCATCAGCTTCCCCTTCGTGGGGGAGGCCGCCTTCGACCAGCTCGGCCTGTCGGCTGACGACGTACGCCGCAGCACGGTCCGCCTGGCCAACCCGCTCTCGGCCGAGGAGCCGTCCTACACCACGACGCTGCTGCCCGGCCTGCTGCGCACAGCAGCGCGCAACCTCGGTCGCGGCGCCCCCGGAGTGACGCTCTTCGAGACCGGCACCGTCGCGTTCCCGACCGTTGGCGGCACCGCGCCCATCTACGGCGTCGACCGCGCCCCGACGACCGATGAGCTCGACGCTCTGCTCGCCGCCATCCCGCGCCAACCCCTGCATCTCGGCGTCGTCCTGGCCGGCGAGCGCGAGCGTGGCGGCTGGTGGGGCGCCGGGCGCGAAGCCGGCTGGTCCGACGCCATCGCCGTCGTACGACGCCTCGCCGCCGAGCTCGGCGTCGAGGTCACCGTGCGGGCGACCTCGCTCGCCCCGTGGCACCCCGGTCGGTGCGCCGAGATCTCTGTGGGTGACACGGTCCTGGGCCACGCCGGCGAGCTCCACCCGAAGGTCGCCGCGGCCGTCGGGATCCCGGCCCGCAGTGCCGTGGCCGAGATCGATCTCGACGTGCTGCTCAACCATGCGCGCGACGTCGTCCCGGGACCTGAGTTCTCCACCTTCCCGCTGGCCAAGGAGGACGTCGCGCTCCTGGTCGCCGCCGAGGTGACCGTGGCCGACGTGGAGAGTGCGCTGCGCAGCGGCGCCGGTGACCTGCTCGAGTCGATCCGGCTCTTCGACGTCTACACGGGGGAGCAGGTCGAGGAGGGCAAGAAGTCCCTCGCCTTCGCGCTGCGGTTCCGGGCACCCGACCGCACGCTCACCGAGGACGAGACCGGCGCGGCGCGTGATGCTGCTGTCGCGGCCGCCGCCGAACGAGTCGGGGCCGTCCAGCGCTGAACTTCCGGGGCGCGGCAACAATTCGCTAGCGCCGTGCGTCGAAGGGGCATGAACACCTTCTTGAGCAGGCGCCCTTCCGTTCGCTCGGCGCTCGTCGTCGTGGCCCTCCTGAGCCTGGGAGCGTGCGGCGACGATGCGTCCTCCGCTGTCTCGCCGGCAACGGATCCCGCGACGGGCGCGGGCGAGAGCGCCGGAGTCGCGACGGCCTCCACCCCGGCTGTCGAGGCCACGCCGGCCTCCGCGACCGAGGGTCCTACCGCGATCGCCGTGGCGCGCAAGGTCGTGCGGCGGATCAATGCCGAGCGACCGAAGGCGGCCCGCCGGCACGCCACACCGGCCGCCGTACGTCGGATGGTCGACCTGCACGATCAGGGCTTCGACTTCGTCCGCCCGCCGCGTTGTCGCGTGAGCGGTGACTCCCGGCTGTGCCGCTCTGACCTCGTCGTCCCCTCGGGCGGCGGCACGAGCTCCAACCTCCGGGTGCGGCTGATCGATGGTCAGTGGACGGTCACCAAGGTCGAGGGGCTCGACTGATGACGACCTCACCTTCGCTCCCGGCTCGGCGCCCGGCTCAGAGACTGGCCCTGTTCCTCTGCCTCGGCGCAGCCTCGTTTTCAGTGCTCACCGGCTGCGGCAACACGTCGGACTCCTCGGCCGGAGTGCAGGCGTCGGCCTCGTCGTCGCCGACCACGGAACCGACGTCTGTGCCCACCTCTGAGCCGACCTCGGAAGCCACGTCCAGCTCGGCCACTGAGCCCGAGCTCATCACTTACGCCGGAGGGGAGGCGGCCGGCGTCACGGTGCACGACCGGGCCGACGCCGCCCAGCTGCGAGGCTCGCCACGCTCGTTCAAACGTTTCGTCGCCGCCACCGCACAGAAGCTGGTCGCTTCCGCAAGCTGTGACGGCGCCTTCGTGGGGGTGACGGTGGACGCCGTCCGCACTGACGGCTTCGCGATCGGCGGGGTCAACGAGTGTGGTGGCTATGCGGCGCTCTGGGCCGAGATCGACGGCACGTGGCAGGAGATCCAGGGCACGCAGGACTCGTGGGACTGTGGGGTTCTCGAGAAGTACTCCTTTCCCAGTGAGCTCCTCCTTGGAGCTCAGACCTGCTTCGACTACGACGGCGACCAGCTCGAGCACGACTACGAGCAGGCCTGACGCCCGAGGTCACGTCAGCTGAGGGGTTGCCCGAGGATCTTCGTGAGCTGATCGATCGCGGCTCGGTCGCCGGTCATCTCCACCTCCGAGGCGGGGGAGCGGTCCCAGATCCACGCGTCCATCGCCGCGGCGGTCGCGCTCAGCACCGCCGCGGGCTCGACCCCGGGGTCCTCGACGACCGACAGGTCGGCCTCGTCGCGCGCGACCCCGTCGTCCGGGTCGGTGCCGGTGAAGCGACCCAGCGACACCCAGAGCGAGAGGTCCACGTCGGTCAGGTCGAGGCGGACGTGCTGGGGGCCGGGGGTGAACCGACCCCAGGGGGGACAGCCGCCGTACATCACCGCGAGGCACTCGTGGACTCCGTCAGCGGCGAGGGCCGGGTCGAGGGCCGTGACGTCGCTCATGGTCTGCTCGGCGTCGAGGCGGTGGATCAGGGCCTCGTGGGCCTGGCGGCGGAAGGTGAACCCGACGGTCTGCTCCGACGACCAGGTCCACGCTGTGTCGGCGGGGTCGGCTGAGCGCAGGGCCTCCAGCAGCCCGGCGGACGAGGAGTCGAAGGCGGCGAGCAGCTCGTCGTACGACGACGGACGCTCCGGGTGCTCGAGGGCGTCCGGGCCGGCGGGGCGACCGGTCACGATCCGGCCCCAGAACCACTGCACCTCGGCGAGGTGCCAGAGCAGGTCGGCGGCCGTCCACTCCGGGCAGGACGGGACCGGGGTCGTCGGATCGCCACCGGCGAGCACGGCGCGGAATCGTGCGGACTCGGAGGCGATATGGTCGAGGTAGGCGCTGTGGGACAGGCTCGTCGAGATCATGGTCGCCACCGTAGGCGGAACCACCGACGGGCACCCCTCGATATCGGACCCGCATTGTGAGTAACAATGCAGTCCTATGTATAGTCATGCGTATGACGACGAGTTCGCAACGACCCCGCGTAGCGGTCGCCGGCGCCAGCGGTTACGCCGGTGGTGAGGTGCTCCGCCTCCTCCTGGGCCACCCGGGGGTGGAGATCGGTGCGCTGACCGGCGGCTCCAACGCCGGGCAGCCCCTGGGCGCCCTCCAGCCGCACCTGGTGCCGCTGGCCGATCGCATCCTGGAGCCCACCACCCCGGAGACCCTCGCCGGTCACGACGTGGTGTTCCTCGGTCTGCCGCACGGTCAGTCCGGAGCGATCGCCGAGGCCCTGGGCGACGACGTGGTGGTCATCGACTGCGGTGCCGACTTCCGTCTCGCCGACGCCTCGCTGTGGGAGCGCTTCTACGGCGGCACCCACGCCGGCACCTGGCCCTACGGCCTGCCTGAGCTCCCCGGCCAGCGTGACCTCCTGCGCGGCGCGCGCCGGATCGCCGTCCCCGGCTGCTACCCGACGGTCTCCACGCTCACCCTCGCCCCGGCGCTGGCGGCCGGCATCATCGAGCCCGACGTCGTCGTGGTCGCCGCCTCCGGCACGAGCGGCGCCGGCAAGGCCGCCAAGCCCCATCTGCTCGGTAGCGAGGTGATGGGCAACGCCAGCGCCTACGGCGTCGGGGGAGTGCACCGTCATACGCCCGAGATCATCCAGAACCTCGGCGGCCTGACCGAGCATGACGTCTCGGTGAGCTTCACCCCGATGCTCGTCCCGATGTCGCGGGGCATCCTCGCGACCTGCTCGGCGCCCCTGGTCGGCGATGTGTCGGCCGAGGACGCGCGGGCGGTCTATGCACAGGCCTACGCCGACGAACAGTTCGTCCACCTGCTCCCCGCCGACCTGTGGCCCCAGACCCAGTCGGTGCTCGGGTCCAACTCGGTCCACGTCCAGGTCACCGTCGACGTCGAGGCGCGCCGCCTCGTCGCGGTCGGGGCCGTGGACAACCTCGCCAAGGGCACCGGCGGCGCCGCCGTCCAGTGCATGAACCTCGCGCTCGGTCTCGAAGAGAGCCTGGGCCTCACCACGGTAGGAATCGCCCCATGACCGAGCTCGACGTCACTGACACCCCCACCTACACCCTCCAGGAGTACCCCGAGACGCTGGCCGTCGTGCGCCTCGGCGCGGGGGCCGAGGTCCCTGACTGGGCCGAGTCCTCCTCGATCTTCTCGGTCACCGCCACGGCGCACGAGACCTCGGTCGTGTGTGCCGCACGCAGCGTGCCGACCAAGGCCCGCCACCAGCGCGGCTTCACCGCCTTCGCGGTCGAGGGCACGCTCGACTTCGCCCTCACCGGTGTCCTCCTCGCGCTGCTGTTCCCGTTGGCCGAGGAGGAGATCAGCGTCTTCGTCGTCTCGACCTTCGACACCGACTGGCTGCTGATCCCCCAGAACGACGCGGCCCGCGCCGCCGACGCCTGGCGCGGCCACGGCCACACCGTCAACGCGGCGGTCCCGGCCAAGCGGGTCAAGGTCACCAAGCCGCCGGCCGGAAAGAGCAAGTCATGACCATCACTCATCCCGTCGGGTTCCGCGCGGCCGGAGTTGCTGCCGGACTCAAGTCCACCGGCGCGAAGGACCTCGCCCTGGTCGTCAACGACGGCCCTCGCTTCGACTCCGCGAGCGTCTTCACCGCCAACCGCTGCAAGGCCAACCCGATCCTGTGGAGCCAGGAGGTCGTCAAGGACGGCGTCGTGCGCGCCATCGTCCTCAACTCCGGTGGCGCCAACTGCTACACCGGTGCCGACGGCTTCCAGACCACGCACAGCGTCGCCGAGCGCGTCGCCGAGCGGGTCGGCGTCGCAGCCATCGACGTCGTCGTCTGCTCGACCGGACTCATCGGCCTGGCCAACTCGCGCGACGACCTGCTCGCCGGGGTCGACGCCGCCCACGCCGCGCTCAGCGACACTGCCGGCGACGACGCCGCGCAGGCGATCATGACCACCGACTCGGTCAGCAAGCAGGCCGTCGTCGAAGGCGCCGGCTGGAGCATCGGCGGCATGGCCAAGGGCGCCGGGATGCTCGCCCCGCAGCTCGCCACGATGCTCGTCGTCATCACCACCGACGCCGTCGTGCCGGCCGCCGACCTCGACGCGGCCCTGCGAGCCGCGACCCGGGTGAGCTTCGACCGGCTCGACTCCGACGGCTGCATGTCGACCAACGACACCGTCACCGTCATGGCGAGCGGGGCCAGCGGGATCACGCCCGGCCTTCCCGACTTCACCAACGCGTTGACCCAGGTCTGCACCGACCTGGCGATGCAGCTGCTCCGCGATGCCGAGGGTGCCGATCACGAGATCGCGATCACCACCGTCAACGCCGCGACCGAGGACGACGCCGTCGAGGTCGGTCGCAGCGTCGCGCGCAGCAACCTCTTCAAGGCCGCCGTCTTCGGCAAGGACCCCAACTGGGGACGAGTGCTGGCCTCGCTCGGCACCACCGGGGCAGCCTTCGACCCCGCAGACCTCGACGTCGCGATGAACGGCGTCTGGGTGTGCCGGGCCTCGACGCCCGCCGAGGACCCGGCCGGCGTCGACCTCGAGCCCCGCGAGGTCACCGTGACCATCGACCTCAAGTCCGGCACGGAGCGAGCCACCGTGTGGACCAACGACCTGACCCATGCCTACGTCCACGAGAACAGTGCGTACTCATCATGAACAATGACTCCAGCCTCGTCCCCGACGCCTTCGACACCAGCAAGCCTGACCAGGCCAAGGCGCGCACGCTCGCCGGCGCGCTGCCCTGGCTGAAGGCCTACCACGGCAAAATCGTGGTGATCAAGTACGGCGGCAACGCGATGATCGACGACGATCTCAAGCGCGCTTTCGCCGAGGACGTCGTGTTCCTGCGGATGGCCGGCTTCAAGCCCGTCATCGTCCATGGCGGCGGACCTCAGATCTCGGCGATGCTCGACCAGCTCGGCATCGAGTCGGAGTTCAAGGGCGGCTTGCGCGTCACCACCCCCGAGGCCATGGATGTCGTGCGGATGGTCCTGGTCGGCAAGGTGCAGCGCGAGCTGGTCGGGCTGATCAACGAGCACGGCCCGCTGGCCGTCGGGCTGTCCGGCGAGGACGGCGGACTCTTCACCGCCACCCAGACCAACACGATCGTCGACGGCGAGGAGGTCGACCTCGGTCTGGTCGGCGAAGTCACCAAGGTCTTCCCCGAGGCGGTGCTCGACATCATCGAGGCCGGCCGGATCCCGGTCGTGTCCAGCGTCGCCCCTGACGCCGACGGCCTCGTGCACAACGTCAACGCCGACTCCGCCGCTGCCTCGCTCGCCGTGGCGCTGAAGGCCGAGAAGCTGCTCGTGCTCACCGACGTCGAGGGCCTCTTCCTCGACTGGCCGGCCTCCGACGACGTCATCGGCGAGATCAGCCCCGAGTCGCTGGCCGCGATGCTCCCGAGCCTGGCCAGCGGCATGGTCCCGAAGATGGGGGCCTGCCTCCAGGCCGTGCAGAACGGCGTCCCGCGCGCCACGGTCGTCGACGGCCGCGAGCCGCACGCCGTGCTGCTCGAGCTCTTCACCAAGGAGGGCGTCGGCACTCAGGTGCTGCCGGGGGTGGAGACGAAGACCAGGAAGGCGCGTGACTCCGATGGCTGAGGAATCCCAGGACAGCGGTCTGGGCTACGGCAAGCGTTACGCCGCCTCGCTGATGAACACCTTCGGTCCACCGAAGCTGGCCCTCGTGCGCGGAGAGGGCGTCCACGTGTGGGATGCCGACGGCAAGCAGTACGTCGACCTCCTCGGCGGGATCGCCGTCAACGCGCTCGGCCATGCCCACCCGGCGCTGGTCGCGGCCGTGAGCGAGCAGATGGCCACGCTCGGACACATCTCCAACTTCTTCGCCAGCCCGCCGCAGATCGAGCTGGCCGAGACGCTGCTCGACCTCCTCGGTCACGGGGCCGGCAAGGTCTTCTTCACCAACTCCGGCACCGAGGCCGTCGAGGCGGCCTTCAAGCTGAGTCGTCGTACGGGCCGCACGCACGTCGTCGTCGCCGAGGGCGGCTTCCACGGCCGCACCATGGGCGCGCTCGCGCTCACCTCGAAGGAGGCCTACCGCGCTCCGTTCGAGCCGCTGCCCGGTCACGTCACCTTCGTCCCGTACGGCGACGCCGACGCACTCGCCGCCGCGGTCACCGACCAGACCGCAGCCGTGCTCCTCGAGCCCATCCAGGGAGAGGCCGGAGTCATCGTGCCCCCCGACGGCTACCTCGCCGCGGCTCGCGAGATCACCACCGCTCACGGCTCGCTGCTGTGGATCGACGAGATCCAGACCGGCATCGGCCGCACCGGGCTCTGGTTCGAGCACCAGCGTGCGGGCGTCGTGCCCGACATCGTCACCCTCGCCAAGGGGCTCGGCGGCGGCTTCCCGATCGGCGCCTGCATCGCCCTCGGTGCCGCCGGCGACCTGCTCCAGCCCGGCAACCACGGCACCACCTTCGGCGGCAACCCGGTCGCCTGCGCGGCCGCCCTCGCCGTCCTGGCCACCATCGAGACCGAGTCATTGATGGCCAACGCGGTGGCGCGCGGTGACGAGCTGCGCTCATCGCTGCTGGCGGCCGACCAGGTCACCGCGGTCGCAGGCCACGGCCTTCTCGTCGGGATCCAGCTCGACGGCGAGTACGCCGCCGACGTGGTCGCGGCTGCCCAGGACGCCGGGTACATCATCAACATGACCGGCCCGTCCCGGCTGCGCCTCGCTCCGCCGCTGGTGCTCAGCGCGGACGACGTGCGCGCGTTCAGCGCCGCCTGGCCCGCGATCCTCGCCCAGGCTGCCAGGGGTTCCTGATGCGCCACTTCCTCCGCGACGACGACCTCAGCCCGGCCGAGCAGGCCCACGTGCTCGATCTCGCCGCCAAGCTGAAGGCTGCGCCGTTCGAGCGCCGCCCGCTCGCCGGTCCGCAGTCGGTCGCGATGATCTTCGACAAGCCGACCCTGCGCACACAGACGTCGTTCGCCGCCGGCATCGCCGAGCTGGGGGGCAACCCGATGCTCGTCGAGGGCAAGCTTGCCGGGATCGGCATCCGCGAGTCGGTCGAGGACGTCGCCCGGGTGCTGGGCCGCCAGGTGGCCGTCATCGTGTGGCGCACCTTCTTCCAGAGCGACCTCGACCTGATGGCCGCCCACGCCGGTGTGCCGGTCGTCAACGCGCTGACCGATGACTTCCACCCCTGCCAGGTCATCGCCGACCTGCTCACGATCCGTGAGCACAAGGGCGACCTGAGCGGGCTGACCGTGGCCTTCCTGGGTGACGGCGCCTGCAACATGGGCAACTCCTGGCTCCTCGGTGGTGCCACCGCCGGGATGCACGTGCGGGTCAGCGCTCCCGAGGGCTACGTGCCCGACGCCGCGATGTTCGCCCGCGCCAACGAGATCGGCGAGCAGACCGGTGGCACCGCGACCTCCGTCAGCGACCCCGTCGAGGCGGTGACCGGGGCCGACGTCGTCGTGACCGACACCTGGATCTCGATGGGCAAGGAGAGCGAGCAGGCTGCTCGCGCCTCGGTCTTCACGCCGTTCGCCCTGACCTCGGAGCTGATGGCCGCGGCCCGCCCCGACGCCATCGCCCTGCACTGCCTGCCGGCCTACCGCGGCATGGAGATCGCCGCCGACGTGCTCGACGGTCCGCAGAGCGTCGTCTGGGACGAGGCCGAGAACCGCCGGCACGCACAGAAGGCGTTGCTGGCCTTCCTCCTCGACCACGCTGCCGAGGAGGACTGATGAGCATGGTCCCGCCGACCAAGAGCGCCCGCCACCAGCGCATCATCGAGCTGGTCACCCACCACGAGGTGCACTCCCAGACCGAGCTCGCCGACCTGCTGGCCGGCGAGGGGTTGCGGGTCACCCAGGCCACGCTGTCGCGCGACCTCGTCGAGCTCGACGCGCTCAAGGTGCGCTCGTCGTCCGGGTCGCTGGTCTACGCGGTGCCCGGTGAGGGAGGCGACCGACGGCTGTCCTCGCCCGGCGAGACCGCGTCCGCGCTGGCGCGGCTCAGCCGCTTGTGTGGGGAGCTGCTCGTGAGCGCGGACGCCAGTGCCAACCTGGTCGTGCTCCGCACTCCGCCGGGCGCGGCCCAGTTCCTCGGCTCGGCCTTCGACAAGGCCGAGCTGCCCGACGTCCTCGGCACCATCGCCGGCGACGACACCGTGCTGGTGATCGGGCGCGACCCGGCCGGCGGCGACGCGCTGGCTCGACGATTCCTGGCGCTGGCGGCCAGCTCGCCAGTGCCCTCCTACTGACTCGCCCCTCCCGGGCCAACCCACAGACAACGTAAGGAAACATCTTGAGCAAGGTCCTCACCTCCCTGCCCGTCGGCGAGCGCGTCGGCATCGCTTTCTCCGGAGGTCTCGACACCTCGGTGGCGGTCGCCTGGATGCGCGAGAAGGGTGCCGTCCCGTGCACCTACACCGCCGACATCGGGCAGTACGACGAGCCCGACATCGCCGGCGTCCCCGGGCGCGCGATGGAGTACGGCGCCGAGCTGGCCCGCCACCTCGACTGCAAGACCCAGCTGGTCGAGGAGGGGCTCGCGGCGCTGGCGTGCGGGGCCTTCCACGTCCGCTCCGGCGGGCGCACCTACTTCAACACCACCCCGATCGGGCGCGCCGTCACCGGCACCATGCTGGTGCGCGCGATGCACGAGGACGGCGTCGACATCTGGGGCGACGGCTCGACGTTCAAGGGCAACGACATCGAGCGCTTCTACCGCTACGGGCTGCTCGCCAACCCCGAGCTGCGCATCTACAAGCCCTGGCTCGACGCCGACTTCGTCGAGGAGCTCGGCGGCCGCGACGAGATGAGCCAGTGGCTCACCGAGCGTGGACTGCCCTACCGCGACAGCAAGGCCAAGGCCTACTCCACCGATGCCAACATCTGGGGTGCCACTCACGAGGCCAAGACCCTCGAGCACCTCGACGCCTCCCTCGAGGACGTCCAGCCGATCATGGGCGTGAAGTTCTGGGACCCGTCGGTGGAGATCGCGACCGAGGACGTCACGATCGGCTTCGAGCAGGGCCGCCCCGTCTCGATCGACGGCAAGCGTTTCGAAGGACCCGAGGCCGCCGTCGAGCTGGTCCACCTGGCCAACCAGATCGGTGGCCGGCACGGCCTCGGGATGTCGGACCAGATCGAGAACCGGATCATCGAGGCCAAGTCGCGCGGCGTCTACGAGGCCCCGGCCATGGGCCTGCTCTTCATCGCCTACGAGCGCCTCGTCAACGCGATCCACAACGAGGACACCATCGCGCACTACCACCACGAGGGCCGTCGTCTCGGTCGCCTGCTCTACGAAGGCCGCTGGCTGGACCCGCAGGCGCTCATGATCCGGGAGTCGACCCAGCGCTGGATCGCCTCGGTCGTCACCGGCGAGGTCACCATCCGGCTGCGCCGCGGCGAGGACTACACGGTCCTGCGCACCGACGGCCCGGCGTTCTCCTACCACCCCGACAAGCTCTCGATGGAGCGCACCGAGCACGCCGCGTTCGGTCCTGTCGACCGGATCGGTCAGCTCACGATGCGCAACCTCGACATCGCCGACTCGCGCGCGCTGCTCGAGCAGTACGCCGCGCAGCCGCTCAACCAGGGTCAGGTGCTCGTCGAGAACGGCACCCTCTTCGGCGAGATCGAGCAGGGCGGCGCCGACCGGATCACCGCCAACCCGGCAGCCGAGGCCGACACCAGCGAGATCGCGCTGGATGCCGCTGCGATGGAGTTCGGCACCGACTGATGGCACCCACCCCTCGCACCGCGGCACGGGTCATCCCGGTCTCCGGCGACGGCGCCTGCTTGCTCTTGCTGGAGCGGGACCCGTCCCGACCAGACGAGCACTACTGGGGCACGATCGGCGGCTCGGTCGACCCAGGGGAGAGCCTGCAGCAGGCCGCGGTGCGAGAGCTGCACGAGGAGACCGGCGTGCGCGCCGTTCCCGGCGACCTCACCGGCGCCGTACGACGGGTGGTCACCGAGTTCAGCTTCGACGGCGTGCACTATCTCGGCGACTCGACCTGCTTCGCGATGGCGCTGCGGCGTGACGTGGAGATCAGCTTCGACCACCTCGAGGAGCTCGAGATCGGCAATGTGCTCGAGGCCCGGTGGCTGACCCCCGAGGAAGCTGCCCTGGACGGCCGCCTCATGTGGCCGGACCTGCCCGACATCATGACCGCGGCCGTGGCCGCAGTGAAGGACGCACCGTGAACGACAAGCAGGAAGCCACCAACACCGGGAAGCTCTGGGGTGGACGCTTTGCCGGGGGACCGTCACCCGAGCTGGAGGCGTTGTCGCGCTCCACGCACTTCGACTGGCGGCTGACGCCGTACGACCTGGCGGGCTCGCAGGCCCACGCGCATGCACTGCACCGGGCAGGGCTGCTCGACGATGCTGCGGCCGCCGAGCTCGAACGCGGTCTGGCAGCGCTCATGGAGCGGTACCACGAGGGCGCGCTGCAGCCCGACCCCTCCGACGAGGACGTGCACGGCGCCCTGGAGCGACTCCTGCTGGAGGAGGTCGGCCCCGACGTGGGTGGACGGCTGCGCGCCGGACGCAGCCGCAACGATCAGGTCGCCACGCTCTTCAAGATGTTCCTGCGCGACCACGCGCGGCTCGTCGCACACGACGTCCTCGCGCTCGTCGAGGCTCTCGTGGGGCAGGCCGAGGCCCATCGCGATGCGGTGATGCCCGGTCGCACGCACCTCCAGCACGCCCAACCAGTGCTGCTGGGCCACCACCTGCTGGCCCATGCGCAACCGCTGTTGCGCAATGTCGATCGGCTCCTCGACTGGGACGCTCGCGTCAAGGACGACTCGCCGTACGGTTCGGGTGCCTTGGCCGGACAGACCCTGGGGCTGGACCCGGTCGCTGTCGCCCTGGAGCTGGGCTTCACCGGGTCGAGTGCCAACTCCATCGACGGCACGTCGGCGCGAGACTTCGTCGCCGAGTTCGCCTTCGTGTGCGCCCAGATCGGGGTGGACGTCAGTCGGCTGGCCGAGGAAGTCATCCTCTGGTCGACGCGGGAGTTCGGGTTCGTCCGCTTGCACGACTCGTGGTCGACCGGGTCGAGCATCATGCCGCAGAAGAAGAACCCGGACATCGCCGAGCTGGCCCGAGGCAAGGCCGGTCGGCTGATCGGAAACCTGTCCGGGTTGCTGGCCACCCTCAAGGCGTTGCCCCTGGCCTACAACCGCGACCTTCAAGAGGACAAGGAGCCGGTGTTCGACTCGGTCGACACGCTGCTCGTCCTGCTGCCTGCCTTCACCGGAATGATCGCGACCCTCGACTTCCAGACCGAGCGGATGGCCGAGCTCGCGCCCCAAGGGTTCTCGCTCGCCACGGACGTCGCCGAGTGGCTGGTGCGCGAGGGAGTCGCCTTCCGGATCGCGCACGAGGTGGCGGGCGCGTGCGTGCAGCGCTGTGAGGACCTCGGCATCGAGCTCCACGAGCTCACCGACGAGCAATTTCTCGAGATCTCGCCCCACCTGCGACCGGCGGTGCGCGACGTGCTCACGGTGGCGGGCTCGGTCGCAGCCCGCTCCGGACGCGGCGGCACGGCCCCCGAGCGAGTCGAGGAGCAGCTGAACGAGGTCGTCTCGTGCGTGGCGGGCCTGCGTGACCGCCTGGTCTGACCTCCAGGGCCCGGTCGAGGAGGTCGCGCCCCGACTCCTCGGTGCGGTGCTCCGCCATGGAGAGGTCGCCGTGCGCCTCACCGAGGTCGAGGCGTATGGCGGTACGTCCGACGCCGGCTCACATGCGTTCCGTGGGCCGACCCCGCGAAGCGCGATCATGTTCGGTCCGCCCGGTGCTCTGTACTGCTACCTCAGCTACGGGATGCACGTGTGCGCCAATGTCGTGGTCGGTGCCGACGGCACCGCTGCTGCCGTGCTGATGCGAGCCGGCGAGGTGATCGAGGGTCGCGACGCCGCGCGATCGCGACGACCGGGCGCGAAGGACGTCGATCTGGCGCGTGGGCCCGCACTGCTGTGCCGGTCGCTGGGCATCGACCTCTCACAGGGTGGGGGAGACCTCGCCCTCGGGCCGGTGCGCCTCGAGATCGGCGCCGGGCAACCGTCTTCGATCGCCAGCGGACCGCGGGTAGGACTGCGGCTGGAGGCCCAGCGGCCTTGGCGATTCTGGGTGGCGGGGGACCCCCACGTCTCGACCTACCGGCGCCATCCGAAGGCTCAGGACTAGCCCGCGGCCAGGGCTGCGCTCA
>CAVXGJ010000001.1:0-247438 GCA_963761285.1 uncultured Actinomycetota bacterium | reverse complement strand
CGCTCTCGCCGGTGATCGACGAGTACAGGATGAACATCAGGCTCGGCGGGATGAGCATGGCCAGGGCCCCGGAGGCCGCGCACCGACCCGCTGGCGAACGCCGGCCGGTACCCCCGCGCGAGCATCTCCGGCACGGCCATCCGCCCGATCACCGCGACCGAGCGGATCGCGACCCCGGACATCGCGCCGAACACCGTCGACGAGCCGACCGCCGAGGCCCGCCAGCCCGCCGGGCACCCGGGTGAACCACCGGTGGGCGGCGGCGAACAGGTCGCGCCGAGCCCGCTGACCGCGAGCGCCTCCCCGAGCAGGATGTAGAGCGGGGCGGCGACGAGCGCGTACTCCTGCAGCTGCGCGTTCAGGGCGAGCGGCACCAGCTCCACCGCGGCAGCCCGCCCGAGGACCAGCAGCCCGGCGACGCCGGACAGGCCGAGCGCGACGAAGATCGGCGTCGCGCAGGCCGATGAGGACCACCAGCAGCACGATGGCCAGCCCGACGACCAGTCCGTCCGCCATCAGCGTGCCGCTCCCTCGTCGTCGGCCCCGCGCCGCGCGTCGGCGCGGTCGCGGCCGGCCGCCGGGCACCGCGGCCGGCGGCTTCGTCGGGCGGGGTGCGGCGGGAACAGCAGCGCGGCGACCACCAGGAAGACCCCGGACACGCCAGCACGAGGTCGGGGATCCAGCAGCGGGATGCTGAACGTGCCGGCGCCGGTCAGCCCGCGCTCGAGCCCACGGCCGCCGAGCGCGCCGCCGTGACCGCCAGCACCAGCCCGAGGAACGCGCCGTCCGGCCGGTCGACCAGCGTCGGCCACCCGGCGGGCGCGGGGCGACAGACCGCGGTGGACGAGGTCGAGGGCGATGTGGCCGCCCGTGGCGTACAGGTGCGGGATCGCGAGCACGGTCGCGGCGAGCACCCCGGCCGCGTTCAGCGGGTAGGCCCAGTCGGTCGGGGCGGCGAACAGGTACCGCGCCAGCGCGTCGTAGGTGATGGTCAGCACCATCGCCCGACCGACCATCGCGGCGACGGCCATGCCCCGGTGCAGGCAGCACCGCCCGCCGGACCGGTGAGCACCATGCGTGCCCTCACGCGTCTCGATCGTCCGAGCGGCCCGGTCGGCCACGGCCGGGTCGCCGAGCAGCTCCGCAGCGCCCGGCACGGGCGCGGACGGCCGCGCGGAACGCCGCGAGCTCGGCCGGCGTCGGCTCGACCAGCTCGACCCCGCCCGCGGCGACCGCCGGCAGGTACTCGTCCTGGTGCACCCGCGGCCATGACCCGGTGCCGTCGCGGTAGAGCGCGCGGCCGCCGTCGTCGAGCGCGGCGCGGGTGCGCGGGTCGGCGCGGCGTACCAGTCGGCGCGGCAGTACGCGTCGACCGTGTACGCGCCGATTGGCGCGGGTCCCGTAGCGGACGATCTACTGCAGGTCGCGGGAGACGACGGTGCCGACGTAGCTCATCATCCCGTCGATCGTGCCGCGCTGGAGCGCCTCGAAGACCTCGGCGGACCCCATCGACACCGGGGCCGCCCCGAGCGCCTTGACCGTCTCGCCCTCGATCTCGCCGGCCACGCGGATGCGCATGCCGCGCCGTCCTCGGGTCGGCGGATCGGCCGGTCGACCGTCCACAGGTACTCGAAGGTGACGGCATCCCGCCGAGCAGCCGGACGTCCTTCGCCGCCAGCTGCTCGTTGACCAGCGCGAACAGCGGGCCCGTCGGGATCGATCGCCCGCGGTGCCGGGCGTAGTCCTCGGTGCCGAAGGGAGCTCCATCGCGCCGAGCGCGGGAACTCGAGGACACGTAGGAGCTGGTCTGGAACACGAGGTCGGCGGCGCCCAGGAGCAGGCCCGGGCAGCAGCTGCTCGGCCCCGAGCAGCGTGCCGCCGTCGAAGATGTCGAAGGTCGGCGCCCGCCCGCGGTCACGGTGTCCAGCGTCGCTCTGGACGCCGGGGTAGAGGTCGTCGTAGGACTCCGGGATGTAGGTGGCCGTGCGCACCGTCCGCGGCCCGCCGCCCGCGGCGCACCCGCCCAGCGCCCACCCGGCCAGGCCCAGCCCCGCCGACGCGAGCAGGGAGCGGCGCCCGATCCGCCGGGGCACGGGATGGTGCGCGGTCACGGGTCCCTCCAGCGGCGTCGCGGGTGGATGACACCGTGCCCCCACCCGCACCGGGAGCGGAACCCCGCTCACCCGAGAGGGGCCGAACGGACCATCGACGCCGCGCCGCTCAGCCCAGGGTCTGCGCCAGCTGGCGCGACAGGGTCGCCACGAACGCCGCCGGCTCGGCCAGCTCGCCGCCCTCGGCCAGCAGCGCCATCCCGTAGAGCAGCCGTGCGGTGTCGGCCAGGGCCGGATCGTCCGGCCGGGTGCTCGTGTGCGGCCTTCGCAGGCCGGTGACCAGCGCGTGCTGCGGGTTCAGCTCCAGGATCCGCTTGACCTTCGGCGGCTCCTGGCCCATCGCGCGGTACATCTTCTCCAGCGTCGGCGTCATGTCGCCGGGGTCGCCGACCAGGCACGCCGCGCGAGTCGGTCAGCCGGTGCGACAGCCGGACCTCCTTGACGTCGTCGGCCAGGGTCGCGGCCATCCAGGTGATCAGGGCGTCGAAGCCCTTGCTTGGTGTCCTCGTCGACCTCGTCGCCGCCCAGATCGACCTCGCCGCTTGGCGATCGAGGCCAGCGGCTTGTCCTCGAACTCCGGCACCGATTCGACCCACACCTCGTCGATCGGGTCGGTGAGCAGCAGCACCTCGTAGCCCTTGGCGCGGAACGCCTCCATGTGCGGGGAGTTCTCCAGCGCCGACCGCGACTCGCCGGTCATGTAGTAGATCGCGTCCTGGCCCTCGGGCATCCGCGCGATTAGTCGCGCAGCGTCGTCGGCTTCTCCGCGTCGTGCGTGGACGGGAACGAGCAGATCTCCAGGATGGCCTGCCGGTTGTCGTGGTCGGAGAGCAGGCCCTCCTTGACCGCGCGCCCGAGCTCGGACCAGAACGTCGCGTACTTCTCCGGCGTCGTCGTCCAGCATCGTCTTCACGGTGGAGAGCACCTTCTTGACCAGCCGCTTGCGGATCAGCTGGATCTGCCGGTCCTGCTGCAGGATCTCCCGGGAGATGTTCAGCGACAGGTCGTTGGCGTCGACGACGCCCTTGACGAAGCGCAGGTACTCCGGGACGAGCGCCTCGCAGTCGTCCATGATGAACACCCGCTTGACGTAGAGCTGCACCCCGCGCTTGCTGTCCCGCATGAACAGGTCCATCGGCGCGTGCCCGGGCAGGAACAGCGGCCTGGTACTCCAGGCGCCCTCCGCCGATAGCCGGATCGTCGCCAGCGGGTCCTGCCAGTCGTGGCTGACGTGGTGGTAGAAACCTGGTGGTACCCCGCCGCCCCAAAACCCCAAAACCCCAAAACCCCAAAACCCCATAAAACAAAAAATTCGATGAAAATGTGATTTATAAAGTGCGTGAATAAAAAACTTAAAATAAAAATGCGAATTCTCAAAATTTTTAAAATTACTAATTTAAGAAACTTATTAGATACTAGTTAATATATTTTATTTGAGAAATTGCCATCTGGTGATTTGTAATTGTTTGAAATTATAAAATAATGAGAATAGTAGCTATTATCTCTTAATAGGATTTCACTGTTAAAAATTAATTTAATCTATCATTTATTCATTTTCAAGGATAACCTAGACTTCGTAATTTTTTTATTAGACAGACTGAGTAGTTGGATTTTAATTTGTAGTAATTTGAGGATTATGGATGTTAATAGATAATTCACAATTATCTTATAAACTATTTAATTCTTAAAATGAGTATATATCACTCTCGGAATCAAGATCTTCAGAGCTCTCTTAGCACCCTTTTTATATCTTTCCTACTTTTTGAACTTAGAAGATTGTTTTCATTTCAGCTCCAAGTTCCAATCTTTCGCGCTTGTTTAAGCTTTAGTTTTCGGAATCCAAATGTCTTTAGTGATGTTTATTATTTTTTTATTAGGTATTATTTTCTTGCAATTATAACATTTCAAAAATGGCTTCTCATGATTTTTGAAGTGTTTAACCATATTGCTCTTTTGTGCAAAGGCTTTAGAACATTTATTAACAGGGCATCTGAAAGGTTTTTCTAAGGTATGTATGCGCAAGTGATCAAACAAGTTTCCCCACTTTCTTAAAATGAAATTGCATCCCTCATGTTTGCATAAAAAACTCAAGTACCATCGGCGTCTCTCTCGGCTTAAATATCTTTATCAATTTATATTATTTAGAAGAAGGCATGAATTTTCTATGAGGTATTTAAGCTTCTGGGATGTCACATCCATCTATGACTACTATTTATTATTTGGGAGATAAATGCAGCTTCTTTCTCATGAGATCAATTTCACTCATGTCTTTATCTTCAGTGTTTTCTTTATCAATATACTTGCAAGATATCTCCTTTGAAGTCTTCTATTGAAAAAGCTCTTTGAGTGTAATTTCATCATCCCTATTTTATATCATTTAAGTTTCTAATTATTTTTAGGGTACTATCTATTACTCTACTTTAAGATTCCTTGCTCCGCAGCTACACGGGCAAGTACATGATTACTAATCATTGCTCGATGATTATTAAAATTGATTCTTTATAAATTCTAGGGTTTCTTCAGATTTATTTTATTCAATTTAAACAGTCTAAAGCTGAATAAATTGAGAAGAGTTTGGATTTTAATTCAAATTAATGCTCATTGGCAAAGGTTTTTAAATTTATGGTGAGTGCATCATCAATGACTACTAATGAGATGGTAACTCCGATCTAAGATGTGAATTAAAATTATTATGGTCTGTAGTTTTAGTACTATTGTTACATTACAGGTTAATAGATTTCGGTATTAAAAAGATTATTTTGAATTGTGGGATTTCGAAGCTATGGCTAAGTCAACATAAGTTACTGAGTTGCATTTACGACCAGTTATTAATTATGATAAGTGAAGGGGTACATCGTTGAAATTAAAGTAGAATACAAATAATTATATTAACTTATAATATAGAGCAAAGTATACGGAATAGAGGTGTATGATTTTATAATATGTTCATTATGTTGACCCATTAAAATATAATATCTAAAATATTAGGTCTCTTAAAACAATTAATTTTATGTCATATCAGATTTAATATTAGGATTTATTTGCAATTACAGAACTTTTAATTATTAAAGTTTAAACTGACTAAGTGGTATTATATTAAATTAATAGTAGATAAAATAATTCAAAAATCAAATGATTATCTTATTATTTTCAATAACTTATATTTACTTTGCTATACAACCTTATGGGGTTTTGCCCAACCTGGTCAAGGACACGCCCCGCGAGGAGTACGTCCTCGACTCCGCCCACCACGGGATCGCCATGAACCCCCAGGGCACCCGGCTCTGCGTCGCCGGCACGATGAGCGACTACGCCACGATCGTGCGGACCAAGTCCTTCAAGCGCACCCGGCTGCTCAAGGGCGGCGAGAAGCCCTACTGGGTGACCCCGAGCTGGGACGGCAAGTACTGCTACATCTCCTGGAGCGGCACGGACACCATCTCGCGCATCTCCTACCGCAAGGCGCGCATCGTCGACACCATCGAGGTCGGCAACCACCCGCAGCGGATCCGCAACGGCTTCATCAGGAAGGCGTTCGTGCGCGACCTCGGCGAGGCCGAGCCGCGGGTGCCGGTCGGCACGACCGGTTGACCCGCGATCGACGCCGACACCGGAACCGACCCGGCCCCCTGAGGGGGACCGGGCCGGCGACCAGTCGGTGCTGGGCAGGACCAACGGACCTACTGGAGATCGACCTGGACTGCGGTCCACTCGTAGGTGAGGGTGATCTCGTTGTTCGTCGCCCGGCAGTTCAGGTCGAGGGTGGTGCCGGCCGAGATGTCCGCCAGGATCCCGTGCATCGTGACCTGGGCGACGCCCGCGGGCATGTCGACGCCGTGGTTGACGATGCCGATGTTTCCACTGCCGCCGGTGATGTCGCAGTACAGGTTGTCGCCGGGGTTGCCGACCTTCGGGAAGACCCGGAGGTTGGCGGTGATCAGGTAGTCGCCACCTTTGTCGATGTCCATCGAGGCGAACGTGGCGGTCGCGGCGCCGACGAACTGGATGGTGCTGTTGGCCTCCTGGTACGCCGTGGGGGCGTGGTTGGAGAACGTGCTGACGACCGAGCCCTTGAGGTCGTTGAGACCGACGGAACCGTTCTTGATGTCGGAGCTGCGCACGGCGTTGGTCTTGATCTGCTTGGCGCCGACGCTGTTCTTCGGCAGGGCGCCTGCCGCGAACGCAGTGCCCGAGATGGCGACGCACAGGGCGAGCATCGCGAGGATGCCGGTGAGGGTGGGACGTGAGAACTTCATGGATCGTCCTTTCGAGGTGGACTTGTCTCTCAACAGGAGCGGCCACGACGCCCCGAGATACGTCCGACCACGAAAATCCCGAGACTTGCGAGATTAGTCCCGTGGCAGGGCCACGGCTAGGCGCTCGAGCGCCTGCTCGATGTCGGCCCCTTCGCCGGCGAAGCTGAAGCGCACGAACCGGCCGCCGTCGACGGTGTCGAAGTCGACGCCCGGGGCGATCGCGATCCCGGTGGTGGCGAGCAGGTGGTGGGTGAAGGCCATCGAGTCGTCGGTGAGGTGCCCGACGTCGGCGTACACGTAGAAGGCGCCGTCGGCCGGAGCCAGCCGGGTGATCCCCAGGCGTGGCAGGCCGTCGAGGAGGATCCGCCGGTTGGCGGCGTAGCGGTCGACGTGCGCGTCGAGCTCGGCGTACGACGACTCGGTGAACGCCGCGAGGCAGGCGCGCTGCGCGAGAACGGGCGGGCAGATCGTGAAGTTGCCCGCCAGGACGTCGACGGCTCGCCGGAGCCGCTCGGGCACCAGCATCCACCCGATGCGCCAGCCCGTCATCGAGAAGTACTTCGAGAACGAGCAGAAGACCACCGCCTCGCGACTCGTCTCCCATGCCGAGCGCGCCAGACGCTCCCCGCCGGCGACGAGCGGCGCGTACTCGATGCCGTGGTAGATCTCGTCGCTGATCAGCTGCACCCCCGCGTCCTCGCAGTACGACGCCAGCGCGGCGAGCTCGCTCGGGAGCAGCATGGTGCCGGTGGGATTGGCCGGGCTGGCCACCACCAGGCCGCTCAGCCCGCCTGCGGCAGCGTCGTCGACGAGGGCGGCGACCTGCTCCACGCTCGGCTGGAAGCGGGTCTCGGGACCGGTCGGGAGCTCCACGACCTCGCAGCCCAGGGCCGTCAGCACGTTGCGGTAGCAGGGGTAGCCGGGCCGCGCGATCGCCACCCGGTCGCCGGCCTCGAACGCCGCGAGGAAGGCGAGCAGGAACCCTCCGCTGCTCCCGGTCGTCACCACCACCTCGTCGGGGTCGACCGCGATCCCGTGGGTGCGGGCGTGGTGTCCGGCGATGGCCTCGCGCAGCTCGCGCAGGCCCGTGGCCGGGGTGTAGCCGAGCGGTTCGCCGCTCTGGAGCAGGCGGATGGCCTCGTCGTTGACGGCGGCCGGTGCGCCGGTGCTGGGCTGGCCGGCGAGGAGGTCGAGGAGGTCGCCGTGGGTACGCCGCCGTACGGCGCTCGCGGCGAGCAGGTCCATCACGTGGAACGGCGCGACATCGGCGCGCTGGGCGACCTGGAGGCGGTTCACGTGCGCCAGCCTACGGAAGGCGAGAGCTCAGAGTCGGGCGCAGAGCTCCTCGGCTGATGCGATCCTGGCGTCGAGCTCGGGCACCCAGGCACTGACGTCCGCCGGTTCGGCATCCTCGATCAGTCGCTGCATCTGCGCCACGCCCTCGGTGAGCGTCTTGAAGTTCTCGGCCGCGTCGCCGGCGATGCCGTCGCCCACCTCGGTCTCCTCGCCCAGGGCGTCGACCAGGCGCGGGTAGGTGCTCTGCCAGCGGCGCAGCGAGCCGAGCTCGCGGTCGATGTTGTTGAAGTAGCCGATCACGGTGTCGTCCGACGCCGCGGCAGCGCGCTCGGCGGCCTCCGCGGACTCGTCGGCCACCGTGCTCAGGGCGCCGCCCTGGTCGTCGAGGAACTCACAGGCCGCAGAGGCGCGGCGGTCGTCGGCTCCCGTGAGCCAGACAACGCTTGCTCCCAGCACGACGAGGAGAGCCACGACGGCAGCGGTGATGCGTTGGCGCGGCTCCCAGGCCGCCGGCCGCAGGCCGACCGGTGTCTTCACGCGGGGGAGTCTACGAAATGCCGAGCGTGCTCCAGCACGCACCGGGTCTCGAGACGCCCTTCGCCGCTCACCGCGCGGCTTCGCGAGCTCAGCCCGCGGCGGCTCGCCCTGCGCGGCGGCCGAAGTAGGACCCCTCACCGAGCTGGGTGCCCGAGCAGTAGCCCTTGCCGTCCTGGGCCAGGTTGGAGGCGCAGGCGCCGGCGGCATACAGCCCGGGCACGAGCGAGCCGTCGGGCCGCTGGACCTCCCCGTCGACGGTGACGCGGATGCCGCCGAGCGTGAAGCCGGCATACAGCGCCTTGCCGAGGCGCAGGTCGAAGACCGCCCACGGGCCGGTGCCCTGCGGGGCGAGCCACTCGGCTCCCTTGTGGAAGTCGGGGTCCTCCCCGCGGGCCGCGTGCTCGTTGTAGCGCTCCAGGGTGGCGGCGACCGAGCCGGCGGGCAGCGACAACGAGGTCTCGAGCTCCTCGATCGTCTCGTAGCCGTCGAGGAGTGGGGCGAGCGGGAACTTCGGGTACTCGACGTGCTCGGAGTCCACGATCAGGTAGGCCACCGAACCAGGCTGCTCCATCACGAACTGCGAGGTGCGCGAGTGGTAGGAGTCCTCGGCCACGAACCGTTCGCCGGCGGCGTTGACGATGAGTCCCGTCAGGAGGCGGGAGGGCGGGTAGATCGGGGCGGTGATGAACGGTTCGGCCATGTGCTTGAGCTCCGCGCCGACCGACTGGCCGAGGCGGATGCCGAGCCCGTCGTCGTACGTCGAGCCGAGCGTGAAGAGGTTCTGCGACAGCGCCGGGGTGTGCTCGGCCACCATGTCGGCGTTCATCACGAAGCCGCCCGCAGCGAGGACGACGCCGCCCGCGAGCACGTGTCCGGTCTGCTCGAAGGACTTCCACGCCAGCCCGACGACGCGGTCGGCGTCCGGACCCGCGTCGTCGACGACGAGGTGGGTCGCGCCGGTCTCGTAGCGGACCTCGACCCCGGCCTCCTCGCACCGCGTGCGCAGCAGGTCCATCACCATCTTGGTGCCTTCGGTGTCACCGGCGACCGGCACCTTGTGGCCGCGCGGCGCGGGACGCGCGAGGTCCTTGTAGGGCCAGAGCTTCTCGTTGCCGGTGAACATCAACCCCTCGGTGCCGGGTTGGATGACGGCCTTCTCGGGGTAGTAGCTGCGCTCGAACTCGAAGCCGAGCGACTCCAACCAGTCGAAGTGCGACACCGAGTCCTCGCAGTAGGCGCGGATCTTGTCCGGCTCGGGCTCCTTGGACGCCGCGACGAGGTAGGCATACATGTCCTCGACGGAGTCCTCGTGGCCGGTCGCCTGCTGCACCGCGGTGCCGGCGCCGAGGTAGAAGTGGCCACCCGACATCGACGAGGTGCCGCCGTGCACGGCCGCCCGCTCGAGCAGCAGCACCCGCGCCCCGGCCCGGGCGGCGTCCAGCGCCGCGCAGCCGCCGGCGATGCCGAAGCCGACGACCACCACGTCGTACGACGGGGTCTCGGCCGGCAGGGTCGAGGCCGCGATGGTCGGGGGGACGGTCGTGCCCTTGGTGCTCACCCGGACAAATCTAGAACATGTTTCAGTTTTACGCGATGGGTGAAGAAACTCGCGGCGCTCGCTAGCGTGCTGCCCGTGCACTTCACCGAGTACGACACCCGGGTCGCGGCCTACGCCGTGATCATCGATGCCGGCGGCCACAGTGACGGCGGCGACGACGGCGGCGACGAAGGCGGGGAGCGCATCCTGCTCACCTGGTACAACGGCGAGGGGAGTCACGAACCCGGCTGGAGCCTGCCCGGCGGAGGGGTCGACTACGAGGAGACGCTCGAGTCCGCGGTGGTGCGCGAGGCCTACGAGGAGGCCGGTTACCACGTGGAGGTCGGCGCCCCGCTGACCACGCAGGCCTGGGGTCACCGCCGCGGCACATCGCGCTCGAGCAAGCCGTACAAGGCGGTCAAGGTGCTCTTCGAGGCCACCATCATCGGTGGTGAGCTCGGCACGATCGAGATCGGTGGCAGCACCGACTTCGCCGAGTGGGTCCCGCTGGCCGACCTCGACCAGCGCGGCCGCCGGGCCGACGTGGTCGACGCGGGGATCGCGGCCTGGCGCCGCCGCCGGGGCGTCCCGGCGAGCTGAGCCTCAGGCGTACGACGTCTCAACTCCCACCGAGGTGGCGCGCGCCCGTCCCTTTCGCCGATAGCATTGACTCCCGCCACCCCCAGCGCAGAGGTGACATGAGTTTCGACGTCGAACAGCTCGACAGGTTCGTGCTGATCGGCGCGGCCGTCACCATGCTCGCCATCCTTGCGGTGCGGCTCTCCTCGCGCGCCGGGCTGCCCAGCCTGCTGATCTACCTGCTGATGGGCGTGGCTCTCGGCGAGGCCGGTCTCGGCATCGGCTTCGAGGACGCCGAGCTGGCGCACTCCCTCGGCTTCGCGGCGCTGCTGCTGATCCTGGCCGAGGGTGGGCTGACGACCAACTGGCGCGAGGCGAAACCGTCGATGCGACTAGGGGTCTCGCTTGCCACCATCGGGGTCGCGGTCTCGGTGGCGATCATGGCGGTCGGCGCCCACTACGTCCTCGGACTGCCCTGGGAGCTGGCGGTGCTGCTCGGGGCGGTCTGTTCGCCCACTGACGCCGCCGCCGTGTTCTCGGTGCTGAGGGTGGTGCCGCTCCCGCAGCGGCTCACCGGCTCGCTCGAGTCGGAGTCGGGCCTCAACGACGCGCCCACGGTCGTCCTGGTCACCCTCATCTCGACCGGAGCCGTGGCCGACTACGGCATCTTCGGGACCGCCGGGATCATCGTCTTCGAGCTGGTCGCTGGGATCACGGTCGGTCTCGGCGTCGGCTTCGGCGGCGCCTGGGTCATGCGCCGGGTGGCCCTGCCGTCGTCCGGGCTCTACCCGCTCGCGGTGCTCACCCTCACCCTCCTGGCCTACGGGTCGTCCTCGGCCCTGCACGCCAGCGGCTTCGCCGCCGTCTACGTCTCCGCGCTGGTGCTCGGCAACTCCGAGCTCCCCCACCGGGCGGCGACGAAGTCGTTCGCCGAGGGCGTCGCCTGGCTGGCCCAGATCGGGCTGTTCGTGATGCTCGGGCTGTTGCTCTCGCCCGGACGGCTCTCCCTTTCCACCGTCGGTACGGCGATCGTCGCGGGGCTCGTGCTCACCTTTGTGGCCCGACCGATCTCGGTGGTCATCAGCTCGGTGGTCCAACCCATGCCTTGGCGCGAGCTGTCGTTCGTGTCCTGGGCTGGACTGCGCGGCGCGGTGCCGATCGTGCTGACGACCATCCCTCTCTCTCAAGGCGTTGCCGGCGCGTCACGACTGTTCGACATCGTCTTCGTGATGGTCATCGTCTACACCCTGCTCACCGGACCGACCCTGCCCCTGGTGGCTCGCGTGCTGAAGGTGGCGCGGCGCTCCGAACCTCGCGACCTCGACCTCGAGGCCGCGCCGCTGGAACGGGTCGCGGCTGACCTCCTGCAGATCAAGATCAGTCCCGTCTCCAAGCTGCACGGCGTCGAGGTCGGCGAGCTCCGCCTGCCCCAGGGGGCGTCGGTGTCCTTGGTGATCCGCGACGAGAAGGCCCTGGTGCCCGAGTCGCGCACCGTGCTGCGCCATGCCGACGAGCTGCTGGTCGTCACGCCCCGCCGACAGCGGGAGGCCACCGAGGCGCGCCTTCGAGAGGTCAGCGCTCGCGGCCGCCTCGCCCAGTGGCTCGAGGACTGAGCCGCCTCGGCTGAGCAGGCCGAGCCCGTACCGGAGGCTGAGCAGGCCGAGCCCCACCGGAGGCTGAGCAGGCCGAGCCCCTGGGCGAGGCCGTCGACGAAGCCCCGTGAGCCGGGTGCAGACCGTAGCCACAGTCACCGGGCTTCGTCGACGCTCGCTGGCGCTCGCTGCTCAGCCTCCGGTGGGTTCGCTGGCCCTCGCTGCTCAGCCTTCGGTCGGGCTGCCCGCGGGCGTCTCGACCGGCGCCGTCGGGACGCACGTCGTCTCGTCGTCGCGGGCGCGGAACTTGGCCTTGCCGTCCTTCACGTCCCGAAACTTCTCCCCGACCACGACGGTGACGCCGACGGTCGTGCTCTCCCGATCGACGATCGTGACCTTGCCCTTGAGATAGCTGCGGACCAGTCGCACGGCCGCTGACGGGCCCTCGGTGGTCCAGATCTGGGAAGTGACGACCCGCTCGGTGCCCTCTGGTGCGTCGGCGAGCTGGCCGCGGCCGAACCCCTCGTCGCTCAGGTCGCTCAGCGTCCGCCCGGCCAGGCCGTTGGCCCCGCCGGCGTTGATGACGCTGACCGTGACGTCGCCCGGCTCCACGGTGTCGCCGGCGCCGAGCGGGGTGGGAGTGCAGATCGGCAGTTCCTCGGCCTGCGGGAACGGCTTGGCGACCCGGTCGATCCCGACCCGCACGGCGATGAAGACCACCAGCAGGAGCACGCTGAGCGTCGCGACGGTGCGCAGTCGGACAGCCCACTGCGGGCTCAGGTGGTCGGAGAGACGAGGCAGGTCGTCGAGGGGATTCTTCACGGCGAGAGCACTCCGACCTTGAAAACTCGAGCGTGAAGGACGTTGCGCTGCTGCAGGGCGGCCCGCAGGGCTCGGTGGAGCCCGTCCTCGAGATAGAGGTCGTCGCCCCACTGCACGACGTGGGCGAAGAGGTCGCCGTAGAACGTCGAGTCCTCGTCGAGCAGGGCCGCGAGCTGGAGGGTGTCCTTGGTGGTGACCAGCTCGTCCAGACGCACCTGACGCGGCGGCACCGAGGCCCATTCGCGGGGCGAGAGCCCGTGCTCAGGGTAGGGCCGGCCTTCGCCCACCCGCTTGAAGATCACGTCAGGAGTGTAAGCGGCCCAGCGTGCGCACCCGAGCGCCACTAGGGTCGTGGGCATGACGGAGACGCCAGGAACGCCGCAGCAGCCCGCCACCACCACCCCCGACGAGGGGTCCGCCACGGGGTCCTCCGGCCCGGCGCACCCGGTCGAGGAAGCCGTCCTGGCGGGGTACGCCTTCGAGGGTCCGGCGCTCGAGCTCGGCGGGCTGATGCTGGACGCCGACACCCAGTCGGATGCGCGCGTACGGATCCCGCTGCGGATGCTCAACCGCCATGGGCTGGTCGCGGGCGCCACCGGCACCGGCAAGACCAAGACCCTGCAGCTGCTCGCCGAGCAGCTCAGCACCAACGGCGTCCCGGTCTTCGCCGCCGACATCAAGGGTGACCTGTCGGGGCTGGCCACGCCGGGCAAGGGTGGGGAGAAGATCGCCGCGCGAGCGGTCTCGGTCGGTCAGGAGTGGAGCGCAACCGGCTTCCCGGTGGAGTTCTACGCCCTCGGAGGCGAAGGCATCGGGATCCCGCTGCGCGTCACGATGTCGTCGTTCGGGCCGACGCTGCTGAGCAAGGTGCTCGGTCTCAACGACACCCAGGAGTCCAGCCTCGGACTGGTCTTCCACTACGCCGACAAGGCCGGGCTCCCACTGCTCGACCTCGCCGACCTGCGCGCGGTGGTGGCTCACCTGACCAGCGACGCCGGCAAGCCTGAGCTCAAGGCGCTCGGTGGCCTGTCCACCGCAACCGCCGGTGTGATCCTGCGTGAGCTCATCACCTTCGAGGGCCAGGGTGCGGATGCGTTCTTCGGGGAGCCTGAGTTCGCTTCCTCCGACCTGCTGCAGGTCACCGCCGACGGCAAGGGGCTGATCTCGCTGGTCGAGCTCCCCAACCTCCAGGACCGGCCGGCGATCTTCTCGACGTTCCTCATGTGGCTGCTCGCCGACCTGTTCCACGACCTGCCCGAGGTCGGCGACATCGACCGGCCCAAGCTGGTCTTCTTCTTCGACGAAGCCCACCTGCTCTTCCGCGACGCGTCCAAGGCGTTCCTCGACCAGATCGCCCAGACGGTCCGTCTGATCCGCTCCAAGGGCGTGGGTGTCTTCTTCGTCACCCAGAGCCCCACCGACGTGCCCGACGACGTGCTGGCCCAGCTCGGCTCGCGGGTCCAGCACCAGCTGCGTGCGCACACGCCCAACGACGCGAAGGCGTTGCGGGCCACGGTCAACACCTACCCGGGCAGCGCCTACGAGGACCTCGGCGAGGTCATCACGACCCTCGGCATCGGTGAGGCCGTGGTCACGGTGATGAACGAGCGCGGCGCGCCGACCCCGGTCGCCTGGACCCGGCTGCGGGCCCCCGAGTCGCTGATGGCGCCCTCGGACCCGGCGGCCATGCAGGCCACCGTCACCGCCAGCCCCCGCCACGCGACGTACGCCGTCGTGGTCGACCGGGAGTCGGCGCGCGAGCTCCTCGCCGCCAAGCTCGAGGAGGGCGCGCGCAAGCAGGCGGAGGAGGAGGCCGAGGCGCAGAGCGCCAAGGAGGCCGAGGCAAGCGCGAAGGAGGCGGCCAAGGAAGCCGCCAAGGAAGCCAAGACCACCGCCGCCAAAGAGAAGGCGAAGCAGGAGGACGGCAGCATCGTCCACGACGTCGTGAACTCCGGTGCCTTCAAGGACTTCATGCGTACGGCGGCGCGCGAGGTCGCTCGCGGGCTCTTCGGGACCGGGCGCCGCTGAGGCTTGGGTCCCAGGCCCTCAGGCCCTCAGGCCCTCCAGGCCCTCAGGCGGTCCAGCGAATGGCGTCGTCGAGGTGGTCGGCGAGGGCGTTCACGCCGCGCAGGTCGGCTCGCGCCTCCAACAGCTGGGTCAGGCGGGCAGCGTGCTTGGCCTTCAGGGTCGAGCGCTGGTCGCGGCGGTCGTCGAGCTGGGCGGCGGCGATGATCTCGTTCTCGGTCATGCGATGAGCGTGGAGCGTGTTGATTGAGCGCAGGTTGACGGATCGTTACGACCAGGTCTCACGGGTGCGTGATCCGCATTACATTGCTCCGGTGACCGACACCCGCGACGACATCGATGCCATCAGCCGACTCAAGTACGCCTACCTGCGCTGCCTCGACACCAAGGAGTGGGAGGGGTTCTCCGACTGCTTCGTCGCGGAGGCGACCGGCGACTACAACGGGCTGGAGTTCGCTGACCGCACCGCCCTCGTCGACTACATGCGCGCCAACCTCGGCGAGGGCATGATCACGATGCACCAGGTGCACCACCCCGAGATCGACGTCGACGGTGACACCGCCACCGGTCGCTGGTACCTCGTCGATCGCGTGATCGTCGACGCGGTGAAGTTCATGCTCGAGGGGGCGGCGTTCTACGAGGACCGCTACGTGCGCACTGCTGACGGCTGGAAGGTCTCCCACACCGGATATCGCCGCACCTGGGAGATGCACTACGACCTGACCGACGTGAAGGTGAAGGTCACCGGCCCCGGCATCCATCTGCACTGAGGGAGGGAGCGAGGGAGCAGACACCCACGAGGAACGAGTGGGGTGTCGTGGCGAGCGAAGGTTGAGCAAGCCCTGCGACCGACGAAGGAGGTCGCAACGGGCGCGCCGAAACCCGGTGAGGTGCGCACAGGCGTCGGGAACGGCCGGCATACGGCTCACGGGGCTTCGTCGACGGGCTCGCCCAGGGGCTCGCCCTGCTCAGCCTCCGGTAGGGGTATGTCGGGTTAGGCTCGGCGGCCGTCCTCACGAACGATTGGTCCCGTCATGCCCCCCACCACCGACCACCCCCCGGATCCCGAGCTCGCCGCCGAGCGCGAGCACCTCGCCGAGTCACGGCGCCAGCTCGCCCGGATGCGCGAGCGCACTGCAGCGATGGACGCCGGCACCGCCGCCGACTGGGTGAGCCGGGAGGTTCTGGAGTCGACGCTGGCCGAGCGGATGCGACAGCTGGCCGACGACCCGACGGTTCCGTTGTTCTTCGGTCGGCTGGACCGGTCGGACGGCGAGGTGCTGCACGTCGGACGGCGCCATATCTCCGACCCCACCGGTGACCCGATGGTCGTCGACTGGCGGGCGCCGGTGAGCTTGGCGTTCTACCGGGCGAGCAGCATCGAACCGATGGACGTCGACGTACGGCGCCGCTACGGGTTCGCCCACGGGGTGCTGACGGCCTACGAGGACGAGCAGCTGACCCGGCCCGTCGCATCGAGCGACGACGACTACTCAGCGATCCTCGAGGCCGAGATCGAGCGGCCCCGCGTCGGGCCGATGCGCGACATCGTCGCCACCATCCAACCCGAGCAGGACGTGATCGTCCGGGCCGACCTCGACGACACGATCTGCGTGCAGGGCGCCCCGGGCACGGGCAAGACCGCAGTCGGGCTGCACCGGGCGGCCTTCCTCCTCTATGCCCACCGCGACCAGCTGCGTCGTCAGGGCGTGCTCGTCGTCGGGCCCAACGCGAGCTTCCTGCGCTACATCCGCGACGTGCTCCCGGCGCTGGGGGAGGTCGAGGCCACCCAGGCCACCATCGAGGAGCTGGCCGCTACCGCCACCGGCTCGAGTCTGCGTGGTGTCGACGAGGCGGCCCGGGCAGTCCTCAAGGGAGATGCCCGGTTGGCGGAGGTGCTGCGCCGCGCCGTCTGGTCGCACGTACGGCCACCGACCGAGGGGTTGCTGGTGCCGCGCGGGTCGCGGCGCTGGCGCGTGGCGTCCTACGACGTCGAAGAGCTGATCGAGAGCCTTCGCGGGCGTGGGGTGCGCTACGGCGCCGCGCGCGCGATGCTGCCCCAGTCGCTGGCCCACCGGGTCCTGGTGGAGATGGAGCGCTCGGGGGACTCGCCCGACGACCGCGTCCAGGACGCGGTTGCCCGCAGCAAGCCGGTCAAGGACTACACCGCTGCCCTCTGGCCGGTGGTCGACCCTCAGCGGTTGGTGGCGCGGCTGCTCAGCGACCCGGTGTTCCTTGCCGAGGCCGCGGACGGGGTGCTCGATGAGACCGAGCAGACCCTGCTGCTCTGGGAGACGCCGCCCCGCTCGGCACGCACGGCACGTTGGTCGCTGGCCGACCTGGTGCTCCTGGACGAGGTCCGGGACCTGATCGAGCGGACGCCCTCACTGGCCCACATCGTCGCCGACGAGGCCCAGGACCTGTCGCCGATGATGCTGCGTGCCCTCGCCCGCCGCTCGACCACCGGATCGCTCACCGTGCTCGGCGACCTCGCCCAGGCCACGACTCCGTGGGCGACCAGCTCGTGGGAGGAGGTCCTGGTGCACCTCGGCAAGCCCGGCGCCCACGTGGAGCAGCTCACGCGCGGGTTCCGGGTCCCCGGCGAGGTCATCGACTACGCCGCCCGACTGCTCCCGCACATCGCCCCGGGTCTCGAGCCGCCCACGTCGGTACGTCGATCGCGTGGCGAGCTGGTGTTCTCCGACGTGCCCGTCGTCGACGCGCTCCGGCGCCTCGCTGCTTCGGTGGAGGGTTCGATCGGCCTGATCGTGCCGGACGCCCAGGTTGCCTCGGTCGAGCGGGACCTGACCGCGTCAGACCTCGCCTTCACACGAGTGGGCGAGGAGGGCGAGACGCCGCTCGACCTGGTGCCGGCGTCGCTGGCGAAGGGCTTGGAGTTCGACCACGTCGTGTTGCTCGACCCGGCCGCGATCGTCGCCGGTGAGCCCGATCGCCGTACGGGGCTGCGGCGGCTCTATGTCTGCCTCACCCGGCCGGTCACGTCGCTGACGGTGCTCACGCGAGGCGACCTCCCGCCCGAGCTCGGCGACCGTCGGTCCACCGGAGGCTGAGCAGCGAGCGCCAGCGAGCGTCGACGAAGCCCGGTGACGTGTGCACCCGCCGTGGGGTCGGTCGGCGTTCGGCCAGCGGGGGCTTCGTCGACGGGCTCGCCCAGGGGCTCGCCCTGCTCAGCCTCCGCTGTCGGTCCCCGGAGGCTGAGCAGCGAGCGCCAGCGAGCGTCGACGAAGCCCGGTGACATGGGCACCTGCGTGGGGGACGGTCCTTGTCCGGCTGACGGGGCTTCGTCGACGGGCTCGCCCCTCGCCCTGCTCAGCCTCCGGGGTCGGTTCTGGAGGCTGAGCAGCGAGCGCCAGCGAGCGTCGACGAAGCCCGGTGAGGTGGGCACCTGCGTGGGGACGGTCGGCATGCGGCTCACGGGGCTTCGTCGACGGGCTCGCCCAGGGGCTCGCCCTGCTCAGCCTCCGCTGTCGGTCAACCGGAGGCTGAGCAGCGAGCGCCAGCGAGCGTCGACGAAGCCCGGTGACATGCGCACCTGCCGTGGGGGACGGTCGGCGTTCGGCCGGCGGGGGCTTCGTCGACGGGCTCGCCCAGGGGCTCGCCCTGCTCAGCCTCCGCTGCGGTCCCGGAGGCTGAGCAGCGAGCGCCAGCGAGCGTCGACGAAGCCCGGTGACATGCGCACCCGCCGTGGGGACGGTCGGCGTTCGGCCGGCGGGGGCTTCGTCGACGGGCTCGCCCAGGGGCTCGCCCTGCTCAGCCTCCGGAGTTGGCCCGCACCGGAGGCTGAGCAGCGAGCGCCAGCGAGCGTCGACGAAGCCCGCACGGCTACATCGTGAGGTCTGTCCAGGCGGTCTGCACGACCTCGACGCCGCGCTCGCGGGTGATGAGGCGGCCGCGTCCGGGAGGCATCGGGACTGGGCGCACGTTGCCGAGCAGTGGACCCTCGTCGGGGTTGCCGGACAGCATCAGCCCCGGCATCGCCAAGTCGCGCAGCGACTGGATGACGGGCTCGTACATCGCCCGCGAGGCGCCGCCGGAGCGCCGCGCCACGGTGACGTGGAGGCCGACGTCACGCGCCTGCGCGAGCAGCGGCTGCAGCAGCGCGACCGGTGAGCTCTGCTGGGTGGCGACCAGGTCGTAGTCGTCGACCAGCACGAAAACCTCGGCTCCCGTCCACCACGACCGACTGCGCAGCTGGTCGGGGGTGACGTCAGGGCCGGGGATCCGGCTCTCCAGGTAGGCCGCCAGGTCGCGCAGCGCCGGGGTCGCCTGGGTGGCGGAGGTGAGGTAGTTGAGCAGGTACTCCTCGGGCACCTCCCCGAGCAGCGAGCGTCGGTAGTCGACGACGACGATCTGGGCCTCGGCCGCGGTGCGGGTCCGCATGATCTCCTGCACCTGCGCCCTCAGGATGGAGCTCTTGCCCGACTGGCCGTCGCCGAGGATCAGCAGGTGCGGCTCGGTCTCGGGGTCGAGCCCGACCGGGGCCAGCTCCTTCTCGTTGATGCCGAGCAGCAGCGGGCGCGCGCCCGAGGCGGACTGACCTCGCGCGGCAGCCAGCTCGCGGACGTGCTCGAGGTCGATCCGCTCCGGCAGCAGTCGCAGCTTGGGTCCGTCGGGGCCCTTCCAGGCCGCGGCGACGCGGGTGATCAGGTGGTCGACGCCGTCACCGAGGGTGTCGGCGCGCGGGTCGCCGTCGAGGCGCGGGAGCGCGGCGAGGAAGTGCAGCTTGCCGGGCACGAGTCCACGGCCGGGGCGGCCGGCAGGCACGAGCTGGGCGACCTTGCGGTCGATCTCGGAGTCCATCGGGTCCCCGAGCTTGAGCTCGAGGCGGGTGCCGATCAGGTCGCGCATCGCGGCGCGGAAGTCGGCCCAGCGACCGGTGGTCGTCAGCAGGTGCAGGCCGAAGGTCAGGCCGCGCGAGGCGAGCTGCTGCAGCTCCATCTCGAGATCGTCGAAGTCGGAGCGCAGCGTGCTCCACCCGTCCACGACGAGGAAGACGTCGCCGTAGCCGTCGTCCACCCGGTCCTGGCCGGAGCCGCCCCGGGCGCGTCGGGTGCGGTAGGTCTCGATGGAGTCGATGCCCTGGGCGCGGAAGTAGGCCTCGCGGCGGTCGACGATGCCCTGCACCTCGGCGACGATCCGGCGTACGACGTCGGGCTCGGACCGGGTGCCGATGCCCGCTACGTGGGGCAGCGAGGTCAGCGGGGAGAAGGTGCCGCCGCCGAAGTCGAGCACGAAGAACTGCGACTCGAGCGGGGTCGTCGTCAACGTCATGCTCGCGACCATCGTGCGCAGCAACGTGCTCTTGCCGCTGCGGGGGCCGCCGACGATGGCGACGTGGCCGGCCGCGCCGCTCAGGTCGATCGAGAGGGTGTCGCGGCGCTGCTCGCGCGGTCGGTCGACCGTGCCCAGAGGGACGACGAGACCGCCGAGCGCTCGCCAGTGCGGGGAGATCAGGCCGAGCTCGGGGTCCTCGACGAGGTCACTCATCAGCTCGTCGAGGGTGTCGGGCTCCTCGAGCGGCGGGAGCCAGACCTGGTGGGCCGCCATCCCGTGGCCGTGCATCCGGTCGACGGCGACGTCGAGCAGTGACTCCTGGGAGTCGGTCGCCACGGGGACCGGCGTCGGTCGCTGGGCCTCGGGCTCGGGGGCGTGCGCGATCACCTCGGAGATCGTGAACGGCAGGATGCCGCGCACGTGCCCGCCCTCGTCGCGGGGCACCGCGGCCCGGGACGCGGCCGGCGGCCCGGAGACATAGGCGGCCTTGAAGCGGGTCATCGAGGTCGGGTCGGGCTTGAGGTAGCCGAGCCCGGGTACGGCGGGCAGCTCGTAGGCGTCGGGCACGCCGAGCACCGCGCGCGACTCCTGGGCCGAGAAGGTGCGCAGACCGACCCGGTAGGACAGGTGCGACTCCAGCCCCCGCAGACGGCCCTCTTCGAGGCGCTGCGAGGCGAGCAGCAGGTGCAGGCCCAGCGAGCGGCCGAGCCGTCCGATCGCTACGAACAGGTCGATGAACTCCGGCTTGGCGGTGAGCATCTCGGAGAACTCGTCGACCACGATGAACAGTGACGGCAGCGGAGCCAGGTCCTCCCCGGCCACCCGCGCCTTCTCGTAGTCGCGGATGGAGGCGAAGTTGCCGGCTTCGCGCAGGAGCTCCTGGCGGCGCACCATCTCGCCGGACAGGGCGTCCTGCATGCGATCGACCAGGGTCAGCTCCTGGGAGAGGTTGGTGATGACCGCGGAGACGTGAGGCATGTGCGACATGCCGGCGAACGTGGCGCCACCCTTGAAGTCGACCAGCACCATGTTGAGCTGCTCGGGGGAGTGCGTCATCGCCAGCCCGAGCACCAGGGTCCGCAGGAACTCCGACTTGCCCGAGCCCGTTGCGCCGATGCACAGGCCGTGCGGGCCCATGCCCTGCTGAGCCGACTCCTTGATGTCGAGGTGGATCAGTCCGCCGCCCTCGCCGATGCCGATCGGGACCCGGAGCCGATCGCGGGCGGGCCGACTGCGCCAGGCCGCGCCGGGATCGAAGGCACGCACGTCGCCGAGTCCGAGCAGGTCCATGAAGTCGGTGGGCCCGGTGATCTCACCTGCGGCACCCTCGGTGGGGCCGGCGACGGTGACGCTGTGCAGGGGCGTGAGGCGGCGCGCGAAGGCTTCGGCGGTGGCGATGTCGCACTGGTCGGCCTTGGCCCGGATCGGCTCCTCGCGCACGCGCACGGCCAGCATCGGCACCTTCGCGCCGCGCTGGACGGCGGCGCCCGGCTCGAGCTGGAGGCGCAGCCGGGTGGGGTCCTCGAGCTCGAGCCACCGGGTGGGGAGGTCGAGGACGGTGACGCCGTGCAGCCCGTCGGGAGGTACGACGTGGTTGCCGGGCGGCAGCTCGAAACCGTCGGTCACCAGGAGGATGTGCGGTGTCGCCTCGCGGTCGTCGGCGCCGAACCGGGGACGCTCGCTGAGGTCCGGCGGCAGGAGCGCGGCGAGGTCGTTGAGCGACGTCGTGACCATCCGCATGGGGCCCACCGCGTCGGTGGCCTCGCGGCTCAGGGCGTGCGGCAACCACTTGATCCAGTCCCAGTGGGCGACGTGCTGCTCGGTCGCGAGGACGGCGACGATGAGGTTCTCGGGGGACTGGAACGCGGTGGCCGAGCAGATGATCGAGCGGGCCAGGGCGCGTGCCTGCTCCTCGTCGCCGCAGAGCTCGATGCGGTCGAAGGCCCGTAGATCGACCGAGGCCGGCAGGTCGGGTTGGGTGCGGTGGACGACCAGGAGCCGGTGGAGGGCCGAGGCGGAAGCCGGGTCGACGTCGTCGAGGGGGGCGCTCTCGGGCGGCACCAGGTCGAGCGACAGCGGCTGGGCGCACAGGCCGTAGCGCACGTGCAGGAACTGAGGATCCGTGGCGTGGTGCTCCCAGACCCGCGAGCGCTCCTCGGCCAGCGCCGGCAGCGACGACGGGTCGGGGTGGTGCCAGGTCAGAGCGCGGCGCTGCTGGTCGGCGGCCTGGCGGGCGGTGGTGCGCACGCTGGCCAGGTAGCGCAGGTACTCCGTGCGCGAGCCCGTGACCTGCTGGGCGCGCTGCTTACGCTGCCGGTCGATCTGGACGAAGATGAAGCCGAGGGTCGCGAAGAGGAACATGCCGGCGGTGAGGAAGCCGCGGACCGGGTTGCTGCCGGGACCGCTGCTCAAGGTCGCGACCAGGACGATCGAGCCGAGGCTGCCCAGCATCGGGATCGCGTTCATCGCGACGCCGGCGGCACCCTCGTTGGGCTGCAGCTGGGGCGGCGGCTGAAGGACGATCTGGCCCTCGGGCAGCTCAGGTCGGTCGGCGCGGACGCCACCCAGGGCGGCGCCGGAGGAGCCCCCGAGCTGTGCCGACTGCCGAGACTGCCCGGACTGACCTGCCTGCCCGGACTGCCCTGCCTGACCCGATTGGCCGGCCTGCACAACCGTCACGACATCCACCTCATGCTCGAGCAGCCACCCGGACGGCGCCTGTGCAGCTCCGATGATAGGCAGCGCCCGGATCGGGGCATACCCTTCGCGCACCGGCTCGGCCGCATCGAATCGAGGTCTCGTGAGCACATCCCTCCAGCCCGGCGACCCTGGGGACACCAGCGACCCCGGGGACGTCGTGACGCTGAGCGTGCACGGCCCGGCGGGCGTCGTCGACCTGCAGGTGCCGGCGGGTGCGTCGGGCGTCGACGTTGCAGCGGAGTACTCACGACAGGCCAGCCTCCCCACCGTGCCCCGGCTCTACACCCGCCTGGGCCAGGCCTTGGACGAGGGCGTCTCGTTGGCCGACGCCGGCATCGGCTCCGGGACCGTCCTGGTCGCGACCGGGCCGGCCCCGGGCCCCGCGACGCGGGCATTGCGGCTCCCGTCGAGGGTGCGAGCAGCGCCCGGGGCGGTGCCGCAGTCACGCGTCGGCCCGGCATCGGGTCTCTGGTTCGCCCTCGCGGTCGCGGTGGCCCTCGTCGCCGGGGGGTACGCCGCCGCGTTGCCCGACTCCGCGGCGCGCACCGGAAGTGTGGTCATCCTGCTCCTGGCGGCCGGCCTGGCCAGCCTGCCCTGGGGCCCCTGGGCTGCCCATCGGGTCCTGGCCGCGCCGGCTTTCGCGGCCGCGGCGGCCTTCGCCCTGGCCTGGGACCCCGCCCCGGCCCGGCTGCCCACCATCATCGGCATCGCCGCGTTGGCGGCAGCGGTGTGTGCGGCGTTCGCCCGCGCCCTCGACCGGCACGCCGAGGAGGGCCTGCGGGTCTGGATCCTGGTGGGCAGCGCGCTCTTCGCGGTGACCACGGGGGCGGCGCTCGCGGGCATCGAGGCGCAGGTCGTCTGGGCCGTGCTGCTGCTCGCGGCGATGCTCGCGGCCCGCTTCGTGCCGCAGATCTCGGTCGACGTCCCGGATCAGTACCTCCTCGACCTGGAGCGGCTCGCGGTCACCGCGTGGTCGGCGCGGGAGCGACCCGTCGGGCGCCGCGGCCGCATCGTCGTACCCCAGCACGTCGTGGTGGCGGTCGCGCAGCGCGGCGCCCGTCTGGTGACTGCAGCGTCGGTGGCGATCCTGCTGGTGGCCGCGACTTCGGCAGCGCTCCTGCTGCGTGAGGTGTCGGGGGGTGTGGACATGATCGGCGCCCGCTGCGAGGTCGGTTTCAGTGGCGGGGCGCTCCTCCTGGCTGCTCGCAGCTATCGACACCCCGGAGCACGGGCAGCCCTGCGCGCGGCCGGGCTGGCCTGCTGGACGGTGCTCGCGGTAGTCGTCGTCGCCGGCGCCGGGGCCGGCCTGGCGAGCCTGATCACCGCGGGCGCGGCTGCGCTCGGATTCCTGGTCGTGGTGGCCGCGGTGGCGCTCGGGCGCGGGTGGCGCTCGGCCTGGTGGGCGCGCCGGGCGGAGGTCGCGGAGTCGCTGTGCGCCGCGTTCGGCGTGGGCTCGGTCGTGGTGGCGACGGGGCTGATGTCGAGCCTGTGGAATTGACAGAGCAAAGGTTTAGACCTTCCCGGCCAGGGCACAAGCACCACAGTCCCACCAGCCGATCACGCACCACCGATCACCGATCACCCAGTTCAGCAAGAACCCACGAAACTCATCGCGGCGAGCGCCGCTCTAAGTAAGGAGAAGGCGACATGTCGAACGCCGGCGAGTACGGCCAAGGCCAAGGCACTCTGACCAAGGCTGCCGGCCTGGTCACCGATGCCAAGGCCGACTTCAACTCCCTCAGCGCCAAGCTGAGCAGTCAGATCTCCTCGGTCCAGGGCAAGTGGGGCGGCCAGGGCGCGTCGGCGTTCTTCGTCCTCCACCAGACCTGGTCCGACAAGCAGCGCACGATCGTCAAGGCCCTCGATGACTTCGCCGACTCCTTGGCGATGACCGAGCGCGAGAACGTCACCAACGACGAGCAGCAGGCCTCCAACATGACCAACCTGATGAACAAGCTGGGCTGATCCAGCCCGCTCGACGCGCTTCGCGGCGCAGCGCATCACAAGACCCCACGACGAGCCTCACCAAGCAGCACCGAAGGGACCACCGACATGAACCTCGACGGCATCCGCGTCAACCACGCCTCGCTCGACCAAGCCGCTGCCGACATGCAGCAGGGCGTGAAGGACATCAACGATCGACTCAATCGGCTCGAGGCCGAGCTCAAGCCACTCCAGAGCGACTGGATGGGTAGCCAGCAGACGGCCTACCACTCGGCGAAGGCCAAGTGGGACCAAGCGATCTCGGAGATGAGCCAGCTCCTGCGCGAGACCCACCTCGCGGTCAGCCAGTCCCGTGAGGACTACCAGCGAGCCGACGCGAACGGCGCCGCACGCTTCCAGTGACGGACGCGATGCTCGTCCGCGGGTGACCCGTGCAACGGTGACGGGCGGCGGCGTTGGATGATGCCCCCGACCGTCTCGGTGACGGTGGTCAGATGAGTGGAGAGCGATGAGTCAGGTGCAGGCCGGTGCGTCCGGGCTGGTGCGGGTCACGGTCGCGTCGGGCAGCCGACGCGTCGACCTCGTCCTGCCCGGGGCGATCCCCGTCGTCGAGCTGGTTCCCGAGCTGGCGCGCAGCGTCGGACTGCTCGACCCCGTCACCGTCTATGCCGGCTACCGGTTGGTGACCTCCGACGGCCGACGGCTCGAGGGCGACTCCGGACTGACCCTGCAGGGTGTCGAGGACGGCTCGGTGATCACGGTGAGCGCCGGGGTCGACGATGCGCCGGTGCCGGTCTACGACGACGTCGTGGAGGCGATGACCGACGTCGTCGAGCACGACCTGCTGCCCTGGCAGCCGGCCGCCGGGCGCCGTACCGCTCTCTGGGCGGCGTCATTGTTGATGACTCTCGGCGCCGCAGCCCTCTTCTTCCAGACCGACAACGCGTTGGCGGGCGTCGCCGGTGCTGTCCTGGCCGGTGCACTGACCTCGGCGGCGATCGTGCTCTCCCGCGCCCAGGCCGAGCCCGAGGCCTCGGTGGTCGTCGCCTGGATGGGCGTCGGGTATGCCGTCGTCGCAGGGCTGCTCTTCGCCGATCTGTCGCTACCGGCCACCCAGGACGCCTACGCGGGCGCGTTGATCGCTGCGGGCGCCGCGGCCGCGCTGGTCGGAGTGGCCTGCGTCCTCGGTCTCGGCCTGGGCCGGGCGCTGCTGGTGCCGGCCGTCGTGGTGGGTGCCGTCGCGGTGCTGACCGGGGTCGTGGTCCGCGGCACTGATCTCGGCCCTGATGTGGTGCTGACCGTCGTCCTGACCTTCCTCGTGCTCGTAGGCAGCGTCTTCCCGTGGCTGGCGCTGGGAGTGACCGGGACCTCGGTCGACCAGCTCTACTCCGCCGCCGACATCACTGCCGACCGCGACGACGTCGACCCCGGGAGGATCGCGGCCGACGCCCGGGTCGCCCACGAGATCCTGGTCGCCATCTCGACGACCGTGGGCATCCTCCTGGTGCTCGTCGCGCCGCTCGCGGTCAACCGAGGCCTCGACGGCACCCTGCTCGTCGTGGTGGCCTGCCTCATCGTCATGCTGCGGACCCGGCAGTACCGCACCGGATCGGAAGTGCTGGTCGGGCTCGTCTCCGGGATCCTTGGTCTGGTCTCGATGTCGGTGGCACTGCTGGTGATCTGGCCGGAGTGGCGACCGGCCACGGCGCTCGTCCTGGCGATCACCGGCGCCGTGCTGCTGATCGCCACCCTCTCGCCGTCCGCGCCCTCGGTGCGTCGTGGACGGTTGGGCGACGTCCTCGAGACCATTTCGCTGCTCTCCTTGCTTCCCCTGCTGGTGCTCGCCTCCGGTCTCTTCGACACGATCAACGGCTGAGGCGCGGTGGCCACCAAGAAGGACCTCGTCGAGGCCTACAGCTTCAGCCGTCGCCGCTTGGTGACGGCGTTCGTGTCCGGGGCCCCGGGCGGCCGCGAGGTCGAGCCCGCTCGTCCGGGGCGAGCGGTGATCGGGGGCATCGCCATCGCGGTCCTGCTGCTCGCCGGAGCCCTGGTCCTCAAGGCCCTCGGCTCGCCGGTCTCCCTCGACCAGACCACCCCGCAGCTCCTCAGCGAGAAGGAGAGCGGCGCCGACTACGTGCTGATCTCGAGCACCGGCAGCGAGGACGACCTCGAGCTCCGACCGGTCATCAACATCACCTCCGCGATGTTGTTGCTCGGCGCCGACATCGAACCGCTGGTCGTCTCGCGGGAGAAGCTCTCCGAGCTGACGCCGGGCGCGCAGATCGGCATCCTGCAGGCCCCGGCGACGCCCCCACCGGTCGACGGACTCATCACCACGGGCTGGACGGCGTGCACCGGCGAGGTGGCCGGTGAGCCGGTCGGGGTGAAGGTCAACGTGACCCCGACACCCGCCGTCGTGGCGACCCCCAGGGTCAGCTTCGTGGTGCGCTCCTCCGCCGGGTCCGGCGCTGGCGCCAAGCGGTCGAGCGCCTCGGGCGAGTCGCTCTACCTCGTCTCGGAGTCGCCGCGCGGCACGCTCGACGGCCGTCCGCGGGCTCATGTCTACGAGGTGCCCGACGCAGGTGACGCCGTCCTGGGGGCGGTGGCGTCGAGCAGCGCCGCTGAGGCGGTCGAGGTGCCGGCTGACTGGCTGACGACCTTCCCGCAGGGCTCGGCCCTGAGCCTCGAGACGTTCGGACTGACCCGTCGCGACGTCGGCCGCACGCTGCCCGGCACCCCCTCGGGCAGGCCTCCCGCGGACCTCGAGGTGGGCGACGTCGTCGAGGTCGGCACCCGCAGCTATCTCCTCACGCCGCGCGGGGAGGCGGTCCTCCTCGACGCCTTCATGCGCGAGGTCTACCTCGCCGTCGTGCCGGACGGTCGCCGGCCGAAGCCCGGTGTCCTTCCACCAGGCGTCGAGATCGCGGACTCTGCGGACTTCGACGACTCGCGGTGGCCGCTGGCACCCACGACGGAGCGGCCGACCGGAGAGCTGTGCTCCCGGCTGGACGCCGCTCCCGGGGAGGCCCCGTCGGTGGTGCTGGCCCGCGCCGTGCCTTCCGGGGCGGCGTCTGCCGAAGGCATCGACGCCGGACAGGCCATCGCCACGGTCGACTCCGGCGCCGGGGCCTTCGTCCGCTCCGGCGACTGGCTCGAGCCGCTCGCCCCGACCCGGGTCCTCGTCGACGACCGGGCCTTCGCCTACGGCGTCGCCGGCGAGACGGAGGCAACCAACCTCGGCTACGGCGCCGTACCGCCCGTCGTGGTGCCGGACAGCTGGTTGGAGCTCTTCAACCCCGGCGTCCTGCTGAGCCTCGACGCGGCGCGTTGCCCGCCGACCTCGCAGGCGCGGGCCAGGCCGTGCGGCTAGGACGCGCCGGCCGGCCGCGGTCGTCGGCCGTCCTGCTGGCGGCGGGTGGGCTGCTGACGGGTGGGCTGGTGCTCGGCGCGACCGGGGCGGCGTACGCCGTCGACGGTGACGACTGCACGAGCATCAACGAGGTCGATGCAGGGGAGGGCGAGGTCACCACCTTCGGCGGGGACGGCTCGCCCGTGCGGGCTCTCCAGGTCGCTGCCGCGCAGGCCCGGGTGGCTCGGGTCGCCGGCCGACCACCTGGCGATGGGGTCACCGTGGCGGTCCTCGACTCGGGGGTGCGTCCCGACCTGCCGGGTCTGCGGGTGGTGCGCGGCGAGCCCGCCCCGGGAGCGAGCCGCACGCAGGACCTGGTCTGGCACCAGGGCACGCTGATGGCCGGGGTCATCGCCGGCGCCCCGGACGCTGCGAATGGGGTGCCGATCGGGATCGCGCCGGGTGCCAGGGTCTACGACCAGCGGGTCTATGACAGCGCCGTTGCCGCCGACGGTCTCACCACGCTCGGCCCGGACGCCGTAGCGGCCGGGTTGGAGGCGATCGCCCCCCTCATCGGCAAGGACGGCATCCGGCTCGTCACCGTCGCGGTGGTGAGCCAGGACTCCGCCCGGTTGCGGGCGGCCGTCGACCGGGTCACCGACAAGGGCGCGGTCATCATCGCCGCGGCCGCGCCTCGGACCCTCCCAGGCGCCGACTCCCCCCTGGAGATCTATCAGGACGGCGAGGACCTGAACGATCGTTCCTATCCCGCCGGGTATGCCAAGGACTCCCGCGACGCCCCGGCCAACCCGCGGGTGGTCGCGGTGGCCACGACCGGCGCGTCCGGCGACGTGGCCCTCCCGGAGTTCGAGCTGACCGACCACCTGCTGCTCAGCTCGGCGATCGATGTCGCAGCCCCGAGTGCCGGAGCGGTGTCGTGGGGGATCAACGGGCGGTACTGCTCGATCCAGGACCCGTCCAACGCGGTGGCTGCTGCCGAGGTCGCCGGCGTGCTGGCCCTGCTGATGACGGCCTACCCGAAGGACACGCCGGAGCAGCTCATCGCTCGACTCGAGGCCACCGCGGCCGGCTCGTCCGGCCTCGATCCGGCCACCCCCGACACCCGCGCGGGCAACGGCGTCGTCCAGCCGCTGGAGGCGCTCGCCAGACCGCTCGCCCCGCGACGCGACGGCGTGCTGCCGCGCAGCTTCCTGCCGGGGGTGCAGTCGGCGCCGGCAGCAGTGCCGGTCCCCGATCCAGACGTGCTGGCCTCCACCCGCGAGCACGCCGTGTGGTGGGGTCTGTTCGGCGGCGGGGTCCTGGTGGTGCTGATGCTGCTGCGTCCGGTCGTCGCTCGCCGCAGGTGAGGCCTCCGGACGTCGCCGCGACGACGTCCGGAGACGCCCGCGTCAGACGGTGCCGCCCAGCTCCTCGAGCTCCTCGACGACCCCGGGGTCGCCGGCCTCGGCGGTGTAGTCCTCGGGGAGGGTGGTGTCCTCGCCGTCGGCGACCCGACCACGGAGCAGGAGGGTGACCACCACGGCGACCAGGAGGTTGGCGGCGATGGCCAGGAACCCGGCGTAGATCGTGGAGTCGGTGTCGAAGCCGAGCTTGGCCAGAGGGAAGCCCGAGCCGCCGAAGTGTTCCTTGACGATCGTCACCTCGCCGCCCTCGCCGAAGGCCTTGGCCTGCACCTGGTAGAGCGCCCAGAAGCCGACGAGCATCCCGGTCGCCCATCCGGCGATCAGCGCGCGACTGTGGAACCAGCGGGTGTAGAGGCCCAGCGCGACCGCGGGCAGGGTCTGCAGGATGATCACGCCCCCGATCAGCTGGAGGTCGATGCTGAACTGCGGATCGATCACCAGGATCGCCAGGAGAGCACCGAGCTTGACGACGAGGGAGGCCAGCTTGCTGCTGCGGGCTTCCTGCTTCGGCGTCGCGTCGGGGTTGAGGTACTCCTTGTAGATGTTGCGGGTCCACAGGTTGGCCGCGGCGATCGACATGATCGCGGCCGGCACCAGGGCGCCGATGCCGATGGCGGCGAAGGCCACCCCGGCGAACCAGCTCGGGAACTGCTGCTCGAAGAGCAGCGGCACGATGGTGTTGGCATCGGCCTTGCCGTCCTCGCCCATCATCGGCGTGACCCCCGAGGCGATGGCCATGTAGCCGAGCAGCGCCAGGAGCCCGAGGACGAAGGAGTAGGCCGGCAGTGCGGCCATGTTGCGCTTGATCGTGTCGCGGCGGTTGGCGGCGAAGACCCCGGTGAGGCTGTGCGGGTAGAGGAAGAGCGCCAGGGCCGAGCCGAGGGCGAGCGTGGCGTACTGCAGCTGCGCCGGACCGCCCAGGATGATGCCGTCGCCCGGGTTGGGGCTCTCGGCGAACTTCGCGTCGGCGGCATCGAAGATGACGCCGAACCCGCCGAGCTTGTAGGGGATGACGATGACCGCGGCGATCACCACGATGTAGATCAGGGTGTCCTTGACGAAGGCGATCAGCGCCGGGGCGCGCAGCCCGGAGTTGTAGGTGTAGGCCGCCAGGATCGCGAAAGCCAGGATGATCGGGACCTCACCGGTCACGCCCATGGCCTTGAGGACGGCCTCGATGCCGATGAGCTGCAGCGCGATGTAGGGCATCGTCGCGACCAGGCCGGTCAGGGCGACCAGCAGCGCCAGGGTCGGCGAGCCCGAACGGGCGCGCACGAAGTCTGCCGGCGTCACGAAGCCGTTGCGGTGGCTCACCGACCACAGCCGGGCCAGCACGAAGAACACGATCGGGTAGACCACGATCGTGTAGGGCAGAGCGAAGAAGCCGATCGCTCCGGCGCCGAAGACCAGGGCCGGGACGGCGACGAACGTGTAGGCGGTGTAGAGATCGCCGCCGATGAGGAACCAGGTGATCCAGCCGCCGAAGCTGCGTCCGCCGAGCCCCCACTCGTCGAGGCTGTCGAGGTGCGGCGCCCGGCGCCAACGGCTCGCGAAGAAGCCCAGGAGGGTCACGGCCAGGAAGAGCACCGAGAACACGATCGCTTCGGTGACGAGGATGTCGTCCATGTCAGCCCCGCGTCTTCACGTAGACGATGAGGGTGCATGCCACGCCGATGACGACCGCCGCCAGCTGGTACCAGTAGAAGAAGGGGATCCCTGCCAGCTCCGGCGTGGCGCGGTTGTAGAGCGGCGGGTAGAGCACCGCCAGCAACGGCAGGACCAGCAGCCAGTTCCACCGGCTGCGGTCCGAGCGCTTGACCGGGGTGGGTGACCCCTCCGGGTGTTCGTGTTGTGCGGCCACGTCGACTCCCTTCGCGGCCCCCGAGCGGAACCTCACGAAAGGGGTTGCCCGACCTCGACAGCCGCTAAACAAGCCGCCGCCATCGGGTGGGCGGGTGAGTCAGGTGGCGTTGCTGCGCGCGATGCCGACCAGGTTTCGCACCGGCCCGGCGGGCGGCTGCTTCGCGCCGGACCACACCGCCCGGAACGTGCGCTCGAGCCGGAGGCCGGTGGTCGGCACGATCACGAGCTGCCCGACCTCGAGGTCCCGGGCGACCACCCGGCGGCTGAGGAAGGCCGCCGACCCGCCCGCCAGCACGGTGCCCCGCACGGCAGTGGCGGTGGTGAGCTCGGCGACCGGGGCGGCGCCGGTGAGGCCGTGCGCGCTCAGCGCGGCCTCCAGCACCTCGCGACTGCCCGAGCCACTCTCGCGCTGCACCAGGGAGAGTCCGGCGACCTGCTCGGGCGTCAGCGGCGTACGACGTCGGCTCAGCGGGGTGCCCGGAGCAGCGACGAGCACCAGGACGTCCTCGGCGACCGCCGCATGACGCACTCCCGTGGGGGCGGCCACGCCCTCGACGAAGCCGAGCCCGGCGGTCCCGTTGCGCACGGCCTCGAGCACCCGGGTGCTGTTGGAGGCGGTGAGGCTCACCGTGGTGGCGTCGTGCCCTTCGCCCAGCTGCCGCTGGCGAAGCTGGACGAGCCAGCGAGGGAGCAGCATCTCGGCGATCGTCATGCTGGCCCACACCGCCAGGCCGCGACCCCGGTCGGTGCGCAGCCCGGCGATCACGGCCTCGGTCTCCTCGGCCACCGCGAGCAGGTGGGCGGCCTGCTCGACCACGACGACGCCGGCTTCGGTGAGCTCCGAGCCGCGCGCTCCGCGTCGTACGAGGGTGAGGCCGGTGAGGGTCTCCATCATCCGCAGCCGCTCCGACGCGGCCTGCTGCGTGGTGCCGTGCGCGCGTGCCGCGGCGCCGATGCTGCCCAGACGGGCGATGAGCACCAGCAGCCGGAGAGCGTCGAGGTCGGGCACGAGGGAAGCCACAGGGCAGACCTTAGTCCAGCAACAGGTCGCGCCTGTGGATTCACAGTCACAGGCGGACTACTGGTCGGGCTGCCGGCGCCCGAAGGTGATCACATGACCGCTGCCACCTGCTCCGCTCCGACCGAACAGCCGATGGTCACCACGCGCACGCGCCGGCACCGCCGGAGCCTGGAGTCCTTCGGGCCCAACTGGTTCGCCACGGTCATGGGCACCGGCATCGTGGCCAACGCTGCGGCCACCCTCCCGGTGCAGGTGCCCGGACTGCTGGTGGCCGCGCGCGGGGTGTGGGCGCTCGATGCCGTGCTGCTGCTCGTGGTCGGGGCGGCAACAGTGCTGCACTGGGTGCAGCACCCAGCGACGGCTCGCGGACACCTCGCCGACCCGACGATGGCCTACTTCTACGGTGCTCCCGCGATGGCGCTGCTGACCGTCGGTGCCGGCGCGCTGCTGCTGGGGCAACCGCTGCTCGGCGCCGGCGTCGCGCTCGGCGTGGCCGCGGTCCTGTGGAGCGCCGGCACGCTCCTGGGCCTGGCGACCGCTGTCGTCGTGCCGTATCGCGCCTTCACCACCCACCGGGTTGCTCCCGACGGAGCTTTCGGTGGCTGGCTGATGCCGGTGGTGCCGCCGATGGTGAGCGCGGCGACGGGCCCGCTGCTGATCGTCCACCTGCCCGCGGGCGACCTACGCCTGACGATGCAGGTGGCGTGCCTGATGATGTTCGGTCTCTCGTTGGTGGCCGCGCTGATGATCACCACGATGATCTGGAGCCGGCTGATGCACCACCAGGTCGGCGCGGTCGCTGCCGTCCCGACGCTGTGGATCGTGCTCGGCCCCCTCGGCCAGTCGATCACCGCCTCGCACACCCTGGCCGGGACGGCGCCCACCTCACTGCCTGCGCCGTACGGCACGGGCGTGGAGATGCTCGACGTGCTCTACGGGGTGCCGATGTGGGGGTTCGCGATGCTCTGGCTCGCGCTGGCGACGGCGGTCACCCGGCGCGCCGTACGGGAAGGGCTGCCGTTCACCCTCGGCTGGTGGTCGTTCACGTTCCCGGTGGGGACGATGGTCACCGGCACGTCCGGCCTGGCGGTCGCCACCGGGGCGCCGTTCCTGGCAGTGCTGGCAGTCGTCGGGTACGGCGGACTGGTGCTGGCCTGGGCCGTGGTGGCCTGCCGGACGCTCGGCGCCCTGCGCAGCGGCGCGCTCCTCCCTGCCGGGCAGGTCTAGTCGCCGGGCCACTCACCCGTCGAGCGCTCGAAGAGGCGGGCGCCGCCCCGGGTGACCAGGGCCTTGACGACGGCGTAGATCGCGCCCTGCACGGCTGCAGCGGCGAGGATCTCCCGGACCGGGTACTCGCTCTGCAGGGGCTTGGGCGGGTCGGCGTGCTCGCCCGAGCTCGCCCGAGCCCAGATCCGTTGAAAGATCTGGCCCGCGATCGCGCCGGACACCATGCCGGTGACGATGCCCACGGGCATGTAGAGAACCTTGGCTGAGGTGCTCGTGGGTCGTTCACGTGACGTGGTCACGATGGATCTCCCTCCCGGTCGTTGCCGTGCTCGGCACGGATCCGTCTGCCCTCGGTGAGCAGCTCGGCTTCCTTCTTGGCGTCCTTGTCCAGCTTGGTGGTGTCGCGCAATGGCAGCTGGAGCTCGTCCTCGGCCTTGATGCCGGCCTGGAGCTGCCGCCCGCGCTCGAGCTCGGAGTCGAGCTCCGCCCCGAAGAGCAGGGCGAGGTTGGTGATCCACAGCCACAGCAGGAAGACGATGACCCCGGCCAGAGCGCCGTAGGTCTTGTTGTAGCTGCTGAAGTTGGCGACGTAGAAGCCGAACGCGGTCGACAGCAGCACCCAGACCACGATGGCGAAGACCGCCCCGACGCTGATCCAGCGGAACTTGGGCTGCTGCACGTTGGGCGTGGCGTAGTAGAGCAAGGCCACCACGAGGACGACGACCGCCAGCAGCACTGGCCACTTGGCGATGCTCCACACCGTCACCGCCGTGCCACCCAGGCCGATGACGTCGCCGACCGCCTCTGCGGCGGGCCCGGTGAGGACGAGGGCGACCAGCACCAGCGCCACCAGGATCACGATCGCGGCGGTGACGAGCAGGAGCAGCGGCCGGAGCTTCCAGACCGGCCGGCCTTCGCCGACCTCGTACATCCGGTTCATCGCCCGGCCGAAGGCCCCGACGTAGCCGGAGGCCGACCACAGCGCGGCGAGCAGACCGACGATCAGGGCGAGACCAGCTCCGGAGCTGGTGCTCAGGCTCGTGAGGGTCGGCTCCAACGTGTCCGCGGCGCCGTTCGCGCCCACGCCTCGCAGGATGTCGAGCACTGTCTCGGCCGACTGGGTCCCCTGACCGGTGAGGCCCACGAGGGACATCAATGCAATCAGGCCCGGGAAGAGGGCGAGAACGGCGTAGTAGGTCAGGGCTGCGGCGATGTCGGGACACCCGTCGTCGCTGAACTCGCGCAGCGTCTTACGCGCGACGTACTTCCACGACCGGGCGGTGATGTCACTGGGATCGTCGGGCTTGCCCGGGCTCTCCGGGTCGGGGGCGTCCTTGCGGGGCTCGCTCTCGGTGGCGGTCGCGCTCATCGCCGTCGCCTCCGGAGGGCCACGAGCACGACCGCGACGGCGACGACCCCCGCGCCGGCAGCGAGTGCGCGCCCGTGGTCGCGGCGGACGGCGACGAACTTCTCGCGGGAGCGCGACTTGACGTCGAGCTTGTGGCCCAGCGCATCCACCGTCTCCGCCAGGTGCTCGCGAGTGGCCTGGAGGTCGGCCTCGATCTGCTCCTTGGTGCGAGCCTGGTCGTTGTCGCCGCCGGTGCTCATGCGTGGCCTCCCTTGATGGTCTCGATGTCTTGGTGGACCCCCTGCTTGGTCGCCTCGAGGGGCGGCGTCGCGGCGGAGATCTCCTTCTGTCCGACCAGGGCTGCTGCACCGGCGATGGCGAAGAGGAGCACCGTCACGAGGAGGGCGGCCAGCCACGCATCCATGACGAGGGCCAGCGCGAGGATGGCCGTCGCGACGAGAGCGCCGATGCCGTACAGCGCGGTGATCCCGGCGACGCCGAACAACCCCGCACCGAGGCCGGCCTTCTTGACGGATTCGCTGATCTCGACCTTGGCGAGCGCCATCTCGTCGCGGATCAGCGCCGAGACGTCCTGGGTGAAGTCACCGACGAGCTGGCCGACCTTGGCGTCGTCGTCCATCGGGCTCTGGCCGTCGGTGGCGTTGCTCATGGCGCTGCGGCAATGCCGGGGCCGGAGGTGGCCTCGTCGATCTTGTGCTTGGCGGTCTGAGCCGCAGAGCCGGCAGCATCGCGCGCCGTGGTGGCGGCGTTGTCGACGGCTTGTCGCACCTGTGGGTCGTTGCGCAGGCGTCTGGCCTGCGCAGCCGCCTTCTCGTACGGTGCGCGGCCGGCTCGCGAACCCAGGAGGAAACCGATCCCTCCGGCAATTGCCATGGTGGCCTTGGACATCGTTGCTCCTCGCTCTCGGGGGACCTGACTGATGTGGGTTCAAGCCTTCCCCACGAGCACCGGTCGTCACGCCACTCCTAAGGGTGACCTCGCTCGGTGGCAGGCGACTGGGCCGTACGCAGCCGCTGCCGTAGCGTCAGGTCGATGAGTGACAAGAGCATGCGCGAGCGGATGCTCGCCGGTGAGCCCTACATCGCCGACGACCCCGAGATCGCAGCGGACTCCCGCCGGGCGCTGGCGCTGACCCATGCCATCAACTCCGCCGACCCGACCGATGGCGAGACCTTGCGCGGCCTGTTCGCCGACCTGCTGGGGGACTTCGGTGAAGGCGCCGAGATCCGCCCACCGTTCCGGTGTGACTACGGCTTCCAGACGACCTTCGGTGCGCGGTCCTTCGCGAACTTCGGACTGACCGTTCTCGACGTCGCCACCGTGACGATCGGCGACGACGTGCAGATCGGGCCCAACGTCCAGCTGCTCACCGCCACCCACCCCCTCGAGCCCGGCCCGCGCCGCGACAAGTGGGAGGCCGCCGAGCCGATCGTGATCGGCGACAACGTGTGGCTCGGTGGCGGCGTGATCGTCTGCCCGGGCGTCACGATCGGGGCCAACACCGTGGTCGGCGCCGGCTCGGTGGTCGTCGCCTCGTTGCCGGCCGACGTCGTAGCGGTCGGGGCGCCGGCGCGGGAGATCCGCAAGCTCTGAACGGGTCGGGTGATGTTCGGGCGCGTACGGCGGATCGCCGCGCGGGGGTAGTTTGCTCGGGTGAGCGATGACTGGCGGACCAGCACTGTCGACGACGTACGAGCCCTGATCCTGGGTGCCGATCCCGACATCGTCGAGGAGGTCAAGTGGCGCAAGGCGAGCAACCCCGACGGCGTACCGACGTTCAGTTGCGACGGCCTCATCTGCACGCTGGAGACCTACAAGGACAAGGTGAAGCTCACCTTCGCCAAGGGCGCCTCGCTGGCCGATCCGACCGGCATCTTCAACGCGAGCCTGGACGCCGGCACCCGTCGCGCGCTCGACCTGCGCGAGGGAGCACCGCTCGACCCGGCTGCCTTCACCGCGCTGATCCGCGAGGCTGTTGCGCTCAACCGCTCCTAGGTTTTCGGGATGCCGCGCGTCAGGTCGGTGAGCTCGTAGCGGACGTGGTCGAGCGGGGCGCCGCCCCGATCCTCGATCTTGCTTCGTCCGTCCGTCTCCCAGCCGTGCCACTCGTAGAAGCGGCGGGCTCGTTGGTTGGTGGTGAGCACCCACAACGTGGCGCGTGAGAACCCCAGGGCTCCTAGCTGGTCGAGGCCGGCCGTCAGGAGCGCGGCGCCCGCGCCGTGGCCCCACGCATCGGGGTGTGTGTAAAGCGCCCAGAGCTCGCCGGTTTCCGGGGTGGCGTCGTCGTCGCGACCGGGACCGACGGTGGCGAAGCCGTACGCGGTGTCGTCGGACGTCGCGATGAACGTGGAGCCCTGAGCGCTCTCGTCGAGGTAGCCGGTCCAGGACGTCGTACGTTCCTCGACCGAGAGGCTTGTCAGGAGGGTGTCGGGCAGCAGCCCGGCGTACCCGGCGCGCCACGAGGCGACGTGGATCTCCGCCACGGACGCAGCGTCCTGGGGTGTGGCCCGGCGGACGCGCAGCTCCAGTGAGGTCGCGTTGCACTGGGGGTGTCCGCCGATCTCCATGCCGGCCATGGTGCCGTAGCGGTCGGGCGTCTCGCACACCATTTGTGCCACGGCGCCGGGAAGCATCGACCGGCGGTGGTGGTTGTGGCCGTCATGCGCATCTTCTTCACGGGCGGCAGTGGCAAGGCCGGAAAGCACGTCGTGGCTCACCTCGTTGAGCAGGGCCACCAGGTCACCAACGCGGACCTGGTGCCGCTGGGCAATCCCGACGTGGCCGACCTGCACGTCGATCTCACCGACCTCGGGCAGACCTACTCGGCGATGGCCGGTCTCGCGACGATGGACGAGCTCGACCTCGCGACCAAGCCGACCTACGACGCGGTGGTGCACTTCGCCGCGGTGCCACGGATCCTGCTCACATCAGACGCCGCGACCTACGCCGCCAACGTGCTCAGCACCTACAACGTGCTCGAGGCGGCGACCCGGCTGGGCGTGCGCAAGGTCGTGTTCGCCTCTTCGGAGACCACCTACGGGATCTGCTTCGCGCAGGGTGAGCGCCGACCGGACTACCTGCCCGTCGACGAGGACCACCCGACCGTCCCGGAGGACGCCTACGCGATGTCGAAGGTCGCGGGCGAGGCGACGGCGCGTTCCTTCCAGGCCCGCACCGGCGCCGACATCTACGGCCTGCGGATCAACAACGTCATCGAGCCGCACGAGTACGCCGAGCTGTTCCCCGCCTTCGTCGCCGACCCGGCGCTGCGGCGCCGCAACATCTTCGCCTACATCGACACCCGCGACCTCGGCCAGCTGGTGCAGCGCTGCCTCGAGGTCGACGGGCTCGGCTACGAGGTCTTCAACGTCGCCAACGCCGATCTGTCCGTCGCCGCGACGACCCAGGAGCTCCGCGACCGCTTCTACGACGACGTGGAGCTGCGCCGGGAGATGAGGAGCGACGAGACGTTCTACTGCATCGACAAGGCGCGCGACCTGCTCGGCTATGCGCCGGAGCATTCGTGGCGTGAGGTGGTCTCCGCCGGCTGACGACCTCACTGCGCACGCTGTCAGCACGAAATCGTGTTCTTGCACTCCGGCCGGCTCGTGCCCGCGCCGAGCTCGATGGGCGCAACTCTGACGGAGTCCGATGGCAGCATCGTGCCGATTGTCTGGCGTCCCTTCGACGACCTGCTTGGCCAACCACCCCTGTACCCGTCGGGGGCGCTTCCGTCGGTCCGAGCGATGGTCGACAAGCGGTAACAGTTTCCGGCAGCCGGCCTATGTCCTCATCGGGTAGTCGATGTTGTCGGTGTGGGCTTGGTGGTGGTGGAAGGGGCAGAGCAGGACGGCGTCTTGGGTGTTGGTTTCGCCGCCGTGGGCCCAGGGGGTGGTGTGGTGGACGTGGCAGAACGCGCCGAGGGTGTCGCAGGTGGGGTGTTGGCAGGTCTTCTGCTCCACGATGAGCGCCAACCGTTGGGCTGGGGTGTGCAGGCGGTGGGTTCTGCCGAGGTCCAGGACGTGGCCGTCCTTGTCGAGGACCGCGGGGATGATCTTGGCCTGACAGGCCCAGCGCAGCAGGAGCCCTGGTGAGACCTTCACCCCCGCATCGGTGGTCCCGGCCTTACGGGCACCCTTCGTGAAGACGTCCGCTTCTGCGATCACGACCACGGTGGCGGCGAGTCCGCCCAGGTTCGGGAGCTTGTCGGTGGGGTAGTTCTCGATGTACTCCACGAACGCCCACCCCATCTTCTGGGGGGTCGGCTTCTCATAGTCATACGACCCGGCACCCTCGGTGGCGCGCACGTGCTTGGCCGAGGCGAGTCCGTGGAGGGCTTTGCGGAGCATCGCGGCCTGAGCTTCGGGCAACGTGAACCGCCCATGGGCCAGACCGTTGCCGTCGTCCCACATCCGGAACTCGGTCTTCTTCCGGGCCCGTGCCTCTTGCTCCTCGAGCTTCTTCGCCTCATACGCATCAGCGGCCTCTGGGTCGATCACTGCGACCAAACGTTTGCCGAGCTCACGCAGCTGGTGGGCATCGAACTCTGCCGCCTTCTCCAGCAGGTGCTCCTCGGCCGGGCCACGTTGCTCGGCGTACTCGTCACTCAGCTCAGCGACCGCGGCGCCGATGACGAGCGCCTGCTCGGGCAACACCTCACCCTTCGCGACCGCCTCCCTGGTCCGGTCGTGCTGGTTGAGGGTCTCGGTGAGCTTGGTCCGCCGGTTCGCCTCACCAGGAGTGAGGCGGGTGGTCCGTCGCCAGCCAGACCGCGAGTGACTTCGCACCGATCTGTCCGGGCAGGTCCAACGTCTTGGCCTGGGTCAACGCCCGGGACTCGAGCTCGGCCAACCGGGCCAGGTCGGCCTCGATCCGGGTGATCACCGCGGTCGTCTCGTCCGCGTCCAGCGACCACGCCGGCGCACCGGCGATCTCGTCGAGGCCGGCTTCGAGCAGGTCGAGGAAACCGGTGATCGGGTTGCCCGATCCGGTGCCGTCGAGGTGCCTGCTCATGGGTCCACTCAAGCAGCCGACCACCACAGTCGGACCGTGAATCTGGCTCAACCACGGGGTTGTGGACAACCTTGTTGTCCACAACCCCTGTGGACGATTCGTGGGTAACAGGGGTGGCGGTGGGTGGCGGTGGGTGGCGGTGGGTGGGTACGTCACCGGGTTTCGTCGACGCTCGCTAGCGCTCGCTGCTCAACCTCCGGTGGGCCCGCAGCAGCGCTCGCTGCTCAACCTCCGGCGGTGCGTCCGGCACGATGGCCGGCATGACGCTGGAGACCCCCACGCTGCGCACGGCTCGACTGCGCCTTCGCCCCTTCGTCGAGTCCGACGCGGGCGACCTCTACGCCGTGCAGAGCAACGCCGTCGTGCTGCGCTACTGGGACTCGTCGCCCTGGACCGAGCCGGAGCGCGCCGACCGGTTCATCGTGGCGTGCCGGGAGATGGCGGAGGAGGGCAAGGGCGCGCGGTTGGTCGTGGAGCGTGCCGACGACGGGGCGTTCCTCGGCTGGTGCACCCTGGGCCGGTGGAACCCCGACTTCCGCAGCGCCGCGCTCGGCTACTGCTTCGCCGAGGCCGCGTGGGGTCACGGCTACGCGACGGAGGCGTCGCGCGCGTTGCTCACGTGGGCCTTCGAGACGCTGGACCTCAACCGCGTCCAGGCCGAGCTCGACACCCGCAACGGCGCCTCTGCTCGGGTCCTCGAGAAGCTCGGCTTCCAGCGCGAAGGGACGCTGCGGGAGGACTGCACCGTCGATGGCGTCGTCTCCGACTCGTGGGTCTACGGGCTGCTCCGGCGCGAGTGGCGGTCACAGCCCGAGTCACTGTCCGAGCCCCTGTGAAAAGGTGGGTGGATGAGCCAGCCCCCGGACGAAGCGCCGGCAGCCCGGCGTCGCGGGCGGCCCGGCTTCGACCAGGCGACCGTGCTGCGTACGGCGATCGACCTCTTCAACAAGCAGGGCTACGACCGCACCACCGTCGGTGACGTCGCCAACGCGCTGGGTCTCTCCAAGTCGGCGATCTACCACCACGTGTCGAGCAAGGAGCACCTGCTCGCGGCGGCCCTCGACGAGGCGCTGGACGGGCTGACCGCTGCTGTCGAGAAGGCCCTCGATGCCGGCCCCGGCACCACCGCCGCGCAACGGCTGCGGACCGCGGTCCACGAGTCGGTGGAGCTCCTGGTCGACTCGCTCCCGGCGGTGACGCTCCTCCTGCGGGTGCGCGGCAACAGCGACCTCGAGCTCGACGCGCTGAAGCGGAGGCGGCAGCTCGACGACCAGCTAGCCACCCTGGTCCGGGCGGCGGTCGACGAGGGCGCCGTACGCCGTGATCTCCCGCCCGAGCTGATCAGCCGGCTGCTGTTCGGCCTCGTGAACTCCCTCGTCGAGTGGTACCAGCCCGACGGCCCGGTCGATCGCGCACTGCTGGCGGACGCCGTGACGAGCATGGCGTTCTCCGGCCTCGACTCGCCCCTGACGCCCTGACGCCTTGACGACCTGACGCCCTGACGATCAGGCGTCGAAGTCGACCGTGACCGCGTCGCCGACCGGGAAGGTCTGGCAGGTGAGGACGAACCCGCGCTCCACCTCGTCGTCGCCGAGCGCATAGTTGCGCCGCATGTCGACCTCTCCGTCGCAGGCGAGCGCGCGGCAGGTGCCGCACACCCCGCCCTTGCAGGCGAACGGCAGGTCGTTGCGGGTGGCCGCGGCGCTGTCGAGGATCGAGCGGTCGCGCGGCATCGCGGCGATCGTCGTACGCCCGTCCAGGACGATCGTGACCTCGCTGGTCTCGCCCGCGACCACCGGATCGACGCGCACGACCTCCGGCGGCGGTTCGTCGACGTAGAACAGCTCGAAGTGCACGCGGTCCTTGGCCACCCCGAGCTCGGCGAGCACCTCGCGGGCATCGGCGATCAGGCCGAACGGTCCGCAGAGCCACACGTGGTCGAGCGCGGCGACCGGCACCAGGGTCGAGAGCAGGCGCCGCAACCGGTCGGCGTCGAGGCGGCCGGAGAAGAGCTCGACGTCGCGGGGTTCGCGGGACAGCACGTGTACGAGGTCGAGGCGCGGTCCGTAGCGGTTCTTCAGGTCGGCCAGCTCCTCGGCGAACATCACCGTGCTGCTCGTGCGGTTGCCGTAGAGCAGCGTGACCTCGGCCTCAGGATTGCTCAGCACCGATGCGGCGATCGAGAGCATCGGGGTGATGCCGGAGCCGGCTGCGATGCACAGGTGGCGACCGCCGGCAGCGGGGTCGGCCTCGAAGGTGCCGGACGGGGTCATCACCTCGACCACGTCGCCCGGCCTGACGTCGCGCACGAGCCACGACGAGAAGAGGCCCCCGGGGATCTCGCGGACGCCGACCCGCGGGCTCGCGCCCACCGGGGCACAGATCGAGTAGGAACGACGGTGCTCCTCGCCGTCGATGACCCGGCGCAGGGTGAGCGACTGCCCGGCCCGGAAGTCGAAGTCGGCCCGCAGGTCGTCAGGCACCTCGAAGGTCACCGCCGCCGCGTCGTCGGTCAGCTGCTCGACCGAGGCCACGGTGAGCTTGTGGAAGGCCATCAGATCTCCTTCACGTGGTCGAACGGCTCGAGGCACGACGTACAGCGGTAGAGGGCCTTGCAGGCCGTCGACCCGAACTCCGAGGTGAGCCGGACGTCGTCCGACCCGCAGCGCGGGCAGGACACGTCGCGGCGCCGCGGCAGCAGGTTGAGCGGCACGGGACCGTCGTGGTGCGCGGCGGGACCGGGCGCCGACAGCCCGGCGTCGGTCAGGGCCCGGCGCCCGCGCTCGCTGATCCAGTCGCTCGACCAGGCGGGGCTCAGCTGCACCCGCACCCGTACGTCGGCGTACCCGGCGTCGTGGAGGCGGTGCACGAGGTCGTCGCGCATCGTGGCCATCGCCGGGCAGCCGGAGTACGTCGGCGTGATCGCGACCTCGATCCAGCCGCCGGACCCATCGGGCCCGTCAGGTCCGTCGTGCTCGGTGACGCTGCGCAGCACCCCGAGGTCCTCGAGGGTGAGCATCGGCATCTCGGGATCGGTGACGCCGGCCGCGACGGCGTAGGCGGTGCCGGTCTGCGCCTCGGTGGTCATCGCCATCGGGCTCACCACCGACCGGACGGGTGCGCGCGGGCCACGACCTGCATCTCGGCGAGCAGTCGTCCCATCACTTCGGTATGCCGTCCATGGCGACCCATGCCTCCCCGCACGGAGCCGATCTGGGCGACCGCGGGCCGCTCGACCCCGCTCACGGAGAAGACCTGCTCCAGCACGACGTCGACCTCGGCGAGCAGCGCGGTCGGGTCGACCCCGACTCCCTGCGCTGCCACCTCGACCTCGACGGGATGGGCGGCGAACAGCTCGTCGTGCATCGGCCAGATCAGCGTGAGCGCCGCGAGCAGGCGCGCGCGGGACTCATCGGTGCCCTGCGCGAGGGTGAGGAACCAGCGCCCGGCGTAGTCGCGGTGGTAGGCCAGCTCCTTCACAGCCTTGACGGCCACGGCTGCGAGCACCGTGTCGTTGCTCGCGGCGAGGCGCTGCATCAGCGCGAGACGGTAGGTCGAGAAGACGAGCAGGCGCGCGATCGTGACCGCGAAGTCGCCGTTGTCGGGCTCCACGAACCGCACGTTGCAGAAGGCAGCCTCGTCGCGGAAGAAGGCGAGCGCGTCCTCGGGCGGCACGGGGGAGTCCTCCGGCAACGACGGCACGAGCGAGACGTCGGCCGCGGCGGCGCGGGCCAGCAGCAGTCGGGCCTGACCGAGCAGGTCGAGCGCGACGTTGGACAACGCGATGTCGTCCTCGAGGTCGGGGGCGTTGCTCGCCCACTGCGAGAGCCGGTGGGAGTAGATGAGGGCGTCGTCGCCCAGCATCAGGCAGTAGCGCGCCAGGGTTGCGGCGTCGACGCCGTCGGGGATCGTGGTGTCGACGCCGGCGAGCGGGTCCTCGAAGTCGGTGCCGAAGGCCCACTGGGAGTCGTCGCCGCCGAGGAGACCGTCGTACACGGACTCGTGATCGGTCATCGGTGCCTGCTCACATGTGGGGGACGTCGTCGGGGATGGCGTAGAACGTGGGGTGCCGGTAGACCTTGTCGCCGGCGGGTGCGAAGAGCGGGTCCTTCTCGTCGGGGCTGGAGGCAGCGATCGCGTCGGCCCTGACGGCCCAGATGCTGACACCCTCGTTGCGCCGGGTGTAGACGTCGCGGGCGTGGCGCAACGCCATCTCGTCGTCGGCGGCGTGGAGCGAGCCGACGTGGACGTGGTTGAGGCCGCGCTTGCCGCGCACGAAGATCTCGTAGAGGGGCCACTCGGCCTGGACGCCGCCACCGGTCGGGCTGCTCATCGTGCTGCCTCCTGCTGCTGGTCACGCTGCTTGGCGGCGAACGCGGTGGCGGCCTCCCGCACCCAGGCGCCGTCCTCCCATGCGCGTCGGCGATGGGCGATGCGTTGTGCGTTGCACGGGCCACCGCCCTTGACGACGGTCATGAACTCGTCCCAGTCGGGCTGGCCGAAGTCGTGGTGGCCGCGCTCCTCGTTCCAGACCAGGTCGGGGTCGGGCAGCGTGACGCCGAGTGCCTTGGCCTGCGGCACGGACATGTCGACGAACTTCTGGCGCAGCTCGTCGTTGGTGTCGCGCTTGATGCCCCACGCCATCGACTGGGCGGTGTTGGGCGACTCGTCGTCGGGCGGGCCGAACATCATCAGCGCCGGCCACCAGAAGCGGTCGACCGACTCCTGCACCATCGCGCGCTGCTCGTCGGTGCCGCGCATCATGGTCGCGAGCAGCTCGAAACCCTGCCGCTGGTGGAACGACTCCTCCTTGCAGACCCGGATCATTGCCCGCCCATAGGGGCCGTAGGAGGTCCGACAGAGGGGCACCTGGTTGCAGATCGCGGCGCCGTCGACGAGCCAGCCGATGGTGCCGACGTCGGCGTAGGAGAGCGTGGGGTAGTTGAAGATCGAGGAGTACTTCTGCTGGCCGTTGATGAGCTTCTCGGTGAGCTCGTTGCGGCTGACCCCGAGGGTCTCGCACGCTGAGTAGAGGTAGAGCCCGTGACCGGCCTCGTCCTGCACCTTCGCGAGCAGGATCGCCTTGCGGCGCAGGGACGGCGCCCGGGTGATCCAGTTGCCCTCGGGCTGCATGCCGATGATCTCGGAGTGCGCGTGCTGGGCGACCTGCCGGATCACCGTGGCGCGGTACTTCTCGGGCATCCAGTCACGCGGCTCGATGCGCCCGTGGCGCGCGACGACATCGTCGAACGCGTCCTGCAGGGGCGCTACGTCGGTCGGCGCGGCGTCGGATGGTGCGGTCATGGGTCCTCCAACCGGGCGTCCAGAGTCAATTACAGACGCACTCGTCGGTATTAGTCTGGCACGCGGGGTGGGGCCGCGCAACGGTCCGCTCCTGGCAATCCATGGTCGAGCGACGTTGCTCGTAGTCGGACGGACGTAGATGGCTATGGGCGTCCCCGGGACAGCGCAACCACGCGGAACTGCACCGGGCGAGGGACAACGACGTACGTCCGACTACGTGGCCGCCGGCCGTAGAGAAGGTCAGCGGACGACAAACGCCGATCCGCCCCCGGAGGGCTGCGATCGGCGTTCGCTCAGGTCCTGGACCTGTCACTGGCGGAGGATAGGGGATTCGAACCCCTGAGGGCTTTCACACCCAACCCGCTTTCCAAGCGAGCGCCATAGGCCACTAGGCGAATCCTCCGCCGGGAATGCTACCCGTGCTCCTCCGCAGTCGGCCAATCGCCTATGGTTGTGCCAACCCCCCACGTGGCGGCATCTAGCTGAATCCCCCAGGGCCGGAAGGCAGCAAGGGCAGGCGAGCTCTGTCGGGTGCGTGGGGGGCCCTTGTCTTTTCCCAAGGTCTCCGCAGCGTGGGTACGCCGCCGCGGGCCGTGCCTGTGGGCGTGCCCTGTCGGGTGTCGGCCCCGGTCGTTAGGGTCGGGGCGTGGACTCACCCCTCGCCCTCTACCGCCGCTACCGGCCGGAGACCTTTGCCGAGGTGATCGGGCAGGAGCACGTGACCGAGCCGTTGCGTGCGGCTCTCAGCAACAACCGCGTCAACCACGCCTACCTGTTCTCCGGGCCTCGCGGCTGCGGCAAGACGACCTCGGCGCGGATCCTCGCCCGGGCCCTCAACTGCGCGCTGGCTCCCGTGCCCGACCCGTGCGGCGAGTGCGACTCATGCCGCGACCTGGCCCGCAACGGTCCGGGCTCCATCGACGTCATCGAGATCGACGCCGCCTCGCACGGTGGGGTCGACGATGCCCGCGACCTGCGTGAGAAGGCGTTCTTCGCGCCGGTGCGCGACCGCTACAAGGTCTACATCATCGACGAGGCCCACATGGTCAGCTCGCAGGGCTTCAATGCCCTGCTCAAGCTGGTCGAGGAGCCGCCGCCCCACCTGCGCTTCATCTTCGCCACCACCGAGCCGGAGAAGGTCATCGCGACCATCCGCTCGCGCACCCACCACTACCCGTTCCGCCTGATCCCGCCGCGGTTGCTGTCGTCCTACCTGACCGAGCTCTGCGAGTCAGAGGGCGTGACCATCGAGCCGGCCGCCCTGCCGCTGGTCGTCCGCGCCGGCGCCGGCTCGGCTCGCGACACGATGTCGGTGCTCGACCAGCTGCTCGGCGGGGCCGGCCCCGAGGGCGTGACGCACGCTCTGGCGAGCGGACTGCTCGGCTACACCCCCGACACCCTGCTCGACGAGGTCGTCGACGCCTTCGCCGCCGGCGACGGGGCCTCGGTCTTCGGGGTCGTCGACAAGGTGATCGAGACCGGGCAGGACCCGCGCCGCTTCACCGAGGACCTGCTGCGCCGCCTGCGCGACCTCGTCATCGTCGCCGCGGTGCCCGACGCCCCGGCGACCGGGCTCATCGACGTCTCCGAGGACCAGGGCGACCGCCTGGTCGCCCAGGCCTCGCGCTTCGGCCGCGCAGACCTCAGCCGCGCGGCCGACCTCGTGGCCACCGGCCTCACCGAGATGCGGGGCGCCACCGCGCCGCGCCTCCTCCTCGAGCTGATCTGCGCCAGGGTGCTGCTGCCCGGCGCCGACCACACGACTCAGGGGGTCCTGGCTCGCCTCGACCGGATCGAACGCCGTGCCTCCATCACCGGCGCCGTCGCGGCCCCGGCCGCCACGCCGTCGCCGACCATGCCCGCGGAGCCGGTCCGGATCGCGATGCCGGAGCCTCCCGCCCCGGTCGCCACGCCTGCCCCCGCGCAGGCCCCGCGCGCAGGCTCCCGCTGTGGAGCAGACGCCTCCGCAGCGGATCAGCTCCACGCCACCAGTCGCAGCAGCTCCGGCAGTCGCCGAAGAAGCGCCCGAGCCGCGGTTCAGCTCGACGCCCCCGGCTCCGGCTGCTCCCGTCGAGGTCATCCCCGAGGCGCGCGAGCCCGAGCCGCAAGCCACCGCGGCTGCCGCCCAGCCCAGTGCGCAACCCAGTGCCCAGCCGACTGCCCAGCCCAGTGCCCCGAGCCCGGCCGCTTCGGCAGCCGTCCCGGCGCCGCCGGCTGCTCCGGCGGCTCCGGCCACCCCGCCGAGCGCACCCGAGGCCCCGGCGGCCACCGCCACCCCGCCCAGCGGAGGGCTCTCCCTCGTCGAGGTGCGCCGACTCTGGCCCGACATCATCGAGGCGACCAAGCAGCGGCGCCGGATGACGTGGATCCACCTCACCCAGAACGCCCAGGTCGTCGCGGTCGACGACAAGGTGCTGACCCTGGGCTTCGCCAACGCCGGTGCGCGGGAGTCCTTCGACGCCGGCGGCAGCGCCGAGATCGTGCGCCAGGCCGCCATCGACGTCGTCGGCACCGCCTGGAAGGTCGAGACGCTCATCGATCCTGGAGCCGACCCGGAGAAGGCACCGCCCCCGGCAGCCGAACCCGCCGCCCCGCGGGCAGCGCAGCCCGACCCTCCTCGCGCCTGGGACGAGCCGGCGCCGGCCGTGGCAGCGCCCGAGGCGCCGCCGGCCTGGCTCAGCGACGACGAGCCCAGCGCCCCCGAGAGCGTGCCGACAGACCCGGAAGCAGGAGCCGACGCCCCTCCGACGGAGCCGTCCGGTGACCCAGCGGTGATCTCGGCGGCTCGCGACGCGATCCGCCAGACCCGCGGCAGCGACGAGCCGCCCGACACCCAGCACGCCGAGGCCCTGGCGGCCGCCGATGCCGGGGCTCACCCCGACGACCTCGACGCCGACTCCGAGCACCTCGGCACCGACGCTCTCCTCGCCCGCGAGCTCGGCGCCCAGATGATCGAAGAAATCCCCAACAAGTGACACTCATCCAGACCACTTCACCCACGACCCCGATGGAGATCCGATGACCCAGAACCCCTTCGAGGCGCTCGGCGGAGCCGGCGGCTTCGACATGAACGCGCTGCTCGAGCAGGCCCAGGCGATGCAGTCCAAGATCGAGTCCGCGCAGCAGCAGCTCGCCGAGATGGTCGTCGAGGGTTCTGTCGGCGGGGGAGCGGTGACGGTCAAGGTCAGCGGTGTCGGCGACCTGCTCGGCGTCGACGTGAAGCCGGGCACCGTCGACGGTGACGACCCCGAGTCGCTCGCCGACCTCAGCGACCTGATCGTTGCGGCCTACCGCGAGGCCAAGGGTCAGGCCGACCAGGCTGCCGCCGACGCGCTCGGGCCGCTCGCCGGTGGTGGTGGCCTCCCCGGCATGCCCGGCATGCCCGGCGACGCGCAGAGCCCGGGGCAGCTCGGCTTCTGAGGTTCGTCGCACGCGAACCCCAGTTCAGCGCGTGGGGTGGGGTGGGCGGGAGTCGGTACGTCTAGGCTCACGGTGTGTACGAAGGCGTAGTTCAGGACCTCATCGACGAGCTCGGGCGGTTGCCCGGGATCGGGCCGAAGAGCGCCCAGCGGATCGCCTTCCACCTCCTCCAGGCCGACCCGGTCGACGTACGCCGTCTGGCTGACGTGCTGATCGAGGTCAAGGCGAAGGTGAAGTTCTGCGCGACGTGCTTCAACGTCTCGGAGGAGGAGCGTTGTCGCATCTGTCGCGACCCGCGGCGCGACCCGTCGTCGCTGTGTGTCGTGGAGGAGTACAAGGACGTCGTCGCGATCGAGCGCACTCGTGAGTTCCGTGGTCGCTACCACGTGCTCGGCGGTGCGATCTCGCCGATCGACGGCATCGGACCCGAGCAGCTGCGCATCCGCGAGCTGATGATCCGGCTCTCCGACGACGCCCTGACCGAGATCATCCTCGCCACCGATCCCAACCTCGAAGGAGAGGCGACCGCGACCTACCTCACCCGCCAGCTCAAGCCACTGGGGTTGCGTGTGACCCGACTGGCCAGTGGGCTGCCGGTGGGCGGTGACCTCGAGTACGCCGACGAGGTCACCCTGGGCCGCGCGTTCGCAGGAAGGCAGACCGCACCATGACCACACCTCGCTATGCAGGACCCGCCGTGGACTCCGACACCGAGGAGTTCGCCCAGCAGATCGCCGACTCGGTCTCCAGCTTCTTGCTGGCGCTGCGCGAGATCGCGCGTGAGGCCGACGGCAGCCGGGCCATCTCCCTGCTGCTGCTGGAGATCAGCCAGGTCCTCCTCACCGGCGCCCGCCTCGGCGTCCAGCAGGACTTCCAGCCCGGCTCCGAGCACCAGCCCGACGTCGGTCCCGAGGCCGACGTCGACCAGCTGCGCCTGCGCCTGGCCGACATGCTGGGCGACCTCGACACCTACAGCTTCGTCTTCGACCCCTACGTGCCCGAGGTGGTCGCCAGCCAGCTCTCAGACGACCTCTCCAGCATCGCCACCGACCTGGAGAACGGCCTGCGCCACTTCCGCCGCGGCGACATCGCCGAGTCGCTGTGGTGGTGGCAGTTCTCCTACGTCGCCTCGTGGGGCAACCTCGCCGGCGCCACGCTCAACGCGCTGCTCTCGGTCGTGGCCCACGACCGGCTCGACGTCGACTTCGTCTCCGAGAGCGACCAGATCGAGGCGGCTGCGGCCGTGCTGGACAGTGGTCGGGGCTGACCACCATCCCTCGGTAGGATCGTGGGGTCAGGAACCGACCCCGATTTCCCAGGAGTGAGCCCGGTGGGCATTGTCGTGCAGAAGTACGGCGGTTCGTCCGTCGCCGATGCTGCCGCCGTCAAGCGGGTCGCCCGACGGATCGTCGAGGCCAAGAAGGCCGGCAACGACGTCGTGGTCGCGGTCTCCGCGATGGGCGACACCACCGACGACCTGCTGGCCCTCGCCGAAGCGGTCAGCCCGCTCCCACCCGCACGTGAGATGGACATGCTGCTCACCGCGGGCGAGCGGATCTCGATGGCGCTGGTCGCGATGGCCATCTCCGACCTCGGCTTCAGCGCCCGCTCGTTCACCGGCTCCCAAGCCGGCGTGATCACCGACTCGGTGCACGGCAAGGCCAAGATCATCGACGTCACCCCCGGGCGCATCTCGACCGCTCTCGAGGAGGGCCACATCGTCATCGTGGCCGGTTTCCAGGGTGTCTCGCAGGACACCAAGGAGATCACCACCCTCGGGCGTGGCGGCACCGACACCACCGCCGTCGCCCTGGCCGCCGCCCTCGACGCCGACGTCTGTGAGATCTACACCGACGTCGACGGGGTCTTCACCGCCGATCCGCGCATCGTGCCGGCGGCCCGCAAGCTCGACCGCGTCACCTACGAGGAGATGCTCGAGCTCGCCGCGTGCGGGGCGAAGATCCTGCACCTGCGCTGTGTCGAGTACGCCCGCCGCTACGGCATCCCGATCCACGTCCGCTCGTCCTTCAGCCAGCTCGACGGCACCGTCGTCTCGGGCAGCATCGAGGACCGCAACCAGGAGGACCCCATGGAGCAGGCGATCATCGCCGGCGTCGCCCACGACCGCAGCGAGGCCAAGATCACCGTGGTCGGTGTGCCGGACAAGGTCGGCGAGGCCGCCCGGATCTTCGAGGCCCTCGCCGAGGCGCAGACCAACCTCGACATGATCGTCCAGAATGTCTCGGCCGCGGCGACCAACCTCACCGACATCTCCTTCACCCTGCCCCGCAGCGACGGGCAGGGCGCGATGGCCGCCCTCGCCGCGGTGCAGTCGGAGATCGGCTTCGAGACCCTGTTGTACGACGACCAGATCGGCAAGATCTCCCTGATCGGCGCCGGGATGCGCTCCCACCCGGGCATCACCGCGAAGTTCTTCGCCTCGCTCGCCGCCGCCGGCGTCAACATCGGGATGATCTCGACCTCCGAGATCCGGATCTCGGTGATCGTCGACGAGGCGCAGGTCGACGAGGCGGTGCGCGCCACGCACACCGCGTTCGACCTTGACGCCACCGAGATCGAGGCCGTCGTCTACGGCGGATCGGGGATCTGATGACCACCATCGGCATCGTCGGCGCCACCGGCCAGGTAGGCGTCGCCATGCGCCAGATCCTCGAGCAGCGCGACTTCCCGCTCACCGAGATCCGCTTCTTCGCCTCCGCCCGCTCCGCCGGCACCGTGCTCACGTACGCCGGTCGCGAGGTCGTCGTCGAGGACGCCTCGACTGCCGACCCCGCGGGGCTCGACATCGCGCTCTTCTCCGCCGGGGCCACCACCTCGCGCGCCCAGGCCCCGCGCTTCGCTGCGGCCGGCGCGCTGGTCGTCGACAACTCCTCGGCCTTCCGGATGGACCCCGACGTGCCGCTGGTCGTCGCCGAGGTCAACCCCGGCGACCTGGCCCTGGCCCACAAGGGGATCATCGCCAACCCCAACTGCACCACGATGGCCGCGATGCCGGTGCTCAAGCCGCTGCACGACGAGGCGGGCCTGGTGCGCCTGATCGCCTCGACCTACCAGGCCGTGTCCGGCTCCGGCGTCGCCGGCGTCGAGGAGCTGGCCTCCCAGGTCGCCGCGGCCGGCGACAAGGCGGCCGAGCTGGCCTACGACGGACAGGCCATCGCTTTCCCCGAGCCGGCGAAGTACGTCGCCCCCATTGCCTACAACGTCCTGCCGATGGCCGGCTCGATCGTCGACGACGGCCGCAACGAGACCGACGAGGAGCAGAAGCTCCGCAACGAGTCCCGCAAGATCCTGGGGATCCCCGACCTGCTGGTCTCGGGCATCTGCGTGCGGGTGCCGGTCTTCACCGGTCACTCGTTGGCCATCAACGCCGAGTTCGCCCGGTCCCTACCGATCGAGCGGGCCCGCGAGCTCCTCGCGGGAGCCCCCGGGGTCGAGCTGAGCGAGGTCCCGACGCCGCTCCAGGCGGCCGGCCAGGACCCGTCGTACGTCGGTCGCCTCCGGCAGGACGAGGGCGTCCCCGACAACCGCGGCCTCGCGCTGTTCATCTCCAACGACAACCTGCGCAAGGGCGCCGCTCTCAACACCGTGCAGATCGCCGAGCTGCTCGCAGCCCGCTGACCGGTCGCCGGCCGCTTGCTCCTTCGCCGTCAGGCGTCGAGGTCGACCTGCTGCGTGGCGAGCCACCAGCTGCCGGCAAAGGCGACGGCGCTCAGGAGCGGCAGCACGATGAGGATCGCGGCGCTGTCGTAGAGCCCGTCGAGGAACAGTGACGCCACCAGGCAGGTGATGCCGACGGCGAGGAAGCTCGTCATGCCCGGCTCGGGCAGCTTGAACAGGCTCATCAAGACCCTCCCGACGAGCACGGTCAGGGTGAAGACGACGATGAGGGCGAGCATGCCCGGTGCCGTCCCGCACGACTCGTTTCCACGCAGGGCCTCGCAACCGCGGAAGCCGACCCAGACCAGGGCGAGCAGCGCCGCTCCGGTCAGCAGACCGACCACGGCTGCGCCGATGTGTGGGGGTACGGCCAGCGAGCCCTGAGGGAGCTTCGGGATGCGGGGACGTTTCCGAGCCGACAGGGGAGCCGCCGCCGGAACCGCGGCCGGGTCCGGGCCTGGTCCGGGGCCGGGTCCGGGGCCGCGGGGGACTCGTCGACGGAGCCGACATCGGTGAAGAGCGGAGCGTCCTCGAAGATCCGGGTGGTGCCGGCTTCCGAGGCGGGTGCGGACACCGGCGCCACGACGGCCGGCTCTGCAGCCTCAGGGGCCTGCGTCGACTCCTCGGGGGTCGCGGCTGCCTTGCCCCGTCGACCGAAGAGCTTCGGCGGCTCGAGGCTTGGCCGGGTGGTGTCCTGCGGCTCGTCTGCTCCCATGTCACCAGTCTCCCACGGACGCGAGAAACCCCGGCCCGCACGAGGCGGAGCCGGGGTCATCAGCGGGATTGAGGTGTCGGGCTGACAGGATTTGAACCTGCGGCCTCGTCGTCCCGAACGACGCGCGCTACCAAGCTGCGCCACAGCCCGAAAGAGAGTCGACGTGGTCGGCTCACTCGCGAGCGAGCATACCGGAGCCGTTCGAGTGACTCGCAATCCGGGGCACCAGCGTGAGCAGCGTCGCCTCGGGGCGGCAGGCGATCCGGACGCGCACGTAGGGGCTGGTGCCCAGGCCCGCCGAGACGTGCAACCACGCGGAGCCCGGGTCGCCGGGTCGCGAGTCGGCCGGATGGCGGTGGAGGCCGCGCGCGCGGGCCGGCTCGAGGTCGCAGTTGGTGGTCAGCGCCCGGCCGCCGGGCAGACAGACCTGACCGCCGTGCGTGTGCCCTGCGAGGACCGCGTCGTAGCCGTCGGCGGCGTACTGGTCGAGGACCCGGAGGTAGGGCGCATGGGTCACCCCGAGCCGCACGTCGGCCTCCGGGTCGGCAGGACCGGCCACGAGGTCGAGGCGGTCGTAGCCGAGGTGGGGGTCGTCGACCCCGGCGAAGCCGAAGCGGACGTCGCGCACCATCACCGTGTCGCGCCGGTTGGTCAGGTCGCGCCACCCGGCTTCACCGAAGCGACGGCTGAGGTCGCGCCAAGGGAGCTCGGCGGAGTCGGTGTGGCGGGTGCCCTTGTCGGGCAGCAGGTAGCGCAACGGGTTGCGCAGCGTCGGCTCGAAGTAGTCGTTGGAGCCGTGGACGAAGACCCCTGGCACGTCGAGCAGCGGACCGAGCGCGTCGCACAGGACCGGCACGGAGTCGCGGTGGGAGAGGTTGTCGCCGGTGTCGACGACGAGGTCCGGCTCCAGCGCGGCCAACGATCGGACCCAGTCGAGCTTGCGGGTCTGGCCGGGGGTGAGGTGCAGGTCGCTGAGGTGCAGCACGCGCAGCGGGCGCGCCCCCGCCGGCAGCACCGGCAGCTCGACGCGCCGCAGCGTGTAGCGGCGCGCCTGGTCCAGGCCGTATGCCGTGAGCGCCAGGCCGCCCAGAGCCAGGGCGCCCGTGGTGGTGGCGGCCGACCGAGCGAGTGTCATGGGACGAGGCTGCCACAATGGCGATCATGAGCACTCTCAAGGACCAGTTGCGCGCCGATCTGACGACCTCGATCAAGGCGCGGGACGAGCTGCGCTCGGGCACCCTGCGCATGGTCCTCACCGCCATCACCAACGCCGAGGTGGCCGGCAAGGAAGCGCGCGAGCTCAGCGACGACGACGTCATCGGGGTGCTCTCCAGCGAGGCCAAGAAGCGGCGTGAGGCCGCCACCGCCTTCGCGGACGGCGGGCGCGCCGAGAGCGCGGCCCGCGAGGTCGCCGAGGCCGGCGTGATCGCCGACTACCTGCCCGAGCAGCTCGGCGCCGACGACATCACCGCCATCGTCACCGCCGCGGTCGAGCAGGCCGGCGCCGCCGGTGAGGGCATGAAGGCCATGGGCAAGGTGATGGGGCTCGTGCAGCCCCAGGTGAAGGGGCGCGCCGACGGCGGTGCCGTCGCGGCCGAGGTGCGCCGCCAGCTCGCCTGACGCTCCCCAGACGCTGGTTTGAGGTGTGAAGGCCCCCTGGGGGCCTGAGCCTCGGAACCTCGGCTAGCCGCGGCCGCCCCGGCCGCCGTTGTTCCCGTTGTTGTTGCCGTTGCCGTTGTTCGAGCTGGTCGGCGGCAGGGCCGGCGGCGTCGCGGACGGCGGCGGCGCGGGGGTCTCCTGCCCAGCTCCCACGATCGTGCTCGGGAAGATGAAGGGGAGGTTCTCCAGCTTGTCGTCGATCGCCTTCATCGCCGCGCCCCAGATCGGGGCCGCGAAGCCGGAGCCCGAGGCGCCGTAGATGGTGCGCCCACCTACCGAGACCCCTTCCAGGGTGGTCGGGGTGCCGAAATCGTTGGCGCCGGCCAGCATCGCGGCGGCGGCCATGTTGGCGGTGTAGCCCGCGAACCAGACGGTGCGGCCGCTGTTGGTCGTACCGGTCTTGCCGGCGGCCGGCTGGTCGAGCGCCTGCGCCGAGGCGAAGCCACCCTCGATCACACCGCGCAGCACGTCGCTGACCGCATCGGCGGTGCTCTGCTGCATCACTTGCTGGCACTTCTTCGGGTAGTTCTTGACGACGTTGTCGGAGGCGTCGGTGATCTGGGTGACCGGCCGGGCGTCGCAGTGCAGCCCACGAGCAGCGAAGGTCGCATAGGCCTCAGCCATCTCGAGGGGGCTGACGTCGGCGACGCCGAGCACGAAGTTGGGGATGCGCTCCGGCTGACCGCGCTTGCCCTTGGGGTCGGTCAGCTCCACGCCCATCGCCTTGGCCAGGGCGAAGGGCTTGCAGACCCCGGTGTCGCGCTCGAGCTGCATGAAGAAGGTGTTCACCGAGTCGCGGGTACCGGTGTAGAGGTTCTCCAGCCCACCGTTGGTCGAGTTAGGGGTGGTGAAGGTGCCGACGAACGGCGGCTCGCCCGAGCAGTTGGCGAAGTCGGCGGAGTCGAAGTCCATCGTGTTGGGCGAGTTGTAGGTGCGGTTGAGCGGGATCCCCTGCTCGATCGCGGAGGCGAGCACGAACGGCTTGAACGTCGAGCCGGCCTGGAAGCCGTTGGAGTCGCCGTACTTGCTGGGCACGATGTAGTTGAGGAACGTGTAACCGTCCTGCTTGTTGCGCCCCATGGGCCGGGACTGGGCGATCGCGCGCACCTCGCCGGTGCCGGGCTCGACCATCGCGAGGGCGCCGATCGCGTTGTCGTTGCGGAAGACCTGCGAGGCGATGGACTGGTCGGCGGCGACCTGGTAGTCGAGGTCGACGGTGGTCTTGATCGTCAGGCCACCGGAGTTCAGCAGCCGGGTGCGCTCCTCGACGTCGTCGCCGAGCTGCGGGTCGGCCTTGAGGTACTCGAGGACGTAGGCGCAGAAGAACGGGGCGGAGGAGTTCACGCAGCCGTTGTTGTTGGGCTGGACGTTCAGCCCGAGCCTGCGGTCCTTGACCTGGTCGGCCTTGTTCTGCGAGATCACGTCGAGCTCGGCCATCCGGTCGAGGACGATGTTGCGGCGGACCGTGGCCTTCTCGGGGTAGTCGGTCGGGTCGAACGCGCTGGGGTTCTGCACCAGCCCGGCCAGGATCGCCGACTGGTTGAGGTTGAGCTTCTTGGCGTTGACGTTGAAGAAGTGCTGAGCCGCAGCCTGCACGCCATACGCGCCGTCACCGAAGTAGACGACGTTGAGGTAGCGCTCGAGGATCCAGTCCTTGGAGTGACGGTTCTCCAGGGCGATCGCGTAGCGCAGCTCCTTGAGCTTGCGAGCGTAGGTGTCGTCGGTGACGGCGGCCTGCTCCTCCGGCGTGTTGGCCTGGCTGAGCAGGGTCTGCTTGACCAGCTGCTGGCTCAGGGTCGAGCCGCCCTGGACCACGCCGCTCGCCGCCGCGTTGGTGAAGAACGCTCGGGTGGTGCCCTTGAGGTCGAGGGCGCCGTGCTCGTAGAAGCGGTAGTCCTCGATCGAGACCAACGCCTTGACCATGCGCCGGTTGATCTGGTTGAGCGAGACCGTGACCCGGTTCTCGTCGAAGATGCTGGCGATGGTGTTGCCGTTGACGTCGACGATCGTGGTCTTCTGCGACAGCTCGTCGGTCTCGAGCTCGGTCGGCAGGTTGTCGATGCCGTCAGCGGTGTTGCTCGCTGCGAAGCCGAGGATGCCGGCGAAGGGGATGGCCAGACCGGAGACGACCACTCCGAGGATGACGGAGACGATCACCATGACTCCCAGGTGGGAGAAGACCGTGGTGACGCGCGGGCGCTCGTTTTGTGGTCTGGACACGCTCACAATGTACGTGAGCCGTGGGTGCTGCTGCGATTTCGCACGAGGACGCTCCCGGACCGCCGTGTGGTCCCTGTGCGGCCTCGGCGGGGCGCCCCTAGCGCCGCCTGATCAGAGACGACTAGTCATTTGTGACTAGACAATGTGGGTCGAATGAGTCTGGCACCGAGCGCGAGATTTCTTTACCTTCTTATTAACGGAATGACTGACAAGGCGTCGATGAGATGCCATGGGTGCTCAAAACTGATGTGGGGACGTCGATATGTGGGTTGAAGACTGGGCTCCGCGCGCTGCTTGCAAAGCCGAGCAGCCCGACGAGTTGTTCGTCCGCGGTGCGGAGCAGAACAAGGCCAAGCAGTTGTGCCAAGGGTGTCCCGTCCGCACCGAGTGCCTTGCCGAGGCGCTGGACAACCAGATCGAGTGGGGTGTCTGGGGCGGCATGACCGAGCGCGAGCGCCGTGCGCTGCTGCGCCGCCGGCCCGCCGCTTCGTGGCGATCGGTGCTGATGAACGCCAAGCAGGAGTCGACCACTCCGGCCGTCACCACCCCCGCAACGCCCCGCGTCAACGCCTGAGCCCCACCCTCGGGGCCGAGCAGCGAGCGCTAGCGAGCGTCGACGAAGCCCCCCGCGGCTGCGCCTACGGTCTGCTCCCGTCTCGCCGGGCTTCGTCGACGGCCTCGCCCAGGGGCTCGGCCTGCTCAGCCTCCGGATCGGCCTGCTCAGCCTCCGTTGGGAGTTGCGAGCAGGTCGCCGATCCGCCGCAGACCGGTGAGGTCGTGCACGTCGGTGGTCAGCGCGGCGACCGACGTGGTCGCCACCTGGGGATGGGCCCGCGCGAAACGTTCCCGCAGCGTGCGCTCCCGTTCGACCAGGCGGGTCTGATCGGCGTGCAGACGCAGCAGCCCGGCCGTCACCGATGTCGGGTCCTCGGCCCGCAGTCTCGCGGCGGCCGCCATGGCCTCGTCGGCGGAGACCTCGCCCTTCGGGGCCGGGCTCGAGCGGTTGATCACCAGTCCGGCGAGCGGCATCCGGTCCTCGCTGAGCCGCTCGACGAAGTACGCCGCCTCGCGCAGCGCGTCCGGCTCGGGCGAGGCGATCACCAGGAAGGCCGTCTCGTCGGCCTGGAGCAGGGCGTAGGTCTTCATCGCGCGTTGTCGGAAGCCGCCGAACACGGTGTCGATGGCGGTCACGAAGGTCTGCAGGTCGCGCAGCACCTGAGCGCCCAGGATGCGGGTGAGCGCGTTGGTGATCACCCCGAACCCGGCCGACAGCAGCCGCGCCGGCCCCTTCGCCGGGGCGAGCATCAGCCTGATGAAGCGGCCGTCGAGGAAGCGGGAGAGCCGCTCCGGCGCATCGAGGAAGTCGAGCGCCGAGCGTGACGGGGGCGTGTCGACCACGATCAGGTCGTAGGTGCCCGCAGCCTTGGCGTCGGTGCGGATCTGGCCCAGCTTCTCCATGGCCATGTATTCCTGCGTGCCCGCGAACGAGCTCGACAAGGTGATGTAGAAGGGGTTCTCCAGGATCGCCTTGGCCTTCTCCGGCGTCGCCTGCGCCTCCACGACCTCGTCGAAGGTGCGCTTCATGTCCAACATCATCGCGTCGAGGGAGCCACCGGCCGCGGTGTCGACGTCGGTGACCGGGCGCGGGGTGTTGTCGAGGGTCTCGATGCCCATCGACTGGGCCAGGCGGCGCGCCGGATCGATCGTCAGGACGACCACGTGCCGACCTCGTTCTGCCGCCCGCAGGGCAAGGGCCGCGGACGTCGTGGTCTTGCCGACGCCGCCCGACCCGCAGCACACGATGATCCCGACGCCGCGGTCGTCGATCAGGGCGTCGATGTCGAGGGGGGCGGCGGCCGGGCCGCTGGGGCCGACCCTGGCCCGGGAGTGCCCGGATGTCCGCTCAGTTGCCATCTCAGGCCAGCCCTTGCTCGCGCAGGCGCCCGGCGAGCTCGTAGAGCGCGCCGAGGTCCACGCCTTGCGGCAGTCGGGGCAGCTCGTAGACGGGCACCCCGAGCGCGGCGACCAGCTCGCGCTGGGTCGCCTCGAGGGTGCGGCGCTCGGCGTGGTCGTGCGCCTCGTCGACGAGGCCACCCACCAGCCCCGGCCTCGCGGCGAGACCGACCGTGGCCAGGTCGCGCTCCACGGACGCCGGGTCGGTGGCGGCGAGCTGCTCGAGGGTGAGGTCCTGAGGGCGCACGAGGTTGACGATGATGCCTCCCACCGGCAGGTCGTTGCGGTGCAGGTCGGCGATGCCGTCGTCGGTCTCCTGCACGGGCATCTCCTCCAGGACGGTGACCAGGTGCACGGCGGTGCGCGGCGAGCGGAAGAGCGTCATCATCGTGTCGGCCTGCGACTTGATGGGGCCGACCTTGGCGAGGCCGGCCAGCTCGTTGCTGACGTTGAGGAACTGGGTGATCCGCCCGGTCGGCGGCGCGTCCAGCACCACGGCGTCGTACGTGATCGCGCCCTTGTTGCGGCTGTTGCGCTGGACGGCCTCGAAGACCTTGCCGGTCAGCAGCACGTCGCGCACGCCCGGGGCGATCGTGGTGGCGAACTCGATCACGCCGAAGCGGTCGAGCGAGCGGCTCACCCGCCCGAGCTTGTAGTAGAGGTCGAGGTACTCCAGCAGCGCAGCCTCGGCGTCGATGTGGAGCGCGTGGACGACGCCGGGTCGCTCGTCGCCGACCGGCAGCCCTGTGGTGAGGCGGCGCTCGGTGTAGGGGAGCGGGTCGACATCGAACATCCGGGCGATCCCTTGCCGTCCCTCGACCTCGCACAGCAGGACGTTCTTGCCGCGGGTGGCCAGGGCGAGCGCGAGGGCAGCGGCGACCGTGGACTTGCCGGTGCCGCCCTTGCCCGTCACCACGTGCAGTCGCACCTTTGGCCAGTCGCTCATAGCGCGTCAGCCTAGGGCGCGACGGCGCGCTGCGGTCCACGATTCGGGGTGGAGGGCGCTGTGTCGAGGACCACGTCGGCAGGCTTGCGTCGATACGCTGCTTCGGTGCTCTCTCTCGGACTCAACGTTTTCGGCTCCAGGGCCGTTGACGTGATGACCCCACCGGGGGGTTGATGTGGACCCGCGGTACGAAGAGTTCGTGCGGGTGGAGACGCCGCGGCTGTTGCGGGTGGCCTACGGGCTGACCGGCAACCCGCACGACGCATGGGACCTGGTGCAGGAGGCATTGGTGCGAGTGGGCACGAGGTGGCGCACGGTCGGTGACGGCAACCCTGGCGGCTACGCGCACACGACGATGGTTCGCCTCAACATCGATCGGGGGCGTCGGTTGGGGCGTGAGCGGCTGCCCGGGCACCTGCCCGACCGGGATGCGCCGGTGCGCGTCGAGACCGTCCTCGACCCCGACCTCGTCGCGGCCTTGCGGGTGCTGCCGACCCGCCAGCGCGCTGCGGTCGTGCTGCGCGCCATCGAGGACCTCGATCACGCCGCGATCGCCGATCGGCTGGGTTGTTCGGTCGGCACCGCCCGCAGTCACCTCTCGCGCGGGCTGGCCCGGTTGCGCGAGGTCCTGGCCGAGCAGGAGGGATCACGATGACCGAGCCCGAGCAGGACCCCGACATGTCCGACGAGTACGACGACCTCCTGGCGCGGGTCGACGCGGCGGCGACCCGGGTCAGCGCGGCTCCCGGGGCGATGGAGCGCGTGCGCCACGCCCTCGCCCGGCGCAAGCGACGTCGTCGCCGGCAGGCGGGCCTGGCCGCGCTCGCCGCGGTGACGGTCCTCGGGGCGGCGGGCACGGTCGTCGTACCGGCTCTGACGGGGGACGACGACCCGGTTGCGCCGGCCGATCGCGTCACGGCGCCGGCCATCATCGGTGGCGGCGGCTACCGGCCCGCCGGCTTCTTCAAGGACATCGTGGGCGGGACCGCGGTCCCGTCGATCATCCGCTACTACCGCACCGAGCCGCGGGTGGTCTTCACCGCTCGCTTCGACTGGTCGCCGGATCCTGCGGGCGAGGCCTACCTGGGTGGGTTGACGCTGGAGCGCTACCGGTCCGACCCGGAGAAGCGCTGCTCCCGGCTCGTCGACGGGGCCGCGGACTGCGAGTTGCTCGACGACGGCACCGTGCTGGCGCGCTACGAGATCGCCGCGGACGGCGCGCTCCTCGCCCCGATCAGCGGCGAGGGTCGGCTTCGGCTCGAGGGCTCGACGGCGGTGCTGCGCGGGGTGACCTACTTCCGCTCGGACACCCGGGCGGTCACGGTGCTGGTCTGCAACTGCAGCAATCCCGACGGTGCCGTGCTGAGTGACGTCTCCCCGGTGACGTTCGAGGCGCTCGAGGACGTCGTGACCGACGAGTCCTGGAGCCTGCGCATCGGAGGCTGAGTCGCCGGTTCGGTCGAGCGGGTCCGGGGTAGGTTGCCGCCATGGACAAAGTGGTCTCCTCGGCAGCCGTTGCAGTCGCCGACATCAAGTCAGGCTCGACCCTCGCGGTCGGCGGGTTCGGGTTGTGCGGCATCCCGTCGGTGCTCATCGAGGCGGTGCTGGCCTCGGGCGTCGACGACCTCGAGGCGTTCAGCAACAACGCCGGCGTGGACGACTGGGGCCTCGGGCGGCTCCTGGGCGCCGGCCGGCTGCGCCGGATGGTCGCCTCCTACGTGGGGGAGAACAAGGAGTTCGCCCGGCAGTACCTCTCCGGTGAGCTCGAGGTCGAGCTGACGCCGCAGGGCACGCTGGCCGAGCGGATGCGCGCCGGCGGGTCCGGCATCGCTGCCTTCTTCACCGCTACCGGCGGTGGCACCCAGGTCGCCGAGGGCGGGCTGCCGTGGTTGTACGACGCGGCCGGCGAGGTCGTGAAGTCGTCGCCGCCGAAGGAGACCCGCGACTTCGTCGTCGACGGCGTGACGCGTGAGTTCGTGCTCGAGCAGGCGATCGTCGCGGACTTCGGTCTGGTGCGGGCCTGGAAGGGCGACCGCCACGGCAACTTGATCTACAAGGATTCCGCACGAAACTTCAACCCGCTCGCCGCGATGTGCGGGCGCACGACGATCGCCGAGGTCGAGGAGCTCGTCGAGCCGGGCGAGCTGAACCCGAACGACGTCCACACCCCCGGGGTCTACGTGCAGCGGGTCGTGGAGCTGTCGCCGGAGCAGGCGGCGGACAAGCGCATCGAGAAGACGACCACCAGGAGCCGGGCATGAGCTGGACGCGTGAGGAGATGGCCGCCCGAGCGGCCACCGAGCTGAGCGATGGCTCCTACGTCAACCTCGGGATCGGGCTGCCGACGCTGGTGCCCAACTACGTGCCCGATGACGTCGAGCTGGTGCTGCAGTCGGAGAACGGTGTCCTCGGTACGGGCGCCTACCCCTACGAGGGCGAGGAGGACCCCGACCTGATCAACGCCGGCAAGGAGACCGTGACCCTGCGCCGCGGCGCATCGATCTTCGACTCCGCGACATCGTTCGGGATGATCCGCGGCGGCAAGATCGACGCCGCGATCCTCGGCGCCATGCAGGTCTCGGCCGCCGGTGACATCGCCAACTGGATGATCCCTGGCAAGATGGTCAAGGGCATGGGCGGCGCGATGGACCTGGTCCACGGCGCCAAGCGCGTCATCGTCTTGATGGAGCACGTCGCGCGCGACGGCTCCTACAAGATCGTCAACGAGTGCTCGCTGCCCTACACCGGCAAGAAGGTCGTGCAGCGGATCATCACCGACCTCGCGGTCATCGATGTCACGGATGCCGGGCTGGTGCTCGTCGAACTGGCGCCGGGGGTCACCGAGGACGAGGTCCGCGACAAGACCGAGCCGGCACTGCTCACCTGAGCGAGCCTCCGGAGGATTCGCTAAAACCCGGCCGTGGTCGCTCCGGCAGATCTAGGCTGCGCGGAGCCCCCACACCACGAGCCTAAGGACCACCATGTCCGAGTCCACGCAGGGATCCAGTCGCCGCACCGTCCTGAAGGGCGCGGCGTGGACCGCGCCGGCCATCGTGCTGGCCACGGCCGCGCCGGCCGTGGCCCTCAGCGGGGCTGCCAACATCACCCAGAGTGCCTCCGGGGTCCTCGATCGACCCAGTCTCACGATGAGGACCACGATCGCCTACGTCAACGCCAACACCGGTGCCACGACGGCGACCACCACCGTGGTCCTGCGGTCGAGCGCGGGCCAGATCGGCGCGGGCGATCCGACGGCGGTGAGCGCCGGCTGGGCGTTCGTGAGTGTCACGCCTGTCGGCTCCGCGGGCATCCGCACGTACACCTTCTCGGGCGTCATCCCCGGGGCGCCCAGCGCTACCTCGACCCAGTCCAGCTCGCTGGCCTTCACCGTTGCGGTCGAGACGGCAATCGGCGGACTGGTAGGCGGGAGCATCGAGGCCTCGACCGCCGTTCCGTCGCCGGCGAGCGTCACCCCCGATGAGGTACGGGGTCTGTGGGGGGACCTTCCTAGCACCTAGGTCACCGGAAACATCCGGTTGCCGTCGATGAACTGCTTGGCCGGCCGCGACGGCTGCACCTCGAGGTCGAGCCAGATCCCTCTCGACGAGGCCAGCGGCTTGCCGCTGGGGCTCGTGACCACGGCCATGGTCGTGATCAGGGTCTCCTTGTGCTTGTTGTCGTTGAGGCGGAGCCGGCCGTTGCGTCCGATGCGGTAGGTGCCGAGCCGCTTGCGCACGCCCGGCGACTCGTCGTCGGCGTCGTCGGGCGAGTCGGCGGCGGTGAAGGTGTAGATGAGCCGGAAGCGCCCGTCGGGCCGGAGCTTCAGGTACTCCTCGCCGACCCCGCGGGCCTCGTCGGCGGTCGTGGTGAAGCTCCACGCCCCGTCGAAGAGCTCGCCGCGCTGCGGGTAGGCCAGGGGGACGTAGCGCTCCCCGGAGAAGAAGGCGGTCGTCTCGGTGACCCGGCCGATGATGAAGCGGCCGATCTGGATCAGGCCCGTCTCGCTGTCGTAGTGGTAGCGCGGACAGGTCCCGCTCGGTCCACAGTACGGCTGGGCGCGGCGCGCGAGCGAGCGGCTGACCTGGTTGTCGGTCAGGAACGACAACCGCTCGGAGTAGCGGTAGCTGCAGATCTCGGTCCCGCACTGGAAGGTGTCGATGCCGTTGTCGCCGTAGCTCTGACCGATCAGCGAGTCGTCGCCCGGCAGCGGCGTGCCACCGGCGCGCCATACGTAGGGGAGGGTGATCGTACGAGGCTCGGACTCGGGGGCGGTGACCTCGAACGTCAGGGTGTGCAGACCGGACGTGCGGCCGCGCACCGCGAAGCCCACGGTCTGCGACGTGTCATCGCCGGAGTCGACGATGGTGGTCACCATCGGGTCGACGTAGAGGCCGTCGCTCTCGATGACGCTCACGGTGACGTCCTGCAGCGGTGCGGTCCCCGCGATGGTGAGCAGGACGTCCTGGCAGTCGTCACCGCGAGGATCGCCGCCCGCGGCCACACAGGCCTCGGGGGTGGGCGGCGGCTCGGTCTCCTTGAACTTCTGGACCCGGAACGGGACGGCCGGGCCGGGCTGGGTGCTGAGGTCGAGGACCGCCGAAGCTGTCCGGGCCGTGGCGGCCGTACCGGCGGTGCCGGTGGAGGCGAGGACGAGCGGAGCGAGCAGGGCCAGCAGCGCGACTGCCACGAGCGGCCTGCGCGAGAAGCGGTGGATGCGGTGCATGGGGATCTCCCGAGACATGTCGACGATGGGCTTGTGAGATCAACGGGGGGAGGGTCGAAAGCGTTGAGTGAGGTTCATGACGTCGTCCTGGCTCGCCCCTGGGAGCCGGAGTCGCTAACGTGGAACGTCTTTGCGCCATCCCCAGGAAAGGCAGATCCATGACCCAGAGTCCCCCCGCGGAGCGGACGCCCCAGGCGTCCGAGCCCGCGTCCAAGAAGCTCCTCAGCGCGCCCGGTGTCTTCATCCCGGCCGCTGCCCTGCTCGCGATCTTCGCGCTCGTGGCTGCCATCTGGCCCGACCAGATGGACGAGGCACTCGTCAAGGCCAACACGAACGTCGTCCAGCAGATCGGCTGGTGGTACGTCGCAGTCGTGACGGGCTTCGTGGCCTTCTCGTTGTGGATCGCGCTCTCCCCGATGGGCGAGATCGTTCTCGGCAAGGACGACGAGGAGCCGGAGTTCGGCGTCAAGTCATGGTTCGCGATGCTCTTCGCGGCCGGCATGGGCATCGGCCTGGTCTTCTGGGGCGTCGCCGAGCCGCTCAACCACTTCGCGTCACCGCCGCCCGGGTCACCGGCCGGCGACGACTCGCAGGCGGCGCGCACTGCGCTCGACACCACCTTCCTTCACTGGGGACTGCACGCCTGGGCCATCTACGTGGTCGTCGGCCTGGCCATCGCCTACGCGGTGCACCGCAAGGGTCGTCCGATCTCGCTGCGCTACGCCCTGGAGCCGCTCTTCGGTGAGCGGGTGCTGGGTCGCTGGGGTGACCTCATCGACGTCATCGCCGTGGTCGGCACCTTGTTCGGTGTCGCCACCTCGCTCGGCTTCGGTGTCACCCAGCTCGGCGCCGGTCTCAACTTCCTCGGTTTCGTCGACAACGCCGGCAACGGCCTTCTCGTCGTGCTGATCGTGGTCATCACCGCCATCGCGCTCGCCTCGGTCGTCAGCGGCGTCGACAAGGGCATCAAGCTGCTCTCGAACATCAACATGGGGCTCGCCGGCGTGCTGCTCCTGCTCGTGCTGATCCTCGGACCGACCGTGTTCCTGCTGAGTGACTTCGTCACTCAGATCGGCTCGTACCTGCAGAACTTCCTCAACCTGTCCTTCAACGTGCGACCGTTCCAGGAGGACGGCGCTGCCTGGCTGTCGTCCTGGACGACGTACTACTGGGGCTGGTGGATGAGCTGGGCGCCGTTCGTCGGCGTCTTCATCGCTCGCATCTCCCGCGGTCGCACCGTGCGTCAGTTCATCACCGGCGTGCTGCTCGTCCCGACCGCGATCACGTTCCTGTGGTTCTCGGTGCTGGGTGGATCGGCGATCTACATCGAGGTCTTCGGCAACGGCGGGCTCATCGCCGACGACGGGTCGGTCTCGACCAACACCGCGCTCTTCCAGCTGCTCGACACGCTTCCGATGGCGACCGTGCTCAGCGTGATCGCGATGTTCCTGATCGTGGTCTTCTTCGTGACCTCCTCCGACTCCGGCTCCTTCGTGGTGGCGATGCTCTCCGAGGGCGGCAACCTGAACCCGCCCATCTGGAACAGGGTCTTCTGGGCCGTGATGGAGGGCGTGGTGGCCGCTGTGCTGCTCGTGGCCGGTGGCCTCGGCGCACTGCAGACGTCGGCGATCCTGGTCGCGGCACCGTTCAGCGTCGTGATGGTGCTGATGGCGGTCGCGACAGGGAAGGCGTTGATGGCCGAGAACAGGGTCATCCAGCGACAGAAGCGGGCCTGGCGACGCGACCAGATGCTCGACCACGTGGTCGCCGAGACCTCGGCGACCCATACTCCGTCGTCGGGTCGGGCACCTCGGAAGACCGGGCGCACGCGGCGCGAGTAGGGTGCCCGGCATGACGAAATGGGAGTACCAAGTCGCGCCGATCCCGCTTCACAACGAAGCGCTCATGCTCAACAACTTCGGTCAGGACGGCTGGGAGCTGGTCACCATCCAGACCAACGCCCAGGGTGGCCTGATCGCGTTCCTGAAGCGCGCGGCACAGTAGTGAGCACGGCTCCGAGCACCCCCGAGGAGCGGTTGAGCGCGATGGGCCTGGCGGTCCCCGAGGTCGCCAAGCCCGTCGCGGTCTACGTGCCCGCCGTACGTTCGGGCAACCACGTCTTCACCTCCGGCCAGCTGCCGATGCGGATGGGTGAGCTGATCACCACCGGCAAGGTCGGTGCGGGGGTGACTGCGGAGGAGGCCTACGCCTGCGCGCAGCAGTGCGTGCTCAACGCGATCGCCGCGATCCGGGCTGAGATCGGCGACCTGTCGCTGGTCAAGCGGGTCGTCAAGGTCGTCGTCTTCGTCGCCTCGACACCTGACTTCACCGGCCAGCCCGGGGTCGCCAACGGCGCCTCGGAGCTGCTCGGCGAGGTCTTCGGCGACGCGGGCATCCACGCTCGCTCCGCGGTCGGCGTGGCGGTGCTGCCGCTCGACGCCCCCGTGGAGATCGAGCTGCTGGTGGAGGTGTGAAGATCCCGCTGCCGCCGGTCCCGTTGCCGGCGTCGGTGGTCGATCTCGCCACGGAGTACGCCGACGGCACCCGCACGGCCGTCGAGCCGCGCCAGGCCGCGACCGTCATCCTCCTCGGCGAGGACGACGTCGCGGGCCAGGGCCCGGAGGTCTACTACCTGCGGCGCCAGGTCTCGATGGACTTCGCCGCCGGGATGGCGGTCTACCCCGGCGGTGGGGTCGACCAGCGTGACTTCGACGCCGAGGTCGCCTGGGCCGGGCCCTCGCCGGCTGAGTGGGCAGCGCGGCTCGGTTGCGACGAGCACCTCGCCCGGGCGCTCGTGTGCGCCGCGGTGCGGGAGACGTTCGAGGAGTCCGGCGTGCTGCTGGCCGGACCCATCGGCGCCGATGGCATCGGCGACGTCGACGACGAGGTCGTCGCCGACACGACCGGCGACGACTGGGAGGCCGACCGGGTCGCGCTGGAGACACGTGAGCTGTCGCTGACCGACTTCCTCAACCGCCGGGGCCTGGTCGTGCGCACCGACCTCCTCGGGGTGTGGGACGCCTGGCTGACGCCGATCTTCGAGCCGAAGCGCTACGAGACCTGGTTCTTCGTCGCCAAGCTGCCCGAGGGCCAACGCACCCGCGACGTGTCGAGCGAGTCGTCGTCGGTGACCTGGCTGCCGGCCCGGGTCGCTGCTGCCCAGGCCGAGTCGGGCGAGCTGGCGATGATGCCGCCGACCTACCTGACCTCCCTGGAGATCGCCGGGTTCGGCTCCCGCGACGACGTGCTGGCCGCGGCGGCGGACCGGACGGTGGAGATGTTCACCCCGTCGGTCGAGCCGCTGGGCGACGGATTCACCCTGTCGATGCCCGAGCGGTTGCGACCGCTGGCGGCTGAGCGCGGGCTCTGATGGGCGCCGACGTCTGGGCCGGAGGCGCCTTCGGTGAGCGCGGGCAGTGCCTGCTGGCGCCCAACCCCGGGATGATGACGCTCGATGGCACCAACACCTGGCTGCTTCGTGAACCCGGCTCGTCGACGTCGATCGTGGTCGATCCAGGGCCGATCGAGGACGGTCACCTCGAGCGTCTCGACGAGGTCACCGGCGACGTCGGGCTGATCCTGCTGACCCACCACCACTACGACCACTCCGAGGTCGCCGCGGAGCTCGCCGAGCGCAAGGGGTGCGACGTACGCGCGCTGGACCCGGAGTACTGCATCGGCGCCGACCCCCTTGCCGACGACGAGCTGATCGACGTCGGTGGTCTCTCCGTCCGGGTGGTCACCACCCCCGGCCACACGGCCGACTCGATCTCGCTGCTGCTGCCCGAGGAGAAGGTGCTGCTCTCGGGCGACATGGTGCTCGGCCGCGGTACGACGGTCGTGGCCTACCCCGACGGTCAGCTCGGTCCCTACTTCGACTCGATCGAGAAGATGCGCGCCCTGGTGTCGGCCGGAGAGGTCGAGACCATCTGGCCTGCCCACGGCCCGGTCATCGGCGACGCCGGCGGCGTCCTCGACTACTACCTCACCCACCGCCGGGCCCGCCTGGAGCAGGTGCGCGAGGCGCTCGCGGCGCTCAAGGCCCAGCCGCACCCCGAGGGCATCGCCACCGACGAGCTGCCGCGCAAGGTCGTCGAGATCGTCTACGCCGACGTCGACGAGTCGCTGTGGGTGCCGGCCGAGTGGTCGGTGCGCGCGCAGCTGGCCTACCTGGCTGAGCAGGGCTGAGCGCGCTCGGTCCGCTCTGGTCGTAGTTTGGTGCCACCAGGTGGCACCAAACTACGAGTCAAACGAGCGAGGAACGTTTCAGCGGGCGCGCTTCGAGAGCCGCTCGACGTCCATGATGACGACCGAGCGGGGCTCGAGGCGCAGCCAACCGCGCGAGGCGAAGTCGGCGAGCGCCTTGTTGACCGTCTCGCGGGAAGCGCCGACCAGCTGGGCGAGCTCTTCCTGGGTGAGGTCGTGGTGCACGTGGACGCCGTCGTCGGCGGTGCGGCCGAAGCGGTCGGCGAGGTCGAGCAGCGCCTTGGCGACCCGCCCGGGGACGTCGGAGAAGACCAGGTCGGCGACGACGTCGTTGGCCTTGCGCAGGCGGGCGGCCAGCTGGGACAGCAGGCCGCGAGCCACCATCGGGCGACCCTCGAGCCAGCGCAGCAGGTCCTCGTGGGACAGCGAGGCGAACGTCGCGTCGGTGACCGCGGTGACGGTGGCCGAGCGCGGGCCCGGGTCGAAGAGCGAGAGCTCGCCGAACATCTGGCCGGGACCCTGGATGGCGAGGAGGTTCTCGCGTCCGTCAGGGGAGGTGCGGCCGAGCTTGATCTTGCCCTCGAGAATGACGTAGAGCCGGTCACCGGAGTCGCCTTCACGGAAGAGCACGTCTCCACGGCGCAGCCGGGTCTCGGACATCGAGGCACGCAGGGCGGTGGCGGCTTCGTCGTCGAGCGCACTGAACAGCGGTGCTTGACGGAGAACGTCGTTGTCCACGGGGGACCTCCGGGTTGGCGGATGTTGAGGATGTGAGGCGCGGGTCACGCACCTCGCCTGCCCTGATCCTAGGGGGTGTCCGAGGTCACAGGGCAACCCGCGCTCGGCGCGCCCGCCCCCGCGGCGCTGTGGTGCTTGCTGCAGGCAGCACCCGGCGCTCGGCGGCGGGCCGGATCGGAGGTCGGTCGGGACCCCGCCGTACGCTGGGGTGATGCTGCCCGACGAGTCGCGTACGAGCCTGGTGCGGCGCGCGCGCAAGATCAACCGGGTCCTGGCCGAGACCTATCCCGATGCCGGCTGCGAGCTCGACTTCGACGATGCCTTCCAGCTCCTCGTGGTGACCGTGCTGAGCGCCCAGACCACCGACCGTCGGGTCAACGCCGTGCGCCCGACCCTCTTCGCGGCTTACCCCGACGCCGCCAGCATGGCCGCCGCCGATCGCGACAAGCTCGAGGCGATCGTCGGCCCGCTGGGTTTCTTCCGGGCCAAGACCGAGTCACTGCTCAAGCTGAGCGCCGTGCTCGTCGAGGAGTACGACGGAGCCGTCCCGGGCCGCCTCGAGGACCTCGTCAAGCTCCCCGGCGTCGGACGCAAGACCGCCAACGTGGTGCTCGGCAACGCCTTCGGGGTGCCCGGCATCACCGTCGACACCCACTTCGGCCGGCTGGTGCGTCGCTTCGGCTGGACCGACGAGACCGACCCGGTCAAGGCCGAGCACGCGGTCGGCGCACTCTTCGAGAAGCGCGACTGGACGATGCTCTCCCACCACGTCATCTGGCACGGCCGGCGTCGCTGCCACGCCAAGAAGCCCGCGTGCGGCGCCTGCCCGCTCGCCCACTGGTGCCCGTCGTACGGCGAGGGCCCGACCGACCCGGTGGCCGCCGCCGCCCTCGTCAAGACCCAGGGCCCCGCGTGAGGCGGGCTCCTCTCGTCGCGCTCGTCTGCGCGGCGGCCCTGCTGCTGGCCGGCTGTGCCGACGACGTCCGCGCACCCGGCGCCACCTCGATCCAGGTCGACACCCCGCGACAGCAGGAGCTGAAGGCCGAGGCCGGCATCGAGGACTGCGAGCCCGGCCCCGGCGGTGGCTCGCTGCCCGACCTGACGCTGCCCTGCCTGGGCGGCGGGCCCGACGTCAGCCTGGCCAGCCTCAAGGGCCCGCTGATCATCAACCTCTGGTTCTCCGGATGCGCGCCGTGCCGCGACGAGATGCCGGCGCTCCAGGCGTTCTACGCCCAGCACGGTCGAGAAGGTCGGTGTCCTGGGCATCGACGTCGAGAACTACCCCGAGGCGGCGATCACCTTCGCCGGCATGGTCGGGGCCACCTATCCCCAGCTCGCCGACCCGGGCGGGGAGATCTTCGACCAACCCGACCTCCGCGTCGGGCTGGGCTTCCCGCAGTTCATCCTGATCGACGCCGACGGCGCCGTGGTCCACCAGGCCGCCGGCGGGGTGGACAGCAAGGCCGAGGTCGTCGCGCTCGCCGAAGAGCAGTTCGGCATCGACCTGTGAGCACCCCTCCGATGGACCTCCCCGAGTGGCTGCGCCCGGTCGAGGAGGCTGCGCGCGCGATCACGGTGCACGACCTGACCCGGTTCATGGTGCCCGAGGGAGCCGAGGCGAGCCCGTCGGCGGTCCTGATGCTGTTCGGCGAGGGCGAGCACGGGCCCGACCTGCTGCTCACCGAGCGCTCCCACACGATGCGCTCCCACCCCGGCCAGGTCAGCTTTCCCGGCGGTCGCGTCGACCCGGGCGAGACCCTGGTGGAGACGGCGCTGCGTGAGGCCCACGAGGAGACCGGGGTCGAGCCGTCCGGCGTCCACGTCTTCGCCACCCTCCCCGAGCTCTGGCTGCCGCCCAGCAACTTCGCGGTCGTCCCCGTGCTGGGGTGGTGGCGCGAGCCCAGCCACCACTGGGTCAGGTCGCCCGACGAGGTCCACGCCGTCTACCGGGTGCCCCTCACCCACCTGCGTGACCCCGCCCACCGCATCGTCGTCACCGGGCCCTCCGGCTGGCGCTCGCCGGGCTTCCTGATCGGAGACGACCACGACGTGATCCTCTGGGGCTTCACGGGCGGGGTGATCGCCCGGCTCTTCGAGTACCTCGGCTGGATCGAGGACCTGCCCGAAGCCCCGGAGCAGGCCATCCCGAGCTATATGCTCGGCGGCTACCGACCCGACGCAGAGCCCGTCGCGCCCAATACCGACTTCGAGAAGAGACGCCGGTGAACCTGCTCGACGTGCTGCTGCTCCTGCTTGTCCTCGCCTACGCCCTCTCGGGCTACTGGCAAGGCTTCGTCACCGGGGCCTTCGCGACGTCCGGGCTGCTGCTCGGGGGACTGGCCGGAGTGATCCTGGCGCCGCGGATCCTGGGCAACGCCGAACCCTCCCTGGGCGTCTCGCTCGGGGCGCTCTTCATCGTCATCGTGCTCGCCTCGCTCGGCCAGGCGCTGCTGCAGTATGTCGGCACCCGCATCCGCGCGCGGATCACCTGGCAGCCGGCCCGCGCCCTCGACGCCGTCGGCGGCGCCCTGCTGAGCTCGCTCGCGGTGCTCCTCGTCGCCTGGGCCCTGGGCGTGGCGATCTCCGGGTCGCGCATCGGCGCCCTGACCCCGCTGGTGCGCGAGTCCGCGGTGCTGCGCTCGGTCAACTCCGCCCTGCCGGCCACCGCCACCAACGCCCTCGACGGGTTCAACAACGTCGTCGGCACCGGCTTCTTCCCGCGCTACCTCGAGCCCTTCGCGCGCGAGGACATCGTCCAGGTCAGCCCCGGCGCCCGCCGGCTGCTCACCGACCCCGACATCGCCAACGCCCAAGCCAGCGTGCTCAAGATCCGGGGCAACAACTCCTGCGGCCGTGGCGTCGAGGGCAGCGGGTTCCTCTACGCCGCCGACCGGCTGATGACCAACGCCCACGTGGTCGCCGGCGTCAACGAGCCCGACGTACTCCTCGGCGACGCGACCGTGCGGGCCACGGTCGTCTACTTCAACCCCGACCTCGACATCGCGGTGCTCGCCTTCGAGAGCGGCAACACGCCGGTGCTCGACTTCGTCAGCAGCGACGCCGAGGAGCAGCAGTTCGTCACCGAGTCCGACGACGGGGTCGCCGTGCTCGGCTACCCCGAGGACGGCCCGTATGACGTGCAGCGCGGCCGGGTGCGCACCGAGACCCAGCTCAAGTCGCCCAACATCTACGGCGACGGCACCGTGCTGCGCAGCGTCTACTCCCTGCGCGGCCTGATCCGTCCGGGCAACTCCGGCGGGCCGATCGTCACCACGCAGGGCAACGTCGCCGGCGTGATCTTCGCGGCCTCGGTCACCGACAGCGACACCGGCTACGCCCTCACCTGGGAGCAGGTCGCCGAGGCTGCCGGCGACGGCGTCGCGAGCGGCAACCGGGTCTCGACCCAGAGCTGCGCCAGCTGAGCGGTCAGCTCTTGGAGCTGACCTGGCCCACGGCCTTGGGCGTGGAGCTGTTGCCCTTGAGCGCTGCGGGGATCTGCTTGCCCTGAGCGATCGCCTGCTCCGGCGGACCGGCCTTCTTGACCTGCTTGATGCCGAGGAAGCCCAGCAGCCCGGCGAGCAGGAGGTAGAAGCCGAAGACGATCAGGAACGCCCAGTGCAGGGCGAGCCCGTCGCCGTTCCAGTTGATGAAGTAGGCCAGCGCCACCGAGAGCATGATGATCGCCAGCACCGCGATGAAGGCGGCAGCGGCGAAGAACACCACGCCGGTGACTCCGAACTTGATGCTCAGCTTGAGCTCGGACTTCGCGAGCTGGATCTCCTTGCTGATCAGCGTGGAGATGTCGCGGCTGGCGTCATTGACGAGGCGGCCGATGGTGGGCTCGGCCTCGGTCTTCTCAGGTGCCATGCGCCGACCCTACCTAGTCCCGACCCTCGTGCGGAGTGGCGGTGTCGTGATGATCGCCCCGCGGGTGCTCCTCGAGGTCCTCGTACGGGCCGAGCGCATTGCTGATCGTCCGCGGGTCCAGGGTCCGCTGAGACCGGTAGGCGGCTCGTCCGAGCAGGTTGCTGCCCACCGAGGACACGACCAGGGCCGCCCCGACCGCGAGTGCTGCCAGCACGGCGTCGCCGACACTCAGCTCGCCGCGCGCCGCGACGTCGAGGGCAGCACCGATGATGATGAGCGGCATGCCCGCACCGGTAGCAGGGCTGAGGTTGTTGACCCGGCTGATCGCATCGCCTGAACGCAGCATCCCGACTGCGGTGACGAGGAAGAACAGCGCTCCGAGGACGAGCAGGACCCCGCCGAAGACCGCGAGCACGTCCGAGCCGCTCATCGCTCGCCCCGGGTGAGCATCCGAGCGAGGGCTGCGGTGGCCAGGATGCCGCTGAGCATGGCGAGCAGGACGGCATCGAAGAGGACCGAGGTCGAACGCAGGATCCCGGTGACAGCGAAGATCGCGATCGCGCAGAAGAAGATCAGGTCTCCGCAGACGGCTCGGCTGGCGTCGTCGGGACCGCGAGCGACCTGGATGATCCCGAGCAGCGCCGAGATGGCTAGCACCACGACGGCGATGGTGGCGAGCACGGTCATCGTCGGCTCCTTCCGCGGGTGGCGGCCAGGACGTGGTCCCGCATGTCCTCGAGGCCGGAGATCAGCAGGGGCTCGTCCTCGCCGAAGAGACCCTGCACGAAGGCGGCCTGCGTGCCGAGCTCGTCATCGGGGGCGATCGAGAGCACCAGAGTGCCGGGGGTGATGGTGATCGAGCTGGTCAGCAGCGCGACCTCGAGTCCGCTGAGTCCGTCCATGCTCAACTTGACGATCCGGGGACGCTGGGTGGACCCCGGGGTGCCGACGTCGAACGCGAGGCGTACGACGGAGACGATCAGCTGCCAGGCGAGCCAAGGGGCGTAGCGCACGAGGAGTCGGGTGAGGATGAGGATTCGGTTCACGGCGCGGTCACCTCAGCGGCGTACGCCGTGGGGTCGAGCAGGCCGTCCGCGGCGCGCAGGGTGACGTCCCAGACCGGCCCCGGCACCAGGAAGACGAGGAGTGAGACGGTCAGCAGCGCCGCCGACGGGAGCACGGTCCTCAGGGGAGCCCGGGTCTCGGGGGTGACCACGTCGGGCTCGCGATCGCCCGAGGGCAGGTCCTCCATCGGCGGCCCCCAGAACACTCCGCGCCACAGCCGCAGCCCGGCGAGCAGGGTGCCGAGGCTGGCCAGCACGACGGCCGCCATCACCACGACGAGCTGCACGCCGTCCAGCTCGGCTGCAGCCCGCACGATGCCCACCTTGGCGAAGAACCCCGAGGAGGGCGGGAAGCCGACCAGCGACAGCATCGACAGCGCCACGATCGTGGCGAGCAGGGGTTCGCGGCGCATCAAGCCGGAGAGCCGCACGAACTGGTGGCTGCGGTAGGTCTGCTCGATGGCTGCCGAGGCCAGCAGCAGCGCGCCCATGACCAAGATGTGGTGCGCCAGGTAGAACAGCCCCGACGCCAGACCCAGACGCGTGCCGATGGCGAGTCCGAGCAGCATGTAACCCACCCCGGCGACCATCTGCCACGACAACAGGCGACGGATCATCTTCTCGCCCAGCGAGCCGTAGGAGCCCACCACCATGGTGAGCACGACCAGGACGAGCGCCACGGTCGTCCAACGCGCGGCTCCGTCGAGCACCACCTGGTGGATCCGGAAGATCGCGTAGATGGCGACCTTGGTGTGCAGCGCCGAGAAGAGCGCCATCACCGATCCGGAAGTGGCCGGGTAGGCGCGCGGTAGCCATCCGTGCAGTGGCACCACGCCCGCCTTGACGCACAGCGCCAGCAGGACGACCGAGACGGCGAGCACGAACCGCGGGTCGTCGGCGTCCGCCCCGGCGAGCACCCCGATGTTGACGGAGCCGGCGACGCCGTAGACGAGGCCGACTCCGATCAGCAGGATGGTGGAGGTCAGCAGGTTGACCACGACGAACAGCCTGCCGATGCCGAGACGTCGCCAGGTGCCGGTCATCGCGATCAGCGCGTACGACGGCAGCAGCATGACCTCGATGAAGACGAAGAGGTTGAACAGGTCGCCGGTGAGCAGCGCGCCGTTCACCCCGGCGGTGAGCATCAGCGCGAGCGTGGGGAAGAACCGCAGCCGCGCCTCCCCGCTGATGGCGGAGTACGCCACGCACACGGCGCTGGTCAGCCCGGTCACGGTCAGCATCAGGGCTGACAACGTGTCGGAGACCAGAGGGATGGCGATGCCCGGGACGAAGGCGCCCACCTGGGTGGCGATCACCTCGTTGCCGGCCTCGGCGTGCGCCAGGAGGAGGGCGATGCCGCCGGCAGCGGTGAGCAGCGGGGTGGCCACCATCAGCGGCAGCATCAGCCGTGCCGGGAGCAGGAGCCCGAGCGCGGCGATCGCGAGGGGCACCACGACGAAGAGGGGGAGCAAGGTGTCGGTCATCGGTGGGCCTGCCCGGTCTCAGGCATCAGGTAGGTGTTGTCGTCGCCACCGATGCGCGAGAGCGCGAGCATCAGCACCGTGACCGCGAGGGTGATCACGATCGCGGTCAGGACGAAGGCCATCGGCAGCGGGTCGGCCACCCCGGTGGCACCCGGAGTGTTGAGCGGCTCGGTGCGCCACGCCGAGACTCCGGCCGCCAGCAGCACCAGGTTGGCGCCGTGGCTCAACAGGGTGATCCCGAAGATGATCCGGACCATCCCTGCCTGGCACAGCAGGTAGGCGCCGCCGGCGACCAGGACGGCCACGGTGAGGGGGAGGAAGGTCATCGCTGGGCCTCCAGGGTCGGCTGCGGCTCGGGGTGACCCTCGACTGCGTCGGCGCCGAGCCGGTCGAAGGCAACCATGACGAGCCCGAGTACGGCGATGTAGACCCCGACGTCGAAGAGGAGCGACGTGCCGACGTAGATGCCGACGACGTAGGTGGACAGGGGCTCGAGGAAGGAGGAGGAGGTGTAGCCGAGCAGTCCGGAGCCGAGGGCCGTGATGACTCCGCCGGCGACGAGGCCCAAGTTCAGGCGTGGGGTGCCGACGGCGCGATCCTCGGGTCGGGACAGGTAGACGAGCGAGACGGCCACGGCTGCCACCAGTGCGGCGATGAACCCGCCGCCGGGGGCGTTGTGGCCGCGCCAGAAGATCAGGACGGAGAGCACGATGAGACCGGGCACCAGCAGCCGCAGGAGCAGCCGCATCGGTGCGAGGTTGGCGGCGGCGTCCTCGAGGGCGCGCGCTGCCTGGGGGTCGTCGAGCGCGCCCAGGGGGCGCAGGTCGTAGCGCTGGGGCTCCTGCCCACCCGGGGTCCGTGCAGGCACGGTGGCCAGGATCGCCAGGATCGCGACGGCAGCGAAGCCGAGCACCGTGAGCTCGCCGAGGGTGTCCAGGGCACGGAACTCGACCAGGATCACGTTGACGAGGTTGTCGCCACCCGACTCCTCGGCGCCCTCGGACAGGAAGTACTCCGCCGGGGCCGAGGGGTCGCGTCGTCCGGTCAACAGCCAGGTGGCGCCGCCGGCGGCGAGGCCGAGCGCGGTCGCCAGGACGATCGGTCCGCGGCGACGGCTGTGGCGCAGGTGGCCGAAGCGACTCGGCAGTCCGCGCAGGACCAGCATGATGAAGATGACGGTCAGCACCTCGACCATCAGCTGGGTCAGGCCCACGTCGGGCGCGCCGAGGGCGAAGAGCTGCACGGTGACCGCGATCCCGACGCCGCCGAGGAAGACGGTGGCGGACAGTCGCGAGTCGGCCAGGCAGACGCCGATGACGGCCACGGTGATGAGGACCAGCAGCGCTGCGTCGACGGGCCGCCACAGGTCAGGGACGGTGCTGGGTACGTCGCCGCCGGAGAACACCGCGATCGTGCCGCCGCCGAGCAGCAGCGTGAGCATGGCCATCGGTGGGATGACATGGCGTGCGGGGTGGTCGTAACCGACGGCCCGAGCGCTGAGGGCACCGATGCGATCCACGCGGTGCAGGCCACGGTCGATGAGACCCACGCCCGAGAACGGGAGCAGGTCGCGCTGGAGCCGCGGACGGAGCTTGGCGCGCTGGGTGATCAGCACGAGGCCCACCAGCACCACGAGCCCGGTCACGATCAGCTCGGGAGTCACGCCGTGCCACAGGGCGAGCTCGTAGCTCTCGGCGCCGCTCATTGCTGAGACCGCCTGCTCCACGGGACCGGCGAGGACGCCGACCGCGAGTGCGAGAGGCAGCCCGGCCCAGATCGTGAGCATGGCCGGGGCGAGCAGTGCTGGCGAGGCCTCGCACATCTCGGGCTCGAGGTCGCGCTCGCCGTCGACGAAGGCGTGGAAGAGGATCTTGGCGCAGTAGGCGAACGTCAGCACCGCGCCGAGACCGGCGAAGGTGAACGCGGCGGGGCCGGTCCAGGCCGGGCCCGGGGCCTCGAGCATGGAGCCGAGGATCGCCTCCTTGCTGATGAAGCCCAGCAGCGGCGGGAGACCGGCCATGGCGGCGGTCCCGGCCGCAACCGTGGCGAAGCTCCATGGCATCACGTGGCGCAGGGCGGGCAGACGACGCAGGTCGCGGGTCCCGGCCTGGTGGTCGATCACTCCGACCATCATGAAGAGTCCCGACTTGAACAGCGCGTGCGCGATCGTGTGGATCACGGCCGCGGTCAGGGCCTTGGGGGTGCCGATTCCGATGGCTGCGGTGATCAGACCGAGCTGGCTCACCGTCGAGTAGGCCATCAACCGCTTCAGGTCGGTCTGGTTCAGCGCGAAGATCGCCGCCATCGCCGAGGTGAAGAGCCCGACGACGATGAGCAGGGCGTTCCAGGTCGGCACCGACGAGAACGCCTCGGAGAACCGCATCATCAGGTAGATGCCGGCCTTCACGACCGCGGCGGCGTGGAGATAGGCGCTGACCGGGGTGGACGCCGCCATCGCGTCGGGCAGCCAAGGGTGGAAGGGGAACTGGGCGGCTTTGGTGAAGCCGCTGATCGCGACCAGGACCGCGACGGTCGTGGTGAGTGGGCCGTGGTCGTGCCAGACGGGAGAGGCCAGGGCCTCGGAGAGGCGGGTGGTGCCCGTGGCCACGATCATCACGACCACCGCCACCAGCAGGGCCAGACCGCCGATGAACGTGATGAGCAGGGTCCGGACCGAGGCAGCCTCGCCCCCGGACCCGGATCGGGCGATGAGCAGGAATGACGCCAGGGACGTGATCTCCCAGCACAGGAACAGCAGGATGAGGTCGTCGGCGAGCACGAGGCCGACCATGCCCAGCGCGAAGACTGTCATCCAGAGGAAGAAACCGAGGTGACGACCAGGGGAGAGGTACTCCGCGGAGTAGGCGAAGACCGCGGCGCCGATGAGCAGCGCGATCATCACGAAGACCAGGCCCAACCCGTCGAGGCGCAGGGCGAACTCGATGTCGAGGGCGGGGACCCAGGCGTAGGTCTGCTCCACCGACCCGCCGTCGAGCACCGTGCGGGCATGCGGGATGAGCGCAAGGGCCAGGGCGACGAATGCGGCGGCGAGGACCCAGCCCGTACGACGGCCGAGCGCTTGGGTGAGCGGCACGATGATCGCGGGGACGAGCGCGAGGGAGAGCAGAAGCCACACCAGTGTCATGTGTTGCCTAGCTCCTCAGGGGTGGTCGACGTCGACTGCCGACCAGACTTCCCGGCGCACCGCGGGCAAGTCTAGCGTCGGGCCCACCCCGTCTGCGTGGGGGACGCTCCGGAGGCTGAGCAGCGAGCGCCAGCGAGCGTCGACGAAGCCCGGTGAGGTGGGCGCCGGCGTGGGGGACGGTCCTCGTGCGGCCCGGTGGCATGCGCACCCGGCGTGCGGGACGGTCGGCGTTCGGCTGGCGGGGGCTTCGTCGACGGGCTCGTTCCTCGCCCTGCTCAGCCTCCGGGGGTCGGTTCTGGAGGCTGAGCAGCGAGCGCCAGCGAGCGTCGACGAAGCCCGGTGACGGACTCATGCGCGTGGGGGACGGTCGGCGTTCGGCTGGCGGGGGCTTCGTCGACGGGCTCGTTCCTCGCCCTGCTCAGCCTCCGGAGTCGGTTCTGGAGGCTGAGCAGCGAGCGCCAGCGAGCGTCGACGAAGCCCGGTGACATGCGCACCCGCCGTGGGGGACGGTCAGCGTTCGGCTGGCGGGGGCTTCGTCGACGGGCTCGTTCCTCGCCCTGCTCAGCCTCCGGTGGTGGCGTACGGGGTGGCCCGTGAGGCTGTGAGGCGGACGTGACACAACCTTCTCGCCGGCACCCCTTTGCCGAAATCTTGGCGCCCTTCACTGGTGGACATCGTGAAACCACCGGTGACTAGGAGCAACAGCCATGACCGCGATCAGTGATTTGCCCGCCACAGCGGTTGACCAGGAAGTCTCCGCCCGCGGGCGGTACTGGATCGATGACTGGCGCCCCGAGGAGGAGGAGTTCTGGGAGGGCGGCGGCAAGCAGGTTGCGCGACGCAACCTCATCTGGTCGATCTTCGCCGAGCACCTCGGCTTCTCGGTCTGGCTGATCTGGAGCGTCAGCTCGGCCTTCCTGGTGGCGGCGGGCTTTGCGTTCAGTCCTCAGCAGCTGTTCGTGCTGGTGGCGATCCCCAACCTGGTCGGCGCCCTGCTCCGGCTGCCCTACACGTTTGCGGTGCCGAAGTTCGGCGGGCGCAACTGGACGATGATCAGCGCGGCGATGCTGTTGGTGCCGACGTTGTCGTTCGCGTGGGCGGTGCAGAACCCGAGCACGCCGTACTGGGCCTTCTGCGTGATCGCTGCGACGGCCGGTTTCGGTGGAGGCAACTTCGCCTCCTCGATGGCCAACATCAACTTCTTCTACCCCGCAGCCAAGAAGGGCGCCGCGCTCGGGCTCAACGCGGCCGGCGGCAACCTCGGGGTCTCGATCATCCAGCTGCTGCTGCCGGTGATGGTGGGTGGCGCCGGCATCTTCGGGCTCGTCAAGGCGCGCGACACCGGGATCAACCTGGAGATCGCCGCCTACGTCTACGCCGTGCTGGCGATCATCGCGACGCTCGCCGCGGCGCGCTACATGAACAACCTGACGTCGGCGGTCTCGCGGCCGCGCGAGCAGCTCCAGATCGTCAAGAAGCCGCACACCTGGATCATGGCCTTCCTCTACATCGGCACCTTCGGCTCCTTCATCGGCTACTCCGCCGCGATGCCGCTCCTCATCAAGATCAACTTCTGGGTGCCCGACCCGGCGCCGCTCGGCACCGGCATCTTCTTCGCCTACTACGCCTTCCTCGGCGCCGGCATCGGCTCGGCGACGCGCCCGTTCGGCGGCTGGCTCGCCGACCGTCTGGGCGGTGCCCGGGTCACGCTCTGCGCGTTCCTGGCGATGATCGGCTTCACCCTGGCCGTTCTCTGGACCCTGACCCGGCTGACGTCCAACCCGACCGCCGACCCGGCCATCGCGAGCGACAACGCTGCATGGTTCCCCTGGTTCCTCGGCTTCTTCCTGTGCGTCTTCGCCGCGACCGGCATCGGCAACGGCTCGGCCTACAAGATGATCCCCGCGATCTGGCGCCGTGAGGTCGAGGTGACCACCGAGCCCGGCACCCCGGAGCGCCACCTTGCGCTGCAGAAGGCGACGAAGGAGTCCTCGGCCGCGCTCGGGGTCGTCGGTGCGGTCGGAGCGCTCGGCGGCTTCCTGATCCCGCTCGCGTTCGCCTCCCCGTGGGTCGACAACCCGCTCTCGGCCACGAAGGGCGCGTTCATGGCGTTCACGCTCTACTACGTCGCCTGCGCCGTGGTCTGCTACGTCGTCTACCTCCGCCGCGCCCCCCGGGACGCCGACCGCGTGGACGCCCGGGTCTGATGAGCGCACCCACCCCCGCGACCGCACCCCGACCTCCGGCCACCAATCCGGCCAGGAAGGCGGTCAACACCCACTGCCCCTACTGCAGCCTGCAGTGCGGGATGACCCTCGTGCCGCGCGCTCGGGGCGCGCTCGAGGTGCAGGCCTGGCCGGAGTTCCCCGTCAACGAAGGGGCGCTCTGCCGCAAGGGGTGGACGGCGACCGGCCTGCGCGGGCACCGGGAGCGGCTGACCACGCCGCTCGTGCGGGACCGACGTACGGGGGAGCTCACCGCGGTGAGCTGGGACGATGCGCTCGACCTGGTCGCGTCGCGGATCGGGGACCTGCGGGCCGAGAGCGGCGACGACACCGTCGCGGTGTTCGGGGGTGGCGGGCTCACCAACGAGAAGGCCTACTTGCTCGGCAAGTTCGCCCGGGTGGCGCTCGGCACCAGCCAGATCGACTACAACGGACGCTGGTGCATGAGCTCAGCCGCCTCGGCCGGCAACCAGGCCTTCGGCATCGACCGGGGGCTGCCGTTCCCGCTGGCCGACCTGGAGCAGGCCGATGTCGTGGTGCTCGTCGGTTCCAACCTGGCCGAGACGATGCCCCCAGCGGCGCGCCACCTCGATCGGCTCCGCGAGCGCGGCGGCCAGGTGGTCGTCATCGATCCGCGCCTGACCTCGACCGGCGAGCGGGCCGACGTCCTCCTGCAACCGGTGCCCGGCACCGACCTGCCGGTGGCCCTGGGGCTCCTGCACCTCCTCGATGCCGCCGGCGCGCTCGACGAGGCGTACCTCGCCGCCCGCACGACCGGCTTCGACGACGTACGCCGCTCGGTCGCCGCCTGGTGGCCCGAACGGGTCGAGCGGGTCAGCGGCATCGCCGCCGCCGACCTGCGCGCGGTGGCCGACCTCCTGGCCGGCGCCGACAAGGTGATGGTGCTGACCGCTCGCGGCGCGGAGCAGCACAGCCAGGGCACCGCGACCGTGCTCGCCTGGATCAACCTCGCCCTCGCCCTCGGCATGTGCGGCAAGGAGCACGCCGGCTACGGCTGCCTGACGGGGCAGGGCAACGGGCAGGGCGGGCGCGAGCACGGCCAGAAGTCCGACCAGCTCCCCGGCTACCGGATGATCGACGACCCTGCCGCCCGCGACCACGTCGCGGAGGTCTGGGGCGTCGACCCGGAGTCGCTCCCCGGACCGGGCCGCTCGGCCTACGAGCTGCTCGACGCTCTCGGCACCGACGGCGGACCGCGGGCGCTGCTCGTGCACGGGAGCAACCCCGTCGTCTCGGCCCCCAACGTCACCCGGGTCACCGAGCGGCTGGCCGCGCTCGACCTGCTGGTGGTCGCCGACATCGTCCTGTCGGAGACCGCGGCGATGGCCGACGTCGTGCTGCCGGTGACCCAGTGGGCCGAGGAGAGCGGCACGATGACCAACCTCGAGGGGCGAGTCATCCTGCGCGAGCAGGCCGCAGAGCCGCCGGCCGGCGTGCGCAGCGACCTCGATGTCCTCGCCGGCCTCGCGACGCGGCTCGGCTGTGCCGCCGACTTCCCGGTCGACCCCGAGGTCGCCTTCGCCGAGCTTGCCCGCGCCTCGGCCGGTGGGCGTGCCGACTACGGCGGGATCACCTACGACCGGATCCGCGCCGAGCACGGGGTGTTCTGGCCGTGCCCGACGGCGGAGCACCCGGGCACGCCGCGGCTGTTCGCCGACTCCTTCGCCACGCCCGACGGCCGGGCCCGTTGCCTGGTCGTCGACCACGCCGGGGCCGCCGAGCAGCCGGACGCCGACTACCCGGTGCACCTGACGACCGGGCGGGTGCTCGGGCAGTACCAGTCCGGCGCGCAGACCCGACGGGTCGCGGCGCTCCAGGACGACGGGATCTTCGTCGAGGTGCACCCGATGCTGGCCGGGCGGATCGGGGTCCGCGACGGCGAGCGGGTCGTCGTACGCACGCGACGGGGGGAGCTGGCCGCCCCGGTCCGGGTCGTCACCACGATCCGACCCGACACGATCTTCGTGCCGTTCCACTGGGTCGGCGCCAACCGGCTGACCAACGACGCGCTCGACCCGATGAGCCGGATGCCGGAGTTCAAGGTCTGCGCTGCCTCGGTCGTGCGCGCTGCGGCACAACCTCCTCGGGTCGGTGCCGCATGAGCGGGCCGGGACGAGTCGTGGTCGTCGGCTCGGGGATGGCCACGAACCGCCTCGTGGAGTCGCTGGTCGCCCGCGGCGTCGAGGCCATCACCGTCCTCGGAGGCGAGCCGCACGCGCCGTACAACCGGATCCTGCTCTCAGCGGTGCTCGAGGGCTCCCACTCGGTCGAGGCGATCACCCTGCGGACCCCCCAGTGGTATGCCGAGCGCGGCGTCGACCTACGGCTCGGCACCCGGGTCGACCGGATCGACCCCGAGCGTCGCGCCGTCGAGCTGGTCGACGGCGAGCCGGTGCCCTACGACACGCTGGTCCTGGCGACCGGCTCGCTCCCCACGCTGCCGCCGATCCGCGGGCTGGTGCGCCTCGACGGACGGCTCCACGAGCGGCTGCACTCGTTCCGCCACCTCGACGACTGCCTGCGGCTCTCCGCCGACGTGGCCGGCCGGCTGGCCCGGGCGGCCGCGACCGGCACGAGCGTGCGTGCGGTCGTCGTCGGCGGCGGGCTGCTCGGGCTCCAGGTCGCCCGGGCGCTGAGCATCCGTGGGGTGACGACCGAGATCGTCGAGGGCAGCGAGCACCTGCTCCGCAGCCACGTCGGCGCGCCTGCCGGGCGGATCCTGGCGCGCAACCTCGACCGGCTCGACACGCCCGTCTACACCGGCGCGCGTGCGGTCTCCTTCCTCGACGGCCGGCCCGGGATCGGCGACGCCGACGACCCCGACGGGCCCGACCGGCCCGACCAGCGCTGCGGCCTCAAGCTCGACAACGGCCACACCCTGGAGACCGACCTCGTCGTGATCGCGGCCGGGGTGCGCCCCGCGGTCGCCCTCGCGCGCCGCGCCGGGCTCGACGTACGACGCGGGGTCGTCGTCGACGACACCCTGGCGACCAGCGACCCCGCCATCCATGCGATCGGCGACTGCGCCGAGCACGCCGGGCGCACCTCCGGGTTCGTGCCCGCGGCCTGGGAGCAGGCCGAGCTGTTGGCGGCCCGGCTCGCCGGCGAGGACGTCCACTACGACGGCAGTCGGGTGGTCGCCCGGCTGCGCGCCACCGACCTCGACGTCGCGATCCTCGGCGAGCCCGAGCGGGAGGTCGCCGCCGGAGGTGAGGTCGTCGAGGTCTCCAACCCGATCACCGGCACCCACCGCCAGCTGGTCGTGCGCGACGGCCGCATCGTCGCCGCGACCATGGTCGGCGACCTGTCACGCATCGGCCTGATCACCCAGCTCTTCGACCGCCGCACCGTCCTGGCCGCGCACGAGCCCGGCGAGCTGCTGCTCGGCGACGCCCCCCTGCGCCCGGCCGTCCTCACCGACGACGCCGAGGTCTGTGCGTGCGCGGGGGTCAGCGCCGGGCGGATCCGGGCCTGCGCCTCCCTCGACGCCGTGCGCGAGACCACCCGCGCCACCACCGGTTGCGGTGGCTGTGCCCCCACCGTCCGTCAGCTCCTCGCCCAGCGACCGTCGCTGGGCACCACCCCTGAAAGTCTGGAAGGGAACCTCCGATGATGGCTCACCTCCGCCACCGCCTCGTGGTCGTCGGCCACGGCATGGTCGCGCACCGCTTCGTCCAGGCCGCCATCGAACGTGGCCTGACCGAGACCCACGACATCGTGGTGCTCGGCGAGGAGCCCCGCCCGGCCTACGACCGGGTCGCCCTCACGTCGTACTTCGAGGTCGGGGCCGATGCGCTGTCGTTCCTGCCCGACGGCCGGTACGACGACCCGCGCGTCACGTTGCGGCTCGGTGCGGAGGTCGTCGCGATCGACCCCGCGGCCCGCACGATCGACCTCGCCGACGGCGACATGCTGGCCTACGACGAGCTCGTCCTGGCCACGGGCGCGGCGCCGTTCGTCCCGCCCATCGAGGGCCGCGACCTGCCGGGCTGCTTCGTCTACCGCACGATCGAGGACCTGGAGGCGATCCGCGAGGCCGCGGCCGGCGCGAGCGTCGGCGCCGTCATCGGGGGCGGTCTGCTGGGGCTCGAGGCGGCGAAGGCGCTCTCCGACCTCGGCCTGAAGACCCACGTCGTCGAGATGGCGCCGCGGTTGATGGCGGTGCAGGTCGACGAGGTGGGCGGCGCCACCCTTCGCCGCCACGTCGAAGGCCTCGGCCTCACCGTGCACACCGGCGCAATGACCACCGCCGTGCTCGGCGACACCCACGTCACCGGCCTGGGGCTGAAGGATGCCGACGCGATCGCGACCGACCTGGTCGTCTTCTCCGCCGGCATCCGCCCCCGCGACGGCCTCGCCCGCGCGGCCGGGCTCGACCTCGCTGAGCGCGGCGGGATCCTGGTCGACGAGCAGGGCCGCTCCACCAGCCACGACGGCGTGTGGGCGATCGGTGAGTGCGCGGCGCCGGGCGGTCGGATGTACGGCCTGGTCGCGCCCGGCTACACGATGGCCGAGGTCGCGATCGATGCGCTGCTCGGCGGGCCGGGCGCCTTCACCGGCGCGGACATGTCGACCAAGCTCAAGCTGATGGGCGTCGACGTGGCCTCCTTCGGTGATGCGTTCGCGACCACCGACGGCGCGCTCGAGCTGGTCTTCGCCGATGCGGTCGCCGGCGTCTACAAGAAGCTGGTCGTCAGCGACGACGGCACCCGCCTCCTCGGCGGGATCCTGGTGGGCGATGCATCGTCGTACGGTCTGCTGCGTCCGATGGTCGCCACCGACACCTTCGCCGGCATACCGCTCCCGGAGAACCCCGAGGAGCTGATCCTGCCGGCCTCGCGCGGTGGCGGTGGCGGAGTCGTCCTGCCCGACGAGGCGCAGGTGTGCTCGTGCAACGACGTGACCAAGGGTGCGATCACCGACGCCCTGGCCGAGGACGGCACGTGCGACAGCCCGGCCTGCGTCGTCGCCTGCACGAAGGCGGGCTCCACGTGCGGTTCCTGCAAGCCGCTGGTGAAGACGATCGTCGAGGACTACTTCACCGCGCAGGGCAGGACGATCGACCGCTCGCTCTGCGAGCACTTCGCGCTCACCCGGCACGAGCTGTACGACGTCGTGGCGGTGCACGAGTACACCTCCTTCGACCAGATCGTCGCGAGCCACGGTCGCGGGCGCGGGTGCGACATCTGCAAGCCCGTCATCGCCTCGGTGCTGGCGAGCCAGCTCAACGGCCACGTGCTCGAAGGCGCCAACCGCACCCTGCAGGACACCAACGACGCCTACCTCGCCAACATCCAGCGCAACGGCACCTACTCGGTCGTGCCGCGCATCCCCGGCGGCGAGATCACCCCGGAGAAGCTGATCGTCATCGGTGAGGTGGCGCGCGACTTCGGGCTCTACACGAAGATCACCGGCGGCCAGCGCATCGACCTGTTCGGGGCCCGGGTCGAGGAGCTGCCGCAGATCTGGCAGCGCCTCGTCGACGCCGGCTTCGAGTCGGGCCACGCCTACGGCAAGTCGCTGCGCACGGTGAAGTCGTGCGTCGGTTCGACGTGGTGCCGCTACGGGGTGCAGGACTCGGTGCAGCTCGCGATCGACCTCGAGCTGCGCTACCGAGGGCTGCGCTCGCCCCACAAGCTCAAGGGCGGCGTCAGCGGGTGCGCGCGGGAGTGCGCGGAGGCGCGCGGCAAGGACTTCGGCGTGATCGCCACCGAGAAGGGCTGGAACCTCTACGTCGGCGGCAACGGTGGCGCCACCCCGGTGCACGCGCGGCTGCTGGCCGGCGACCTCGACACCGAGACCCTCATCCGCTACCTCGACCGGTTCCTCATGTACTACGTGCGCACCGCCGACCGGCTGCAGCGCACGGCCCCGTGGGTCGACAGCCTCGAGGGCGGGCTCGAGCGGGTGCGCGAGGTGGTCGTGGAGGACTCCCTCGGGCTCGGCACCGAGCTGGAGGCGTCGATGGCGCGCCACGTGGGCGGCTACTTCGACGAGTGGAAGGAGACGCTGGACGATCCCGACAAGCTCGCCCGCTTCGTGTCGTTCGTCAACGCGCCCGACGTGCCGGACCCGCACATCTCGTTCCGCGAGGAGCGCGGCCAGTCGGTGCCCGAGGACTCCCAAGGTCCGGTCAACGTGGGTCCGGTCAGCCTGGGTGCGACGATCCCGGTCGGTGCACCGTGACGAGCACCGACAACCTCCCGACCTGCGCGACCATCGTGTGTCGTCTCGACGACATCGAGGTCGAGGGCGGGGTGGTTGCCCTGGTGGCCGGCGAGGCCGTGGCGATCTTCCGCACCTACGACGACGAGGTGTACGCCCTGTCCAACTACGACCCGATCGGTCGGGCGTCGGTCCTGAGTCGTGGGATCATCGGAACCCGTCTCATCGACGGGGACGACGTGCCGTTCGTGGCGTCGCCGTTGCACAAGCAGGGCTACGACCTGCGCTCCGGACGATGCCTCGACGACGCGGCGGTCCGGATCCCGACCTACGCCATCCGGGTCACCGCCGACGGTCTGGTGGCCATCGGAGCAGAGGAAGTGCATGAGCCCGACGAGCCCCAGCAGCCCTGACCTCCCGCTCTCCGGCTTCCGCGTCGGCGTCACCGCGGCGCGCAAGGTCGAGGAGCAGGTCGGGCTGCTCGAGCGACGGGGCGCCGAGGTGGTCTGGGCTCCGGCGCTGTCGCTGGAGGCCAACCTCGTCGAGGACGCCGAGCTGCGGATCGCCACGGACGACGTGTTGAGCCGCCCGATCGACCTCTTCCTGGCCACGACCGGGACCGGACTGCGCACCTGGTTCGCGGCCGCCGAGCGTTGGGGGCTGCGCACGGCCCTCCTCGAGCGCCTCGCGGGCGCCGAGATCCTGGCCCGCGGTCCCAAGAGCGTCGGGGCGCTGCGGGCCAACGGGCTGCGCGAGGCCTGGTCGCCCGAGTCGGAGGAGTTCGAGGACGTGCTCGCGCACCTCCGCGGACGCGACCTGACCGGCAGGCGCATCGTCGTCCAGGAGCACGGACAGTCGCTGTCGATGGTCGCGCACGCGCTGCGACGGCGCGGGGCGGACGTGACCTCGGTGGCGGTCTACCGGGTGATCGCCGCGGAGGACCCGGAGCCGATGTTCCACCTGATCGACCAGATTGCCGACCGCGAGGTCCACGCGGTCACCTTCACCGCCGCGCCTGCTGTGGCCGCGCTGATGGAGGCGGCCGGCTCGACCGGACGACGCGAAGACGTGGTCAGCGCCTTCCAGGCCGACGTGCTCGCCTCCTGCGTCGGCCCGGTGACGGCGGCGGCGTTCGAGCTGTGGGGCGTGCCGACGATCTTCCCCGACCGCTCGCGCCTGGCCGCGATGATCAAGCAGCTCGAGCTCGAGCTGCCCTCCCGGCTGGCCGGGACCTCCTTCGAGGTCGCCGGCCGCACCCTGTTGCTGCACGGCAACGAGGTCCTGGTCGACGGCGCCGAGGTCAAGCTCTCCGCCGCCCCGTTGGCCGTCCTCCAGGCACTGGTGGTCAATCCCGGCCACGTGGTCTCCCGCGCCGACCTGCTCGCCGCCCTGCCCTCAGGCACCGCCGCCTCGGAGCACGCCGTCGAGATGGCGGTCGCCCGGCTGCGCACCGCGATCGGCACCCGGTCGGTGCAGACCGTGGTCAAGCGGGGCTACCGGCTCGCGGTCGCCGGCGGCTGAACCCGCCGGACGCTGAGCAGCGAGCGTCGACGAAGCCGCACCGGAGGCTGAGCAGCGAGCGCCAGCGAGCGTCGACGAAGCCCGGTGAGGTACTTACCTGCGTCGGGGACGGTCGGCGTGCGGCTCGCGGGGGCTTCGTCGACGGGCTCGTCCCTCGCCCTGCTCAGCCTCCGGAGTCGGTTCTGGAGGCTGAGCAGCGAGCGCTAGCGAGCGTCGACGAAGCCCGGTGAGGTTCCCGCCTGCGTGGGGGACGGTCGGCGTACGCCTCACGGGGCTTCGTCGACGGGCTCGTCCCTCGCCCTGCTCAGCCTCCGGCGTCGGTTCTGGAGGCTGAGCAGCGAGCGCTAGCGAGCGTCGACGAAGCCCGGTGACGGTTCCCACCTGCGTGGGGGACGGTCGGCGTACGCCTCACGGGGCTTCGTCGACGGGCTCGTTCCTCGCCCTGCTCAGCCTCCGGAGTCGGTTCTGGAGGCTGAGCAGCGAGCGCTAGCGAGCGTCGACGAAGCCCGGTGACGGTTCTCGCCTGCGTGGGGGACGGTCGGCGTACGCCTCACGGGGCTTCGTCGACGGGCTCGTTCCTCGCCCTGCTCAGCCTCCGGAGTTGGTTCTGGAGGCTGAGCAGCGAGCGCTAGCGAGCGTCGACGAAGCCCGGTGAGGTTCCCACCTGCGTGGGGGACGGTCGGCGTACGCCTCACGGGGCTTCGTCGACGGGCTCGCCCAGGGGCTCGCCCTGCTCAGCCTCCGATGATGCTCACTCGTCGGACTTGCCCGAGTCGATCCCCGACGAGATCAGGTTCATCACCGAGGAGTCGGCGAGCGTCGTGACGTCGCCGATCTCGCGGTGCTCGGCGACGTCCTTGAGCAGGCGGCGCATGATCTTGCCCGAGCGGGTCTTGGGCAGCTCGGGGACGATCATGATCTGGCGCGGCTTGGCGATCGGGCCGATCTGGGTGCGCACGTGGGCGCGCAGCTCCTCGACGATGTCGTCGCCGCCGTCACCTGCCTCGTCGGTCAGGATCACGAAGGCACAGACGGCCTGGCCGGTGTCCTCGTCCTTGGCGCCCACCACGGCGGCCTCGGCGACCTTGGGGTGCGAGACGAGCGCCGACTCGATCTCGGTGGTCGACAGGCGGTGGCCCGAGACGTTCATGACGTCGTCGACCCGGCCGAGGACCCACAGGTCGCCGTCGCTGTCGAGCTTGGCGCCGTCGCCGGCGAAGTACCAGGCGCCGCGGTCGGCGGTCTTGGGGTACTTCGCCCAGTAGGTGTCGCGATAGCGGTCGTCATCGCCCCAGATCGTGCGCAGCATCGCGGGCCACGGCTCAGTGAGCACGAGGTAGCCACCGGAGCCGTTGCCGACCGAGTGCCCTTCCTCGGTGACCACGTCGGCGGCGATCCCGGGGATCGGGATCATCGCCGAGCCGGGCTTGCCGTGGGTGACGCCCGGGAGCGGGCTGATCATGATCATCCCGGTCTCGGTCTGCCACCAGGTGTCGACGACGGGGGTGCGGTCGCCGCCGATGACGTGGCGGTACCAGACGTAGGCCTCGGGGTTGATCGGCTCACCGACCGAGCCGAGGATCCGCAGCGACGACAGGTCGCGGCTGTCGGGGATCTCGCGACCCTGCTTCATGAAGGAGCGGATCGCGGTGGGCGCGGTGTAGAAGAGCGTGACGCCGTACTCCTCGATGATGTCCCACCACCGACCGCGCTCGGGGGAGTCGGGCGTGCCCTCGTAGAGCACCTGGGTGGTGCCGTTGGCGAGCGGGCCGTAGACGATGTAGGAGTGCCCGGTGACCCAGCCGATGTCGGCCGTGCACCAGTAGACGTCCGTCTCGGGCTTGAGGTCGAAGACCGCCCAGTGGGTGTACGCCGCGCCGGTCAGGTAGCCGCCGGTGGTGTGCAGGATGCCCTTGGGCTTCCCGGTCGTGCCGGAGGTGTACATGACGTAGAGCGGGTGCTCGGCGTCGAAGAACTCGCAGGCGTGCTCGGTGGAGGCCTGGCCGACGGTGTCGTGCCACCAGACGTCGATCTCGTCGTTCCAGCCGTTGTCGCCGAGGTCCTGACCGGTGCGCTGGACCACGAGGACGTTCGAGACCGTGTGGCCGAGGTCAGCAGCCTTGACGACCGCCTCGTCGACCGCGGGCTTGAGGGCGGAGGGCGCTCCACGCCGGTAGCCGCCGTCGGCAGTGACGACGACCTTGGCCTGGCAGTCCTCGAGGCGCGAGGCGAGGGCGTCGGAGGAGAACCCGCCGAAGACCACCGTGTGCGGGGCGCCGAGGCGGGCGCAGGCCAGCATCGCCACGACGGCCTCGGGGATCATCGGCATGTAGATCGCGACCCGGTCTCCGCTGCTCACGCCGAGGTCGGACAGGGCGTTGGCGGCTTGGCAGACGAGGTCCTTGAGGTCGGCGTAGGTGATCGTCCGCTTGTTGGCGGGGTCGTCATCGACCGGCTCGCCGACGAAGTGGAAGGCGACCTTGTCGCCGTTGCCGGCCTCGACGTGACGGTCGACGCAGTTGTAGGCGGCGTTGAGCTTGCCCCCGACGAACCACTTGGCGAACGGCGGGTCGTCCCAGTCCAGGACGCGATCCCAGCTGGTGTCCCACGAGAGGCGCTCGGCCTGTTCGGCCCAGAAGCCCTCCCGGTCGGCCGCGGCGCGATCGTAGGCCTCCTCGGTCAGGTTGGCGTTGGCAGCGAGGTCGGCCGGCGGCTCGAAGCGGCGGTCTTCCTTCAGCAGGTTCGACAGGGTCTCGTCGCTCACGGTGTTCGTCTCCCAAGGGTCTGGTGCTGGCGTGGCTCTGCTCACAGTAGGACTCCGCGTCCCATCGTGCCGGGCGCGGGTTGTCCCGAGGTTGCCGCCCGCCCCGGCGAGCAACCGCGAGGGTTGTCGCCGGGGAGGACAGCTCGGTGGAACGGGTGGCTCAGTGGCTGATCGCCTTCTCCGACCCGGCGCCGGTCAGTGCGCGGACCTCGAGCTCGGTGTAGCGGTCCTCGGCTGCCGGCTCGCGACCCGAGAGGGTGCCGATGACCCCGAAGAGGAAGCCCAGGGGGATCGAGACGAGGCCCGGGTTGTTCAACGGGAACCACGCGAAGTCCGCGCCGGTGATCAGCGAGGTCTCCGAGCCCGACACCGTCGGCGAGAAGAAGACCAGACCGACGGCGGAGAGCAATCCGCCGTAGATGCTGAAGAGCGCACCGCGGGTGTTGAAGCGCCGCCAGAAGATGTTCATCATGATCGTCGGCAGGTTGGCCGACGCGGCGACCGCGAACGCGAGCGCCACCAGGAAGGCGATGTTGAGGCTCTGCGCCGGGATGGCCAGCAGGATCGCCACCAGCCCGATGCCGCCGGCCGCGAGCCGGGTCACCTTGATCTCCTCGGCCTCGGTCGCCTCGCCCTTGCGGATCACGTTGTTGTAGACGTCGTGCGCCACCGAGGCGGCCGAGGTCAACGTCAGCCCGGCCACGACGGCCAGGATCGTGGCGAACGCAACGGCCGCGATCAGGGCGAGCAGGATGGCGCCGCCGGTCGTGCCGGCGCCACCGCCGACAGCCTCGGCCAGGCGCGGAGCAGCCAGGTTGCCCGAGGCATCGAGCGTGCTGGTGTCCAGAAGGGCCGCGGCACCGAAGCCCAGGACCAGGGTGAAGAGGTAGAAGGTGCCGATGAGGCCGATCGCCCACAGCACAGACTTGCGGGCGTCGCGCGCTGTCGGGACGGTGTAGAAGCGGATCAGGATGTGCGGCAGCCCTGCCGTGCCGAGCACGAGCGCGAGACCGAGGCTGACGAAGTCGAGCTTGCTGGTGAGGTCGGCGCCGTACTTCAGGCCCGGCTCGAGGAACGCCTGGCCCTTGCCGCTGTTGTCCGCAGCCGCGCCGAGCAGCGTGGAGAGGTTGAAGTCGAACTGGGCGAGCACGAGCACCACGATCAGTGCCGAGCCCGTCATCAGCAGCACGGCCTTGACGATCTGCACGTACGTCGTGCCCTTCATGCCGCCGACGGTGACGTAGAAGATCATCAGGGCGCCGACGCCGAAGATCACGATGTTCTTGATCGCCTGGCTCTCGACGCCGAGGAGCAGGGCGACCAAGGTGCCTGCGCCGACCATCTGGGCGAGCAGGTAGAAGATGGACACCACGACGGTCGAGGAGGCCGCCGCGAGTCGGACCGGTTTGCGCCGCATCCGGAAGGCGAGCTGGTCGGCCATCGTGAAGCGCCCCGAGTTCCGCAGCATCTCGGCAACGAGGAGCAGCGCCACCAGCCAGGCGACGAGGAAGCCGATGGAGTACAGGAAGCCGTCGTAGCCCGACAGGGCGATGATCCCGGTGATGCCCAGGAAGGAGGCGGCCGACATGTAGTCGCCGCCGATGGCGAGGCCGTTCTGCAGCGGGGAGAAGCTGCGTCCGCCGGCGTAGAAGTCGGCGGTGCCGGAGGTGGAGCGGCTGGCCTTGACCGTGATGCCGATGGTCAGCGCCACCACTGACAAGAAGAGCACGGTGGTGAGGATCTGGGTGTCCATGTCAGCGACCGTCCTTCGACGTCAGGTAGGTCTCGTAGTCCTCGTTGAGGATGCGGGCCAAGGGGTCCAGGCGGGCGTTGGAGAAGCGGCTGTAGAGGTAGGCGATGCCGAACGTGGTCACGAACTGGAGCAGCCCGAAGACCAGGGCCACGTTGATGTTGCCGAAGAGACGGTGGCCCATGAAGTCGCTCGCCCACGTCGACATCGCGACGTACAGCAGGTACCAGGCGAGAAAGGCTGCGGTGGCAGGGATGACGAAGCTGCGGTAGCGATGACGGAGCTCGAGGAACTCGGCCTCGGTCGCCAGTCGGTCGTAGACCGGGTCGTGGCGGGCGGCCTGGTCATGGCTACCGCTCGATCCAGGCGGGGTGGCACTGCTCATGGGCGTGGCTGCCTTTCGGTGACGGAAGTGATCGCGGTCACGTTATGAGCGATGCGGCTCGGCCCGGGAGGGGTGCGCGCGGACTGTGCGGCCTGCGGAAGCAGCGGTGCGCCGAGCGGTCGCTGAGGCGCGACGAACGGTCAGGACCGGTCGAGCTCGACGGCTTCCGGCGTGTGCAGCCGCACCATGAAGCGGCGGGTGTCGCGCGGAACCCGGTGGGCGGTGAGTCGGGAGCCCACCACCATGGTGGCGAAGGCCAGTGGCACCGACCAGGCGGCCGGCTGGGCCAGGAGCACGTCGACCCAGGCGTTGGCGGCGCGGCCGGTGCCGGGGGAGTGGGTCAGGGTCCAGATGACCGCGGTCACCGAGCCGGCGCCGCCGACCAGGAGGCCGGTGATCGCGCCGACGTCGGTGAGCCCGCGCCACCAGATCCCGAGGACCAGCAACGGACAGAAGGTGGAGGCGGCCACGGCGAAGGCGAGGCCGACCACCCGCGCGACGCCGACGTCGGGGAGGACCAGCGCTGCCGCGAGCGGGACCAGCACGGCGATCGCGGTCGCAGCGCGGAAGGAGGTCACCTCGGTGAGCCTGCGGTTGGTGACGTCCTGGGCGAGCACGCCGGAGACCGCGATCGTGAGCCCGGACGAGGTCGACAGGAAGGCTGCGAACGCGCCGGCGGTCACGAGCCCGGTCAGGATCTCGCCACCCAGCCCGGGCATGACCAGGCGCGGCAGGTCGAGGACCAGGGTGTCGGTCGCTCCGGTGCTGCCGGCGCCGTAGGCCCGGCCGAGCGCGGCATACACCGGCGGGATGACGTAGAAGACGCCGAGCAGGCCGAGCACGACCAGCGTCGTCCGACGAGCGGCGCGGCCGTCGGGGTTGGTGTAGAAGCGCACCACGACGTGGGGCAGGCCCATCGTGCCGAGGAACGTCGCGACCACCAGCGAGTACGTCGTGTAGAGCCCCTGGCCGCCGGTGGCCAGCGGGAGCGACCACGAGTCGCTCGTGGCGCTGGGGCCCGAGACGTTGTCGCCTGCCCAGACGACGAGCAGGATCGCGGCCGGGACGAGCAGCGCGGTGAGCTTGAGCCAGTACTGGAAGGCCTGCACGAAGGTGATCGAGCGCATTCCGCCCGAGCCGACGTTGACGAGCACGACCAGCCCCACGACCACAGGACCGACCCAGCGTGGAGCACCCACCGCCGCGGCCAGGGTGATCCCGGCCCCCTCGAACTGCGGCAGCAGGTAGAGCCACGCGACAGCCACCACCAGCAGCGAGCAGAGGTTGCGGACCCGGCGTGAAGCCAGGCGCGCCTCGGCGAAGTCCGGGAGCGTGTAGGCGCCCGAGCGCCGCAGCGGAGCAGCCACGAGGACGAGCAGCACCAGGTAGCCGGCGGTCCAGCCGACGGGGTACCAGAGCATGTCGGCGCCGAAAGTCAGCAGCAGCCCGGCGACGCCGAGGAAGGAGGCCGCCGAGAGGTACTCGCCACCGATCGCGGAGGCGTTGAGCCCGGGGCGCACCGTGCGCGAGGCGACGAAGAAGTCGCTGGTCGTGCGGGAGAGACGCAGGCCCCAGGTGCCGATGAGCAGGGTGGCCACGGTCACCAGGACCACTGCGATGCTGCCGGGCAGGGCACTCATGGGGCACTCATGGGGTGCTCACGGGTCGCGCTCGGCCACGAGGTCGGCGAAGTCGGCCTCGTTGCTCTCGGCCCGTCGGACGTAGCGCCAACCCAGGACCACCAGCCACGGGTAGACCAGGACGCCGAGGAGCAGCCAAGCCACCGGGACTCCCACCACGCGTATCTCGGCGAGGCCGGGCGCGAGGTGGAACAGCAGCGGCAGACTGCCGACCGTGGCGGCCAGCACCGCCAGGATGCGCAGCGCCAACCACAGCTGCTCGCGCAGCAGGGAGTCGAGGTAGACCGCGCCGAGCGGGGTCTCCTCGTCGATGTCGCCGGTGCGTGGGACGGGCCGAGAACGGCGGTCGGGGCCGGTGACCCGCACCCGGGTCGGTCGCTCCTCCTCACTCATGCGTCGCTCACGAGCCGGACCGGTGCAGGAGCCGCTCGCGCAGGTCGCGGGTGTTGCGGCGGCTCACGCTGAGCTCGACCGACGACGCCCCGTGCCCGACGACCACCGAGCAGCGGCCGGACTCCATCCGGACCTCCCTCACGTGGGAGAGAGCTACGAGGACCGATCGGTGGATGCGCACGAACCCGGCCGGTCCCCATTCCTGCTCGAGGGCGCTCAGCGGGATCCGGAGCAGGTGCTGGTCGGCGCTGGTGTGCAGGCGGGCGTAGTCGCCCTGGGCCTCGACGTGGGTGATCGTCGAGCGGTCGATGAACCGGGTGACGCCGCCGCGTTCGACGGGGATCTGGACCTCCGGTGTCGCGACCGGGACCCGATCGGCTCCCTCGACCACCCGTCGTACGGCCTCGGCGAGACGCTCGGCCCGCACGGGCTTGAGGACGTAGTCGACGGCCTGCAGGTCGAAGGCGTCGACGGCGTGGCCCTCGTGGGCGGTGACGAACACGATCGCGGGCGGGGTCCGGAAGCGCTGCAGCACCTCGGCCAGCTCCAGGCCGCTCAGTCCGGGCATCTGCACGTCGAGGAACACGCAGTCGATGTCGTCCTGGCGCAGCAGGCGCAGCCCGTCGGTCGCGGAGTCGCAGAGGCGTACGTCGGACACGCGCGGGTCGAGGGACAACAGGTAGCCGAGCTCGTCGAGAGTCGGACGCTCGTCGTCGACCACGAGCACCCGGAGCGAGGCGGGCTGGGCGCCGCGGGCGCTGGTCATGCCACCACCCCGGCCGCGAACTTCGGGAGTCGCACGATCACCTTGGTGCCGGCGCCCTTGGCGGTCTCGACGACCAGCCCGTGGTCGTCGCCGTAGGTCGAGCGCAGTCGCGCGTCGACGTTGCCGAGGCCGACCGAGTCGAGAGCGCTGTCGCCGGCCAGGACTCGTCGGACGACCTCGGGGTCCTCGCCGGCGCCGTCGTCCTCGACCTCGATGACGCATTCCACGCCGCGGTCGCGAGCGGTGATCGTGATGTGCCCGGAGCCCGAGCCGCCGGGCCCCTCCAGGCCGTGCCGCACGGCGTTCTCGACCAGCGGCTGGATGCACAGGAACGGCACCGCGACCGGCAGCACCTCCGGGGCGATGCTCAGGGTCACCTGGAGGCGGTCGCCGAAGCGTGCCTGCTCGAGCAGGAGGTAGCGCTCGACCGAGCGCAGCTCCTCGGCGAGGGTCGTGAACTCGCCGTGGCGGCGGAAGGAGTAGCGGGTGAAGTCGGCGAACTCCAGCAGCAGCTCGCGAGCCCGATCGGGATCGGTGCGCACGAAGCTGGCGATCGCGCCCAGGGAGTTGTAGATGAAGTGGGGGGAGATCTGGGCTCGCAGCGCTCGCACCTCGGCCTCGGCGAGCCGGGCCCGGGAGGCCCCCAGCTCGGCCAGCTCGAGCTGACCGGAGACCCAGGTGGCCACCTCGTCGGTGGCGCGGGCCAGGCCGGCCGTGGGAGAGGGGGCGAACGCCGCGAGCGCGCCGACGATCCGACCCTCGACGACCAGCGGGCTCACCACGGCAGTGCGCACCACGCACCCCTGATGCAGGCACGGGAGCTCGGCGGGCTCGAAGCTCCGGGTGCGTCCGCGCTCCAGCATCGCCGAGACCAGCGCCGGGACCTGGTCGGTGTGGTGTGCGCCGGCGCCGTCCCAGGCCAGGCAGGCGGCGGTGTCGGTGATCGCCAGCGCCGGGGTGCCGAGCAGCTCGCGCAGGTGCCTGGCCGAGCGCTCGGCGCTGTCGGTGGTGAGTCCCTCACGCAGCGCCGGCGAGGCGAGGGAGGCGCTGTGAAGGGTGCGGAAGGTCGCTCGATCGGCCTCGGTCCCGAGATGTTTCCGCCGCCACCCGCGCGTCATGCTCGACATGATCACACGCCCGGGGGGTTGCGCCCCTGCTCCGGGGCGCGGATCATCGAAGGAGTGGGGGACACTCGGACACCGTCGCGCCGTGGGACGGCTGTGAGCGCAGTCGGCTCCACCGACGCCCACCTCAGCACGACGATCCAGCTGGTCACGGTTGCCCATGGCACCCGCAAGGCCGAGGGCAACGAGGTGGCTCAGGTCGTGACGGCTGCCGCCGGGGAACGCCTCGGCCTGACCGCGATCGCGACGTACGTCGAGCTCTCCGCCCCCCTCTTCGCCGATGTGATGACCCGCGCCGAGCACCCGGTGGTCGTGGTGCCGCTGCTGCTCTCGACCGGTTTCCACATGCGCTCCGACCTCCCCGAGCAAGCCGCGCTGGCCAGTGTCCCGGTGACCCTGGGCCGCCAGCTCGGACCGGATCCGCTGCTGGCACAGGCTCAGGTCGCGAGGCTCGTCGAGGCCGGCGCGCGCCGCGGGCAGCGCGTCGTCCTGGTCGCGGCGGGCTCGAGCGAGGAGGCCGCCACCTGTGACCAGATGTGCGCGGTCGCGCACCTGGCCCGCGCCTGGGACGGTCCGGTCGAGCTGGCGACGCTCTCGGGCCACGGCGCCCGACCCGCCGACGTCATCCGGCCCGGCGACGCCGTCTCGCCCTACCTGCTCTCGCCCGGCTTCTTCCACGACCGCCTGCGCCGTGAGTCACCGGCCGGCGTGATCGTCGCCGACGTGATGGGTGCGCACGATCGGGTCGTCGACCTCATCGTGCAGCGAGCCACGGCGCTCGCCGGCGCGCCTGTCTGACGCCCGAGCACCGCTCCCCACGGGAGGCCTACGGGAGGGTCAGCGAAAGTCGATGAGGATGGTGCCGGTGTCCTCGACCGGGTCGCGCAGGTCGCGGTAGGCGACGCTGGGCATCCGGTCGGCGGTGTCGGTGATCGCGCCATTTCGCCCGGCCTGACCGGCCGGCCGGCCGTAGCCGTTGCCGCGGGGGGCGAGGGCGTTGGCGAGCGAGAGCGGCACGGTGGGCTGGGTCAACGGGTCGAGCGCGAGCGCGGGCAGGTCCAGGGCCGGGTCGTGCGCGCGGGCCTTCGGCTCGGGCCGTGGTGCCCTCTCGACCGGGGGCGGGGGAACGGGCTTGGCGCGGGGCAGCACCCGGCTGCGGAAGCAGCGGGTCCGGTAGGGGATCTGCATGCCGTCCATGCCGCGGCCGTAGTCGTCGTACAGCGCGAGCAGCGCCTCGATCGTCGCGTCCTGGTCGGCCTGGGTCATCACCGCGATGTTGGAGCGGGAGCGCGCGAGGTCGACGATCGTACGGCGGTTGACGACCTGCCAGTGCTTGAAGACCTTCTCCTCGACGTCGCTGAAGAGCGCGGAGGCGGCCAGGTCGGCGGCGGGGTCGACGAGGTGCTCCTGGTTGCCGATGATGCGGCCGAGCTTCTTGACCCACGGGATCCGGTCGTCGCGCTCGTGCCAGACCAGCGCGAGGTGGCCGCCGGGCTTGAGGACCCGCGAGATCTCGTCGAGCGCAGCGTCGGTCTCGAACCAGTGGAAGCACTGGGCCGCCACGACCACGTCGACCGAGGCGTCGGGGAGGGGGATGTCCTCGGCCGAGGTGAGGGAGGTGCGGGCGTCGGGCAGGTTGTGGCGCAGCAGCGCGAGCATCGCTTCGTCGGGTTCGGAGGCGTGCACGTCGTGGCCGTGGGCGAGCAGGAGCGAGGTGAGCTTGCCGGTGCCGGCCCCGAGCTCGAGGACGGTGTGCGTCGGGACGCTCGCCCCGGGGACGTCCTCGTCGAGGACCTGTCCGGTCGCCAGCCAGGAGGCGGCTCCGATGGGATAGCCCGGGCGCCCTCGGTCGTAGGCGTCGGCCACGCTGCCGAAGGAGCGCGCCTGCTGTTGACGGTCATCGCTCATGTCACGCGATGCTACGACCCCGACGCAGCCAGAGCGGGTCGGCGCGCCCTACCCTCACCAGGTGAGTGCAGAGATCCCCGGGACCCGTGACCCCCTCGCCTGGCTGGTCTCGCTGGAAGGCGTGCCGTCGGCGTATGCCGCCACCCGCGACGGCATCGACATCATGCTGCGCGACCGCGGCCTGAGGAAGACCTCGCCCGAGACGACGGCGGAGTCCTTGCTGCGCGGCGCCCACGCCAGTGCGGTGCTCGAGGGTTCCTCGTCGTCCCTGGACGAGATCCGTCAAGGGGTCGGCGACGAGATCGCCCGCGACGCGGTGCGTGTCTCGACCGAGCTGCTGGGGCTCTCCCCGGCCCTGAGCCAGTCGCCGCTGCAGGCCTTTGCCCGCATCCACGCCCTCGCAGCCGGCTCCTCCGTCGAGCCGGAACGCCTCGGCCGACCGCGCGACGCGGAGGCCGCGGGTCGGCTGCGCGACATCGCCACCGTCGTCACCTCCGACGGCGCAGCCCCGGCGCTGCTGATCGCCGCGATGGTGCACGCCGAGCTGATCACGGCCGCACCCTTCGTCTCCCACAACGGCATCGTCGCCCGCGCCGTCGAGCGCCTGGTCCTGGTGGCGCGGGGCGTCGATGAGAAGTCGCTCTGCGTGCCGGAGGCAGGGCACCTCGCCCTGCGCGCGGCGTACGAGTCGAACCTGCGGGGGTACGCCGAGGGCGGTGCCGCCGGCGTGCACGCCTGGGTGCTCTACGGGGCCGAGGCCTTCGCGGCCGGCGCCGAGGCAAGTCCACTGCGCCGCTGACCGGGGCGCGGCGGTCGGCCCGCGCCACCCTCCACGCAAAGCAGGTGGCACCCCAGTCGCTACCGACTCGAGTGCCACCGCTGACACGTGAACGCCGCTGGCTACCAAGCGTGCTGTCTCAATGCTGCCTCGGGAAAATCCCGTCGACATGCGCCCTCAAGAAGGGTGGATCGCCGCGTGGGTACCCGGTCTCACGTGTTGTCTATGGAGTTGTTCTGCTGCCGGATCTACCGGTGCTGCCGAACTGATTCTGACTCCATGTGTACGCCTCTCCAGGATCACCTACAAGGCCTTCGGGGCCTTGACTTTTGCTGTGTCGCGGCGCGGATGGGGCGGTCGCGGCTGCGGCGGGTTCAGCGTTCGAGCAGCCGCTGGCGGATCTCGCGGCCGCTGGGAGGCTGGCTCAGGCCGACGTCGCCGGGCTGCACCGGCGCCCCGTCGAGCGTGCGGCCCGTGATCTGGAACGACACCCGTTCGGCGCCTTCGCCGAGCAGCGGGTCGAGGATGCGCCGGACGGTGCGCAGCACCTCGAGAAAGGTCGGGGTGTCGGTCACGTCGACGACCCCCGAGATGATCCCCGTGCTGGCACCCGCGACGGTGGCGGATGCGCGGCCGCCGGCCCGGGGCTCGTGGTGGTAGGTGAGGTCCTGGTCGATGACCCCTGGCAGCACCCGGACGGCGTCCGCGACGGTCCGGCTGATGGCGGCGCCACCGGGTCGTCCGCTCAGTGCACGTGACAGGAGTCCCACAAGAGCCCCTCGTCTCTTCTGTGCTGACCCGATGTCGGGGTCGCTGGCCGGAGACCCAGGATAGGCCCCTTCGAGGCCGACTGTGGAGGAAACTTTTGGGGTCAGCTTGCGCGGCGCTTGCGGGCGTTGGCCCACACGACGCCACCGACGGCGACTGCGCCACCGACGGCAAGGACGGTGAGGGTGGGCTTGGCGGGCGGCAGGGACACCCGGCTGCGCAGCGCGATGGGCTTGGTGAAGACCAGCACCGGCCAGCCGCGCTCGGCGGCGGTCCTGCGCAGGTCGCGGTCGGGGTTGACCGCATGGGGGTGGCCCACCACCTCGAGCATCGGGATGTCGGTGACCGAGTCGCTGTAGGCAAAGCTCGCGTCGAGGTCGTAGCCGCGCTCGGCGGCCAGCTCCACGATCGCGCGGGCCTTCTCCTCGGCGAAGGCGTAGTAGTCGATCTCCCCGGTGTACTTGCCGTTGACGACCTCGAGGCGTGAGGCGACCACGTGGTCGGCGCCGAGCAGGCGTCCGATGGGCTCGACCACCTCGGTGCCCGAGGCGGAGACGATGACGACGTCGCGACCGGCGAGCTGGTGCTCGGCGATGAGGGTGACGGCTTCGTCGTAGACGATCGGGTCGACGACGTGGTGGAGCGTCTCGGCCACGATCTCGCGGACCGTCGCAACGTCCCAGCCCGCCACCAACGAGGACATGAACGAGCGCAGCTTCTCCATCTGGTCGTGATCGGCGCCGCCGACGAGGAAGACGAACTGGGCGTACGCCGAGCGGAGGACCGCGCGGCGGGTGATGAGCCCGCCGGCTTGGAAGGGCTTGGAGAACGCGAGCGTGCTCGACTTGGCGATGATCGTCTTGTCGAGGTCGAAGAACGCCGCGGTGGGCAACATGGCTTCATCGTAGGGCTACGACCCTCCTCGACCTGCCGGGGCGAGGCCTCGACGCTGGAGCGCCGACCGGCCCACGAGTCGTCCACAGGCGTGGCCTGGGGACGACTTCTCCACAGCCGACAGACACGGCGAGCGCGAGAGCGCCGCGACCACGCAGCGTGGACCCATGAACCCGCCCCTCCTGATCACCGCTTCGGCGTCCCTGCGTGACGACCTGCTCCGGCTGGCGGCTGCCGCCGGGGTGGCTCCCGATGTGGTCGATGACTTGCCCGGTGCTCTGCGCAGCTGGGCGGCGGCCTCGCTCGTGCTGGTCGGCGCCGACCTGGCGCCCGGCCTGGCCGCCCTTGCTCCGGAGCGCCGTGACGGGGTGCACGTGGTCGCCGGCGCCGCGGTCGACGGGGAGACGTTCCGGGTGGCCCTCGGGCTCGGGGCCGAGGGGGTGGTCGACCTGTCGTCGTCCGCGGCGTGGCTCGTCGAGCGACTCACCGACGCCGGCGACCCCGGCGCCACCAGGGGGCTGGTCGTGGGAGTCCTGGGTGGCTCGGGCGGTGCCGGAGCCACCACCCTCGCCTGCGCGCTGGGCCAGGCTGCGGCTCGTCGTGGTCCGACGCTGGTCATCGACTGCGACCCCCTCGGGCCGGGGGTCGACCGCGTCCTCGGGCTCGACGGCCGGGACGGGTCCCGTTGGGAGGGCCTGTGCCAGACCACCGGACGGCTCAGCGCCCGCGCGTTGCGTGAGGCGTTGCCTCAGCGCGATGGCCTGCGTGCCCTGTCGTGGCGGGCAGGGTCGACCGCGAGCCCGCAAGCCTTCGCGGTGCGCGAGGTCCTCTCGGCAGGACGCCGAGGGCACACGACCGTGGTGGTCGACCTGCCCCGGGTGGCCGACGCCCTCGTCGAGGAGGTGCTTGCCCGCTGCGATGCTGTGGTGATGGTCGTCGTCCCGACCGTGGCTGGTGTCGCGTCGGCGAGTCGGCTCGCCGCGCGGCTGGCTCGAGTGAGCACCCCGGGCATCGTGCTGCGTGGTGCTGGGATCGCCGACGGCGACATCATCCGCGCCACCCGGCTGCCCGTGGTCGGTCGCATCCCCCATCAGCGTGGTCTGGCCGAGTCGATCGACCTCGGCCTGGGGCCCATCCGGTCCTGGCGCAGCCCCCTGGCCAAGACCTGCTGCGCCCTGGTCGACGACCTGGCCGACCTGGCCGGACGACGGCTGGCGGCATGACTGCCCTGCCGCTCAGCGGCGGTGGTCTCGACGGCACCGCCGGCCTCGTCGACGTCGTGCGCGAGCGGTTGGCCCGGACGCCTGGAGAGATCACCGCGCACCGCGTGGCCGAAGCGTTGCGCACGGCGGGCCGACCCGTCGGTGATGCCACGGTGCTCGAGGTCTACGAGACCTTGCGGCGCGACGTCGTCGGCGCCGGGCCCCTCGAGCCGCTGCTGCGCCTCCCCGGTGTGACCGACGTGCTGGTCAACGGTCCGGGTGAGGTCTACCTCGACCGGGGCGCCGGGCTGGAGCGCACCGAGATCACCTTCCCCGACGACGAGGCCGTACGACGGCTCGCCCAGCGGCTCGCCGCTCACGCCGGTCGTCGTCTCGACGACGCGGCCCCTCATGTCGACCTCCGTCTGGCCGATGGCACCCGCTTCCACGCCGTGCTCGCCCCGCTGGCCAGGCCCGGCACCGCGATCTCGCTGCGAGTCCCCCGCGCGGCGGGCTTCTCCCTCGACGACCTCGTCGAGCGTCGGATGCTGACCCCAGCCCTTGCGCAGATCCTGCGGCGGATGATCGCCGCTCGCCTGGCTTTCCTGGTCACGGGCGGCACCGGCACCGGCAAGACGACCCTGCTGGCTGCGCTGCTGGGTGAGGTGCCGGTCGACGAACGGCTGGTGATCGTCGAGGACGCCTCCGAGCTGCGACCCCGCCACGCTCACGTGGTCTCCCTGGAAGGCCGACCGCCCAACGTGGAGGGAGCCGGGGCGATCGATGTCCGCACCCTGGTCCGCCAGGCCCTGCGGATGCGCCCCGACCGGTTGGTGGTCGGCGAAGTCAGAGGAGGTGACGTCGTGGAGCTCCTGGCCGCGCTCAACACCGGTCACGAGGGTGGCTGCGGCACGCTCCACGCCAACTCGGCGCTCGACGTGCCCGCCCGCATCGAGGCACTCGCGCTGGCCGCCGGACTCGGCCGCGAGGCTGCGCACAGCCAGCTGGCCTCGGCTCTCGACGTCGTCCTGCACCTGACCCGCAACCGCGACGGTCGCCGCCGGTTGGCCCAGATCGCGCTTCCGGGGCGCGATGCCCACGGCCTCGTCTCGATGCGGATGGCCGTCGAGATCGCCGAGGGGGGCGCAGACGCCGAGCCGGTGGTGACCGAGGGCCCCGGTCTCGACGACCTGTTCGTGCTGCTGGCCCGCGCCCCATGAGCGCGCCGCCGCTGTCGGTCGAGACGGTCCTGACCCTGCTCCTCGTCGGCGCCGCAGTGCTCCTCGCGCGGCCCGGCCCGGCTCGGAGATCGGTGCCCCAGGCGGACTCAGCTCTTGTGGTGCGCGGCCCGAGACGGGCGGGCTTCCGGCGGGTCGCCCTGGTCGCCGGTTCCCTGGCATCGGTGACGTTGGTCCTCCCGCCTCGTCAGGTCGTCCTCCTCGTCATCCTGGCGGCGACCGGTTGGGCGGCCGCGGTGCTGATCCGAAGACGGCGAGCCGCGCGAGCGGCCGAACAGACCTCCGCACGCCTGCTCGAGGCGTGCGAGCAGCTGAGCGGTGAGCTCGTGGCCGGCCGGCCACCGGGAGCAGCCCTCGACCACGGCGCCGGCGAGTGGAGTCTCCTCGCTCCGGTCGCTGAGGCCTTCCGGGTCGGCGCGGACGTGCCGGGTGCCTGGCGCGAGGCGGCTCAACAGCCTGGCGCGGGCGATCTGCGGCTGGTGGCCGCAGCCTGGCAGGTCTCCCACCGCACCGGGGCAGGGTTGGCCAGCGCGTTGGAGCACCTCACCTCCGACCTGCGCGCCCAGCGGGTCACGCGCCGGGTCGTGGCCGGTGAGCTGGCCTCGGCGCGAGCAACCGCGCGGTTGGTGGCCGTGCTCCCGGTCCTGGTGCTCACCTTCGGAGCCGGGGCCGGCGGTGATCCGTGGGGGTTCCTGCTCGGGCACCCCGTGGGCCTGGCCTGCCTGGCGCTCGGCCTGGCGTTCGCGCTCAGCGGCCTGGCCTGGATCGAGGCCCTGGCCCGGCAGGTCGAGCGGCCGTGAGCAGTGCCGCGATCGCCGCCGTCGTTGCCGCTGCGATCGCCACAGCGCTGGTGGTGCCTCCCCGAGCCCGGCTGCCCGCCGAGCCGCCGAGCCGCCTGGACGCCCTGCAGGTGGGTGCGGAGGTGGGTGCGGAGGTGGGGGCGGAGGCGGGCTGGTTGCGCCGGCATCGGCTGCTCTGGTCGCTGCTCTCCGGCATCGGCGCGGCGACCCTCGTCAGCGGCCCGCTCGGGCTGCCCGCCGCGGGGCTCGCCGCCGTGGCGGTGTGGACCGTTGTCGGCCGCGCCGAGGAGCCGGCCGTCCGAGCCGAGCGCGAAGCCGTCAGCCGGGACCTTCCAGCAGTGGTGACGCTGCTCGCGGCTGCGCTGCGCTCGGGGGCTGATCCCGTCGAGGCCGTCGCGGTGGTCGCCGAGGCTCTCCCTGGACCAGCCTCGGCGCGGCTGGCGGCGGTTTCGTCCCGGCTGCGCCTCGGCGGCGACCCCGGGGTGGTGTGGGCCGAGCTCGCGCGCGACGGGGAGCTGGCGGTGCTGGGACGCACGATGGCACGGGCCCACCTGACCGGTTCACCCGTGGTCAGTGCGGTCGAGCGCCTGGCGAACGATCTCGCGCACGCCTCTCGGGCCGAGGCCGAGGACCGGGCCCGCGCGATCGGGGTGAAGGCCGCGGTGCCGCTCGGTCTCTGTCTGCTTCCTGCGTTCGTCCTGATCGGCATCATCCCGTTGGTCGCCGGGCTCGTCATCTCGATGGACTGGTGAGGGTGCGCGGTGGCCCACCAGAAGCTCACAACCTGCGCGGCGACGAGGCCTCTCCACAGGAGCCTGCGCACGGCGCCCGGCGAGGGTCGACGCGGCGCAGGCTTCGGATCGACGGGCCACACCCGGTGGTCCGGACGAAAGGATGATCACATGCACGACGTCACCACCACGCTTGACCTGTCCGCCCGGGAGCCGCGCGACGAGCGCGGCATCACCACCGCCGAGTACGCCGTCGGCACCGCGGCCGGCGCCGGCCTCGCGGGCCTGCTCTACACGCTGCTCACCGGGGGCTTCGGGGACAAGCTCCTCACCACCTTGTTCGACCATGTCCTCTCGCTGCTCGGCATCGGATGAGCCAGCGCTCCTGGCGGAGGTCGGCACCTGTCTCGACCGGCTGCGATCGCGGCGCAGTCACGGCCGAGCTCGCGATGGTGCTGCCGCTCCTCGTCGCCCTGACCATCGGCCTCGTCTGGGTGCTGTCGGTCGGCGCCGCCCAGCTCCGGGTCATCGATGCCGCGCGGGAGACGGCCCGGGCCATCGCGCGCGGAGACGACGTGGCAGCGGCCGTGGCGGTGGGGGAGCGCATCGCCCCGGAGGGCGGTCGCGTCGCCGTGGCCTCGGCCGGGGTCGACGGCGGGGGAGTCCTGGTAGAGGCCTCCGCACGCATCGCCGGCCCCGGACTGGTGCTCGGCTGGTTGCCGGGGGTCACGGTGCGCGCCGAGGCGGCCGCGGTCGGAGAGATCGGACCGTGACGACCGCGACCATCGGCGGCCCGCACGAGCGCGGTGCGGCGACGGTGCTGGCCGTCGCGCTGGTCGGTCTGCTGGTGATGGTGGGTGCTGCGCTGAGTGTGGTGGGAGCGATGTTCGCCGCTCACCGCACAGCTCAGGCCGCCGCAGACCTGGCTGCACTCGCCGGCGCCTCGGCCTTCCAGCGCACGGGCGAGCCGTGCGCCGCAGCAGGTGCGACAGCCCAGGCCAACGGAGCGCTGCTGGACGACTGCGTCGTCGAGGGAGCCGACGTACGGGTCGTCGTGGTCGTGCGTGGGCCGCGCTGGAGGGGGCTGGTGCTCGCCGACCTGGTCGCGGAGAGTCGGGCGGGGCCGGGTTGAGAAGCCCCGACGGGAGCGGGTGAGGGTCAGCGGTCGCCGTCGAGGTCGCGGCGGCGCTCGGCCTCGGCGCGGTCGAGCTTCTCGGAGAGCTCTTCCATCTTCTTGTTCTCCTTGCGCTGCTTGAGCCCACGCCGCACGCCGTACTTCGCGATCGAGCTGCCGAACAGCACCGCGGCGCCCGCGCCGATCCCGAGGAGGAACAGCGTGGTGGTGCCGATGTCGATGCCGATGATGTCGATCTGCCCCAGCGGGCTGACGTCGGTGGCGAAGACACCGAGCAGGATCAGCACGACTCCGACGAGGACGACGAGGAGACCCAGGAGCAGCATGCGGCGAGGCTACCGCGTGTCGTCGGTGGCGGCGCTGAGCAAGAGCCCGAGGAGCGCCGCGGCCCCGGCCTTGTCGAGTGGGTTGTTCTGGTTTCCGCACTTCGGTGACTGCACGCACGAGGGGCACCCGTCGGGGCACTCGCACGACACGATCGCTTCGCGGGTCGCCGTCAGCCACTGGCGCGCAGCTCGGAAGCCGCGCTCGGCGAAGCCGGCGCCACCGGGGTGGCCGTCGTGGACGAAGACCGTCAGCAGTCCGGTGTCGGCATGACGGGCCGTGGACACACCGCCGATGTCCCACCGGTCGCAGGTGGCGAAGAGCGGCAGCAACCCGATCGCGCAGTGCTCGGCGGCGTGGGCCGCCCCCGGCAGGTCGAGGCCCGCGGGCAGGGCTGCGGTGAGCAGCTCGTCGGGGACCGTCCACCACACCGCCGCAGTCGTGAGGGATCGCTCGGGCAGGTCGAGCAGCTCCTCGGCCATCACCTCGCCCGAGGGCTGGCGGCGTTTGAGGTAGGACACCACCTGGTGGGACACCTCGACGTCGCCGAAGGACAACCGGCAGGCGCCCCAGTCGCGGTGCTCGCGCTCGGCGGTGATGGTGATGTCGGTGATCTCGCGCGCCGAGGTGGTGTAGCCGGGGAAGCCCGGCGCGCACCGGGTCATCGTGGCGACCCGATCGTCGAGGTCGAGGTGGTCGACGAACCAGGTCTCGCCGCGGTGCAGGTAGACCGCCCCGGTGTGGGCGGTGCCGTCAGCGCGTCCGCCGTCGACGGTGCCGACGACCCGGCCGGTGCCGGCTTCGACGAGGGAGATCGGGGTGCCCCCGGCCGAACGGATGTCGGTGAGGTCGGCTGCTCGACCCGGGTCGGTCCAGAACCACCCGGCGGTGCGGCGCCTCAGCAGCCCGGCCTCGGTCAGGCCCAGCACCACCTCGCGGGCGCGGGGGCCGAACAACGGCAGGTCAGCGGCGGTCAACGCTCGCTCCTGAGCGGCCGCACACAGGTGGGGCCCGAGCACGTGCGGGTTGTCGGGGTCGAAGACCTGCGCCTCGACCGGCCGCCCGAGCAGGGCGTCGGGGTGGTGCACGAGGTAGGTGTCGAGCGGGTCGTCGCGGGCGATGAGGAGGCCCAGCGCGTCCTGGGCGCCACGGCCGGCCCGGCCGAGCTGCTGCCACAAGGCAGCGCGGGTGCCGGGGAACCCGGCGATCAGCACGGCGTCGAGGCCGTGGATGTCGATGCCGAGCTCGAGCGCGTTGGTGGCGGCGAGGCCGACGAGCTCGCCGGTGCGGAGGGACTCCTCGAGAGCCCGTCGCTCCTCGGGGAGGTAGCCGCCGCGGTAGGAACCGACGCGTGCGGGCAGGCTCGGGTCGACCTCCTCCAGCAGCGCGGCTGCCGTGAGGGCGACGTGCTCGACGCCCTGACGCGAGCGCACGAACGCCAGGGTGCGGACGTCCTCGGCGACCAGGTCGGCCAGCAGGTCGGCGGTCTCCGAGCTCGCCGCGCGGCGCACCGGGGCGCCGTTCTCTCCGGTGAACGACGTCAGCGGTGGCTCCCACAGCCCGAGGGTGAGCTCGCCGCGGGGCGAGGCGTCATCGGTCACCGCGCGTACGTCGAGCCCGGTGAGCCGGGAGGCGGTCAGGGCAGGCTCGGCCGTCGTCGCGGAAGCGAGCACGAACGTCGGCGACGCACCGTAGGCCGCGCACACCCGCCGCAGGCGACGAAGGACGTGAGCGACGTGCGCGCCGAAGACACCGCGGTAGTGGTGGCACTCGTCGATGACGACGTAGCGCAGCGAGCCGAGGAAGCCGGCCCAGCGTTCGTGCCCGGGAAGGATCGAGCGGTGCAGCATGTCGGGGTTGGTCAGGACGTACTCGGCGTGGGCGCGGGCCCAGTCACGCTCGTCGCGGCTGCTGTCGCCGTCGCACGTCGTGATCCGGGTCGGGAGCCCGAGCTCGAGCAGCGACGAGAGCTGGTCGTGAGCCAGGGCCTTGGTCGGTGCGAGGTAGAGCGTCGCGGCACCGCTGCGACCGCGGTTGCCGTGTGGGCTGCGCGCCGTCGCGGCGCAGCTCAGGGCAGGGAGCTGATAGGCGAGGGACTTGCCGGAGGCAGTGCCGGTGGAGACGATCACGTGCTCGCCGGCCCAAGCCGCCTCGGCTGCCTCGACCTGGTGGGTCCAGGGCTGTGCGACGCCGCGCTCGACGAAGGCGCGGCGCAGGTCGGCCTCGACCCACTCGGGCCAGGGGCTCACCCGGGCCTCGCGAGGCGGCACTCGTTCGACGTGGGTCAGCCTGCCGTCACGCCCCGGGACGGCCGAGAGCCTCGCGAGGAGGTCGGTCACCGAGCGGGCGACGGCAGGAGCGGGCATGACTCGATCATGCCAAGGGGTGCCGACACCCGACGAGCACCCGACGAGCACCGACGAGCAACCGACGAGCAACCGACGAGTCTGGTGTGCGCACGCTCTCGGGGCGTGGTTTGATACGGGAGGCTTTGACTCGGTAGGTGTGCGACCGCCGAAGCCTCCCCCTGCACCGTTCCTCTGGGAGAACTCGTGGACCTGACTCTGGAAACGCGCGACGTCGATGGGCGCACCATCGTTGCGGTGGGCGGCGAGATCGACGTCTACACCGCCCCGAAGCTGCGCGACAAGATCACCGAGCTGGTCGCTGCCGGCACCTATCACCTGATCATCGACATGGAGGCCGTCGAGTTCCTCGACTCCACCGGTCTGGGCGTCCTGGTGGGCGGTCTGAAGAAGGTCCGTGCCAACGACGGTTCGCTGCACCTGATCTGCAACCAGGACCGGCTGCTCAAGATCTTCCGGATCACCGGGCTGGCCAAGGTCTTCGTCATTCACGAGAGCACCGACGCCGCTCTCGCCTGAGCGCCAACGCGACACGCTGTGTTGCGCATCACACCTGCTACCCGGTCCGGGGTCGCGTCTGCGTAAACTCCGCTGCGTTCCGACATGACGCAGGTCACATCTGGCCTCGCATGACGCTCTCCAACGCAGGAGGAAACAGATGGCCGGGATTCCCCCCGTATTCGCTGTCGACGTCTCCGGCGGCAACCTCGTCCTGGTCGTCATCGTCGCCCTGATCGCGCTCGGCGCGCTCGGGATGGCTGCGATGTTCCGCAAAGAGGTCTTGGCCGCCGCTGAAGGCACCGACAACATGAAGAACATCGCCCAGGCGGTGCAGGAAGGCGCCAACGCCTACCTGACCAGACAGTTCCGGACGTTGGCGATGTTCGCGGCCATCGCGTTCTTCGCGCTGCTGGTGCTGCCGGCCGACGACATGACCGTGCGGATCTTCCGTTCGGTGTTCTTCATCGTGGGGGCCGGCTTCTCCGCGGCCGTCGGATTCCTCGGCATGAACCTCGCCGTGCGCGCCAACCTGCGCGTCGCGGCCGCCGCCCAGACCGAGGGGCGCGAGGTCGCGATGACGATCGGCCTGCGCACCGGCGCGATGGTCGGCATGCTCACCGTCGGACTGGGCCTGCTGGGCGCCAGCCTGGTGGTGCTGTTCTTCCAGGACTCCGCTCCTGACGTGCTGGAGGGCTTCGGCTTCGGAGCCGCGCTGCTCGCGATGTTCATGCGGGTCGGCGGCGGCATCTTCACCAAGGCTGCCGACGTCGGCGCCGACCTCGTCGGCAAGGTCGAGCAGAACATCCCCGAGGACGACCCGCGCAACGCCGCCACGATCGCCGACAACGTCGGTGACAACGTCGGTGACTGCGCCGGCATGGCCGCCGACCTCTTCGAGTCGTACGCCGTCACCTTGGTCGCGGCGCTGATCCTCGGCTCGCAGGTCTTCGGCGACAAGGGCCTGGTCTTCCCGCTCCTCGTGCCCGCCATCGGCGCGCTGACGGCCGTGGCCGGCGTCTACCTGACCCGGCCCAAGGTCGGCGAGCCCGGTCTGACGACGATCAACAAGTCGTTCTACATCTCGTCGGGCATCGCCGCGCTCGCCAGCGTCGTGCTGTCCTACGTCTACCTCCCGGGCAGCTTCGCCGACTTCGGCCAGGAGTACGCCCTGTTCGACGGCGACCCGCGCTTCATCGCTGCCTCGGCCGTGGTGATCGGCATCGTGATGTCGGCCGGCATCCTGGCCCTGACCGGCTACTACACCGGCACCGAGTACGAACCCGTCAAGGGCGTCGGTCGCACCTCCCTGACCGGCGCGGCCACCGTGATCCTGTCCGGTCTCTCGGTCGGCTTCGAGTCGGCCGTCTACACCACGCTGGTCATCGGTGCGGCCGTGTTCGGGGCCTACCTGCTCGGTGGCGCTGCGCTGACGGTCTCGCTCTTCGCGGTCGCTCTCGCCGGCACCGGCCTGCTCACGACCGTCGGCGTCATCGTCGCGATGGACACCTTCGGGCCGGTCTCCGACAACGCCCAGGGCATTGCCGAGATGTCGGGCGACGTCAGCGAGGAGGGCGCGCTGATCCTCACCGAGCTCGACGCGGTCGGCAACACGACCAAGGCGATCACCAAGGGCATCGCGATCGCCACCGCGGTGCTCGCCGCCACGGCGTTGTTCGGCTCCTACGCCACGACGGTCGCCGAGAAGCTCGAGGAGGCCAACGTCGGCCCGACGAGGCCTACCTGCTCGACTTCGCCGTCTTCAACCCGGCGGTCATCGTCGGCGTGCTTCTCGGTGCGTGCGTGGTGTTCATGTTCTCCGGCCTCGCCATCAACGCGGTCGCGCGTGCGGCCGCCGCGGTGGTCTACGAGGTGCGTCGCCAGTTCCGCGAGATCCCCGGGATCATGGAGGGCACCGGTCGTCCGGAGTACGGCAAGGTCGTCGACATCGTCACCCGCGACTCACTGCGCGAGCTGGTCGCACCCGGCATCCTGGCCGTGATGGCCCCGATCGCGGTGGGCTTCGGACTCGGCGCCACGGCGCTGGCCGGCTTCCTCGCCGGTGCCATCGGCACCGGCACCCTGATGGCGGTCTTCCTCGCCAACGCGGGCGGGGCCTGGGACAACGCCAAGAAGATCGTCGAGGACGGCAACCACGGCGGCAAGGGCTCGGCCGCTCACGAGGCCACCATCATCGGTGACACCGTCGGTGACCCGTTCAAGGACACCGCCGGCCCGGCGATCAACCCGCTCATCAAGGTGATGAACCTGGTCTCGCTGCTCATCGCCAGCGCGGTCGTCGGCCTCAGCGTCGGTGACGACCAGAACGATGCTCTGCGCATCCTCATCTCCCTGGGCGCGGTGGCGATCATCGTGGGAGCGGTCGTCGTCTCCAAGCGACGCGAGACGAGCTTCGGCGACGACGTCCCCGTCCCGGGGGCCAGCGCCACGCTCTGACGAGAACCCACCACCTCGACCCGTCAGCCATTGCTGGCGGGTCGAGGTGCTTTTCGGGGGCTGAGCAGGGCGAGCCCCTGGGCGAGGTCGCGGGCGTTGCCCCCGCAAGCCGTACGCCGACCGTCCCCCACGCCAGTGCCCACCTCACCGGGCTTCGTCGACGCTCGCTGGCGCTCGCTGCTCAGCCTCCGATGGCACACTGCCCTGAACTCCTATCGCCACTCGTGAGGCACCGATGAACCCTGCACTTGCCGCCCCGCTGCGCGAGGCACTGCTCGCTGCCGACTTCACCTACGACGGCGTGGCCGAGGTCCTCGGCGCCCGCGCCCATGACGCGCTGGGGCGCAACGAGACGACGCCCGGGGTGCAGCGCACGGCAGGTGGGGGTGCGCTCGACACGCTGATCCGGCTCTTCCTGCTGCAGAAGCCGGTGTCCCTGGCGGCGGCCGAGGCGGCGCTGCCCGGGCTGGTCGACCGGCTGGCGGTGGCAGGGCTGCTCGAGCAGTCGATCAGCGAGGTCGCAGCCCGGCTCGACTGCCGGCCCTACGCCACCGACGCAGCGGGCGACGAACGACACCTCTGGGTGGTCAGCGACCTCACCCCCGGACTCGACGGCGGACCCCAGCGGGTCGGCGTCGACCACGTGCTCGGCATCAGTCCTGCCTCCAACTCGTTGGCGCAGCTGACCCTGCGCGAACCGGTCGGCTCCGCTCTCGACCTCGGCACCGGGTGCGGCGTCCAGGCTCTGCACCTCGCGGCGCACGCAGACCGGGTCGTGGCCACCGACGTCAACGCCCGAGCGCTCACGCTTGCCCGCTTCAACGCCGCGCTCAACGACGTCGCCGACCGGATCGACGTTCGCGACGGGTCCTTCTTCGAGCCGGTGCGCGGCGAACGCTTCGACCTGATCGCCACCAACCCGCCGTTCGTCATCTCGCCGGCGACCGGTGAGCGGCTGGTCTACCGCGATTCCGGGCTGCCGGGCGACCGTGTCGTGGAGAACATCGTGCGGGCGGCCCCGGACCACCTCAACCCCGGCGGCTGGTGCCAGGTCCTGGCCAACTGGGTGATCTCCGCCGACCGCCCGTGGGACGACCGGCTGGCCGACTGGCTCAGTCCCGAGACCGATGCGCTCGTGGTGCAGCGCGAGGTCCTCGACCCGGCGGCCTACGTCGAGCTGTGGCTCAAGGACGCCGGTCAGCACGGCGCCGCCGACTACCTGCACCGCTACGACACCTGGCTCTCGTGGTTCGACGAGCAGGGCATCGAGGCGATCGGGTTCGGGTGGATCAACCTGCACGCCGTCGACCGGTCGCTCACCCCGGGTGGGCGTCGCGTCGAGCTGCTCGAGTGGCCCTACGACGTCGAGCAGCCGATCGCACCGGCGATCCGCGACTGGGGTGCGGCCGAGCCCGACGCCGTGACCCTCGATAGCCGGCTGACCACGCGCGAGGACGTCGTGCAGGAGACCGCCGGCCCCGTCGGCGCCGAGGACCCCGCCACCATCGTCCTGCGCCAGCAGCGCGGCCTACGCCGCGCCCGGAGTGCCGACACCGTCGAGGCTGCGCTCGTCGGAGCCTGCGACGGCGAGCTGAGCGTCGGTGCGCTCCTCGGTGCGATCTCGCAGCTGCTCGGCCACGACGACGCGCAGGCCCGCCAGGCGCTGACGACATACCTGCCGATCGTGCAGGAGATGGTCGCGCAAGGTTTCCTGACGACCTGACGACCTGACGGCGAGAGGTCGTGAATCGGTGCCACCCAGTGGCACCGATCCGCGACCTGCCGGGTCGACTCCCTGGGAGGACCCGACTTCGATAGCCTCCAGAGGTGGCCACTGCTGGTTGGTACCCCGATCCGTCAGGTCAGCCCGGCGCGTTCCGCTACTGGGACGGCGCTCACTGGAGCCAGACGGTCACCGACACGCCTTACGGGCCGCCGCCGGCGGGGACATCCCCGCCTCCACCACCGCCTCCGCCGCCCGGCTACCAGTCGTACGCCGCGGTCGGGCCGTTGCTCCCGCCCGCAGTGCCCGGATCGCCAGGGGCTCCAGGTGGCGTCGAGCCGTCCGCCCATCGATCCGGTCGCGCCCTCGGGCTCCTCCTGGTGGCCCTGCTGGTCACGCTGGCGCTCGGCGTCGCCACCTTCTTCGTCGTCCGCGGTCTGATCGAGGAGCCCGACCCGGCGGCCTCCGGGCTCACGTCGGACACCACGGGGGCACCCTCAACAGGGCCTTCGGACGCGAGTGGCGACGAGGCTCCGGCCACCGGCGCCCCGGACCCGTCGGAGGCGCCGTCCGGAGCTGACCTGCCGACAGGGCCGCCCGGTGACGTCGCGCCCACCGTCGAGCAGTGCACGGGCGGTCTGCCCGAGCAGGGTGTCTCCGGTCGCGACGGGCAGTTCATGACCGGCGGCGGACTGCGGGTCCGCACCCCCGAGGGCTTCGAGCCGACGCTCGACCAGGCGTTCCGGTTCACCTTCGCCGACGGGGTCTACGCGCCGTCGAAGATCATCGAGGTCACCGACACCTCCGGCTGGGTCGCCGTCTACGCGCTGGGGAGCCTCAATCGCGGCAACGGTCTCGACTCGCCCCGTCAGGCAGCGGAGGTGGTGATGACGTGCATGCTCCAGTCGACCAACTTCTACAGCGACGTGACGATCACCTACCAGCTCGGCTCGGAGGAGACCGTCGTGGACGGCAACCCCGCCTGGCTGCTGAGCCAGGAAGTGCACATCGACGACCCGGAGCTGAGCGTCGAGGGCGACGTCGCCAAGGTCGTCGTCGTCGACACCGGGGACCCCGCGGCGTACGCCCTGTTCGTCAGCGTGGTGCCCATCGGCGACCAGGTGTTGATCGACGAGCAGGACGCCACGATCGGTGCGCTCGAGGTGCCCTGACGAGCCCGCGTCGAGGTCTCGCGACGACCCGGTGACGGTGAAGGGGTGGACAGCACGCGCTACCGTGATCGGCCGTGAGCACCTTCTCGGGTGGCTTGCACCCGTTCGAGTAGCGCCGCCCGGCGCTCGCAGCGGGGCCTGACCCAGGCCCTCCCGCGACCCAGCAGTGAGGAAAGTGACCAGTTTCGTGGCACACAAGTTGGTGATCGTCGAGTCCCCGGCGAAGGCCCGCACCATCGGCGGCTACCTCGGCGACGGCTATGTCGTGGAGTCCTCCATCGGTCACATCCGCGACCTGCCCAACAACGCGGCGGACACCCCGGCGAAGATCAAGGACAAGCCGTGGGGCCGTCTCGCGGTCGATGTCGAGAACGGGTTCACCCCTTACTACGTCGTGCCGCGCGACAAGAAGTCGCACATCGCGAAGCTGAAGTCGCTGCTCAAGGATGCCGACGAGCTCTACCTCGCCACCGATGAGGACCGGGAGGGCGAGGCGATCGCCTGGCACCTCCTCGACGAGCTGAAGCCCAAGAACATCCCCGTCAAGCGGATGGTCTTCCACGAGATCACCAAGGCCGCGATCCTCGAGGCCGCCGACAACCCCCGCGACATCGCGATGGACCTCGTCGAGGCCCAGGAGACGCGCCGGATCCTCGACCGTCTCTACGGCTACGAGGTCAGCCCGGTGCTGTGGAAGAAGGTGATGTCGGGGCTGTCCGCCGGACGTGTGCAGTCGGTCGCGACCCGCCTGGTCGTCGACAAGGAACGCGACCGCATCAAGTTCAAGATGGCCTCCTACTGGGACCTCGAGGGCACCTTCGACGCCGGCGCCAAGCACGAGGCCCGGATGTTCCCCGCGAAGCTCTACTCCCTCGACGGCACCCGCGTCGCCTCCGGCTCCAACTTCGGCCAGGACGGCCAGCTCAAGTCCGGTGCCACGGTCGTCCACCTCGACCGCACTCGCGCCGAGAGCCTCGTCGCAGCCCTGGCCGACACGGCGTACGACGTCCGCTCGGTCGAGGCGAAGCCCTACCGCCGCTCGCCGTACGCACCGTTCCGCACCACCACGATGCAGCAGGAGGCGAGCCGCAAGCTCGGCATGAGCGCCTCGGTGGCGATGTCGGTGGCGCAGCGGCTCTACGAGAACGGCTTCATCACCTACATGCGTACCGACTCCACGACCCTGTCGGGCGGCGCCGTCGAGTCCGCGCGCTCGCAGGTCCGCGAGCTGTACGGCGCGGAGTACCTCCCCGACGTCCCGCGCACCTACACCACCAAGGTCAAGAACGCCCAGGAGGCGCACGAGGCGATCCGCCCGGCCGGCGAGTCGTTCCGCACGCCCGCGCAGACCGGCCTGACCGGCGACCAGTTCCGCCTCTACGAGCTGATCTGGATGCGCACCGTCGCTTCGCAGATGAAGGACGCCGTCGGCCAGAGCGTGTCCGTGCGCGTCGGTGGGGTCGCCACGAGCGGCGAGGACGTCGTGTTCTCGGCCTCCGGTCGCGTGATCACCTTCCACGGGTTCCTCAAGGCGTATGTCGAGGGCACCGACGACGACGGCGCCAAGGACGACCAGGAGACCCGGCTCCCCAACCTCGAGCAGGGCGACGCCGTCTCGGCGGCCAGCCTGAGCGCCAACGGCCACGAGACGAAGCCGCCCGCGCGCTACACCGAGGCGACGCTGATCAAGGAGCTCGAGGAGCGCCTGATCGGTCGCCCCTCGACGTACGCCTCGATCATCGGCACGATCCTCAACCGCGGCTACGTCTACAAGAAGGGCTCGGCGCTGGTGCCGGCCTGGCTTGCCTTCTCGGTGATCCGACTGCTGGAGGAGCACTTCCCGCGCCAGGTCTCGTATGAGTTCACCGCGGTGATGGAGGACGTGCTCGACGAGATCGCCGGTGGCCGCAAGGGTCGCGTGGCCGAGCTGACCGAGTTCTACTACGGCTCCGACGACGTCCCCGGGTTGCACACGCTGGTCACCGAGCTGGCCGACATCGATGCCCGCGACAACGCGACCTTCCCGATCGGTGACCCGGCAGCAGGCATCAACCTGCGCGTGGGCCGCTACGGCCCCTACCTCGAGGGTCCCGACGACGAGGGCAACCCGATCGGCAAGCGGGCCAACGTGCCCGACGACCTGCCGCCCGACGAGCTGACGATGGAGAAGGCCGTCGAGCTCTTCGCCAACCCGGCCGGCGAGGAGATCGAGCTCGGCGTGCACCCGGAGACGGGGCTGCGCGTCGTGGCCAAGAACGGTCGCTACGGGCCCTACGTCACCGAGGACCTGCCCGAGGACGCCAAGAAGAGCGCCAAGCCGCGCACGGGCTCGCTCTTCAAGTCGATGTCGCTCGACACCATCACCATCGACGACGCGGTCAAGCTGCTGTCGCTGCCGCGCGTCATCGGTGAGGCGCCGGTCGAGGTCAAGGCCAAGACCGGCGAGGACGGCGAGGAGATCCCGGCGACGACCGAGATGGTCGAGATCACCGCCCAGAACGGTCGCTACGGTCCCTACCTGAAGAGGGGCACCGACTCGCGCTCGTTGACGACCGAGGAGCAGCTCTTCACCGTCACCCTCGACGAGGCGCTGGCGATCTACGCCCAGCCCAAGCAGCGCGGTCGTGCGGCCGCGGCGCCGCCGCTGAAGGAGCTCGGCGCCGACCCGGTCTCGGGTCAGCCGATCGTGGTCAAGTCGGGCCGCTTCGGTGAGTACGTCACCGACGGTGAGTTCAACGCGACCCTGCGCAAGGACGATTCGGTCGCCGAGATCACCACCGAGCGGGCCGCCGAGCTGCTGGCTGACCGCCGCGCGCGTGGCCCGGCCAAGAAGGCCGCGAAGAAGACGACCAAGAAGGCCCCGGCGAAGAAGGCCACGGCCAAGAAGACGGCTGCCAAGAAGACCACCAAGAAGGCCGCCAAGAAGGCTCCGGCCAAGAAGGCTGCGGCGAAGAAGGCGTGACCCGCGGACGGCTCCGGCACGGGTGTCGGGGCCGCCGGGTAGCGTCACGCCCGTGACCTCCAGCACCGCCTTCACACCCGTCTACGCCCCCGCCGGCGTCTTCGTGTGCTTCGAGGGCGGCGAGGGTTCGGGCAAGTCGACGCAGTCCGGGCTCCTGCGCGACGCCCTCATCGCCGAGGGGTACGCCGTCCGGTTGACGTTCGAGCCGGGTGACACGCCGGTGGGCCGCGAGGTGCGCCGCATCGTGCTGAGCCCCGAGACCGGGGCCCTCGCCGATCGCACCGAGGCCCTCCTCTACGCCGCCGACAAGGCCGAGCACGTCGAGACCCTGGTGCTCCCGGCGCTCGGGCGCGGCGAGGTCGTGATCACCGATCGCTACGTCGACTCCACGCTCGCCTACCAGGGCGCCGGGCGCTCGCTCGACGTCGCCGAGGTCGAGGCCGTGGCCCGCTGGGCGACCGGCGACCTGCGCCCGCACCTGACCGTCGTACTCGACCTGGAGCCGGCGGCCGGGCTGGGCCGCTTCGCCGGCCGCGACCGGATCGAGAGCGAGTCCCTCGACTTCCACCAGCGGGTGCGGGAGGCCTTCGTCGCGATGGCGAAGGGCGACCCCGACCACTACCTCGTGCTCGACGCCCGCGCGGGCGTCGAGGAGATCGCGAGCCGGGTGCGGGCTGCCGTCGAGCCGCTGCTCACCCAGGCCGCGCGATGAGCGTGACCGCGCCGGTCCGGGGTGAGTCGCCCGGAGTCTGGGCCGACCTGGTCGGCCAGCAGCGAGCCATCGACGTGCTCTGGCCGGCCGCCGGCGGCAAGGGGATGTCCCACGCCTGGCTCTTCACCGGGCCTCCCGGCTCCGGCCGCTCCAACGTCGCGATCGCGTTCGCCGCCGCGCTGCAGTGCGAGAAGGCCGGCTGCGGTGACTGCCACGAGTGCCACACCGCCATCCTCGGCAGCCATGCCGACATCGCCCTCATCCGCACCGAGAAGCTGTCCATCGGCGTCGGTGAGGTGCGCGACCTGGTGCGGAGGTCGGCGTTGCGCCCGGCCGGCCGCGGGTGGCAGATCATCATCGTCGAGGACGCCGACCGGTTGACCGAGCAGGCTGCCAACGCGCTGCTCAAGGCGATCGAGGAGCCCACCGCCCACACGGTCTGGATGATGTGCGCCCCCACCGTCGAGGACGTCCTGCCCACGATCCGCTCCCGCTGTCGCCAGCTGACGCTGGCCACCCCCAGCTCTGCCGCGGTGGCCGACTTCCTGTCCCGCACCGACGGGATCGCCCCGGCCTTGGCCGCCTACGCCGCGCGCGCCAGCCAGGGCCACATCGGTCGCGCCCGCGCGCTTGCCCGCGACGAGGCGACCCGCAACCGGCGCCGCGAGATCGTCTCGCTCCCGCTCAAGCTGACGACGTTGGGCGCCTGCATGCAGGCCGCCACCAACCTCGCCGAGGTCGCCAAGGAGGAGGCCGAGGCGATCACCAGCGAGCTCGACGCGATCGAGAAGACCGACCTCGACACGACCTACGGCGTGGTCGAGCGCGGCCGCCGCCCCCGCGAGTACTCCCCGGCCCTGGCGGCGCTCGACAAGTCGCAGAAGACCCGGGCGAAGCGGCGCATCCTCGACGTGGTCGACCGTGGCCTGATGGACCTGGTGTCGGTCTACCGCGACGCGATCGCGATCTCCGCGGGTGCCCCCGGCGCGCTCGTCAACGAGGAGATCCGTGGCGACATCGAGGAGCTCGCACGCTCCTCGACCCCCGAGCTCAACCTGCGTCGCATCGGCTGGATCTTCGAGGCCCGAGAGCAGATGCTGGAGTTCAACGTGCCGGTGGCCCTGGCGCTGGAGTCAATGATGGTGGCGCTCAAGGTGCCCGAGGGAAGCTGACGACCATGATGAGCAAGAGGATGACCTGGATCGTTGCCGTCGTGGCGGTGATCGCGCTGGGTGTGGGTGGCGGAGCGACCGCTGCGCTGATGTTCGTCGGCGACGACAACGCCCAGCCGAGCCCGACCACATCGCGCACGAGCGCGCCCGAAGCGCCGCGACCCGCCCCCGATGGCGAGCCGACCAACGTGCCCGAGGGGCTGGAGTCCTTCTACGAGCAGGTCCCGGCCTGGGAGATCTGCGGCTCCAACGAGTGCGCGAGGATCACCGTGCCCGTCGACTACGCCGAGCCCGACGGCGAGACGATCGAGCTCAACCTCGAGCGCACCGTCGCCACCGACCAGGCCAACCGGGTCGGGTCGCTGGTGGTCAACCCGGGCGGCCCCGGCGCCCCCGGCACCAGCCTCGTCGACGACCCCACCTTCGCCTTCGGCGCGCCCCTGCTCGCACGTCTCGACATCGTGGCCTTCGACCCCCGCGGCACCGGCGAGTCGGCGCCGATCGACTGCATCTCCGACACCGAGCTCGACACGTTCCTGGCCCAGGACCCGGCGCCCGACGACAACGCCGAGGCCGAGGCCTTCGCCGAGGACCAGGAGAGGTTCTTCGCCGGTTGCGTGGCGTCCTCCGACTCCCTCATCGGCCACGTCTCCACCGTCGAGGCTGCTCGCGACATGGACGTGCTGCGCGGCGTGCTGCGCGAAGAGAAGCTCGCCTACCTCGGGTTCTCCTACGGCACCACCCTCGGGGGCGTCTACGCCGAGCTGTTCCCCGCCAACGTCGGCCGCTTCGTGCTCGACGGCGCGACCGATCCCACCCTCGACTCGCGCGCCAACTCCCTCAGCCAGGCCCGCGGCTTCCAGACCGCGCTCGATGCCTACGTCGACGACTGCATCGCCGGCGATGACTGCTTCCTCGGTGCGACCCGCCAGGAGGGCCTCACGACCATCAGTGACCTGCTCGACGACATCGAGGCGTCACCACTGCCGACGTCGTCCGCGCGTGAGCTCCAGATCGGCAACGCCTTCTACGGCGTCGTCACCCCGCTCTACAGCCGTGACAACTGGCCCTTCCTCGACCAGGCGCTCGAGGAGGCTCTCGCCGGCACCGGCGACACCTTGCTCCTGCTGGCCGACTTCTACGCCTCGCGCAACGCTGCCGGTGGCTATGACGACAACAGCCTCGAGGCGTTCGTGTCGATCAACTGCCTCGACGACCCCACGGCCTACGAGCCCGAGGACATCCCGGCCGAGTACGACGCCTTCGACAAGGCCTCACCGACCTTCGGACGGGTCTTCGCCTGGGGGCTGGTCGGCTGCCGCGGCATCCAGGTGGAGGCGAGCGAGCCGACGCCGACCATCACCGCCGAAGGTGCCGACCCGATCCTCGTCCTCGGCACCACCCGCGACCCCGCGACGCCCTACGAGGAAGCCGTGGCGCTGGCCTCCCAGCTCGCCAGCGGAGTCCTGGTCAGCCGCGACGGCGACGGCCACACGGCCTACAACAAGGGCAACGCCTGCATCGACGACGCGGTCGAGGGCTACCTGCTCGAAGGGATCGTCCCCCAGGACGGCCTGGAGTGCTGATCACGCCCGAGCTTGCGAGGGGCGTGATCGTTGGTCATCGAGCAGCGCGTGCGACCGAGGTACGAGGTCGCAACCGCGCATGTCGAGATGCGGTGAGCCGGGGAGCAGCCCCAAGGGAGAGCGCAGCGAGGCCGCCACCTCAGAAGTCGGTCTGCCCGAACCCCTTCATCCCAGCGCACTGACCCTGCAGCGAGCCGAAGTTCTCGCTCGAGATGCGGCTGACCTCGGGCTTGCGCTTGTTGCCGGCGCAGTAGACGCTGCCGAGGTCGAGGTAGAGACGTGACACCTCGACGCGGCCGGTGCTGTCCAAGATGTAGTAGGCGCCGTTGATCGGGCCGTCCTCGATGATGAGGTTGCGGCCGCCGTCGAAGATGAAGTCCACAGCGTTGGAGCTTTCCTCGAGGTCGTCGTAGTACCAGTTGCGCGGCCGTCCCTCGGCCCGGCCGCCGCGCAGCACGATGCGGTCGAAACCGTGAGCACTGATTCCTTCGCCGAATCGTGCGTCCTTGACGATCAGGGAGGCGCCCGAGGCGACCGTGACCCGGCCGGCCACTGTCGTCCCCTCGAGGCGACAGGTGGTGTCCCGAGGCACGAGGAGGTCGCCGGGCAGGTCGACCGCGCCGAGCGACTCGTCGCACACGGTCGCGGCAGGCTCGACCGGGTTGGCCACGTCGGGTGCCCCGTTGTTGGCCGGATCGTCCGAGGGTGAGTCGCTGCATCCTGCAAGGAGGATCGCAGCGAGCGCGCAGGACGTCAGCGCGCGCAGCAGGGGGGTCCGAGTCATGGCACTGAGTATGTGACCTGCGCCAGTCGCACAAACATCAGGGCAGGCGAGCGAACCACCGCAACGACATCGCCGCGGCGAGGAGTCCGAGCAGCAGCGCGACCGCGATCACGAACGGCGTCACGTCGCGCTGCTCGGTGGTGAAGCCGATCGAGGACTGGATGTCGTCGTAGACCTGGTCGAGTGCCTCGGCAGTCTCCGCGGCGTAGCCGATACCGCCCGTGGCCTGGGCGAGCGCGTCGAGCGAGGCCTGGTCGACCGGGACCGGGACGATGGTGCCGTCGACAGTGACGGTGCCGTCCGGGGTGCCGTAGGCGATGGTCGAGACCGGCACCTGCGCTTCGATGGCGGCATCGGCGGCCTGGTCGACGCTGCTGCCGACCGTGGTGGTGCCATCGCTGAGCAGGACGATCTGGGCCGGGACGTCGGTGTCGCCGCCGGTGCCGTCGGTCGCGGCGGTGGAGGCGATCTGGGCGAGCGAGGTCATCACGCCGTCACCGATGGCGGTGCCCTCCGCGAGCCGCAGCTGGCCGAGGGCGGCGATCGAGGCGGTGTGGTCGGGACTTGGCGTGGCCAGGACGGTCGCAGACCCGGCGAAGGAGACCACCCCGACGTTGAAGCCGTCGGGGAGCCCGTCGACGAAGCCCTGCGCGGCCTCGCTGGCCGCGCTGATCCGATCAGGCGAGACGTCGGTGGCCTGCATCGACAACGACACGTCGATGACCACGACGACGGTGGCCCGCTCGCGCGGCACCTGCTCGTCGATCTGCGGTCGGGCAGCAGCGACGCTGAGCGTCACGAACGCGAGCACCAGCAGCGCTGCCGGCAGATGCCGACGCCAGCCAGGCTTGGCCGGGATGAGGCGCTCGAGCATCGGGAGGGTGGCGAACGTGACGGCATACCGGCTGCGGCGCTTGGCCTGCACGAGGTAGGAGCCGAGCAGCGCTGCGACCGGGAGCAGGAGCAGCAGCCACAGAGGGGAGGCGAGGGTCATGCCCTGGCCCCCGTTCGGGCCAGTCCGTCGTGGCGGAGCGGCCGGCCGTGCACGTGTCGGGCCAGGTCGCGCACCCAGTCGCGGTCGGTGCGCAGCAGCACGTGGCCGGCGCGTGCCGAGCGCACGGCGTCGGCGGTCGCGGTGCGGTGGGCGGCGGTCATGGCGGCGTAGGAGTCGCGGACCTTGCGATCGGACGTCCACACCTCGCGCCGTCGACCGCTCTCAGGATCGACCAGCGTCACGGCGCCGACGTCGGGGAGCGTGAGCTCGCGAGGGTCGACGATCTCGACCACGAGCGTCTCGTGGGTGGCCGCGAGCCGCCGCAACGGACGCTCCCAGGCGAAGGGGCGCTCGATCGCGCCCTGGGGTCGACGAAGTCGGTCACGATCACCCGCACCCCCGGCCGGCTGTGCCGGGCGGCGAAGCCGCGCAGGGCTTGAGCGAGATCCGAGCCGCCGGCCCCCGAGGTGGTCGAGCCCCCAGGTGGTCGAGCCGGGCGCGGACGGACCCCCCAAGGTGGTCGAGCCGGGCGAGCGCCAGCGAGCCCGTGTCGAGACCTCCGGACCAGCCTCCGCAACCCCGGCCCCGACCCGCCGCCTCCGCAACGCTCGGTGCGCCGCAGCCCGCGACGGCACCGGCGCCGCCCACTGCAACCCGTCGGCGTTCAGGTGGGCGGTGCCGAGCCGGTTGCCAGGCCCAGCAGTGAGCAGCGCGATCGCCGCACAGACGCCGGTGGCGATGTCGCGCTTCTCGAGGGCGACGGTGCCGAACGCCATGCTGGGGGTGTCGTCGACGAGCACCCAGGTCTCGAGCTCGTGCTGGGCCAGTAGCCGCCATACGTGGGGCTCCCCGGCTGAGCGGGCGGTGACGTTCCAGTCGATCCGGCGTACGTCGTCCTCGCCCGGGCGGTAGCGCACGACCTCCTCGGGCTCGGAGCCCGAGCCGAGACGCAGCCCCTGCTGCTCGCCGTGCATGCGCCCGGGCAGCCGGCGGCGGACGGCGAGGTCGAGCGCCGCGAAGACGGCCTGGGGGTCGGCGGTGCCGTCGAGGGGTGGGAGGTCAGAGCTCGACCGGCGTGATCACGAGAGCTCCACGAACTCCGAGGGCTGCTGGTCCTCCTGGGGAGCAGGGGAGAGGCGGTGCCCGTCGGGGTCCTCGCGGGTCGCGACGGCGGGCTGGGGCACGGCTGCGATCACCTCGCGCACGATGTCGCGCGGGTCGACCCCGTCGGCGACGGCGTCGAACGAGAGCAGCAGTCGGTGGCTCATCACGTCGGAGGCGATCTCGACGATGTCGGAGGGCAGCACGTAGGAGCGTCCGCGCAGCAGGGCCAGGGCGCGACCGGCGGCGAGCATGCCGAGCGAGGCGCGGGGGCTGACCCCGAGCTCGATGGCGCCGGCCAGGTGGCCGAGGCCGTACCGCTCGGGGGAGCGGGTGGCGACGGTGAGGTTGACCAGGTAGGAGGCGATCGAGTGGTGGACGAAGAGCCCGTCGGCCACCTTCTGCAGTCGCAGGACGTCGGCGGGCTCGAGGATCTGCTCGGCGCGCGGCGGGTCGACCGACATCCGGTGCAGGATCGGTGAACTCCTCCTGGCCTGTCGGGTAGGGCACGTCGACCTTGAGCAGGAACCGGTCGCGCTGGGCCTCCGGCAGCCGGTAGACGCCTTCGGACTCGACGGGGTTCTGGGTGGCGAGCACCAGGAACGGGTCGGGCAGCGCGTGGCTGGTGCCGGCGATGGAGACCTGCTTCTCGGCCATGGCCTCCAGCAGGGCCGACTGCACCTTGGCGGGCGCACGGTTGATCTCGTCGGCCAGCACGAGGTTGGCGAAGATCGGGCCGCGCTCGACGTCAAAGGTCTCGGTGCTCGCGCGCCAGACGCGGGTGCCGGTGATGTCGCCGGGCATCAGGTCCGGAGTGAACTGCAGGCGCGAGAAGCTGCCGCCGACGACGTCGGCGAGGGTGCGCACCGCCAGGGTCTTGGCGACCCCGGGCACGCCCTCCAGGAGAAGGTGCCCGCGGGCGAGGAGCCCGATCAGCATCCGCTCCACCATCGCGTCCTGCCCGACGACGACCTTCTTGACCTCGATCAGGGCTCGCTCGAGCAGCTGGGCTGCCTCCGCGACCTCGCGCTCGTGTGCCTGCGACATGGTCCTAGTTGAGCAGATGCCTGTTCATCGCGGCCCAGAACCACCGGAGGCTGAGCAGCGAGCGCCAGCGAAGCCCCACCCACCGGAGGCTGAGCAGCGAGCGCCAGCGAGCGTCGACGAAGCCCCGTAACCGTGGCTGCGGTCTGCGCCCACCTCACGGGGCTTCGTCGACGTCCTCGCCCAGGGGCTCGGACTGCTCAGCCTCCGGTCGCCTCACGGGGCTTCGTCGACGTCCTCGCCCAGGGGCTCGGACTGCTCAGCCTCCAGTGGCTCACGGGGGCTTCGTCAGGCATCGTCCTGGTGCACGATCGACTGGATCCGCGCGGTCGCCAGCTCGATCATCAGCCGGGCGGCGGGCGAGAGGGTGGCGCCGGCGCGGTGCACGATCGCGATCGTGTCGTACTGGCGGGGGCGCAGGCTGACCCAGCCGGCGTCGGGCGCCAGGCGGGGGAGCAGCTGGTCGGCGGCGCCGCGGGGGATGACGGAGTCGGCCAGGCCCATGCCGACCAGCTCCACGGCGGTCTCGACGTCCTCGACCTCGATCCGACTGGTCGGGTTGCGGCCGGTCTCGTGCATCATCTGGCGCAGCACGATGCGGGTCGCGTCCTCCTGGCGCCAGGTGGTCTCGGGCATCACCAGCGAGGCCAGGGACAACCGGTGGGCGGTCACCGGCGTCGCCAGGCGCTCGGGGTCGGTGCTGATGTAGACGAGCTCGTCGCGGGCCACCGGGGTCACCTCGAGGCCCTCGCTGACCACGTTGGAGATGGCGATCATCGCGGCCTCGAGGCGGCCGCGCCGCAGCTGCTCCTGCACGTCGGTGGAGTTCTGCCCGATCAGCTCGACGCGCACGCCGGGGTAGCGCTGCAGCACGTCGGCCACCAGCCCGGCGCCGGCATAGAGCCGCGCGGTGCCGAACATGCCGAACCGGATCGTCCCGGTCTCCAACGACTTCACCCGCTGCACCGCTCGGCGCGCTTCGTCGACACTGCCCAGGATCTTCTCGGCGTGGGGCCGCAGCTCGTCGGCAACCGTGGTCGGTACGACGCCTCGACCGACGCGGCGGAACAGCTCGACGCCGAGGGTGCGTTCGAGCGAGCGGATCTGCTCGGAGACCGACGGCTGGGCGTAGCCGAGCTCCTCGGCCGCCGCCGTCAGCGACCCCTGCTCGTAGGTGGCGAGGAAGCAGGTCAGCTGGTGCAGAGAAAGCATAGGCAGATCCTATGGCTTCTGCAGGAAAGACAGGCTACCCCTATTCCTACCGGCGAGTCACACTTGAGTCATGTTCACCCACACCTGCTCCTCGTGCGAGCGCCGCCAGCTCATCTTCCCGACCCAGATCAACGCCGTGACGCCTGACGCCAACGGCATCGCCTACCACTTCACGTGCTGGTGCGGTCAGCCGCAGACGGCCGTGCAGGTCACCACCCGCAGCCAGGTCGTCCGCGCCGCCTGATCCGCCGGCCCTGAGCGATAGTCCCTGACGAAGTGGCCCCTTTCGGGGCTGATCAGGGGCCATTTCGTCAGGGACTATCGCGGTTCAGCGCCGCGAAGGCCGACGCCAGGTGCTCCTCGAGCGAACCTGAGCCGTCGGCCAGCCAGCGGGTGATGGCCCCCTGCCAGACCGCGATCGCGGCCTGCGCGGCCACCTCGCCGGCCAACGCCGACCCGGTGGCGGTGACCAGCGCGTCGGCGAGCGTGCGCTCCCACGTGTGGACGACGTCGTACAGGCGTCCGCGGAGTGCGGGCGAGGACGCCGCTGCCCGTCCGCGGAGCAGCATGGTCTCGCGCTCGGCCTCGAAGGTCGGTGCGATCGCCAGGAGCGCCGCCATCGGCGATCTCCAGCGCCGAGCGTTCGGCGGACTCGGTCGCCGCGGCCGCGACGGCCGCGACCAGCAACGACTGACGCTCCTCCCGGTCGGGGGTGAGCACCTCGTCCTTGGTGGCGAAGTAGCGGAAGAAGGTCCGCGCCGAGACGTCCCCCTCCGCCGCGATCGCCTCGATGCTGGTGGCGTCGAAGCCGTCGCGCGCGAAGAGCCGCAGGGCGGCGTTCTCCAGCGCCCGCCGGGTGGCGAGCTTGTGCTGCTCGCGGGTGCCCGTCATCGGACCCGGCTCGCTAGTCGGAGGCGAGCGCGGCGCGCAGCAACGTCTCGGTGTCGGCCTGCGCCCCCGGGCTGCCGCTGGTGATGGTGACGCTCGTGAGCTCGCCGGTGAAGGCGAACGGCGGCGCGTAGTCGCGACACAGGGCCAGCCCCCGGTCGCGTCCGATCAGCATCCCGGTCGCGGCCGTGGAGAGGTTGGGGAAGAAGAACAGGCCGGGCAGGGGCGACCCGCGCTCCCTCGACGCCGTCGACCAGCAGCCGTGCGTGCGGCTCCAGCCCGCCGACGTACTGCACCGACACCTGGTGTGGGCCGGGGGAGACCGGCTCCTCGCAGGCCACGCGCACCAGCCCGTCGAGCATCGCGAAGGCGCCGACGAGCCGGCCCTCGAGCAGGTAGCAGCCCCAGCCGCCGTGGGCGTCGCCGATCGAGGCGAGGATGCCGTTGGCGCCGCCCTCGGGCACGACGATGTCGGCGGTCAGGTCGAAGCCGCCGAGGGTGGAGGGCAGCTGGCTCTCCTGGATGGGTCCGCCGCCGGGGGTGTACGTCGCCGCGGCCGGCTGCGGGAACGCGCCGGGGTGCATGTGGGCCATCGAGTCGGGGAACTCGAAGAGCGGCAGCACCTGGTTGCGCCCGGCCTCGGCCCACCACAGCTCCTCGAGCCGCTTGACGACCTCGGGGTGGTCGGCGGAGAGGTCGATGGCCTCGGAGAAGTCGTCGACGAGCCGGAAGAGCGACCACTTGTCGCTGGCGAAGTCGAAGCTGCCGGTGAGCGTCTCGCGCTCGCCGAACTGGTTGGGCACGTAGTCGGTGACGGCCTTCCAGCCGTCGGCGTAGATGCCGCGGCTGCCCATCATCTCGAAGTACTGCAGGCCGCGGTGCTCCGGAGCGTCGGCCCCGTCGGGGCCGGTGATCGAGGCGAGCATCGAGGTGCCGTCGACGGGCTGCTGGGTGACGCCGTCGACGGCGTCGGGCACGGCGATGCCGGCGGCGTCCAGGACGGTGCTGAAGATGTCGACCGCGTGGCAGAACTGGCCGCGGATCGCGCCGGGGTCGGTGACCTTGGCGCCCCAGCTCAGGACGAGCGGCGTCCGGACGCCGCCGAGCCAGGCGTAGCGCTTCCACAGCCGCAGCGGGGTGTTGCCGGCCCAGGCCCAGCCGAAGGGGTAGTGGTTGTAGGCGTCGTGGCCGCCGATCTCGTCGATGCGCTCCATCGAGGCCTCGACGTCCTCCTGGTGCCCGAGCCAGCCGGCGGCTTCGTTGAGCGTGCCGTTGACGCCGCCCTCGGCGCTGGCGCCGTTGTCGGAGAGCACCATGACGATCGTGTCGTCGGCGATGCCGCGCGCCTCGATCGCGTCGAAGAGCCGGCCGAGGTGGTGGTCGGTGTGGGTGACGAACCCGGCGTACACCTCCATGTAGCGGGCGAAGAGCCGGCGCTGCTCGGCCGGGATCGTCGACCACTCGGGGACCCACTGCGGGCGCTCGGTGAGGACGGTGTCGGCGGGGACGACGCCGGCGGCGACCTGGTTGGCGAAGACCTCCTCGCGCCAGGCCTCCCAGCCGTCGTCGAACCTGCCGTAGTAGGGCTCGACCCACTCCTCGGTGACCTGGTGCGGAGCGTGGGCGGCGCCGGTGGCGAGGTGGAGGAAGAACGGCTTGCGGGCCTCGGCCTGCTGCTGGTCCTGGATCATCCGGATCGACTCGTCGACGAGGTCCTCGGTGAGGTGGTAGCCCTCCTCGGGGGTGCGCGGCGGGTCGACCTGGGTGTTGTCGCGCACCAGCTCGGGGGCCCACTGGCTCGTCTCGGCGCCGAGGAAGCCGTAGAAGCGCTCGAAGCCGACGCCCAGCGGCCACTGGTGGAACGGGCCGGCCGACGAGTAGTCGGTCTTCGGCGTCATGTGCCACTTGCCGACCGACATCGTGTTGTAGCCGGCGTCGCGCAGGATCCGCGCGAGCATCGCGGCCGACTTGGGGATGCGGCCGGTGTAGCCGGGGAAGCCGAGCGCGGCCTCCTCGGTGACGCCCATCCCGACGGCGTGGTGGTTGCGGCCGGTGTGCAGCGCGGCGCGGGTCGAGGAGCAGACCGACGTCACGTGGAAGCGGTTGTAGCGCAACCCCTGCGCCGCCAAGCCGGTCGATGTTGGGCGTGTGCGATCGTGGCGCCGAAGCAGCCGAGCTGCGCGAACCCGACGTCGTCGAGCACCACCATCACCACGTTGGGCGCGCCCTCGGGAGCCTTGGCGTACTCGACGAAGCGGGGCTGCGACCCGGCGACCCGGGAGGTGATGACCTGTCTGTCCATGTTCGGCACCGTAGTGGAGATCCGGGGAACCTGTCAGTCAACTGACAGAATTCCCCCACCGGAGGCTGAGCAGTCCGAGCCCCTGGTCGACGCTCGCTGCTCATTCTTCGGAGGCTGAGCAGGCGAGCCCCTGGGCGAGCCGTCGACGAAGCCCCTGCAAGCCGGACGCAACCCGCAACCCACGCCGGTTTCGCCCCCGGCGGAGTGGGTCCGTATGATTCCTCACGGTCGTCGGACTCCCGTCGAGTCCAACGCCGGGCCGCCTTAGCTCAGTCGGTAGAGCGAGTCACTCGTAATGACTAGGTCGTCAGTTCGATTCTGACAGGCGGCTCCACGAACAGCCCCTGACCTGCAGAGATGCGGGTCGGGGGCTGTTGTGCGCTTACGCGCCGAGTGGGGGTCGCCCTGGCCATGCACAACGCCAGTGACGCGCCGGGGTACCTCGGACGAGACAGCCCTAATCGCCAGGTGTTCCTGGCCCTCAACCGCAGGCGAATCCGATGGACCCACGACGAGACCCTGTGGTTGGCCGGCTACGCCGCCCAAGCTCGCCCGCGCACCCTCGGCGTAGCCGTACCAACCATCTACGACATCGCAGCGAAAGGGCTCGCCGCGCTAACCGATGAGGAACTGGTCCACGCTGCGCCCATCGTGCACAGCCTCCGACGAAGAGCGGACTACTGGGTCAACCTCGACCTCGAGAATGTTCGTGCCGCGGCTGTGCATCGCCTCAGGGAGATAATCTTCCGAGCGCGTCTTGGACCTAGGGACGAACTCCCGGCCTATGCCTTCGACTGGCGAGACACCTTGGGCCCAGCGCTCAAGGACAACCTGGCGCAGGTTCAGCCAACGGCAGAGGTGGCCTTGTCGCTCGAACTGTTGAACCTGCGTGGAAACGCGAACACCGCGCCACACAGATGGATTGATCTCATCGCGGCCGAGCTTCCTGTCGTCGGACTAGCCATCTCAAGGACCATCATCAGCACCGCCCTCGACCTCCCCGACGATGACGCCGTGGTCAACCACGAAGGCGCTCCTGCCTTCCTCGGTCCTGATTCACTCATCCTTCTCCGAGCGGCCGTCCATGTGCTCCTCACACAAGGAGATGCGACCGACCACAAGACGCTCGAAGCACTCAGCCTCAAGTGCAGAGCTCCTATTCCGGAAGGCTGGGGCCACCGGCGCGCACCTTCAGTCGCCAGAGACATCGCCAAGGGCCTCATCGGCCGACAAAGCGCTTAGTAACGAAAGCCCGGACCACGCCGTGTACGAGACGCCCTGAGTCGAGCGGCGAGCAGCGCCCGCCCATTCCCGAATTTCGGAACGTTCCGGACGCCCATACGCGGTGAAAGCCAGCAGCCCACGTGGACGTCCAAAGGTAGACCTCAGGCGCCCTTGACCGCCGTGCACAAGAACACACCGAACTCACGGTCGTCCTTGACGATGCTCGTGGCGTCGGCGAACCGGACGTCGGTGAAGCCGGCGCTGGTCAGCTGGTCGGTCAGGTGCTGGCGCTCGAAGCCGTGGTGGCCGTCGAAGTCGACCCGCGTGGCGTGGAAGGCGCCATCGGGGTCCTTCTCGAGGTCCGCGATGGCGATGCGGCCGCCGTCGACGAGGAGCCCTGCGACGGACTGCAGGAGGGCGTCGAGGTCCTTCACGTGGTGCAGCGCCATGGAGCTCCAGACCACGTCGTAGGACCCGTCCAGCCGATCGGTCGTGAGGTCGGCCTGTACGGCGCTCAGTCGGTCGCCGAGCCCGGCCGCCTCGATCCGCTCCTGCGCGACCTGCACCATGCCCGCGGAGGGGTCGGTGACGACCACGGAGCCGACCCGGTCGGCGAGCAGGATGCTCAGCCGGCCGGTGCCGCCGCCGATGTCGACGGCGCGCGTCTGAGGTCCGAGGTCGACGGCCTCCGCGATCGCGCGAGCCACGGCGACCTGGCGCTCCTCGTGGCCGGGCTTGTCGTCCCACGCGGCCGCCTCGTCGTCGAAGCCCGTGGTCGTGCCGTGGTCGTGCTGGTGGTCGTGCGTGTTCTCAGCGTCGTGATCGTGTCCGTGCATGGCTCGACCCTAGTCCGGCCAAGAGCACCAGCACAGGCGCCACCGCACCCTCGTACAGGCCGATCACAGGCAGTCGGATCACGCTGCGGTCATGAAGCTCGCAGGGTCCCGTGCAGCATCTGATCGCCGCCGCCAGATGGCGGGCCGCTGGCACGCCTGGACCGCGCGGAGCAAGCAGGGCGTGGTCGCTCTGGTCCTGGTCGGCTCCGCGGTCTTCGCCGGCCCGGTCCCCGACGCCGCAGCCGAAGCTCCCGGACGGGTCACGAGCGCCGCGACGACTTTCGACACGGCCGCAGAGCGAACCGACGAGAACGACAACGACGGCGAGCAGGCGTTGGGTGCCCTGCTCGCCGTCGAGTACGCCGGTGCGGTGGCGGCACCCGACGTCGAGGCCTTGGTATGTCGGGTCGCTCGCCGCCTGCGTCAGGACGCCTCGCCTCCCGAGCTGCTGCTCAGGACGACCGAGGCCGTCTGTCGGCGTGCGCTGACCGACTTCCTCGCTCGCCGGGTGGCGCTTCCCGTCGCTAGGTCTCAGCAGCGCGAGCTGTAGGACGAGCGCTTCAGCGCCGCGCCCTTCTTGGCCTGGTTCCGCGCTTGAGGCTTCCAGGCGCGCTGCCAGTCGGAGATCAGCATCGTCGCGTTCATCTCCTTGCTGGTCGGCGCCGACCAGGCTGATCCGCGGCGTGAGCTTGCCGAGGCGGGTGGCGGCCTTGTTGCGCACCGTGCCCACCAGGCGTCCGTTGGCGAACCAGCTGATGTGCCTGCGACCCACCTCGACGGCGACGCTGAGGGAGTCATCGGCCAGCGTGAACCCGTCGATCTTCTTCTGCCAGGTGGCCCCGGCGGTGGGGGAGGCGACGCCGATGTCCATCCCGTTCGAGCCGAGGGTGAAGTCGGCGACGGTGACCGAGGCCGGTGAGCACGTCGAGGTGCCGGCGTTGGCGCTGACCAGCTCGACCACGGCGTGGTAGGGAGTGGCGCCACTCTCCTCGACGACGCTGCGCAGGCGGAACTCCCACCGGCCCTTGCGTCGGGAGTTGCCCTGCAGCGTGGCGGTGGTGGTGCCGCGGTCGCTCAGGCCGCTGCGCAGTCGCTGCGACTGAAGCGCGAGGCCACCGTTGAAGTGCAGCGCGCGACCGGTGCCGTCGGAGGTGTCCAGCCAGCGGCCGGCACGGCGGGTGCCGCGGTAGGCGCGGGAGTCCAACGACTCACCGAACTCCCACGCGAAGTCGTAGAGCGAGGCGCCCCAGCGGTAGGCGGTCGAGGCGTTCCCAGAGCCCGTCGCTCTTCTTCTGCGAGGTGGTCGGCGTCGACCGCGACAACGTACGGCGGTCAGCGGTGTCGTCGGCCGCCTCGGGCGCGACGCGGGAAACGGTGCCATCAAGCGGCACGTAGAGAGGGAAGGAGGGGAACCAGCCGATCTGGTGGCCGTCCTCGAAGTAGTCCTCGGCGCGGACCCGGTAGACGGGCTCGCCACCACCGTCGGTCGGCGCGATGACCTCGAACTCGCCGAACCCGGCGTCATCGATCGTCGTGGTGGCCAGGGTGCTCCAGGTGATGCCGGTGCGCTCCTGCAGCGTCAGCCCCCGGCCGGCGAAGATCGGCGGGGTCAGGTCGTACCCGCCACCCTTCAGCGGGGGCGAGGTGTCGGCGGTGATGCGGAACGGCTGTCCCGGGGTGGCCGCCGAGTGGCTCAGCAGGATCTCCTGCGAGCGCGAGCGGAATTTCCAAGCGGGGCTGGCGTCGCTCGACGAGGCCACCCGGTAGGAGATGTTGAACATCGCCGGGGCCGGTTGCACGATGTGGAACGCGCCCTGGGAGTCGGTGACCGAGTTGGTGTCGGGGACGTCCTTCCAGGAGTCGCCGGGGCGGCCCATGTGCATCTGCAGGTTGACGCGCTGCTCGCCGGCGCTGCCGAGGGCGCCCTCGAAGACGACAGCCTGGCCGGCGACGTAGACGTCGGGTCCGACTTCGAGCGACTTCTGCGCGGCGCGGGCGGCCTGAGCCGGGACCGCAGCGGCCGTGACGGTGAGGGCGAGCGTCATCAGCGTCGCCAGGGAGCCGACGGCCCAGCGGGCGCGCGACAGGGCAGGGGGGAGGGGGAGAGACATGGAAGACCACATTTCGGGGGGAGTTGTGCCGGGGGGAATGAGTCGTCACGCAACCGTGAACGACCCGCGAGGCGGTACCGCCGGTATGACGTCCCGAACCGCTGGTGGACCGCTTCGCCTCTGACGATAACGGCAGCCATCCACTCGACCAAGCGAAAGGAGAGAAATCGTCCGTTCGGCCATCCCTCGGGCTCCAGACGGTCAGACAACCATGACCGATCGGTCCAGCCCTCTGGTCAGACGGTCGGCAGCCGGACGACGAACCGGGACGCGCCGGGCCAGCCGGGGCCGGCGCCCGGCCCGTGGTGAACGGGTCTCGTCATACGCAGTCGAGCCCGCCCTTGTCGCGCACCTCTCCGTCGGTGTCGACGAAACGCCACTCGAACGCCGCCGGCCGCAGCGTCAGGTCGAGGACTCCGAAGACCCCGTCGACCGCGGCCTCCGAGCCGGGCTGCCGCTCGCCGATCTCGTACTGCGACCGGCCGCCGGTCCCGACGACGAAGTGGACGATCCCGTCCTCCAGGGCGGTCACGCTGCCGTCGGCGTCGATGGGAGCGAACCGTTCGTAGGTGTGGTCGTGTCCGGCGAGGGAGAGGTCGACGCCGCCCTCGACCGCTGCTGCCCACAGCGCATCGACCTGCTCCTGCGGGCCGTGCTCGGCCGAGGACGACCACCGGGGGTGGTGCATCGCGATCGCAGCACAGGCAGTGGGGTGGGCGGCCAGGTCGTCGGCCAACCATTGGGCTTCCTCGTCGCAGTCGATCTGATCGCAGTTGGAGTCGAGGAGGTAGAACCTCCAGGCTCCGATCTCGCGGACGTAGTAGGGGCCGGTGCCGAAGTAGCTGAGGTAGCCGGCGGCGCCCTCCGTCTGGTACTCGTGGTTGCCCGGGACCGGCGCGATGATGTCGTCGAACCTGCCCCACGACGGCGCCCAGCTGCGCTCGAACTCCTCGAGCTGCCCGACCTCGTACTGCAGGTCGCCGAGTGCGACCACCGCGTCGGGCTCGAGCGAGCTCGCCAGGTCCGCGGTGGCCAGCTGCTGGCACTCCGTCTCGGTGGGCTCGCCGTCGGACTGGCAGACGATGTCGCCCACCGCAACGACCTCGACCGTTGCGCCACCTGGGGCAGGAGTCTCAGGAAGGCCCGTCCCTGGACCACGGACGTCGCTCGCGGGCACCTCGGCGGGGGAGCTGCACGCCGACAGGACCAAGGCGGCTGCGCCCAGCAACGCTGCCGCAGATCGGAGGCGTCTCGAGATCAAGGGTTCTCCTGGGCTGGAGGCTGGAAGCTGGAGGGGCAAGGTGAGTCGGAACCGCGCGTCAGCCGTCGACTCGACAGGCACCGGACCCCCATCATGCGGGACGGCGATCTCCTTGGCCCTCCTGTCCGGCTCCGATGCCGGCGGACACGATTCGGGCGCGCGGCGAACCCCGGAGCGGGTGGCCTCCTGCGAGCCAACCCGTGGTCGGGCATCCTGATCAGATGAGCGACGCCTTCCCCAGCATCACCGCGGTCCGGCTGTCGGGTGCGGGCCGGTCGCTTCTGCCGGTCCTTGTCCTCGGACCGGGACTCGGTACGTCGGCAACGGGTGCGTGGGTCACCTGCGCCGCCGACCTCACCGAGCACTTCGACGTGGTCGCCTGGGACCTCCCCGGCCACGGGCACAACACCGGGGTCGCCGAGGAGCCGTTCGCCATGGCCGACCTCGCGCGTGGTGTTGTCACGGTCGTCGACGACGTCCTCGACCAACGTGGCGAGCACGGCGGCCAGTTCTGCTACGCCGGCGTCGGAGTCGGCGGCGCTGTCGGGCTCCAGCTGCTCGTCGACGCGCCCACCCGGATCGACGGTGCGGTGCTGCTGGCGACCGGCGCACGGGTCGCCGATCAGCCGGGCGGGCACGGTGCAGCACACGCCGGCGCAGCTCAGGTGTGCGCGGCGCTGGAGACGTACGACGTACGCGACCGCCTCGGTGAGGTGCGGGTCCCGGTGCTCGTCGTCGGCGGCGCGGACGACGAGGTCGTCGGCGCCGAGGATCTCGCAGAGGTCGCTGACGGCGTCCGCGACGGACGGCTCGTCGTACTGCCCGACGTCGGGCACCTGCTGCCCGTCGAGGCGCCGGTCGAGGTGGCGGCGCTGCTGCGTCAGCACCTGCTCGGCGAGGAGCCCCCGGCCGCCGATGCCCGAGCCGTCCCACCGCCACGAAGCCGGTATGGCGGTCCGCCGCGAGGTCCTCGGCGACCCGGGCGCCGCCCCCGTCCTCAACGACGTCCTCAACGACGACCTCGACGACCTGGCCACCGACTACGAGTGGGGAGCCGTCTGGGCGCGCCCCGGCCTCGACCGGCGCAGCCGTTCGCTCGTCACGATCACGGCCCTGGTCGCCACCGGCCACCTCGACGACCTGGCCCAGCACGTGCGCGCCGCGCGGCGCCTCGGGCTGAGCGTCGAGGAGATCACGGAGTGCCTGCTCCAGACCGCCGTCTACTGCGGGCTGCCTGCTGCCCGCGCGGCCTTCCGTGTCGCCGCGGATGCCCTTGCCACCACGGATCCGACGAGCGACCCGACCGGGACCATCGGGACGGGCGCGTGAGGCTCTGCACCACCACCGCAGAGGCCATCGGCGAGGTCGCCGACGGCTCGACGGTGCTCGTCGGCGGGTTCGGCCCGGCCGGGATGCCGTTCGCGCTGATCGACGCCCTCCTCGAGCACGGCGCCACCGACTTGGTGGTCGTCTCCAACAACGCCGGCAACGCCGACACCGGGCTGGCCGCGCTGCTCGCCGCCGGCCGGGTGCGCAAGATGATCTGCTCCTACCCCCGCCAGGTCGACTCCTGGGTCTTCGACGGCCTCTACCGCGCCGGGAAGATCGAGCTCGAGCTGGTGCCGCAGGGCACGCTCGCCGAACGGATGCGCGCCGCCGGCGCCGGCCTCGGTGGTTTCTACTGCCGCACCGGGGTCGGGACGCCGCTCGCCGAGGGCAAGGAGACCCGCGAGATCGACGGGCACACCTACCTCCTCGAGCACCCCCTGCGCGGCGACCTCGCGCTGATCAGCGCCCACCGCGCCGACGGCGTGGGCAACCTCGTCTATCGCAAGACCGCCCGCAACTTCGGGCCGGTGATGGCCACGGCCGCGACCACCGTGGTCGCGCAGGTCTCGGCTGTCGTCGAGACCGGTGGCCTCGACCCCGAGGCTGTGGTCACCCCGGGCATCTACGTCGACCGGGTCGTCGTCGCGGGTGGCGCCTCATGACAGACCCGATGACCACCCGATCGACCGCGCAACCGCTCACACGCAGCGAGCTGGCCGCGATGATCGCCCGCGACATCCCGCGTGACTCCTACGTCAACCTCGGCATCGGGCAGCCCACTCTCGTCGCCGACCACCTGCCCGAGGGGTCCGGCATCGTCCTGCACACCGAGAACGGCCTGCTTCACATGGGCCCCGGCGCCACCGGCGGACCGACCGACCCGATCGACCCCGACCTCACCAACGCCGGCAAGCAGCCGGTCACCGCCCTCCCGGGCGCCTCCTACTTCCACCAGGCCGACTCGTTCGCGATGATGCGCGGCGGTCACCTCGACGTCTGTGTCCTGGGGGCTTTCCAGGTCTCCGCCGGTGGGGACCTCGCCAACTGGCACACCGGCGAGCCCGGCGCGATCCCCGGTGTCGGCGGTGCGATGGATCTCGCCACGGGCGCCAAGCGGGTGGTGGTGATGATGACCCTCTTCACCCGCGACGGTGCGGCCAAGCTGGTGCCGACCTGCACCTACCCACTGACCGGCCTCGGCTGCGTCGACCGGGTCTACACCGACCTCGCGTCGTTCGACGTCGGCCCTGACGGCATACGACTGTTGAGCACGCACGGCATCACGCCCGACGAGCTGCGCGAGCGCCTCGCCATACCGCTTCTCGTGGATTGAGGCGGCGCCGTCACGACGAGGGCTGCGCTACGTCGGCGCTCCACCGGGCCCGACGCTCCTCGTCACTCTGCTCCCACCAGGGCGGGCTGCCCCGCTCCCCGAGCGCGACCTTCGCCGCCTGCACCCCGCGCCGCGTCGCGGCCTCCTCGTCGGTGCCCGCCGTCCGCTTGACCTCGCGCCGCCACGCCATGAGTACGTCGGTCAGCTCCTGGCGCCGCTGCTCGGGGATGGCCGGGTCGGTCGCCCGCCACCGCCGCCCTTTGACGACGAGGTAATGGCCGTCCTCGGTCAGCTCTGGCGCCTCACCAGTACCCATCTGTCCCTCCCGATGCCGAGTCGGCGACTATAGGCGCCGACTCGACCTCAAACTGGTCGTCGAGTCGGCGCGTTTCAAGCCGCGGTGGTCGGGCGAGGGCCGACGGGGGTCAGGCCGTAGCCGTGCTGGAGGCCCCAGATGACCGCGCGGGCGCGAGTGTCGACGCCCATCTTGCGGTAGGCAGCGCGGGTGTAGGTCTTGATCGTGTTCATGCTGACGTAGAGCTCGCGGCCGATCTCCTCGTTGGAGAGTCCTCGACAGACGAGCTCGATGACTTCGGACTCACGAGGAGTGAGGGGTTCCTGGACGATGGTGGTGACGGTGCTGAGGCTCATCTGAGCTCCTCGAGGACGATGTGGTGGGCCGGGTCCCCACGCGATCTCGACCCGGCTCAGCCAACGTCCCCGCGTGCAACCGCGGCTAATCCACCCTTTGGTAGATCAACGCCCGGTCAGTCGCTCGACGACGTATGACGGCGCAGCCCACAGGTCGCGACGCCCTCGAGCACCTCGCCGTCGGCGTCGAAGCGCGAACCGTGCAGGGGGCAGTCCCAGCTCCGCTCGGCGTCGTTCCAGGCGACGACACCGCCCAGGTGGGTGCACACCGCCGAGCCCCGCCGTACGACGCCGTCCGTGGTGGAAACCGCGGCCGGCGCCAGACCCGCGCGGTGGACCCGGCCCTGACCCTCCTCGGGAGCGGACGAGTCCGTGGAGAGCAGCGGCTTGACCCAGCCGGCGGTCATGGCGAGCCCGACCTCGGCATTGGCCTTGGCCGCGGCCGGCAGGCCCTTGATCTCGCGCGGAGCCCAGGTGGCGAAGGCACGGGACCACGCCGGTGGCTCGCCGATCGCCTCGACCCGTCCGGCTGCCTCGCTCACCCGGGCCGCCAGGACGTGTGCGGCAGCCACGCCGTTGGTCATGCCCCACTTGGAGTACCCGCCGGCGAAGACGATGTCGTCGCGGCCGGGGAGCAGCGGTCCCGCGTAGGGGAGAGCGTGGTGGGGGAGGTAGTCCTGCGCTGACCAGGCGTGGGTCTCGGTCACCTCGCCGAACGTGTCCCGGGTCCAGGCCCGGATCTCGTCCAGCCGACCGAGCGGGGACGCAGTGCGTCCCGGGGTGTGGCCGTTGCCCCCGACCAGCAGGAGTGGCCGACCGTCGAGGTCGGTCGCGTCCCGCAGCGATCGCGACGGCTGGTCGGTCGAGAGGTACATCGCGTCGACCGCGGGCGTCGTCGTACGGAAGGCAATGCTGTAGGAGCGAGCCGGGGTCACCCGCGCGAAGTAGCCGCCGCGATCCAGGATCGGGGCGTTGGTGGCCACGACGACGGTGGTGGCCTGCGCCTCCCCGCGGGTCGTCGAGACGGTGACCGGCCGGTGGCCGTGGACTCGGTGGACGCGGGCATCCTCGACGATCGTGGCGCCGTGCGCCGAGGCCTCGGCAGCCAGAGCGTGCAGCAGCGCAACGGGGTCGACCTGACGTTGGTCGGGCAGGTGGACCGCACCCCTGGTGGCGAACGGCAGCTCGAGCTCGGTCGCCCAGTCGGCGGGCAGGCCGGCCGCTCGAGCGTGCGCCAGCTCGGTGCGGGCCGCGCGCTCGCCGGACGCCGTCGTCGCATAGGTGTACGCCGAGCGGTGCTGCAGGTCCACGTCGTGGGCGGCACAGAAGTCGGTGACCCAGGCCTGAGCCTGCAGGTTGGCTCGGACGTAGTCGCGGAGCACGCCCTTGGAGTGGTGCCGGGCGATCTTCGTGAGCTGGGTCCCCTGAAGCAGGCTCAGCTTTGCGGTGCTGCCGCCGGTCGTGCCGCTCCCGAGCCGGCGTCCCTCGAGCACGAGGACGGAGAGGCCGGCCCGGCCGAGCAGCACTGCGGTGCTGAGTCCGGTGATGCCGGCGCCGACCACGACCACGTCCCAGGAGCCGGCGACCCGGGCGGCGGAGCCGTCGGCAGGCTCTTGGGCGCGATCGTGGGTCGCAGGTCGGTCCTGCCACAGCGAGAGGAGAGTCATCGGGTCGATCCGTTCCAGGGAGGGGTCGGGGTGCAGGGACGACGCTCCCGCGGCGCGTGCTCGAAAGCGCCACCCGCCGGGGTGGCTGCCCGCCGAAACGGTGTGACGTCGGCGACCATCAGTCACCCGCGCGGGTGGCGCAACAGCCTGCCCGGCTTGGCAATCTGAGGCCGTGAACACCCGTCGCCGTGTCATCGCCGCCACCCCGCACCAGGTCTGGAACGTGCTCGCCGACGGCTGGCTCTACCCGCTCTTCGTCGTCGGTGCCTCTCGGATGCGCGAGGTCGATGACGCCTGGCCGAGCGTGGGCAGCGAGCTGCACCACTCGGTCGGCGCTTGGCCGCTGTTGCTCGACGACACCACCGAGGTGCTCGAAGCAGTTCCGGAGTCGTTCCTGAAGCTGCGGGCCCGCGGTTGGCCGGCCGGTGAGGCCGAGGTCGTGATGCAGCTGAAGGCCCAGGGTGCCGGCACCGAGGTGAGCATCAGCGAGGACGTCAGCAGCGGCCCGGGCCGTCTGATCCCCAAGCCGGTCCGAGCTCCGCAGATCGCCTGGCGCAACGGCGAGACCCTGCGCCGCCTCGCCTACCTGGTCGAGGGCAGGGAGTGACGGAGCACCCAGCGGTCTACCGCGCGCCGATGTGGTCGCGCCTCGATGAGGTGGACCGCGCTGCCGCGGTGACCTGGGCGCTCGATGAAGGGGTGTGCGGGGTCGGCGGCCGGCTCGAGGTCGCACCCAGCAACCTGCACGACGCGGTGGAGAAGGTCGCCAGCAGGTGGGACGAGCGGATGGCGGCACGCTTGCGTCGCTTCGCCGATGCTGAGGACGGCTCCTTGGTGTGGACCCGAGACGGCGACGGCTTCTTCCACCTCGGGACGCTGCTGGGAGCATGGCGCCACAGTCGTCTGTCCGACGCCTTCGTCCACGACCTCACCCACGTGCGCGACTGCGACTGGAGCGCCGGTCCGGTCGATCCGCCGCCCGCCGTCGTGGCGTCCTTCGCCCGCGGAGGTCGCAACTTCCAGCGCATCCGCGCGGCCGAGGCCACCCCGGGAGGCCACCCCGAGAGGGGATGACCGCGCGGCGCGTCCGGGGCAGGCTCGAGCCATGACCCAGGCTCCCGCGGACACGACCCCACGCACCCGTGCTTTCGGCGACCTGCAGATCGCCTACGACGACCGGGTGCTGCGACCGAGGTCCTGGACGATGATGCAGTCGAGCTGGGCCGCCGAGCTTCTCGGGGACGCACCGCAGGCCAGGATCCTCGAGCTGTGCGCCGGCGCCGGCCACATCGGGCTGCTGGCGGCATCGCTCAGCGGAGCGTCGCTGGTGTGCGTCGACATCGATCCGGTGGCCTGCGAGTACGCGCGGGCCAACGCCGAGACGGCCGGCCTGAGCGACCGGGTGCGGGTGAAGTGCGTGCCGCTCGAGCATCCGCTCGCCGACCAGGACGGCGCTTTCGACCTCGTGATCGCCGACCCGCCCTGGGTGCCGCGCACCGAGATCGGTCGGTTCCCGGAGGATCCTCAGCTCGCCATCGACGGCGGCTCGGACGGGCTTGACATCGCGCGCGACTGCCTCGTCGCCGCCCGAGCGGCCGTGGCCGAAGGGGCCGACCTGCTCATCCAGCTCGGTGACGAGGAGCAGGCCGACCGGCTCGGACGGTGGGCAGCGAACGAGGGCTGGCGAGCCGGTGAGGTACGTCGGGGCGCTCGCGGCGTCGTCGTACGCCTGGTTGCCACGTGAGCTGACTCAGGCGCGGCCGGCCGATCGACCCGGCCCGCCGACGGCGACCACCGGATCAGCCAGCAGCCCGGTCGATCGGGTTGGCGCCACGTCGGGTGAGCACCTTGTGCGTGCCGTCGCACCACGGCCGCAACGCGCTGGCCCCGCAGCGGCAGACCGCCGAGACCGGGCGAGTCGTCTCCTGCCACTCCCCGTCGTCGCCCAGGACCTCGGCGCGACCGCGCACGAGGACCGGGCCGCCCGGGCACGGGTGCATGGTGACCGGGGTGTCGCCGCTCGCCCGGATCTCCGGCTCGGCCACCATCAGGCGGCCGACCAGTGCTGGAGCAGGTCGTGGGCCATCCGCGCCTCGAGCTCCAGGCAGGCCCAGGCGCCGAAGATGACGTCCTCACGCAGGTGTGGCTCGTCCTGCACGAGGGCGCCACAGACGTCGCGGAGGGCGACCTGTTCGTGGACGGCGTCGGCCTCCACGTGCTCGTCGTAGTACTCGGCGATCGCCTCGGGAAGGCCGAGGCGCCGCAACGCCCGGGCCAGGGTGCGCGAGGGCAACGAGCTGGTCGCCTCGAAGGCGGCAAGGTGTCCGAGCGCAGCGCCGCGCAGTCGACGGTGCAGGCCGAAGAGCGAGACCACGTTGTTCTGCTCCAGCACCGAGAGGCGTGCCTCGCCGACGTAGTGGCCGTAGTCGGCGTTGAGCCCGGCGGCTTCGAGCCCGCGGGCGAAGAGGTCCTGATGGACGCGGTCGCCACGTCCGCCGCCGTACTCGTCGAACTGGATCTCCATCAGCGCTGCCTTCGGGCGTCCGGCCAGCCGAGGCACCACCCAGGCCGTGGGGTCGGCCTCCTTGAGGTGGTAGACCGAGCGCTGCCGCAGCAGCTCGCGGGCGAGGTCGGCGGTGCCCGCACGCAGCAGGTGCTCGGCCAGGGACGGTGAGTCGTCCTGCTCCACGAGCGAAGTGAGTACGTCGGCGAGGTCGCCGTCGCCGTGCACCTCGTCGACGAGGCCGCGAGTCTGGAGATGGTCGGCGAAGTCGGCACGCAACCGCTCCTCGAGCTCGTGCTCGAGGTGGTGCCGCATCGAGGAGAGGGCCGGTGCCCACTCCCAGTGCTCGTCGACGTCGTCGAAGCCGCGGTAGTGCAGCTCGTGCAGGATCCACAGCGCGAGCGCCTCGTCGGCAGCCTCGTGCGTCTGCGTGCGGACGAGGTGGACGTGGGAGCGCGGGGGTCGGCGCAGCGCGGTGACGAGACGATCGGTGAGAGGTCCGCAGGGAGCGGGGAGTTGCATGGGTGCCTCCGAGGACGGTGAGCTGCGCGACGGCGCGCGCAACGGCTACAGCCTGACCCAACGCACGCGCCGCCCCAACCCCCGCACGGGTGACCGCACAGGTCCTGGGCAGACCCCGGCGCCGCACGCCGACCCTGCGAGGATCGGCCCATGGACCTGCTCTCCGACCTCTTCCGCAGCCTGCTGCGCGCGCCGACCTGGGTGATCGTCTGGATGAGCGTGGGACTGCTCCCGGCCAACCTCGCCTCGCTGTTCTTCCTCGATCAGCCGCTCGGTCCCGTCATCGCGATCCTGACGATCGGCGGGCTGCTGCCCAACCTGGCTCTGCTGGTCAAGCACCGCGGGTTCACCAGCGTGATGGGCGTCCCGCACACGATCGCCTGGGTGCCGCTGCTGGTGGTCGCCGTGGTGGTGCTCGCGACCCGCGAGCCCAGCACGTCGTACGCCGTCTACCTGTTGATCCTGATCGCGGTCAACGGCTTCTCGCTGGTCTTCGACGTGCCCGACACCGTGCGGTGGGCGAGAGGCGCGCACACGACGTACTGAGGTGCTGGCGAGCTACCTGCCCCGGTGTCCGAAGCCTGGTCCGCTCGCCACCTGCTCGAAACATCGGTGCGCCAGAATGCCGCCATGGTTCCCGAGACTCCCGCGCCGACGACTGCGCCGACGACTGCGCCGACGACCGAGCAGATGATCGCGGCCGATCGCCGGACCCCTGACGCCGGCCAGTTCGGCGGCGGCGTCTCCACCGACGAGCAGCACACCGCGCTGCGGGCCTCGGTGCGTCAGCTCGGCACCTTGCTGGGCGAGGCGCTGACCCGCCACGAGGGCCCCGAGCTGCTGGAGCTGGTCGAGCAGGTCCGCGCCCTGAGTCGCGAGCCTGACGACGGCGCCCTGCACGAGCTGCTCTCCGGGGTCGACGCGTCGACGGCGATCGTGCTGGCGCGAGCCTTCACGGCGTACTTCCAGCTGGTCAACGTCACCGAGCAGCTCCACCGCTGGCAGGAGCTCACCAACCGGCGCGAGCTGCCGTTGGCCGCGACGACCCGACGGATCGCCGAGGCGCTCGAGGCCGGCACCGTCGACCGCGACCTGATCACCGAGGTGCTCGGACGCCTGGAGTACCGCCCCGTCTTCACCGCCCACCCCACCGAGGCCACCCGCCGCTCGGTGCTCGGCCTGCTGCGCAAGATCGCCGCCGTCATCTACGCCGCCGAGGACCCACGCGGTCGTACGTCGGATCGCTCCGACAGCGCGCGGCGCCTGGCCGAGCTCGTCGACCTGCTCTGGCAGACCGACGAGCTGCGCATCGACCGGCCCGAGCCCACCGACGAGGCGCGCACGGCCATCTACTACCTGCAGACCCTCGCCGAGAAGGTCGTGCCCGACCTGCTCGCCGAGCTCGACCGCAGCCTGGCCTCGCTCGGCGTCGAGCTGCCCGACGGCGCCCGACCGCTGCGTTTCGGCACGTGGGCCGGCGGCGACCGCGACGGCAACCCCAACGTCACCCCGGCCGTCACCCTCGACGTGCTCGGCCTCCAGCACGACTTCGGCCTGCGCGAGCTGGTCCGCGGCGTCGAGGAGCTCCTCCAGGAGCTGTCGTCCTCGTCGCGGATGATCGACATCTCCGACGCCCTCGCCGCGAGCCTCGATGCCGACCGCGAGGCCCTGCCGATCACCTACTCCACGATCAAGCGGCTCAACGCCGAGGAGCCCTACCGGCTCAAGCTCAGCTATGTGCGGGTCCGGCTGCTGCGCACCCGCGACCGGCTCGCCAACGCCACGGCCCATGAGCCGGGGCGCGACTACCGCGACCTCAGCGAGCTGTTGGCCGACCTGGCGCTGGTGCGCGACTCCCTGATCGCCGGCGGTGACCGGCTCACGGCCGACGGGGCCCTGCTGCGCCTGGTCCGCACCGCCACCGCGATGGGGCTGGGGCTGGCGACCCTCGACGTGCGCGAGCACAGCGGCAAGCACCACGAGGCGCTCGCGGCACTCTATGCGCGCACCGGCGAGCTCGAGACGCCGTACGACGAGCTCGACCGGGCCGAGCGGATCGCCCTGCTGGCGCAGGAGATGACGGCCCGTCGACCGCTGACCGGCGCCGGCCTCACCGGGCTCGAGGGCACGGCCGGTCAGGTGCTCGACCTGCTCACCACCATCCGCGGCGCTCTCGACACCTTCGGCCCCGACGTCATCGAGACCTACATCGTCTCGATGACCCACGACGTCGACGACCTGTTCGCGGTCGTCGTGCTCGCCCGTGAGGTCGGGCTCCTCGACCTCGGCGACGCGACCGCCGCAGCCACCTCGCGCATCGGCTTCGCGCCGCTCTTCGAGACCGTCGCCGAGCTCGAGGCGGCCGGCCCGCTCCTCGACGCCCTGCTGGGCGACCCGTCCTACCGTCGAGTCGTGGCCGCCCGCGGCGACGTGCAGGAGATCATGCTCGGCTACTCCGACTCCTCCAAGGATGCCGGCATCGCCGCGTCCCAGTGGCAGATCCACCGCGCGCAGCGGGCGCTGCGCGACATCGCCCGCACCCACGGCGTCACGCTCCGGCTCTTCCACGGCCGCGGTGGGTCGGTGGGTCGCGGTGGCGGCCCCACGGGCGAGGCGATCATGGCGCAGCCCAACGGCAGCCTCGACGGCCCGATCAAGATCACCGAGCAGGGCGAGGTCATCTCCGACAAGTACACCCTTGCCCAGCTCGGTCGGGAGAACCTCGAGCAGGCGCTGGCCTCCGTGCTCGAGGCCTCGGTCCTGCACCGCACCTCGCTGCTGCCGCAGGACGTCCTCGACGGCTGGAACGCCACGATGGACCAGGTCGCCGGCTCCGGGCAGGAGGCCTACCGGGCGCTGGTGCGCGACCCCGCGCTCGTCGACTTCTTCGTCGCCGCGACCCCGGTCGACGAGCTCGGCAAGATGAACATCGGCTCCCGCCCGGCCAAGCGCCCCGGCGGACCGGGTGGCCTCGACGACCTGCGAGCGATCCCGTGGGTCTTCGGCTGGACGCAGTCGCGCATCATCCTGCCCGGTTGGTATGGCGTGGGCAGCGGGCTCGCCGCCGCCCGCGAGGCCGGTCGGGGCGAGACGTTGCGCGAGATGTACGGCTCGTGGAGCTTCTTCCGCACCTTCCTCTCCAACGTGGAGATGACGTTGGCCAAGACCGATCTCGACATCGCCGGGCGCTACGTGCGGACCCTGCTTCCGTCCGGCGACGACTCCGGTCTTTTCGACCTCATCCGCGAGGAGCACGCACGCACCGTCCGGGAGGTGCTGCTCGTCACCGGTCAGGACGAGCTGCTCGCCGGGGCACCCACCCTGCGTGCCACGCTCGCCATCCGCGATGCCTACCTCGAGCCGCTGCACGCCCTGCAGGTCTCGCTCCTCGCCCGCACCCGCGCGCTGCCCGACGACGAGCCCGACCTCGACCTGCAACGCGCGCTGCTGCTGACGATCAACGGCATCGCGGCGGGGTTGCGCAACACCGGCTGAGCAGGAGGCGCTCACCTGCACGGGGGGAGCCGAGACGGCGCACCGCGGGTGAGGCTGGAGGCATGAGCGAATCCACGAGCGACCCCACCCCCACACCGGTCATGCCCCAGGAGCCGGTCGAGTCACCCGACGTCGTGCCCAGCCTCGACCCGGACCAGCCCTCGGCCGACCCGCAGACCCAGCCGGCGCCGGCGCCCGAGGGGTCCTGATGTCGAGCCAGCAGCCCGGCGAGACGTCGGACGGCAAGCCGGCCGCCGACGGCGACGTCGAGTCCGACCCGGCCAAGGATGCCGAGACCGGCTCGGAGTGGGCCGACGAGGGTGGCGCGATCGACGACGGTCCGGCGACCGATCCCGAGGCCTCCTGACGCCGGCTCAGTCCTGCGTCACCGCGTCCACCACGACCTGCGGCGAGCGCAGGCCCGGCAGGGCGTCCACGTCGACCGGCAGCGGGATGCACCAGTTGTCCCGGTCGTCGGCGGTGGTGCCGGGCACGTTGGGGCGCCGCTCCTCGAGCACTGCGTCCTCGAGCGAGAGCGCGAGCAGCAGGCTGTCGGCGCGCCCCAATCGCCCGTAGGCGGCCGCCACCGCCTCCCCGACAGCAGCATCAGCGGGCAGCCCGTCGCGGCTGATCCGTGCGAGCAGCTCCTCGCGCCCGGTGCGCAGATCCTCCTCGCGCATCGTCGAGCTGGCCAGGGCGTCCTCGACGTCGGAGCCGCTCCACAGGCCGGCGATCGTCGGCAGGTCGTGAGTGGTCACCGCTGCCAACGACAACGCCGGCCAGCTCTCCGGCTCCTCGTCCTCGAAGTAGAGCACCCGGTAGCTGAGGATGTTGCGCTCGCTGAGCGCCTCGGTGACACCGTCCTCGACCGTGCCGAGGTCCTCGCCGACGACGACCGCCTGCGCGCGGTGCGACTCCAGGCAGACGATGTCGAGCAGGTCGTCGGCCGGGTAGCGGACGTAGCAACCCTCGGTCGCCACCTCGCCCTCCGGGATCCACCACAGCCGGAACAGCCCCATCACGTGGTCGATCCGAATCCCACCGGCGCCGGCGATCGTGGAGCGTACGGACTCGATGAACGGCTCGTAGTCGGCCTCGCGCAGCCGCCACGGGATCAGCGGCGGCGAGCCCCAGTCCTGCCCGACGCTGTTGAGGGCGTCGGGCGGGCAACCGACGGTGATGCCGCCGGCGAGCACGCCCTGCCAGGCCCAGGCATCCGCGCCACCCCCGGAGACCCCGATCGGGAGGTCCTGGATGACGGTCAGCTCGCCGCTCGCCTCGCGCAGCTGCTCGGCGAGCAGCCACTGGAGCCAGGCGTGGAAGCCCACCTCGTCGGCACGCTCACCCGCCACCCGTCGTACGTCGGACCCGTGCGGGTCGTGCAGGGCCCGCGGCCAGGCGTGCCAGTCAGGACCGTGCTCCTCGGCGAGCACCGCCCACACGGCGTACTCCTCCAGGGCCGGGCCCTGCTCGACGCGCCACTCGGCGAACGGCCCGGCCTCACGCTCCTCGACCGACAGCGCCGAGTAGGCCCGGTGCAGGACCGCGCGCTTGTAGGTCCAGGCGAGGTCACGGTCGATGACCCCCGGCTCGGGCCGGGGCGGCAGCTCGCCCGAGGTCCCGCCCTGCCCGTCGGGGTCATCCGCGACCCCCGCGACCTCGTCGAGGCGCAGGTAGAGCGGGTTGCGGAAGCGACGGGTTGCCGGCAGGTAGGGACTGGACTCCTGGGGCAGGCCGGGGGCGGTCGCGTGCAGGGGATTGACGAGCAGGAAGCCGCCGCCGAGCTGCTCGGTCCACTGTCGCAACGACCGCAGGTCGGCGAGATCGCCGATGCCCTGGCTGCCCGACGACAGGGCGGCGTAGAGCTGCACCGACCAGCCCCAGGTCTGCTCCGGAGGCAACCAGCAGCGACCGGGGGAGACGATCAGTCGCCGCGGCTGGCCCGCGTCGGTGGTGAGCGAGTGATAGCCGAGTGGGAAGTCGGCGTCGACGACGTCGTCGAGGCGTCGCCGGGTGCCGTCCTCGCAGGCGACCTCGCCGACGAGTCCGGTCCCGCGGCCGGGTCGGGTGACGACCGGCGCGCGGTCGTCGAGGTCGGCAGGCGGTTGCCCGATGACCTCCCGCAGCAGGCGCACGGTCTCCTCGGGCACGCGCTGCTCACGGTCGTCGGCATCGATCCAGTCGCGCTGGATCCCCCATGCGTCAGCAGTGCTCGTGCTGGGAGTGCCTGTGCCGGGCCGGCTCGTGTCGCTCATCCGAGCAGTATCTCGCTCGACCCGGACCGGCACAGACCCGCTCAGCCTCGGACGTGTCCGACGGTGATGACGTCGCCGACCTGGCGGTCGCCGTCGTTGAAGGGCAGCGTCAGCCGGGCGCTGGCCTCGGGGTGGTTGACCACGGCGGCGATCACGGCAGCGACGGTGGCGCGGGAGACCTGCGAGGCCTCGACACCGTCGCCGGTCTCGATCCCACCGGTGCTCGGCTCGTCGGTCAGCGCGCTCGGCCGCAGGATCGTCCAGCCGAGCGACGTCGCGGCGAGGTGCTCGTCGGCCGCGGTCTTGGCTTCGGCGTAGGTGTAGAAGTCGTTGTCCTCGGGGACACCGTGGTCGGGGCCGGCTCCGAAGTAGGACACCATCACGAAGTGCGGCACGCCGGCGCGCTCGGCGGCGTCGATGGTGCGGATCGCGGCATCGCGGTCGACGGCGTTGGTGCGCTCGGGGCTGCCGCCCCCGGCGCCGGCCGACCAGACGACGACGTCGTGGCCGGAGACGACCTCGACCAGCTCGTCGACGGTGAGGTTCTCGACGTCGGCGACCACCGGCTCGGCGCCGGCCTCGCGGAGGTCGTCGGACTGCTCGGCCTTGCGGATCGCGCCGGACACGTGGTTGCCCGCAGCGGTGAGGTCGCGGGTGGCCAGCTGGCCGATCTTGCCGTGTGCGCCGATGATCAGGACTTTCGTCATGGGGAGCCCTCCTGGGCCTCGTCGTGGGTGTCTGCGCGGGTGGTCGTACGTCGGGCGAGTGCGAATCCACCACCGTCCCGCGTCTGTCCGCCGCGCCCCACCTCCCGAAGGGTGGGTGCTGCGACGCCGTACCCTCAACGGGATCCTGGGCCCCGATGTTCCCCCCACGAACGTTGCAGGACCACCACGAGAGGACGACAGTGACGGACGCGCCGGAGGTCAACGCCACCTGGGTGGATCTGGTCGACCTCGGCCCTCAGGATCGGGTGCTCCTCGTCGACGGCGCCGGACGTCGCGCCGAGGTCCCGCTGCGTCGAGCCTCCGCCGACGTCACGGTCCTGTCGGAGTCGGCGATCGGATCCGTCGGTGGCCGATCCTTCGACGTGGTCTGCCTCGACCAGGTCGACGTAGCGGCCCTGCCGCAGCAGTTCTGGGACGGCGTCCGGACCGATCGGGCGGTGGTCGTGGTCGTCGGGGACACCCGCACCAGCCCCCTGCGGATCCTCGACCGCGTCACCCGGCGCGACAGTGCGTCGGAGCGGTCGACGTCGATCCGACAGACCCGAGGACAGGCGGTCCGACGACTTCGCGCCCACGGCCTGACGACCCACCAGGCCTTCGGCCTGCTGAGGTCCGGCGACGCCCCGGTGGTTGCCTTCGACGCCCTCGCGGGCTCGAGCCTGGCGGCGGTCCTCGGCTCCACCCGTGCCCACGTGGACGGCTGGCGAGCCACGGCCCTGAGCGGCGCCGCACGCCTGCCGGCGAGCCAGGTGCTCCGGTTGTGCCCGGCCTGGCTGGTCGTAGCGGGTGGCGCAGGACCAGCTGCGGACCGGATCGTGGGCAACGTGAGCAACCGCGACAGCGAGGAGCTCAAGATCCTCCGGGGCGACCCGGTCAGCGCTGTCGAGCGACGCTTCCTCGTCGACCAGGTGAACGGCGAGGTCGACGCCTTGCGCGAGCTCGAGCACGTCGGCTTCGCCCGGGCTCCGCGAGTCCTGGGGGAGCCGACCCCGGCGGTCAGCCGCTGCTCGTGGCTCCCGGGTACGACCTTGGTGCTGGACCGGCTCGATGAGGACTCTCTTGCCCACTGGGTCGCCCGCGCCGCCGAGGTGCTGGCCGAGATCCAGGAGCTGACGAGACGCTCGGACGGGACGGTGCTCGTGCACGGCGACTTCTGGCTGGGCAACCTCCTGACCAGCGGCGACCAGGTCACCGCAGTCGTCGACTGGACCGAGTCCTACCGGGGTCCGGTCGACGTGGACCGGGAGTTCCTGATCGGCAGCCTGGAGCGGTGGGTCGACTCCGAGGCTCTTCGGGCGCGGCTCGAGCAGGTCCGCGACGCCGCGCTGTCGCGCTGACGCTCAGTTGCCGCGGAGCTTCGCGCGCAGCCGGCTGATCGCCCGGAGCGCAGCCAGCGAGGAGCGCGAGCCGGCCTGGACCTCGAGCGTGGCGTAGGTCCGGTCGGCCCAGAGCTGCTTGTAGAACGAGTCGCCGAGCAGGAGGTCGATGACGGTGTAGCCGTGGGCCGCGGCCCAGTCGAGCCCGGCGCACTGCAGCAGGTGGCCCGGCGCGTAGTGAGAGGTGTCGGGGTCGAAACGCCCGATCCAGGCCGACATCCGCTGCGGCGAGAGCAGGATGATGTCGAAGGCCGCCGGCTTGCCGCCGATGTAGGCGACCAGGGCCAGCACCCCGTCGGAGGCGACGCCTCCGGTGAGGATGCCCGTCGTGAAGTCCTCCCACTCACCGGCGAGGAGGTGCTGGCGGGGCCGCTCGGCCTCCGCGATGTCGAAGACCTGACGGATGTCGGGCAGCAGCTCGGCCAGCGTCGCGCTGTCGTGGGCGGCCTTCACCTCGAAGGCGAGACCGTCTGCCTCCAGACGGCGCTGCGAGACCCGGACCGTACGTCGTACGCGCTTCTGCTCGCGGGCCGCCAGCTGGGTCTCGGCGTCGCCGCGGACGTCGATGACCGGACAGGTGTCGCGGGGGATGCTGGTGACGCGGCGCCGGCGAAGGTGCTGCTCCTGGGGAAGCGGACCGCCCTCGTGGGACTCGAGCAGGTCGAGGACCTGCCCGCGGCCCGCGGCCGCATCCCACAGCGTCCGGGCGGCGTCGGGGTGATCGGGGTGCACCAGGGCCTCGCCGATCGTGCCGAGGCCGTGCCCCAGCCAACGAACGACCTGCAAGGGGCCCACGCGGCGGCGGTGCAGCGGCGCGAGGGCCACGAGCACCCCGTCGCGACGCACGGTCACGAGGTGCAGCGAGCCGGTGCCGAGGGTGCGCCACCAGGTGAGGGCGAAGAGGGGACGGCTGAAAGGACCGCCCGAGGAGGCGTCGGCCAACGCCACCCATTCCGGGACGAGCCGTTCGGCGGACTCCAGGTCGTCGATGACTGTCGAGATGAGCTGAGCCGACAAGGGAACCTCCGGGGGATGTCTGGCTGAACCATGCCACGCACGTGACGTGCGCCGCGCGCCGGTCCAGCGCGTCGCTCGCCGTAGCCTCGGCCCATGCCCCCTCGCTCTCCGCTACCCCGACGCCACGGGCTCGACGCGGCCTGGCTGCGCACGGAGGACCGCGACGCGACGGGTGTCACGCCTGGTGGGGCCACCACGATGGGGGAGTGGCTGCGTCACCGGCTGCCCGCCCGCGTCGAGGTCGCGCCGATGCTCGCCGAGGGCCGCTTCGTCTACGACGACCTGCGTCCGGTGCTGGCTGAGGATCCTTATGCGCCGCACACGTTCGTCTGGTTCCACCGCGACCTGCGCGAGGAGCCCGACGTACCAGGGGAGATCGTGATCGTGCACCGCGACGAGCGGCTCGTGGTCATCGACAAGCCGGCCTTCCTGGCCACGATCCCGCGGGGAAGGCACGTGCAGCAGAGCGTGGTCGTGCGGCTGCGTGACGAGCTCGACCTGCCCGAGCTCTCACCGCTGCACCGCCTCGACCGGGTCACGTCGGGATTGCTGATGCTGGCCACCGAACGTCGCTGGCGCGGACCCCACCAGGTGCTCTTCGAGCACGGCGAGGTGCGCAAGACCTACCGGGCGCTGGCGCCGTGGCGCGACGACCTCGAGCTCCCGACCACGGTGCGCAACCACCTGCGCAAGGAGCGCGGTGTCTGGCAGGGCGAGGTCGTGCCGGGGGCTCCGGTCAACGCCGTCACCGACATCGAGGTCGAGGAGCACGGTGTCGGGGAGGGCGACCTGGCCGTCTACCGGCTCACACCCCACACCGGACGCACCCACCAGCTCCGCCTCCACCTGCACGGCCTGGGAATCCCGATCGTCAACGACCCGCTCTACCCCGAGATCCACGACGTGCCCGTCGACGACTTCACCCGCCCCCTCCAGCTCCTGGCCGCCGAGCTCTCCTTCACCGACCCGATCGACGGCTCGGCCCGCCGCTTCGAGTCCGTACGCCGCCTCCCCCTCGAGCCGTCTGAACAGTGACTGCCTGCAAGGTGGTCGAGCCGGGCGAGCCGCTAGGCGAGTCCGTGTCGAGACCCAGCGAGCGCCAGGGAAGGTGCCACCACCGGAGGTTGAGCAGCGAGCGCCAGCGAGCGTCGACGAAACCCGGTGACGTACCCGCCCTCCGTGGCCGGCGCGCCCAGCTAGTCGAACGCCACCGGCTCGCGGGTCACCGTCGCCTCCAGCGTCGGGGAGCCACCCTCCGTCCAGTGGCTGATGATGACGGCTCGGGTGCCGTCCTCGCGAGCGGACACAGTCGTCTCGAGGGTTGCACCGGAGTCGGTGGTGGCCGCCAGCTCAAGGGGGACGCCGGTGGGGACGGCCAGGGGGAATCGCACCCAGGTGTGCTGACCCTCGACATCGAAGTCGTCGTCGACGACGACCTCGCCGTCGAGCGTGACCGTCACGTGAACCCGCTCGTCGTCGAACGACTGGTTGCTGACGTAGAGGACCAGGTCGCCCTCGTCATTGCCGGCAGGACTGGATACCTCTGCAGTCCCGGAGCCCGTCGAGGCGGGCCCCTCCTGCCCGCAGCCCGACAGGGCAAGGGCTAAGACTGCGACGACGACCAGCGACAGGTGCCTCATGCTGGATAGACGTTGCGTCGCCGCACTCGGTTCCGTGCGGCGGTGCGGTTCCACGAGCGTGACGGCGCGCTTGCTCGGGAGAGGTCCAGTGGCTATGGGTTGGTGGCCCGCTGCTGGAGCTCCGCTAGCCGGTCGGCATTGCGGTACTTCCACGACTGCAACGCCACCAGCAGCGCCGGGAGCGCAGGCGCCACGAAGTTGAGAGGTCGAATCGAGTAGAGCGAGGCTGCAACCACAAGCCAGCTCAACGCCACGACGGTCCAGAGCCCGAAGACCCACAGCCCTCGCTGTGCATTGGTCCGCCACGCTTCACCGTCCGTCCTGCGCGTCGGTTCGGGACTGCTGCGCGTGAAGATCAAAGAGATCCAGAAGGCCGCCACCCCGACACCGGTCACGATCACGAACGTCTGCCCGGAAGCGAACCGCTCCCACTGATTGACGATGAAGACGATCGCGACGAACACCAGCACGGGGCGTCGCCAACGCTCCCACATCTTGTTCGTCGGGTCCGGTCCCCATCGATCTTCCATGGTGGGCAGTCTGTATGCGTCCGACTACGAGCCGTGCCACCGTCTGCTTGTGATGCACGCTTCTGGGCGCCACGTTGCGTCCGCCTACACGTCCAACGTGCCGATGGTCCGCGTGATGTCGTCGCCGGTCCGCTCGAGGAACACGATCTCGCCGAACTTCAGCTCGGTCCAGTCATCGGTCTCGTCGGTCAGGGGTTCCGAGGCGAAGAGGACCGATGTCGCTTCCTCGATGGGCGTCACGTCGACGTCGTAGGACTCCTCGTAGTCCTCGAAGTTGCGACCGGACAGGAGGTACATGGGCTCCAGGAGCATCGAGAGGGAGTAGTCGTCCGTGCCGGGCCCCGCCTTCCGTAGCTCTCGCCAGTCCCCGGCCGGACGGGTCTCGCCGTGGTGGCCCGTGCCGAAGTTGACGCCGATGATCCGGTTGGGGGCGACCAGCGCCATCTTCAGCTTGGTCAGCGCCTTGAGGTCGAGCTTCTCCATCGCCGCGACGATGACCCTCAACAGCTCCTCGAAGCCGCGTTGCACCTCCTCGTCGCTGTCACCCTCGAGCAGCGAGAGCAGGAGCACGTAGAGGAACTCGGTGTCGGTCGTGCCCCGCATCTGCTCGAGGTAGCTGTCCTTGCAGTGCGCGAGCAGCTCGCGCTGCAAGATCCTCCAGTCCGGCATGTCGCCGTTCTGAGCAACGATCCAAGGAGTCTTCTTGTAGGAGAACGGGTGGCAGTTCTCGTCGGCAAGGACGGTCTTGGAGTTGTACGCCGCCGCTCTCACGTGAGCGAGCAAGGTGCTGGCCTGGAGGCTCGGGATCAAGCTGTCGGTGTTGTCGTCGTAGAAGGCAGCCATGGGCCGGTGGTAGAGCAGCGGCGCCTCCGGCTTCAACAGGTGTTCGCTCCAAGCCCCGAAGCCCCATCCCGCGAGCTGCAGCAGTGGATGACGCTCCGGGTCCAGGGTCTGGTTGATCAGGCTGTTGTCCGGCTTCAGGAGCAGACAGTCCAACGGCAGCTCCGGCCCGAGATAGGCGAGGATTCGGCACATGATTCTTCCTTGCTCGACGGTCGTTCGATGGCAGGCGGGTGCGCCGGGGCGGCGCTCGGCCGCCACAGACTAGGACCCGGGTGGCCTCAGATCCCCGTACTCTTGCGGTGTTTCTGGATGACCAACCGCTCCTCGTCGGCCGAGACGACCTCCATCTCTCGTGGTACCGACTGGGTGGCCCCCTCGCTCAGCGTGATCGTCTCGCCCTCGACCGCCCAGCTGCCGGTGGCCTCCTCGGGCACGTCGGCTGCGCCGAGTCCGGTCTCGGCGAAGGTGCCGTCAGCGCGCAGGTCGAACGCCATCCGGCCGCGCGACGGAGGAAGGTCGGTGCCCGCGGGGCGGAACACCATCTGCTCGGCGGTGTCCTCCTCGTGGGCGTGCACCCAGCGCCCGCGTACCTGGTCAGCTCTCACCGGCGGCCCTCAGCCTCCATCAGTGACTTGCGAGGACCTGCCAGGCACGCGCTCATCCGCGAGACCTGGCCGGCGGTGAACATGTACATCGCCGCATCGTCGACGTAGTCCATGTAGTTCATGAACATGTCGCCGTTGGGGCCGTTGCCGCAGGTGACCACGGGAAAGGTCGGGGTGCCGTAGTTGGGGCCCTCGCAGTTGGGGGTGTCCGGTACTCGGTCGCCGCCGCTGCAGTCGAGCGTGTCGCCCCAGATGTGGCGCAGGTTGAGCCAGTGCCCGATCTCGTGGGTCAGGGTCCGGCCCTTGTTGAACGGAGCGGTGGCGGTGCCTTCGGTACCGAAGGCCGAGTGGAGGACCACGACCCCGTCGGTCGCCTTGGGCCCACCGGGGAACTGCGCGTAGCCGAGCAGGCCGCCGCCGAGCTTGCACACCCAGATGTTGAGGTAGGAGTCGGTCGGCCAGGCAGCCGAGCCGCCCTTGCCGCTGCGCTTCACGTCGTCGCCGGTGCCGAAGTAGAGGCGATCGGTCTTCACCCGGACGACCCCGTCGGTCTTCTTCCCCTCAGGATCCTTGTTGGCGAGGCGGAAGGTGATCTTGGAGTCGGCCAGCAATCCCTTCCACGCGTCGGGCACTGCGGAAGCATCGGGGTTGGTGGCTCGGAAGTCCTGGTTGAGCGCATCGATCTGGCTCTTGATCTGCGACCTGCTGATGTTGTGGTCGTCGTTCTTGTAGACCACGTGCACGACCGTCGGGATGGTCACCAGCTTCTTCGCGACCCTGTTGGCCTCGCCCGACGCGACCGCGCGGGCGGTGAACTCCTCAGCCTTTCGCTGATTGGTCCGGAAGGACGGTTGCTCCTCGAGCAACCGCTCGAACTCCTGCATCGCGGCGCACTGTCGACGTCTGGTGGCCATCGGGCCTCCTTCTTCGGGTGAACGACGAGCCGCTACGCCCCACGGGTTCCGAGCTCCTTGAAACGACATTGCGCGGCGATCGTCCGTCTGTCAAGAGCAGTCACCCTCAGGCCAGGGCGAGCCACTTGTCAGGACCGAAGATCTCGTAGTGGATGTCGGCCTCGGGGACGTGGCGCTCGACCAGGACCCGACGTACCGACGCCATGAACGGCATCGGCCCGCACAGGTAGACCTCCGCCTCGAGGGGGATCTCCACCGAGTCCAGGTCGACCCGTCCTACCCGGAGGGCGTCCTGGGTCGCGTGGGCCCCGAGGTCTTCGTACCACCGGTGCAGCTTGGCGGCCGGCAGGGACGCGACGAGCTCCTTGAGCTCCTGACGGTGCGCATGACGGGCCGGAGAGCGGTCGGCGTGCAGCACGAGCACCTCGCGAGTGGACCCGGTGCCGACCAGGTAGTGGAGGATCCCGAGGATCGGTGTGATCCCGATCCCGGCGGAGACCAGCACCAGGGGTGCATCGGAGTCGCGCAGGACAAGGTCTCCGAAGGGGGCCGAGACCGCGACCTCATCACCCTCGAACAGGTTGTCGTGCAGGAAGTTCGACACCTCGCCCGCCGGCGGTGTCGTGCCGTCAGCGCGCATTCCGGGCGGGACTGCCTTGACCGAGATGCCCCACTCGCTGGCGAGCGCCGCATGGGTGAGGCTGTACTGCCGGATCTGGCGGGCGCCGTCGGGCAGCGGCACCTGGACCGAGATGTACTGGCCCGGACGAGACGGGGGCAACACAGCGCCGTCGGCGCTGCCGAGGATGAAGGACACCGTGTCCGGTGACTCCTGCAGTCGCCGACGTACGACGAGGCCGCGCCACACGTCGCCGTCGGCAACTCCGGTCGCGGCGTAGAGCCGCTTCTCGATCGTCACCAAGTCATGCGCCATGTGCCAGTAGACCTCGTCCCAGGCGGCGGCGACCTCGGGTGTGACGGCCTCTCCGAGCACCTCCACGATGGCGGCGAAGAGGTGCTCGTGGACGATCGGGTACTGGTCCTCGGTGATGCCCAGGGACGCGTGCTTGTGTGCGATCCGCGACAGCACCTCCAGCGGGTCGGGTCCGTCATCGGCCACCAGGAGGGTCGCGTAGGCGGCGATGGCGCTCGCCAGCGCCGTCTGCTGGTCTCCCTGGGCCTGGCTGGCCCGGTTGAAGAGGTCGCGCTCGAGCTCGGGGTGTGCCCGGAACATTCGTGCGTAGAACACCGGGGTGATGTCGCCGATGGCGGCTCCGATGACGGGCAGAGTGGCCTTGACGACCTGGGCGGTCTGCGTGGACAGCATGGGGGCTCCGTTGCGGTGTGGCTGATCGTGATGCGAGCCGCACGTTCGTCACGACGGACGACGCAGTGCGGCTCTCACTGAGGTCTCACCAGACCATCGGAGCCCGTCCGATGGCAGTGCCAAAGGTCCCCCCTGCCAAGGAAGGTCCGCCTGGTGCAAGCACCCGACCTGAGTACTGGTGCTGATGCCTACCGACGGTTTCCCCCGGCACAGTGGCGGCATGAACTCGACCCCGCTCCGCCTCTTCCCCTCTGTGCTCGCCGGCCTCTGCCTCCTGACCGTCTCGGCCTGCTCGTCGACCGAGGTCGACAGCGACGGGCGGTGGGTGGACGGCGAGGAGACCATGACCGCCTGGATCGACTCCACGGTCCCGGCCACCTGGGAGCGCGTCGCCCTGGAGACGACCTACGACGACATCATCGATGACCTCGGCAAGGACACCGCCCGGGATCGCACGATGCTGTCGGCCACCTACCGCGGGGTCTCGAAGAATGAGTTCGCCGACTTCGGCGCCGACGAGCTGGAGATCTCACGCGACCTGGAGTGCGACCCGTTCGACGCCGCAGCCGCCGGCCCCAAGGAGCGGGTCTCGGTGGAGACCTGCTACCTCGACCGCTACCAGGGTCAGAGTCCGCTGCCCGACGAGTTCGACCTGTTCGCCGCCTGGACGATCTTCCCGGATGGAGCCACGACCACGGAGTTCTTCTTGTCCAACGACCCCGACTGAGGCTCGGCCAGCTCGGCCAGCTCGGCCAGCTCGGCCCGCTCGGCCCGCCCGGAAGCGACCAGCGACGTCGTGACCGTCAGCGCGAGAACGCCGATGATCACCGCGAGCGAGGTCAGGGTCGGGATCTCCGGCACCGAGCTCCACTGCAGGTGCGCCCAGTGGAGGGCGAGCTTGACCCCGATGAAGCCGAGGATCGCGGCGAGGCCGTAGTTGAGGTGCACCAGCTTGGCCAGCGCCCCCTGCAGCACGAAGTACAACGCCCGGAGCCCGAGCAGCGCGAAGGCGTTGGTGGCGAACACCAGGTAGGGGTCGCCGGTGATGCCGTAGACCGCCGGCACGGAGTCGATGGCGAAGACGACGTCGGTTGCGAACACAGCGATGACGACGAGGGCGAACGGGGTCAGGGCGCGCTTCGAGATCTCGCCGACCCGCACGCGGGTGACCAGCGTCGTCCCCTCGTAGGTGTCGGTGACCGGCATGAGGCGGCGTACGACGCGCACGATCCGCATCGAGTTGATGTCGACCTCGTGGTCGTCCTTGCTCAGCGCGTCGCGCAACAGCTTGGCGCCGGTCGCGACCAGCACCAGGCCGAAGACCAGGAAGACCCAGTCGAAGGCTGACAGTGCCGCGGCGCCCAGGGCGATGAAGATGCCGCGCAGCACGAGGGCGCCGATGATCCCGTAGAGCAGGACCCGTTGCTGGAGCGCCTTCGGCACCGCGAAGGCCGCGAGCAGGAGCATGAAGACGAAGAGGTTGTCGACGCTGAGGGTCTTCTCGACCAGGTAGCCGGTGTAGTACTCCACGCCCCGGTCGCTGCCGTGCTGCGACCAGACGTAGCCGCCGAAGGCGAGCGGGAGGGCGACGTAGAACGCCGACCAGGCGAGCGCCTCACGCATCGAGACCTCGTGGGGCTTGCGGGTTGCGACGAAGTCGACGGCCAGGAGCAGGAGCACCGCACCGATCGTGACCGCCCACAGCGTGGGGGTGGCGATGGTGTCGAGCGTGCCGGTGTCGTTCACAGAGATCTCCTCAAGCAAGAGTGCTTGAGGTCTCCCTCACCGGCCCCGTGGGACCGGCAACCACCCGAGGCGCCTGTGGAGGTGCCGTAATGACCGGGATGGTCTGAGTGAGGTACTCCCCTCGAGACGGATGCTAGCGGGTCCACCCAAGAGAAGCCTGAGTCGAGCAGACTCCGCTCATGCCCCTCGCCGTCCACCGCACCCCCGACGAGCGCTTCGTCGACCTCCCCGACTACCCCTTCGCCCCTCGGTACGCCGACGTGGTCGCCGAGGACCTCGACCCGCTCCGGATGCACTACCTCGACGAGGGGCCGGCGGACGGACCGGTCGCGCTGCTCCTGCACGGCCAGCCGACCTGGTCCTACCTCTACCGCTCGGTGATCCCGGTGCTCGTCGCGGCGGGCCTCCGCGTCATCGCACCGGACAACATCGGCTTCGGACGCTCCGACAAGCCGAGCAGCCCCTACGACTACACCCTCGCCCGACACATCGCCTGGACGCGCAGCCTGGTGACCGGCCTCGACCTGCGCGACGTCACCCTCGTCGCCCAGGACTGGGGCGGTCCGATCGGGCTGAGCGTGCTGGCCGGGGAGCCGGAGCGGTTCGCGGCTGTGGTCGCGGCCAACACCATCCTGCACACCGCCGACCCGTCGCTCGCCGGCCGCCTCACCTGGGCGGTCCACGGCGAGGGTGACTCACGGGTCGTGCTGGAGGAGGGTCTGCTCGACTACCTCCTCTACACCCAGCGCGCCCCCGAGCTGCGCGCCAGCGACTTCGTCGGTGCCTCGACCCAGCGGCCCCTGTCACGCGAGGTGCTGGCGGCGTACGACGCCCCGTTCCCGACGCCCGGACACACCGCCGGCCTGCGCCAGATGACCGCCCTGCTGCCGCTGACCCGCAACGACCCCGGCGCCCGGATCGGCCGCCGCACCATGCGCGCGCTGGAGGCGTTCGAGCGGCCGTTCGTCACCGCCTTCTCCGACGGCGATCCGGCGACACGCGGGTGGGAGTCGGTCTTCGCCGAGCGGGTCCCGGGAGCCCGGGGGCGTGACCACGTCACGATCGCCGGCGCCGGGCACTTCCTCCAGGAGGACGCCGGGCCGGCACTGGCCAGGGTGATCGTCGAGACGATGGGTCGCTGAGGGGTCGCTGAGGGGTCGCTGATGGGGCGGTGATGGAATCGTCCACGCGCGAGCCGTCCGTCGTGCGAGGCTGCGCCCCATGTCCGCGCTCCTGACCGCTCTGGCGGTCGACATCGACCAGCTCTCGCTCGACTTGAGCGACAGCCTCCAGCTCGGCACCAAGATCATCGTCGCGTTCTTCCTCTTCGGGGTCGCCCTCGACACCCGCCTCGGTGACTTCCGCGACGTCGTACGCCGGCCGTGGGTGATCGTGGTCGGGGTCGTGGCGCAGTACGTCGTGGCGCCCGGTCTCACGCTGCTGCTGACCCTGGCGCTCGGCGTGAAGGGGTCCGTCGCGATCGGGATGCTGCTGGTGGCGTGCTGCCCGGCGGGCAACTTGTCCAACATCCTGACCCACCGGGCCCGCGGCGACGTGGCGCTGTCGATCTCGTTGACGGGCGTCTCCAACGTGCTCGCCGTGCTGGTCACCCCGGTCGCGCTGGCGTTCTGGAGTGGGCTCAACCCGAAGGCCGATGCGCTGCTGCGCGACATCGAGCTGGAGCCCTGGGACGTCGTCAGCGAGGTGGCGCTGCTCATCGGGCTGCCCTTCGCACTCGGGCTCCTGGTCGCCTGGCGAGCGCCGGCGTTCGCCGAGCGAGCCCAGAAGTACGTCGAGCCGGGCGCGCTGGTGCTGCTGCTCCTGATCGTCGTCGGCGGGCTCGCCAGCCAGCTCGACATCTTCGTCACCTACATCGGCGTCGTGGTCCTCCCGATCGTCGCCCAGAACTTCCTGGCCCTCGGGGTGGGCTACGGCACCGGGCGGGTCTGCCGGCTCTCCGAGCAGGGCACCCGCGCGATGACCTTCGAGCTGGGCATCCGCAACACCGGCCTGGCCGTGGTGCTGGCCCTCGGGTTCTTCTCCGACCTCGGCGGGGTGGTCTTCGTGGCCGCGCTGTGGGGGCTGTGGGACGTCGCGACGGGCCTCGCGCTGGCGAGCTGGTGGCGGGGCCGCCCGGTGCGCGACGCGACCGAGCCACCCGGGCCGCCCGAGCGGGCGATCAGCGGGGCAGTCTGACCAGGACCGTCGTACCCCCACCGGGGGTCTCGGCGAGCCCGATCGTGCCGCCGTGCGCCTCGACGACGCGACGGCAGGTCGCCAGACCCAGGCCTGATCCGGGCACCGAGCGGTCGAGGCGGGTGTGGGCGGCGAACACCTGCTCGCGGGCCTCGGGCGGGATGCCCCGGCCGTGGTCGATCACCTCGAGCACCCAGTCGTCGCCGTCGAGATGAGCCTGCACCTCGGCGGTCCCGCCGCCCGCGTGCTTCGACACGTTGGCGAGGAGGTTCTGCAGGAGCAGCCGGAGCTGGAGACCGTCAGCGGTCACGGGTGGGAGCTCCCCGACATGGACCGCGACCTCCGCCAGGGAGGGTAGGTCGTCGAGGACCGACGCCACGAGGTCGGCGACATCGAGCTCGTGCAGCACCAGCTCGCCGCCGACGACGGCGTAGCTCAGCACGTCCTGCACCAGCTCCGACATCCGTGAGACGCAGCGGTGTGCCCGGCCGATCAGCATCCCGATGGTGGCCAGGTCCGGGTCGGCGGCCGTGCGCTCCTCGTCGAGGAGCTCCAGCGTGCCGGACAGGGCGCCGAGCGGGTTCTGCAGGTCGTGGCTCACCTGGGCGCCCAGGGTCGCGAGGTGCTCGTTGCTGCGCTCGAGCTCGGTGACCAGGCTCGACGTCGCCCGGACCAGCTCGCGCTGGGCGATCTCGGCCGAGCATGCCGCGGCCAGGTCGGCAAGGTTCTCCAGGTCGAGCTCGGTCCACGTGCGGGGCTTGCTGTCGATGGCGCACAGGGAGCCGATCACCTCGCCGTGGCTGTTGGTGATCGGCCACCCGGCGTAGGCGATGACCCCCAGGTCCGAGATGGCGAGGTTGTCCGCGAGGCGCTCGTCCTGACGGGCGTCCTCGATCACCAGCGGCCGCTCGTCGGCGACGACGTACTTGCAGAACGAGTGCGACAGCGGCGTCTCGCGCTCCTTCTGCCAGGGGTCGGGCAGGCCGAGGGCGCCGGGGAACACCTGGCGGTAGGTCTCGACGATGCTGACGAGGGCTGTCGGGACGTCGAGGCTGCGCCGCACCAGGCGGGCGTAGTGGTCGAAGGAGCCGAGAGGTGGGAGCAGCTCGAGCTGGGTCATGGGGTGGGGCCTCGTCGGGAGGGCAGCGGTCCGCGGGGCATGCGGCCCAATCTAGTCGGGTGGCGGTGGCTCGAGGCCGTTGGCGTAAGGCGTGATCAGCGGTACTTCAGCAGCCACCGACGGTCGATGCGCTGCTTGAGCCTCAGGGCACTCACGCCGTACCACCACCAGCGACCGCGGACCGCCAGCCCGACGCCGTCCCCGAGGTCGAGCACCGAGAGCGCCTTCGTCGGGGGTTCGTATGTCGGGGCGTCGTCGCCGTGGGCACGGGCCAGCAGGCCGGCGAGCAGGACCGGCCCCTGGCGTACGCCGTGCACGCCGATCCGGGGGAGTCGTCCCGGGGTGAAGTGGGCGCAGTCGCCGCCGGCGTAGATCTCCGGGTGGTCGACGTGCCGCAGGGTGGCGGTGACGGGGACGCCGTCGGCGTCCCCGAGGCCCAGGCGCTGCAGCAGCGGAGGGGCCGCCAGCCCGGTGGCCAGCAGGGCGACGTCGTGCGGCAGCGACCCGTCGGCGAGCACCACCTCGTCTGCGGTGACCGCGCGCACCTCGCTGTCGGTGTGAACCTCGACGTTGCGCCTCGCCAGGAGGCGGATGATCCGGCGGCGGGCTCCCGGGGGGAGGTCCGCGCCGACCTCGGGACCACCTTCGACCAGTCGGACCCGGGTCACGCCCGGACGGACCGCCAGGTGAGCAGCGAGCTCGAGACCCGTGGAGCCGCCGCCGACCACGGTGACCGTGGCGTCCGGGGCCGCCTCGAGGCGAGCCGAGAGCTCGGCGAGGTCGCTCAACGGCTTGACCCGCAGCACCTCCTCGGCGATGTCGAGGCCGGGCGCGGCGACGACGCTGCCCAGGTTGAGCGAGATGACGTCGTAACTCAGCGTGACGCCGGTCGAGGTCGCCGCAACCCGGGTCGCGACAGCGAGGTCGACGAGCGTGGCCTCGACGAGCTCCACCTGATGGCGGGCGCACAGGGCGCGGATGTCGATCCGCCCGGCGCTGGCAGGCAGGGCGCCGGCGGCGGTGGCGGAGGCAACCCCGCTGTAGTCGAACCAAGCCGGAGCCAGCACCCGCACCCGGTAGCCGGCAGCCACCAGCTCGGCGGCGTGGGAGATCAGATGGAGGTGCGCATGACCTGCGCCCACCAGGAGGAGGTCCGGCATCCTGCGAGCCTACGGGGGGCCCCTCCGGCGGTGGTCGGGCGCAGCCTTGCCGCCCATGCGGCAGGCTGGAGGCATGACGCCTGCCACCCACGACGCCGGCGACCTGGGCGAGCGCCTCGCCGGCTGGCTCGAGGACCTCGGGCTCGGGGCGCACCTGCGTGCGGCCGGGCTGCCGACATACACGCGCGTCGGCGACGGCCGCGCCGCCTGGACCGACCCGGTGACCGGCGAGGCCCTCACCGACGAGCAGCTCGAGCAGCTCGACCGGCTGCTGCGCAGCCAGGGCGAGGATCCCGACCACGCGATCCCGTTGCCGCTGCTGCAGATCGCGCGCCAGGCGCGGGTGCGCGCCGAGCTGCTGACGCAACCCTGCTTCACCTACGAGTCGTTGGCCGAGGTGCGGGGAGACACCCTCGAGGCGACGCGCTTCGCGGTCCACAAAGCCGCGAGGGACCGGCGGTTGCTCGTGGTCTCGGAGGGCGAGCGCACGTTGGTGCCGGCCTTCCAGCTCACTGACGACGGCTCCCTGCGGGCCGACCTCGAGCGGGTCGTGACCCCGTTGCTCGCAGCGGAGATGGATCCGTGGAAGGCATGGGCCTGGCTGACCCGCCCGGCAGCCCTGCTCGGCGGCGCGGTGCCGGTGGAGGCGGCGGGTGATCCGGACGAGATGGAGGTCGTGGCCCGCGCGGCGGTCCACCTGGCCGCCCGGGTCGTCATCGGTGGCAAGCGCTAGGACCTAGAGTAGGTGTCGTCACAACTGACATTCCTGAGACGAGGCCTGCGTGCGCGCACGACGAAGCAAGACCGAGCCCACCGTCACCGTCGTCGCTGCCCTCGCTGCCCTCGCCGTCGCAACAGGCCTGCTGGCCTCGGTGACGGTGAGTGCACCGGCGGCTGAGTCGGCCTTGACCAGGCCCTGTCCGACTCAGCAGTCCCACCCGTGGTGCGATCGATCGCTCGGTGCCGACCGACGTGCTCAGCTCTTCGTGGAGGCGATGACGCAGGACGAGAAGATCACCCTTGTCGGCGGGCAGGGGCGGGATGCGGCGCCCCACACCGGCGGTACCTACGCGATCGAGCGCCTCGGGCTGCGCGAGATCTACTTCAGCGACGGCCCGGCCGGCGTACGCCAGGGCACCGCCACGGCGATGCCCATCCCGATGGCGCTGGCCGCGACGTTCAGCCCGCCCCTCGCCCGTGCGTACGGCGCAACGGTCGCCGACGAGGCGAAGAAGAAGGGTAACGACGTCGTCTACGCCCCGACCGTGAACATCCTGCGCACCCCGCAGAACGGCCGCACCTACGAGAGCTACGGCGAGGACCCGCTCGTCCTGGCGCGCACGGGGGTGGAGTGGATCAAGGGGGCGCAGTCGCAGGATGTCATTGCCAACGTCAAGCACTACGCAGCCAACAACCAGGAGGGCTTCGGCGGCGTACCTCCCATCACGTCGGTCGACGGCGGGCGGATGCTCGTCGACGTCAACGTGTCCTACCGTGCGCTGCGCGAGACCTACCTGCCGCAGTTCGAGGCCGCGGTGAAGCAAGGCGGGGTCGGCACGGTGATGTGCTCCTACAACCGCATCAACTCCTCCTACGCCTGCCAGAACCGCCTCATGCTGCAGAAGATCCTGCGCAACGACTGGGGGTTCAAGGGGTTCGTGCTCGCCGACTACGGCGCCTCCAAGGACACCGTCAAGGACCTCAACCGCGGTCTCGACTTCGTGCCCTTCCAAGGCGTCACCGACCAGTCCTACGACCCGGACCTGATCCGGGCTGCACTGGCGGCCGGCCTGGTCACCGAAGCCACCCTCGACGAGCACGTGCGCCGGATGCTGCGCACGTTCTTCGCCTTCGGCGTCTTCGACCGCGCGGCCTACGTCAACGACGCCTCGCAGATCGACCGCGCTGCCCACCGAGCGGTGGCGCGGGAGGTCGAGGAGCGGGCGATCACGCTCCTCAAGAACAACGGCGTGCTGCCGTTGAAGAAGACCGTCGACTCGATCGCGGTGATCGGTCCGTATGCCGACCGCTTCGTCACCGGTGGTGGCTCGGGCACGGTCAACGCCTACGACGCTGTGACCGCGCTCGAGGGCATCATCAAGCGGGCCGGACGCGACGTCGAGGTGACCTACTCAGATGGCAGCAGTCTTCCCGACGCGGTGTTCGCAGCCCTCAAGTCCGACGTGGCGATCGTGGTGGTGGGCGACGTCCAGACCGAGGGCCAGGACAAGGACTGCCTCGGGCTCAACTGTCCGGCCGACCTCGTCAACTCCAACGGCGTGCTGTTCTTGCAGGGCTCCTCGTGTCTCCAGGAGTCCTGCCCGCTCAACGGCGAGAACCAGGACGAGCTGATCACCTTCGTCGCCGAGGCCCAGCCCGACACTGTCGTCGTCCTCGAGACCGGCGGCCCGGTCCTCACCCCATGGCGCGACAGCGTCGCCGCGGTCGTCGAGGCGTGGTATCCCGGACAGGCCGGTGGGACCGCGATCGCGAACGTTCTCTTCGGTGACGTCGACCCCGGAGGGCGGTTGCCGGCGACCTTCCCGGCCAGCGCTGATCAGGTCCCCACTGCCGGCGATCGGCGCCGCTACCCAGGCGTGGCCGAGGAGGTCCACTACAGCGAGGGGCTCAAGGTCGGCTACAAGTGGTACGACGCCAAGGGGCTCGAGCCGGCCTACGAGTTCGGCGCCGGGCTGTCCTACACGACGTTCCGCTACGGCCGGCTTCGCGTGACCCGCGCCTCACGAGGCAAGGGCTCCGACGTGGTGGCCACGGCCCGGATGCGCATCACCAACACCGGACGACGCGACGGGGTGGCAGTGCCGCAGCTGTACGTGTCCAAGCCGGCCCGTCGCGGACTGCGCCAGGTGCCTCGCCAGCTCGTGGGGTACGCCTCGACCGAGATCAAAGCCGGCCGCAGCGTCGTGGTGAAGTTCCCGCTCAACCAGCGAAGCTTCGCCAGCTGGACCGGCAACCCTGCCCTCGGCAGAGCGGGCTGGCGCACCGGGCCGGGCTGCTACACCCTCGGAGCGGGCGCATCCTCGCGGAGCCTGACCCGTCACGTCGTCCTCGCTCGCGGCACGAGCTGCGAGCGCGGTCGCGTGCGTCTGGGACGCTCCGGCGACGTCAACCTCCCGCTGCCTCCTGCCGCCCGGGTCAAGCGACCCGATCGGTGACGTTGGCGGGGCCTGGCTAGGCTCGGAACCACACGATCACCGGGAGTCCTACATGGCCAAGAACGACCGCACCTCTCGCTCCGCAGCCGCGCAGGAGGTCCTCGAGGCCGACCGGCGCCGCCGCCGCCGCAACGGCCTCATCCAGATCGCGGTCGTGGTCGCGGTTGTTGCTGCCGTCATCGGGGGGACGGTCGTCGCCCTGAAGGGCGGCGACGACGCCGCCGTGGCCGGCTCGGCACCGTCAGGCGTGACCGCCGACGGCGGCTACGTGATCGGCAACCCCGAGGCCCCGGTGACCGTGCAGGTCGTCGAGGACTTCCAGTGCCCGGTCTGCCAGCAGTTCGAGGCGGTCGCCGGAGCGATGCTCGACGAGTACGCGGCCGGTGACGACGTCAACGTGGAGTACCGCGGCATTGCCTTCCTCGACCGCGCCTCCTCGACGGAGTACTCCAGCCGCGCGCTCAACGCCTCGGCCTGCGTGATCGACTCGAGCGACGCCGAGGTGTGGAAGGAGTTCCACCGCCAGATGTATGCGCAGCAGCCGGCTGAGGGCGGCGCTGGGCTCCGCGACTCCGAGCTGATCGGCATCGCCGAGGATGCCGGGGCCGAGGACGTGGATTCCTGCATCGCTGACCGCACGTGGGCTGAGTGGGTGAAGGCGACCACCGACGCCGCCTTCGACGACGACGTCGACGGCACCCCGACCGTGTTCGTCAACGGTGAGAAGACCGCCGACTTCGACCCCGCCACGATCCAGGCAGCCGTGGACGAGGCTCTGGCTTCGTGACCCCGCTGACCCGGCTGCACGGGTGGCTGTTCGTGGTGCTCGGCGCGGCCGGGCTGTATGCCGCGTTCGCGCTCGCCCTCGACAAGTACAAGATCCTCGAGGATCCGACCTTCAGCCCGGGCTGTGACCTCAACCCCGTGCTGTCGTGCGGTTCGGTGATGGTCACCGAGCAGGGTTCGGCCTTCGGCTTCCCCAACCCGCTGATCGGCACGATGGCCTTTGCCGTGGTGGTGACGCTGGGCGTGCTGGTGGCCGCAGGCGTCGCGCTGCCGCGATGGGTGCTGGGCGGACTGGCCGGTGGGTCGCTGCTCGGCGTCGTCTTCGTGCACTGGCTGGCCTTCCAGAGCATGTACCGCATCGGCGCACTGTGCCCGTGGTGCCTGGTCGTCTGGACGGTGACCCTGGCTCTTTTCGTCTGGACCGCGCTGCTCGCCGCCCGTTCGGTGCCCGCCCTCGCCGGGGTCGCCGGGGCGCTGTGGTCCGTGCGCTACCTCGTGCTCGCCTTCTGGTACCTCGCGTTCGTCACCGCGGCGCTGATCCGCTTCTGGGACTACTGGCGCACGCTCCTGTGACGTCTGGCCCGACCCGTTCAGGCGGCCCCGTGGCCCCCTGCTCCGGGGTGGGGCGGGTCGACGTAGGCTCGCCGCGTTCGTGAGCCGGCACGTGGAGTGAGGGACTGAGCCTGATGGTGGATGCAGTATCGCGCGAGATGATCCTGCCGGCCCTGCGCCTCGATGTGCCCCCGCGGCCGACCGAGCAGCAGGTCTCGGCGTTCGTCGAGCGCACCGGTGAGCAGTGGACCACCAGCCCCCGGGAGTGGCTGACTCACCAGATCACCCGGCTCGCGGTTGCCGCGGTGCTGCGCGCCCGCCTGGACCAGGCCTCCTCGCTGCCCACCGAGCGGCACCCGTTGCCGGGTGACCCGGAGCAGGTGACGCTGGGTCAGCTGGTCGCGGCCTTCCGCCCCCACGTCGGGCTCTCCGCGCAGGCATTCCAGCTCGGGGTGATCGAGGCCGTCAACGGCCACGTCCCCGCTGCCGTCGACCCGCTGCGCGAGGGCCTGCGCCGCCTCGGTGTGACCGGTCGCGACCCGCTGAAGGTGATCGCGCTCGGGCTCGACAAGGTGCCCTCCCGCGCGGCCGGCGACTTCTGGAACGGCGTACGCACCGCGCCCGCGCTGACCGCTCTCGTCGACGCCCTCGCCGGCTCGGCCAGCTCCGACCTCAGCGGCCTCGACCGCAGCCAGCTCGTCCGCGCCGACGCGATCGTGCTCGGCGGCGGCAAGGCCACCGCGGTCACCATCGCCACGCCGGGTCGCAAGCGCGAGGCGATCAAGGGCCGTCCGTGGCTCACCGTGCCGCTGAGCGTCGGTCGCCCGTCGCGCGGTGACGCGGGTGGCTCCGGCTCCGGCTCGGGTGGTGGCGCGGCCGGCGTCGAGGTGGCGCTGAAGTCGTCGGGCTGGATCGAGGTCTTCGAGGCCGCACTGGACGCGGTGGGTGCCGCCATGGCCCAGCTCGACTCCGGTGGCAAGCCGCGGCTCGGCAACCGGGGCGGGCGTCCCGACTCCCTGGCCGAGGTGATGGCTCAACGACTCGTCGGAGCCAAGGACCGCACGGTCGCCGAGGTCTGCGCCTCGCTGCGTGACCTCGACCCGCTCGCGCTGGAGATGTTCGACCACCAGGTCGCCGTCGTGCCGGTGCGGGTGCCGGTCCCGGTCGTCGAGGACGACGCGTTCCTCCAGCTGTGGCTGCCTTCGTCCGCTCTGGCGGGTCCGCTGTTCACCGGCAGCCCGGACCTCTTCCTCGGCGAGGGCTCCGACATACGGATGACGGGCGGGCGTCCGGCTGCCAAGAAGTCAGCGGGTGGCGCGCCGGCCCAGGGTCGTGGCCGTGGCGAGGGCAAGGGCGAGGGCAGGGGTGGTCGCGGCCGCGGGCCGCGCCCGCCCGGAGAGGCGCGTCCGGCCGGTGAGCCGAGCCCCGCGGGAGAGGGTCGTCGCAGCGGTCGGCGTGGCAAGGGCAGGGGCCCGCGGCCGGAGGGTGCTGCTCCCGGGGCTGCTGCACCTGAGACTCCCGCACCTCAGGCGCCCGCTCCCGAAACCTCCTGACGTGCACTAACTCGCGAATCACCGGCACCTGATGCCTGCGATTCACGAGCTAGTGGTGAGCCGGGCCGGAGCAACGGCTGTCAGGCTGGGCAGGTGTCCTGGAGGTAGGCGTCGAACGCCGCCGGATCGGCTCGCCCACCGTTGGCCGGGTCGGGGGCGGTGTCGACCTCGACGTCGGTCACGTCGGTGACCTGGGGGAGCGTTCCCTGCACCAGCTGGTCGAGGCTGACCCGGGCGCCTGGGGTCATCGCGGTCGGCGTCGGCATCTCGAACATGGTGCGCGCCGCCTCCACCAGCGCGCGGCCCGAGTCGTCGTCGAGACGCGCCGAGAACTCCGAGCTGGCGTCGACGAAGGCGAGGAACGTCACGCAGAAGTCTTCGGGGGTCTCCTCGGCCGGCGTCGCGTCGGCGGGAGCGGTGGCGCTCGGCGAGGCGGTCACCTGCGGAGCGGGTTCCTCAGCGCCGGTGCAGGCCGACAGGGCGAGCACGAGGGCCAGCAGGATCGCAAGGGACCGCGCCAACTCCTCGGGACGACGTACGGAGAGAGTCACCTGACGGATGCTAGTGGCGTGGCCACGAGCTACATGTGGGTGCCGCCGTCGACACGGATCTCGGTGCCGGTGATGTAGGCGCCGTCGTCGCTGACGAGCATGGCCACGACCCCGGCGATGCTGTCCGGGGTGCCGAACTTGCCGCGCCCGAGGGTCGGCATCAGCTTGGCGAACTTGTCCCAGTTGACGTCGGAGGGCAGGTTCTGCGGCGTCGAGCCGGTGATGGCGGTCTCGATGCCGCCCGGCACCACGCTGACCGCGCGCAGGCCGCGGTCGGCGTACTCCAGCGCGATGGCGTGGGTGAAGGACATGATCGCGCCCTTGGTGGCCGAGTACGCCGCCATGTAGGGGTGGGCGAAGAAGGCCGAGGTGGAGGAGAAGTTGACGATGACCCCGCCGTGCGGCGACTCCAGCAGCGCAGGCAGCGACTCGCGCACCATCAAGAACGTGCCGGTGAGGTTGATCGAGATGATCCGGTTCCAGCGCTCGAGCGACATCTCGTGGGTGTGGTCGCCGTAGTGGATGGCCGCCGCGTTGACGACGGCATCGAGTCCACCCCGGGCGCCGGTGACGGTGCCGATCGCGGCCCGCACCGACTCCTCGTCGGCGATGTCGACGGGGCCGGTGACGATCTGGCCGCCGGCCTGCGCGATGTCGGTGTCGTCAGCGGCCTGCTCGGCCAGTCCGACGAGTCCGTCCGGCACGACGTCGAGGGCGGCGACGTACGCCCCCTCGCGTGCGAGGCGCAGCGCGGTGCCCCGGCCGATGCCCGAGCCTGCGCCGGTGACGACGATGGTCCTGCCCTGGAGTCTGTCCACGGCGTTGACCTTAAAGCATTGGCTTAGTGCCGGGTGACCTGTCCGTCAGCGACGTGCCAGCGCTCGTCGAGGTGCACCTGGTCGAGCAGCCGGCGGTCGTGGGAGACCAGCAGCAGCGCGCCGGTGTAGGCGTCGAGAGCCTCCTCGAGCTGCTCGATCGCGGGCAGGTCGAGGTGGTTGGTCGGCTCGTCGAGGACGAGCACGTTGACCCCGCGCGCCTGGAGCAGCGCCATCGCCGACCTGGTGCGCTCCCCGGGGGAGAGATCGCCGACGAGGCTGGTGACCTGGTCGGCCTTGAGCCCGAACTTCGCCAGCAGCGTGCGGATGTCGGCCGGGTTCATCGACGGTACGGCGGCTTCGAAGGCGTCGCCGAGGGTGGCGTCCTCGGCGAGCACGGTGCGGGCCTGGTCGATCTCGCCGACGGCGAGCGAGGCGCCGAGGGAGGCGCGCCCCTCGTCGGGTGGCTCGTGGCCCAGCAGCAGTCGCAGCAGCGTCGTCTTGCCGGCGCCGTTGGGCCCGACGATGCCGATCCGCCGGCCGGCGTCGACCTGGAGCGTCACCGGGCCGAGCGTGAAGTCGCCACGTCGTACGACGGCCGCGTCCAGGGCAGCGACGACGGTGCTGGAGCGCGGCGCGGGCGCGACCCGGAAGTGCAGCGTCCACTCCTTGCGGGGTTCCTCCACCTCGTCGAGCCGGGCGATCCGCGACTCCATCTGCCGCACCTTCTGGGCCTGCTTCTCCGAGGACTCCGCCTGCGCCTTGCGGCGGATCTTGTCGTTGTCGGGGCTCTTCTTCATCGCGTTGCGCACGCCCTGCGAGCTCCACTCCCGCTGGGTGCGGGCCCGCCCGACGAGGTCGGCCTTCTTGTCGGCGAACTCGTCGTAGGCCTCGCGGGCATGGCGGCGCGCCACCGCGCGCTCCTCGAGGAACGAGTCGTAGCCGCCGTCGTAGACCGACACCTGGTTCTGGGCGAGGTCCAGCTCGACGATCTTGGTGACGCAGCGGGCCAGGAACTCACGGTCGTGGGAGACCAGGACGACACCGGCCCGCAACCCCTGCACCCACGACTCGAGGCGCCCGAGGCCGACGAGGTCGAGGTCGTTGGTCGGTTCGTCGAGCAGCACCACGTCGAAGCGGCTCAGGATGAGAGCGGCCAGCCCGACCCGGGCGACCTGCCCGCCGGACAGCTCGGTCATCAGCGCCTCGGCGCCGGCGTCGGCGCCGAGCCCGAGGTCTGCGAGCACCCCGGGGATCCGGTCGTCGAGGTCGGGAGCTCCGCAGGCCAGCCAGTGGTCGAGCGCTGCGGCGTACGTCTCGTCGGCCCCCGGCACGTCCGAGCCGAGCGCCCCGGCGCTGGTCTCCATCGCCTCGGTCGCGGCCGCAGCGCCCGTACGCCGGGCCAGGTAGGCGGCGACCGTCTCGCCGGGCACCCGTTCGTGCTCCTGGGGGAGCCAGCCGACAAAGGCGTCGCTCGGGGCGGTCGAGACCGTGCCGGCGAGCGGTGTCGCCTCACCCGCGAGCAGGCTCAGCAGCGTCGTCTTGCCGGCGCCGTTGGCACCCACCACGCCGACCACGTCGCCGGGCGCAACCGTGAGGTCGAGGCCGTCGAAGAGCGTGCGGTGGGCATGTCCCCCGGACAGGCCCTTGGCGACCAGGGTGGCACTCATGGCGTCAGCCTACGGCCCACCGGAGGTTGAGCAGCGAGCGCTAGCGAGCGTCGACGAAACCCGGTGACGTACCCACCCACCGCCACGCCACCAGCCACCCCTGATACCCACGAATCATCCACAGGGGTTGTGGACAACAAGGTTGTCCACAACCCCGTGGTTGAGCCGGATTCACGGTCCTGGACTGTCGGTGGTCGGTGCTTGAGTGGACCCATGAGCAGGCACCTCGACGGCACCGGGACGGGTCACCCGATCCTTGGTTTCCTCGACCTGCTCGAGGCCGGTCTCGACGACATCGCCGGTGCGCCGGCGTGGTCGCTGGACGCGGAGGAGACGACCGCGGTGATCACCAGGATCGAGGCCGACCTGGCCCGGTTGGCCGAGCTCGAGTCCCGGGCGTTGACCCAGGCCAAGACGTTGGACCTGCCCGGACAGATCGGTGCGAAGTCACTCGCGGTCTGGTTGGCACGGACCACCCGCCTCACTCCTGGTGAGGCCGAACCGGCGCACCAAGCTCACCGAGACCCTCAACCAGCACGACCGGACCAGCGAGGCGGTCGCGAAGGGTGAGGTGTTGCCCGAGCAGGCGCTCGTCATCGGTGCCGCGGTCGCTGAGCTGAGCGACGAGTACGCCGAGCAACGTGGCCCGGCCGAGGAGCACCTCGTGGAGAAGGCGGCCGAGTTCGATGCCCACCAGCTGCGTGAGCTCGGCAAACGTCTGGTCGCAGTGATCGACCCCGAGGCCGCTGATGCCCATGAGGCGAAGAAGCTCGACGAGCAAGAGGCACGGGCACGGAAGAAGACCGAGTTCCGGATGTGGGACGACGGCAACGGTCTGGCCCATGGGCGGTTCACGTTGCCCGAAGCTCAGGCCGCGATGCTCCGCAAAGCCCTCCACGGCCTCGCCTCGGCCAAGCACGTCCGCGCCACCGAGGGTGCCGGCTCGTATGACTACGAGAAGCCGACCCCCCAGAAGATGGGGTGGGCGTTCGTGGAGTACATCGAGAACTACCCCACCGACAAGCTCCCGAACCTGGGCGGACTCGCCGCCACCGTGGTCGTGATCGCCGAAGCAGACGTCTTCACGAAAGGTGCCCGTAAGGCCGGGACCACCGATGCGGGGGTGAAGGTCTCACCAGGGCTCCTGCTCCGCTGGGCCTGTCAGGCCAAGATCATCCCCGCCATCCTCGACAAGGACGGCCACGTCCTCGACCTCGGCAGAACCCACCGCCTGCACACCCCAGCCCAACGGCTCGCGCTCATCGTGGAGCAGAAGACCTGCCAACACCCCACCTGCGACACCCTGGGGTCCTTCTGCCACGTCCACCACACCAACCCCTGGGCCCACGGCGGCGAAACCAACACCCGCCAAGCCGTCCTGCTCTGCCCCTTCCACCACCACCAAGCCCACACCGACAACATCGACTACCCACTCAGGACATAGGCCGACCGTAGGCGGCCCCGCCTAGCCATCACTTGCCTCGCTGCTCTGCGATGATCACGCCTGGCGACTCGCGAGCAGTCGTGAACTACCAGCGATCGGACCCTGATGAGATCGAATTCAGTGCGGCAGCTCGGCTACTTCCTGCTCGGGCTGGCGATCGTCGTCGCGCTCGCCGATTCAGTGGCGGAGAGGCCCGGAACGCTCTTCGGTTTTGCCTTGACCCTGAGCATCGCCGGCGCAGCGCTCTCGCTCCACCGCCCATCCGGCGGCAACGACGTCGGCTAGATCGCCGGCGAACGTGCAGCAACGAACGCCGTCCTCCGTCAGGAAGCGGAACCCCCACGCACCGACCGCGCCTTGCTCACGACGGCGCGAGCCAAGTTGAAGGAGTCGCGCTTGAGCCGGTCGCGACGTGGTGAGGTGCCGGGTGGCTTTGGCTTGAGCCCGAGCCGGCGAAGGCGTGCATTCCACGCGTAGACCGGCACCTCGTCCTTGGTCATCCGGTGCAGGAAGACCACGGAGAGCGCAGTGCACGGTCCCGGCCCGTTCTCGACGTAGTGGGCGGCTCTCGGTGGGATGAAGATGCCATCACCGGGGCCGAGCTCGTAGAGCTCCATCCCGGACGGCTTCGACCCGCAGCTGCCGTAGCGGCCGGAGTGGAGTGCCTCGAGCGCGATCTCTCCTTCGGGATCGCCGACGGGCGCGATCCAGACCCGCTTCCGCCCCGACGTCACCAGCAGGAAGTTGCTCTCGTGGTCGACGTGGGCACTGGTCACCGCCGTGCCGCCCGAGATGAACAGGTACCCCTCCTCGGACATCACGTCCGAGGGGTCGACCCCGAGCAGCGAGACGCCGCTGTCGATCACTTCCTTCACCAGGGGCGCCATCTCGGGATCGGTCTCGACGTCGTAGAAGTAGAGCGAGCGTCCCTGGTTCTCGAGGGCGAGCACTGCGGCCTCTGCGTCACCTTCGAGCAACCGGCGCTCGTAGTCCAGACCAGCCACCACGGCAGACTTGTCGCCACCGATCTCGATGCTGCCGTCAGGCAGACGGCCCGCCAGGGCGGCAATCGCCTCCCACTCGAGCAGTGGATGGCCTACGAGGGAGTGCTCCACGGTGAAGCATTCGAGAAACTCCGGGTGCGGCTTACCGCGACCGGCGACCTTCAGCACGGGTGTCATGGATGCCAGGGTAGGGCCAGGTCATGTCCTTGCAAGGTCGAGAACCTCAGGTTTCTTGCAGGCCAGGGCGAACGCACGGAACGACTCGGATCCGTGGTCGCGTCACCACGGCTACGCTCTCGCCGTGACTCGCCCCGCCGCACCGTCCCTCAGCCTGCGCAAGCGACTGCTCCACCGCGGGGTGCAGCGCGCGTGGGCTTGGCTCGACCGGGCAGGGGAGATCGTGCCGGGAAGCGACGCGGCAGCGGCGTTCGGAAGCTTCGGCCAGGCCAGCTGCATCGGCTTTCCGGTGGCGACCCTGATGAACGTCGGCTCGATCCACCTCGGCGAACGCACGCTCGTCGGACGCCAGTCGACCCTGTCGGTCGGCTACGGCCCGGGGGAGACGCACCTGCCCTCGCACGCCCTGGTCATCGGCGACCGGTGCGTGATCGGTGCCCGGGCCGCGATCACTGCCCACTCCTCGATCACCATCGGCGACGATGTGTGGTGCGGCCAGGACGTCTTCATCTCCGACGCCGGCCACGGCTACCAGGAGCTCGGCACGCCGATCGGGCGTCAGCTCGGCGAGCACCACCCGGTCACGATCGGCTCCGGCACCTGGATCGGCCACGGCGCGATCATCCTGCCGGGCACCACGATCGGGCAGAACGTCGTGGTCGCCGCCGGCTCGGTGGTCCGCGGCAGCGTCGAGGACCGTGCGGTCGTCGGGGGAGCCCCGGCCCGGGTGATCCGCAGCTACGAGGAGGGCATCGGCTGGGTCACGGCCGCCGGTGACGTGCGACCGGTGCTGGCGCCGCTGGATCACGACTTCGACCACCAGACCAACGCCGGTTTGCGCGCGCAACCGGGACGACACTGACCAATACGTACGGCGTGCGGCCGGCGAGGCGGGTCACGGTCACCGCCGTGAGCGTCATCGCGAGCCCCACCGCGGCGAGCACCACGAGCTGGAACTGGGCGGCCTCGATCGGGGAGGCGCCGCCGAAGAGGGCGCCCACGAAGGCGCCGGGGAGCGTCACCAGCCCGGTCGACCTCGTCTGGTCGAGCCCGGGCAGCAGCGCCTCGCGAGCGGCGGTGCGCCCGAGGTCGGCGTGTGCCTGGGACGGGGTGCCGCCGAGGGCGAGCCACCCCTCTACCTCCTGGTGCCGCTCCTGGGAGGCGCGCAGGAAGTTGCGGCCGGACAGGGTGGCGGCCGTCATCGCGTTGCCGATCACGATGCCGGCCACCGCGATGAGGTAGATCGCGTCGGTGGCCACGAGACGTAGCGCGAAGACGACCAGGAGCGCACCGGCCGACCCGGCCACGACGCCGATGGCTGCGATCCGTCTTCCTCGGTGCAGCTCGCGCAGCCGCCCCGCCGCGGTGAACGAAGCTGTCGTCAGCATCAGGGCGACGAAGACCGCGACCGTGGCCGGCGCGTCGAGGAAACCACGGAGCAGCAGGGCGACCAGGCCGAGCTGGATCGTGGCCCGCACGAGAGCCCGAAGCGGCAGCCATCGGAGCTCGATCCCGGCCGCGTGCGCGAGGGCTACGACGAGCAGCGGCAGCACGAGCAGCCGAAGCCCGAAGCCGACCAGGTCGGGGAGGCCGAGGAGATCCGTCACGCCAGTCAGTGTCCGCCTCCCAGGGTGTGAAACGACGGAGATCGTCACCCGAGCGGGTGGTGAACGCACCAGGTGCGGATGCCTAGCGTCGAGGGATGCGCCATGACTACGACTTCCTGATCATCGGCGGCGGCATGGTTGCCGACGCTGCCGCCAAGGGCATCCGCGAGCAGGGATCGACCGCGACGATCGGCATCGTGGGGGAGGAGGGCACCGCGCCCTTCCCGCGACCGGCGCTGTCGAAGAAGCTGTGGACCGATCCTGACTTCTCCCGCGACGACGCTGCCCTCGACACCGCCGAGGAGACCGGCGCCGACCTGCACCTCGGCTCGCGCGTCGTCGAGGTCGACCCGACCGCGAAGACGGTGACCACCGAGGCAGGCGAGGTCTTCGGCTATGGCCGGCTGTTGATCGCCACCGGCGGTCACCCGCGTCAGATCGACGGGCTCGAGCCCTCCGACCGGGTGCTCTACTTCCGGACCCTGACCGACTACGAACGGCTGCGCGAGCTCAGCCGGTCGCAGCCCGAGGTCGTGGTGGTCGGTGGCGGCTACATCGGGAGTGAGATCGCAGCCGCACTCCTCGGCCACGACTGCTCCGTCACGGTCGTGCACCCCGACGACGTGCTCGGCGCGAAGATGTTTCCCGAGCCGCTCGCGCACGACTTCCAGCAGCTCTTCGATGACGCCGGCGCACGCCGCGCGTCCGGGCTGTCGGTGACCTCCGGGTCGCAGCACGGCCAGGAGGTCGTGGTCGAGCTCTCCGACGGCTCCTCCCTGAAGGCGGACGTGGTCGTCGTCGGGCTCGGCATCGAGCCGGCCGGCGACCTGGTCGAGGGCGTCGTACGACGCAGCGACGACGGGGGCATCGTCGTCGACGACCGGCTGAGGACCTCGGTCGCCGACATCTACGCGGCCGGCGACGTCGCGGAGTATCCCGACGTCATCCTCGGACGTACCCGCGTCGAGCACGTCGACAACGCCCAGCAGATGGGGGCCGTCGTCGGTCGGATCATGGCCGGGTCGCAGGAGACCTACGACCACACCCCGATGTTCTACTCCGACGTCCTCGAGCACGGCTTCGAGGCGGTCGGCACCCTCGACGCCTCGCTCGAGACGGTGATCGACGAGGTCAGCGCCGAGGACGGTGGCGGCACGGTCGTCTACTACCTCGATGACGACGCGGTGCGCGGCGTGCTGCTCTGGGACTGCGACGGCGGACTCGAGGCGGCCCGGAAGCTGCTGGCCGAGCACCAGCGACCCGCTGACGCCGCGACGTTGATCGGCGCCGTGCGGCCCTAGAGGCTGGGTCAGGCGGCGCTGGGGCGGCCGCCATCGCGGCTGACGTTGTCGGTCAGCCTGACCCGGATCCGCTTGCTCCCGCTGGGAGCGGGCCAGTCGGCGGGACCGTCGACGGCAGGATCGTCCGCGAAGTCGTCCTCGAAGTCGTCCTCGAGGTCGTCCGGCTGCCCCGGCTGTCCCTGGGGTGTCGGCGCCTCGGAAGGCTGCCGTGTCGCAGATGAACGGGTGAGCTCGACGTTGGGAGTGGTGGCCCGAGCCGGGTCCGACCGGGTCGGGTCCGGTCGGGCAGCCGCATGGATCTCCTCGGTCTCCGCCACCATGCCGAGCGCACCGTCGCCGTGACGGTCGATCCATTGCCACAAGGTGGCCAACGAGATCCCGCAGGCGCCGGCGGTGTCGATCGTCGCCCGGGCGCGCTCGGGGCCGATGCCCTCGCGGGCCAGGGCACCGAGGATGTCCCCGGAGTTCGCGTGGCGGGGATGGGCCCGCACGAACGCGGACCGTCGCGTCGCAGAGCGGGAGCGTGAGCGCCTGGTGGCCGGTCCTGCGCTGACCAGCGACAGGGCGATCACGACCGTCAGGGCTGCCAACCCGAAGGTGAGGATCATCGGGGCTCCTAAGTTGGGGGGTGGGGGACGAGGCTGCCCGAGGGATCAGGGCATGGGGGGGCTCTGAGGGGTCAACGCGAGAAACCTGCCGAGGTCACGGGTGGACCCGATATTTCTTCAGATCGGGCTGAACCCCTCGGGGTCCGGGCGCCGCCGGTGGGTGCCTGCGAGGATCGGCGACGTGCGTACGACGATGACGATCACGGCCGACGACTGCCGCCAGGATGCCGACCAGGTCGACCCGACCGCGCCCGGCTACGGCGCGCACCTGCCGTTCCACGCGATCCTGCAGCGCTGTGGTCTGGCTTGGCGGGCACACCTGGCCGACCTGGGCCGCAACGCGCGCGATGCGGCCGGCGGGGTCGGGCTCTCCGCCCTGGACACCGGGGTGATCGTGCCCAACGTCGACGCCGACTTCCGCGCCGAGGTGCACGTCGGGACCCTTCACATCGATGTCGACCTCGTGGCGGTCGGCCGGACATCGTTCACCCTGCGCTGCGACGTGGTGCAGGACGGCGTGCTCGCAGCCCGGGTGAAGGTCGTCCTGGTGAGCTTCGACTACGAGGCCCGCACCCCCGTGCCGCTCACCGAGGAGCAGCGCGACCTGCTCACCGCCGGTCAGGTGCCGCAGTAGGTCACGTAGGGGCCGAAGCCCCCGGGCGCAGGCTCGGCGTAGCGCTCGAGCCCCGGCCGGGCCTCGAACGGCGCCGCGAGCGCCTCGCTCAGCCGGTGGAACGGCGCCAGGTCGCCGCCCGTCGCCGCGACCAGGGCCTCCTCGACCAGGTGGTTGCGCGGGATGTAGACCGGGTTGACCGCGTCCATCGCGTCGGCGTCCGGCTCGAGCGCCAGCCAGCGCTGCGCCCACGCGTCGAACCCCGCGACGTCGAGCACCTGGTCGCGCGCGGCCGCCGGTTCGCCCCGGGCCGTTCGACCGAGGCCGCGGAAGAACGAGGTGTAGTCGGCCTGGCCGCGGATCAGGCCGAGCAGGTCGTCGACGAGCGCGCCGGAGACCCGATCCTCGGCGCCGACGATCCCGAGCTTGGCCCGCATGCCGGCCGACCACGCCGCGGCGTACTGCTCGCCGAAGCCGCCCAAGGCCTCGACCGCGAGTGCGACCGCTTGGTCCTGGTCTTCGTGGAGCAGCGGCAGGAGGGCCTCGGCCAGCCGAGCGAGGTTCCACTCGGCCATCCGTGGCTGGTTGCCGTAGGCGTAGCGGCCTTCCTGGTCGATCGAGCTGAAGGTCGCCGCCGGGTCGAAGATGTCGAGGAAGGCGCATGGCCCGTAGTCGATGCTCTCCCCGGAGATCGTCGTGTTGTCGGTGTTCATGACGCCGTGCACGAAGCCGACGAGCATCCACCGGGCGAGGAGCCCGGCCTGGGCGGTGACGACGGCACGGTAGAAGGAGAGGTAGCGCTCGCCGGCGTCCGCGATCTCCGCCAGCAGCGGGTAGTGGCGGGCGATGGCGTGATCGGCGAGCCGGCGCAGGACCTCGGGGTCATCGAGGGCGCGGGCGTACTGGAAGCTCCCCACCCGCAGGTGGCTGGCGGCCACCCGGGCGAGTACGGCGCCGGGCAGGGGCACCTCGCGGCGCACGGTCACGCCGGTCGCGGTCACGGCCAGCGCGCGGGTGGTGGGAATGCCGAGGGCGTGCATCGCCTCGCACAGGACGTACTCGCGCAGCATCGGTCCGACGGCGGCGAGGCCGTCACCGCCGCGGGCGAACGGCGTACGGCCGGAACCCTTGAGGTGCAGGTCGCGCAGCTGTCCGTCGTCGGCAGTCAGCTCGCCGAGGAGGAGGGCGCGGCCGTCGCCGAGCCGGGGGGAGTAGCCCCCGAACTGGTGCCCGGCGTAGGCCTGGGCGACCGGCGTCGCTCCCTCGGGGACCGAGGTGCCGAGGAGCAGGCCGAGGCCTTCATCGGTGCGGAGGAGGTCGGGATCGAGCCCGAGGTCGACAGCGAGCGGCTCGTTGAGCGCCAGCAGTCGGGGTGCGGGCGCCTCGTCTGCGCGCCAGGGAAGCGCGAGCTCGGGCAGGGCGTCGGCGAAGTCGTGAAGCATCGACACGCCAGAAGTAGTTGACTGATCCACCTCTCTGAGAATACCGGGCGCTATGGTGCCCGGCGATGGTTGCTGACTAGAGGAAGATCTGGCTGTGCCCGAGATCGTCTTGACGGCCCGGCGGTGGTCCCGCCGGTGCCCGGCGCGTGCCCGCGTGGTGGTGGTGTGCGCTGTCGGCGCGCTCGCCGTCTGGTCGTTCGTCGTGGTGGCCACCGCTTTCACCCAAGGCCCGGGCGCGTCCCAGATGGCCCGGCTGGCGTTGCCTCCCGCAGTGACCACAGTGGACCCGACCGGGGTCGCGGTGCAGCCCCTGCGGCTGGCTCCGCGGGCGTTGCTGCAGGGCGTGGCTCCGACGACGGTTGCCATCATGAGCCCGGGCGAGGCGCCCGACCTCGCGCCGGCCGGCGACGTGAGCGCCGCGACGCCGGCCGGGGCAGCGCCGGTCGGGGTGGCGGCCGATCCCGACCCCGAGATCACCCCCGAGGAGACGGGCGGATCAGGAGCGCCGGAAGTGCAGCCCGGGCAGCCGGGATTGAGCCGACACCTCGAGCCGGGCGAGCAGCTCGTGCTGCGCGCCCTGGGGATCGCGGCGCCCGGACTCGTGCCGGTCGTCGGTGACGTGTTCGCGACCACCGATGTCTTGCTCGACGGGGTCGGAAGCGGCCTGCCGATCAGGCTGCGGGCGGGCCGGCGCTGAGTCCATCGGGCTAGACCGATTGAGAGTTCTACTTACAACAGGGCGCTGAACCGTTATCGTGTCGGGAGACCACCCCCCCGGAAGGAGCTCCGACCATGCCTGAGATCGACCTGAAGCAGCAGCGGCGGCTCCGTCGGCGCAGTCGTGGTCCCCTGCCCAACGAGAGTGCCCTGGTCAACGGACTGCTGATCGGGCTGACGGCGGTCGCCGCCGGATCGCTGGTCGTGGGCGCCTTCGCCCTGCTCGACCAGAAGTCCTCGATCTCCTACGCCTACGTGGCGCCATCGGTGCCGCCCGCTCTCGGTGGGCTGATGAACCGTCCGGTCGACGTCCCGGTCGACGAGCGGTTCTTCCGCGAGGCCCGCGATCCTCGTGACTTCAGCCCCGCCGTCTTCAGCGTGAGTGCCCCCGCCGTCGACAAGGCCAAGGAGTCCGGCAACAAGGACAAGGGCAAGAGCAAGGACAAGGGCAAGGGCGAGGTCAAGGGACATCCCGGTACGCCGGGGACCAACAGCCCGGACGTCGTGCCGGTCGCCTCCGTGCCTCTCGTCGAGCCGCAGGTGCTGCCGTCGTTGCCTGCGGGTGTGGTGCCCACTCCGCACGAGGTCACTCAGGCGCTGGCGCCGGCCCAGGAGGCCGCAGTCGCCACCGTCAAGGATGTCGCACCGAGTCTGGCTCCGGTCGCCCAAGAGGTCTTGACCACCGTCAACGACGTGATCAACGGCGTCGAGGAACTCCTCCCGCCGCTCGGCCTGCTCAAGTAGCGCTGCTCGACCGGCGCTGCCCGCGGAGAGTCAGTCCTCGGATCGACGCAAGGCCTTCATCTCGGCCTCGAAGAGGTGGCGGCGACCCTCCACGAGCTCGTCGAGAGCCCGCTGCTCGAGGCCCTTCGCGGTGGCGTAGTAACCGTCGTCGTAGGCCTCGACCATCTGGAACGACCACATCCCCGGGAGTGGGTTGCCGCCCAGGACGTCGCGGTCGAACGCATCGGCGAGCTCCTCGTGGCCGGCGTCGCGGAGCATCGCGGTCGCTGTCTCGAGGGTCTTCTCTGCGCTGCCGCACAGCCGGTGGAAGGCGTAGAGATGGCCTCGGGCGTCCTCGACGTGATCGAGCGCCGCCGACAGCTTGCCGAGAGCCTCGACGGTCGCATCGGTGACGCCCTCGGGCCGGCGATGGGCCTCGTCGCGGCCTTCTCCGGCGCGGTTGTCGGTGTCGGGTCGGGGGTGTCCTGTGGTCATGACCCCCACTGTGCCCAGCCGGAGGCTCTCGCGCATCGCACCTAGGGCTGAGCCGCAAGGGTGAGGGGCACCGGGCATAGTTGACCGCGACCCGACGACCTTGAGGACACCCATGAAACTCGGTATGACGCTCGACTACGCCGGCGGCTTCGAAGAGACCGTGGAACAGCTCGTCGACTACGAGGCTGCCGGTCTCGACCTGATCGGCGTGGCGGAGGTCTACACCTTCGATGCCGTGAGCCAGCTCGGCTACATCGCCGCCCGCACCACCAAGCTCGAGCTGATGTCGAGCATCTTCCAGATCTACACCCGCAGCCCCTCGCTGACCGCGATGACCGCCGCCGGGCTGGACTACGTGTCCGGTGGCCGGTTCACGCTCGGGCTGGGGGCATCCGGTCCCCAGGTCATCGAGGGCTTCCACGGCATCAAGTACGACGCGCCCCTCGCCCGCACCCGCGAGGTGGTCGAGATCTGCCGGCAGGTCTGGCAGCGCCAGCCCGTGATCCACGAGGGGAAGCACTACCAGGTCCCGCTGACCAAGGAGCACGGTGGCAGCGGGCTCGGCAAACCGCTCAAGCTCATCAACCACCCGGTGCGTCCACGGATCCCGGTGTCGATCGCGGCCCTCGGGCCCAAGAACGTCGCGATGGTCGCCGAGATCGCCGAAGGCTGGCAGCCGCTGTTCTTCCACCCGCAGAAGTGGGACACGGCGTTCGGGGAGTCGCTGGCCGAGGGTGCCGCCAAGCGCGACCCCGACCTCGGCCCCCTCGACATCCAGCTGCAGGTCAACTACTTGCTCGGCGAGGCCGACCCTGCGGCGCTGCAGGCCGTGCGCGATCAGCTCGCCCTCTACATCGGCGGCATGGGAGCGCGCGACAAGAACTTCTACAACCAGCTCGCCTGCCGCTACGGCTTCGAGGCCGAGGCCAAGGAGATCCAGGATCTCTACCTCGACGGCCGCAAGGCCGACGCCGCCGCTGCGGTCCCCGAGGAGCTGGTGCGAGCGGTCTCGCTGATCGGCGACGAGGAGTACGTCAAGGAGCACCTCGCGGAGTTCGCCGCGGCCGGGGTCACCACCCTGCTCCTCAAGCCGCTCAAGCCGACCCACGACGGCCGGGTCGACGACGTACGACGGCTGGCCGAGCTGACCGGCTGATCGGCTGACCCGCCTGGCCAGGCTAGGACTTGATCGGCTCCTCGGGGAGCCACCGGGCCCGGTCGGGGCCGAATCCGTGGGTGAGGCCCCAGCCGACGGCTTGTGACCGGCTGGAGACGTCGATCTTGCGGTAGAGCGTGCGGATGTGGGTCTTGACGGTGTTGATGCCGATGAACGCGCGCTCGGTGATCTCCTCGTTGGAGAGCCCCTGGCACACCAGCGCCAGCACCTCCGCCTCGCGCGGGGTCAGGCCGAGCTCGTCGCCGGGCCAGCGCCCGAACCGGTCCGAGTCCGAGTCAGGTCGGGAGGGCGGGGTGACTCGTTCGCCGTCGTGGACGCGCTCAAGACGTTCGACCAGCTCATCGGCGCCGACGCTCTTCGCGATGTAGCCGGCGGCCCCGGCCGCGAGCGCGCGCTCGACGAGATCGGCGGCGGTGTTCCAGCTGAAGACGACGACCCGGGCGTCGCTGTCACCGAGCACCGCGGTGAGGTCGATGGCGTCGCCCTGGGCCTGGCCGAAGGTGTCGTAGAGGACGACGTCGACATCACTGACCACCGGCAGCCGGCTGTCGAGCTCGACCACCGTGACCCGCTCGGCGTACGGGGCGAGGACGGACGCCAGACCGGTCACGACGATCTCGTAGTCGTTGACCAGCGCGACCCGGACCGGCGTGCGAGGTGACATCCCTCGACGTTAGACCGTCGCGGCCGTGAGCGTCACTCGACGGCGGTGAGGTGACGCTCGGGCGGGGCGTCCTCGAGCAGCCCGTGGCGCACGCCCCAGACGACGGCCTCGGTGCGGGTGGTTGCGTTGATCTTGCGGTAGGCCCCACGGATGTAGGTCTTGACCGAGTTGGGGCTCACGTAGAGCTGCTCGCTGATCTCCTGGTTGGTGCGGCAGTTGGTGACCAGACGCAGCACGTCGATCTCGCGCGGCGAAAGGCCTTCGAGTCCGGTCGGTCGGACGTCGGCACAACGGTGGAGCGGTGCAGGACTGGTGGTCATCCCAACTTCCTCTCGTCTGCGGCCCTCAGCGGGCCTGGCGTTGTCGAACACGGCGTGGTTGAACACGGGACTTCCTTCCCACGCCCCGGGAGAGGAAACCTGGTCCGACGAATTTCACCCCTAGGGGTGGTCGGGGCCGTCGGGTCCGGGAGGGGGTCAGTCCTGCGGCGGAGCGCCGAGACCGTTGCGCAGAGCCCAGGCGACGGCCTGGCTGCGGGTCTCCACGTCGATGCGACGGTAGGCGCCACGGATGTAGGTCTTGACGGAGTTGATCGACAGGTAGAGCCGGTTTGCGATCTCGGTGTTGCTCAGCCCGGCGGCGATCAGGGAGAGGACCTCCGACTCGCGCGGAGCCAGGTGCGGGAGGTCGTCGCCGGCATGCGCTGGGTTGACGGTGAAGTCCATGGCCTCGGGCGAGCCCGCACCTTCCAGGTCGCCCCACGCGGCCGCGTCGACGGCAGCGAAGAGCTCCTCGGCGCCGGCGTCCATGGAGATGCACCCGTCGACGCCCTTGGCCAGGGCGAGGTCGGCCAGGTCGGGGCGCAGGTCGCGGGTCACCGCGAGGACCGCGACGTCGCTCTCCTTGGTCAGTCGGTCCAGCTCGGACCCGTCGTTGTCGAGCAGCCCGTTGACGTCGTAGAGGACGACGTCGGCGCCGTGGGTCACGAGCTCTTCGACCGAACCGACCCGGCACTCGAAGCGAGGGTCGGACTGCAGGAGTGCGGTCAGGCCGACGCACACGACCTCGTGATCACTGGTCACGAGCACGCATGTAGGCCGGATCTGCATGGTCGCAACATACCGAGGGTTGCTCCGGGACCGTCAAAGTTCGAGGACGGTCACCCGTGCGGGGGACGTGCTCCCTCCCAGGCGCCTGCACTGTGGAAGTGGCCGGTCGGTGCTGCAGATACGCGACCGGCTGCCCTCCCTTCGCGGCGAAGGGAGGGCCCCTCCTCCTCAGGCGAGAGCGGCCACCGCGGCCACCGCTCCGAGCGCTGCCGCCGCGCACCGCCAGCGGTCGGCGACGAGGAGCCGGTGGAGCAGGACGGGGTCCGGGGTGGTGAGGCGCCCGTGGGTCGGGGCGGCCACGGTGCCGGTCAGCAGGACGGCGCCCCAGGAGCCGGCCACCGCCAGGAGGGCGAGCGGGCCGGGTGCCGAGGCCAGCGACCACACGCCGGCGGCGAGGAGACCGACGTACACGATGGCGACGAGGGGGACGATGGTGCGCGAGTGTCGCCCGTGCACGGCGTGCCAGTCGTCCGGTCGCTCAGCGCCGACGCGCGCGAGGGCCGGGTAGACCAGCGCCGTGACGGTCGCCTGGAAGCCGAGGTGGAGGGTCGCGGCCAGGGCGAGGGCGGTGTCGGCAGGCTCCACGTCGTGCAGGCTAGCCAGTGCCTGGATCGCGGACTAGAGGAAGCCGACCTTGTCGACGAGCAGGGCGTAGCCGACGAAGGCGCCGATGTCGAGCAGGGTGTGGGCGATCACGAACGGCAGCACCCGGCCCCAACGGAGGTAGAGCCAGCCGAACAGCAGCCCCATGGCGGCGTTGCCGAGGAACCCGCCGATGCCCTGGTAGAGGTGGTAGCTGCCGCGCAGCAGCGCACTGATGAGGACGCCGGTTCGGCGGGAGAGGCCGAGCTGCTCCAGCCGGGTCAGCAGGTAGCCGAGGACCAGTACCTCCTCGAGCACCGCGTTGGACAGCGCCGAGAGCACCAGCATCGGGTAGCGCCACCAGACCTCGGGGAGGTCCGCGGCGACCACGGTGAGGTTGATGCCGATCTCGCGGGTCAGCACGTAGAACGCCACCCCCACAGTGCCGACGCCGGCGGCGACGGCGGCTCCCCGGAGCAGGTCGCGCAGCCGCCGGTCCTGGCCGACCATGATCGCCCGCACGTTGTCGCCGGTGCGGTAGAGCAGGTAGATCACCAGGAGCGCCGGCATCACGCGGAACGTCGAGGCGAGCAGCTGCAGGGTCAGGTCGAGCCACGGTCGGTCCGGCGCCAGGCTCGGATTGAGTACGGCGGCCTGGTCACGCAAGCCGCCCGGTGCGGTGAAAGCCTCGATGAGGCTCACCACGGAGTAGATCGCCGAGCGGCCGAGCGAGACCGCGAGCACGAGCAGGACCTCGAGCAGGAGCAGGGTGCGTGTCAGTGACAGCGGGGTGGGGACCGGGGGCGTCGTCACGTCCTCAGCCTGCCACCGACCCCCGCAGCGCGACGCGGAACCTCCACCCTCCTGGGTGGGCGCCTCCCGGTCGCAACCCTGGTCTGCTGGAGGCATGGATCTAGGAATCGCAGGACGCACCGCACTCATCACCGGCGCCGCGGGCGGCATCGGCCGCCACACCGCAGCCGCGCTGCTCGAGGAAGGGGTTCGGGTGGTGATGACCGACCTCGAGCAGGACGCCCTGGACGAGGCACGGAGCTGGCTGGGCGAGCGGGCCTCGGACGTGACCCTGATCGCGGCAGACCTGTCCACCGACGCCGCCGCCAAGGAGCTCGCCACGAAGGTCGCCGACCAGGTCGGCGAGATCGACATCCTCGTCAACGGCGCCGGCATCACCGGGGCGACCGGCCCGTTCCACGAGATCTCCGACGACGACTGGGTCGAGGCGATCACCACCAACCTGTTGTCGGCGGTGCGCGTGACGCGCGCGTTCCTGCCGGCGCTGCGCAACGGGGGCTGGGGTCGGATCGTCTACGTGAACTCCGAGGACGCCGTGCAGCCCTACGACGACGAGCTGCCCTACTGCGCCTCGAAGGCGGGGCTGCTCTCGTTCGCCAAGGGGTTGTCGCGCTCCTACGCAGGGGAGGGGCTCCTGGTGAACTCGGTCTCACCGGCGTTCATCAACACCCCCATGACCGACGCGATGATGGAGAAGCGCGCAGATGAGCAGGGCACCGACCTCGACGGCGCCATCGACTCGTTCCTCGAGGAGGAGCGGCCCTACATGGAGCTGGGTCGTCGAGGGCTGCCCGAGGAAGTGGCCTCGGTGATCGCGTTCCTGTGCTCCGAGCGCGCCGGCTTCGTCAACGGTGCCAACTACCGCGTGGACTCGGGCTCTGTTGCGACGATCTGAACCGGGGCGACCCCGGTGCGCGAGCCCGTCCATCACCCGCAAGGACGGTGGCAGCGGCCGGTGGCCGGGCTAGCGTCGCGGGTATGGCCGAGTCGAAGAAGTCCCACGGATCCAGCATCAAGGATGACGAGCTCTACGAGAAGCTCCGCGACGAGGGCAACAGCAAGGAGAAGTCGGCGCGGATCGCCAACGCCGCGGCACGCGACGGCCGCGACGAGGTGGGCGAGCGTGGAGGCTCGTCGCCGGCCTACGAGGACTGGACGGTCGACGACCTGCGGGAGCGCGCCGCCGAGCTCGAGATCGAGGGTCGTTCCACGATGCGCAAGGACGACCTGATCGAGGCCCTGCGTGAGCACTGAGTCGAGCGACGCGACGATCCGTCACGAGTTCGCCTTCGCCAGGGCCTACCGGTTGGCGGGCCTCCCCTTCGGGATCACACCGCGCACGACGTGGGTGGAGATCGGTCCCGCGGGGCTGCGGGTCCGCTACGGGCTGTGGCGGCTCGCCACCCCTCTCGACAACCTCGCCTCGGCGACGCTGACCGGCGGGTTCGGGTTCCTCAAGACCGCCGGTCCTCCGCACCTGTCGTTCTCCGACCGGGGGGTCAGCTTCACGACCAATGCCCGGGCGGCGCTGTGCGTGCAGTTCCACGAGCCCGTGAAGGGCATCGATCCCACGGGGCGCATCACGCATCCGGGCGCCACGCTGGCCGTGGCTGATCCGCAGGCGCTGCTGGCCGATCTGCGTCGGCTGGTGCCGGCTCTCGACTGAGCGGCTCGTCAAGGTGCTGGGTCTAGGCTGAGGCCATGCGCGCGCACGATGGTGCCGACCTGGACACCGCCGTCGTGGAGGTGCTGGACCAGCTGCTGGAGATCACCGATGTCCGGACGGCGGGCCTGGCCCTGACCGAGGGCGGCGGTCGGCGTCTGCGCGTCACGACGGTCGACCGCGACGGCCCGCGCGCGGAGACCGACGTACGCCTGGAGTGGGAGTACGTCGATGCCTACGACGACGTGCCGCTGTCCGCAGTCCTGCGGACCGGGGAGTCCGTCGTCGGTGCGCTGGAGCTCCTCGACGAGCAGCACGCGACGTTCGCTCGGTCTCAGCGTGGCGCCGGCATCGTGGCGGTCGCGGCGGTGCCGTTGGCGACGAAGGGTCACACCTGGGGTGGGATCGAGCTGCGCTACGACGGTGCGCAGCGGTTCGGTCCCCATCAGCTCGCCCTCCTGCACTCCTACGGATTTCGTGCGTCCCGCACGATCGCAGTGGCCCGCGCGCTCCCCTCCGTGATGCCGCACCGCCTCGACGACGGGGTCGGCGAGGGCGGCGAGCCGGTCCGTCTCGACCTGGACCCCAATCCGGGCTCGGTAGGCGTGGCGCGTCGCTTCGCGCGGGTGCAGCTGTCGCGGTGGGGGATGGACGATGACGCGGTCGACTCAGCGGTGCTGTGTCTGTCCGAGATGGTGACCAACGTGGTGGTGCACGCCGGGACGCGTTCGCGGATCGAGCTGCGCCGCCACCCGGAGCGGGTGGTGGTGACGGTCCGCGACGGTGGGGCGGGAGCCGGCCATGCAGCGCGAGGTGCGCGGGAGCCGGGCCGAGGGCAGCTCCGAGTGCACGGGCGTGGCTTGCAGCTGATCGAGGGCCTCGCCGACGAGTGGGGCTCGACCTGCTCGTCGGCCGGGATGACGGTCTGGTGCTCGTTCGCGACGTCCCCCCTGCTCGAGGGACACAGCCGGTGAGCGGCGTCAGCGCTTCTCGGCGGCCTTGATCACGCCGTCCAGGAGCCCGCTGATGGCGAGCTTGAGCACCGGCGCCAGGACCAGCCCGAGTCCGGGGAAGAGGGGGGTCGTCTGCACGTGGTAGTCGACCTGGGTGCCCTGGGACAAGGTCGTCAGCTCGACGGTGCCGGCGTGGTCGCGCACCGGCAGGCCGCTGACGAGCTTGTAGGCGAAGCGGGTCGGCCGCACGAACACCGTCACCTCCTCGACCTGGGTCGGGCCGACCACGCCGATGCGTCGCCGGGCCCCGACCCCGTTGGGGTCGGTCTCGCCCGGCCGCTCGAGGACGCTCGTGCGTAACGGCGTCATGTCCTTGTAGGACGCGTGGTCGGTCAGGGTGTCGAACAGGGCCTCGGCGGAGGCGGTGCTCGTGCGGGTCACGCGGAAGTCGATCACGGCGCCATGATCGCGCACGGGACGACCGACCCGCTGGGTGCGTCAGCTCGTGAGAGCTCGATTGTCGTCAGGGGCGCCGCCGGAGATCGAGATCTTGCGCGGCTTGGCGCGCTCGGCCACCGGCACGACCAGGCGGAGCACGCCGCAGTCGTAGGCGGCCTCGACCCGGTCGAGGTCGAGGTTGTCCCCTAGGACGAGCTGACGGGTGAAGGTGCCGCGCGGTCGCTCGCTGGCCAGCATCTGCCAGTCGCCGTTGCGGGCGAGGCGCTCGGCCTTGACGGTGAGCACGTTGCGCTCGACGTCGAGGTCGATGGTGTCCTTCGCGACCCCGGGCAGGTCGAACTCGATGACGAACTGATCGCCCTCGCGCCACGCGTCCATGGCCATCGTGGCAGGACGGTTGGTCGTGCCGAGCAGCTGCTGGGTCAGGCGGTCGAGGTCGCGGAACGGGTCGGTGTTGCGGATCAACATGGTGTCCTCCTGGTCTGGTCGTCGATGGGTGACGAAGGGATGTCTGTTCTGTGCGAACCCGGTCCGATCTATATCGGTGGGTACAGGTTTTTTATAGCCAAGACGGTACGGTGATTTCAAGTCCGAACGGCGAGAAAGTGGGGAGGGTTCGATGCCACGTCATCGGCAAGCCGTCTACGCCATCTCGGTGGCCGCCGACATGGTCTCGATGCAGGTGCAGAACCTGCGCGTCTACGAACGCCACGGCCTGGTCTCGCCGGCGCGCACCGACGGGGGGACGCGGCTCTACAGCGAGGCCGACCTCGACCGGCTCCACCGGGTTCGCGAGCTCCTCGCCGAAGGGCTCAACCTCGCCGGGATCTCCCGGGTGATGATGCTCGAGGCCGAGGTGTCGCGCCTGCGCGCCGAGCTGAGCGACGACGGCGCAGCACGGCCCACCCGATGACGGCAATCCCCACGACCGTGATGGTCAGGTCGATGGGCGCGACGATCGAGCCGTAGTGATCGGGGTCGTAGTAGCTCACCGGGCTGTTGAAGCGCAGGCTCCAGTCGAACGGGAAGAGCAGCAGCGGCCCGTCGTTGTGGTGGACCGGGATGTCGAGGGCCGTGTGGACGGCGCAGCCCACGCCGAACGCCTGGAGGGCCCGGCCGGAGCGCTGGAGCCGCGTCGACCGCTTGGCCCACTCGCCCGCGCCGATGAGGGCCGCGATCACGAGCGGGGCGTGGAGCAGGTTGTGGGCGACGATGAAGGCGGGCGAGGTGTAGAACAGGTCGTCGAAGACGAGGCGGAACGTCTCCTCGATCGAGAGCCCCTGGGCGAGCGGGTAGTAGGCGGCCGCGAGGCCCGTCATGAGGTAGAGCCCGACGTCCGGGGCGAGGCCGCCGAGGATGAAGAGCCGGCGCTGCAACGGGTCGCGCGCGGGCTTGTCGGCGCCGCGGTGGGCGAGCGCGACGTTGATGACCACGTGGGTCGGAGTGATCACGGCGACAGCACCCCCGCTACTGCTGGGACTCCTGCTCGAGCCGACGCTCGTGCACCCGCTGCTGCGCGGCCGGGAGATAGGCCAGGCAGGGGGCGTCGGCGTCCTGGTGCTGCTCGTGCAGGTGGAAGGTCCAGCGGTCCATGGCTGCCAGGTAGCCGTTGTCGGCGCCGGGACGGTACGCCGACCAGGCGCGCCTGCCCTTGGCCGTGCACGACGTACAGCTGATCTTGTAGGCGAACCCGCCCTGGGCGTCCAGGTCGATCTTCACCGACGCCAGCGGACCCGCCTCGGTGGCAGCCTTGCGCTCGCGTGCGGCTCTGCTCGCCACCATGTCCCACCCCTGTCTGCGGTCCCGATGTCGGGACCGCGCTCAGATGACAGCGTAGGGCGCCTCGGCGGAGCGACCCTGGAAGGCCAGGATCGCCGGGTTCACGACCGCGCCGTCGCGGATCTCGATCGCCCTGCTCAACGTCTCGTTGGCGTCCCAGGCGGCGCCGCCCTCGAGCACCGGGCGCAGGAACGGGATCAGGGCGTTGCTGTTCTCCCAGGTCGCCGAGCTCCACAGGTAGGACGGGGTGTGGTCGACGGCGTAGTAGAGGACGTTGTCGCCCACGGTGAAGCTCGGCTCGTCGAAGCTCGTCGGTCGGGCCCAGGTGAAGCCCATCGCGAGGTCACAGGAGACATCGACGATCACGCTGCCCGGTCGGAACGCCGCAAGATCCTCGTCCTTGAGGTAGATCAACGGCCGGGCCGGATCCTGCAACGTGCAGTTGACGACGATGTCGTTCTCGGCGAGGTAGGCCGGCAGCGGTTCGCGGCCGCGCTCGGTGATGACGTGGCTCAGGTTCACCCCGTCGGGCTCGTGGTCGAACTGCCTGATCCGCACCGAATGGATCGGGGATCCGACCGCCGCGACGCCGCGATTGGTGAGCACCGCGACCTCGTGCACCCCGTGGGCATTGAGCGCCGTCACGGCTCCGCGGGCGGTGGCACCGAAGCCGATCACCACAGCGCTCAGTCGTCGACCGAAGTCGCCGGTGAGGCCCGCGATCTCGAGGGCGTGCAGCACCGAGCAGTAGCCGGCCAGCTCGTTGTTCTTGTGGAAGACGTGGAGGCCGACGTTGCCGTCACGGGTCCAGTGGTTCATCGCCTCGAAGGCGATCAGGGTCAGTCGCTGGTCGATGGCGATCTGGGTGAGGTCGGCGTCCTGGACGCAGTGCGGCCAGCCCCACAGGACTTGACCGGGGCCCAGGGCGGCGATGTCGGAGTGCTGGGGCTTCGGGAGCAGGACGATGTCGGAGCCGGCCAGGATCTCCTCGCGCGAGGCGAACCCGGCCACGTGCTCGGCCAGCGCCTCGTCGCGGATGCCGAACTTGGCGGCGTACCCGTGCTCGAGCGTGATCTGCGCCTTCAGATCCGCATCGAGGTGCGGAAGATGATCGGGATGCAGGGGGAGACGATGCTCGTTCTCCTTTGCCGAGGACCCGATGACGCCCAGCGACAGCAGCGTCACTTCTTCTTCGACGAGCTGGTGGTGTCGGAGAAGCTCTCCCCGGATGCCTTGTTGCGCTTGTCGGCGCGCTTCTCCTTGATCGACTTGGTGGTCTTCTGGCTCTTGCTCTGGCGCGGCGACTTGTCGCTCAAGGGGTGTCTCTCTGGTTGGAAGCCTGAATGGCTCCTGTTCCTGACACTAGCCCCTTCTCGGTCCCGGTGACCCCGACACCGGAGGTTGAGCAGCGAGCGCTAGCGAGCGTCGACGAAACCCGGTGACGTACCGACCCACCGCCACCCCTGATAACCCCGTGGTCAGGGCTCCTGCTCCGCTGGTCGTGTCAGGCCAAGATCATGCCCGCCGTCCTGCTCTGCCCCTTCCACCACCACCAAGCCCACACCGACAACATCGACTACCCACTCAGGACGTAGGCCAGCCCCTGAGCACGATGAACGCTGGATGGCTCACACCGACGCGATTGCCATCCGTCTCCCTGAGGCTGAAAGCAGGGCGGCCATGACAAGCAACTTCCTGGCTGCCGCATGCATCTCTCTTCCGACAAGCACCCCGAAGAGAGGACCGACCCATGCAGTACCTCCGCAGGACTGCCGCCATCGCCGGCGCCGCGATAGCCGCCCTCGCCATCACCTCAGTGCCGGCCCAGGCAGCCAAGGAGAAGATCCGCGACGGCGACGACTCACCCATCGCCGCCGACATCAAGCGCGTGCGCGTCGTCCACGACGAAACGCTACGCGTGCGGATCAGAGCCGACGACCTCAAGCGCAACCGTCGTCACGGCCAAGGCGCCTACATCTACATCGACACCCGTCGCTCGCGCCCGGGTCCGGAGCGAATGATCGAGATGGGACTCTGGAAGGACGCTGACCGCGTGGTGACCAAGGCGCGCCGCTGGCACCGCGCCGGCGGCACGCTCGAGTGCGAGTCCAGCCTCGCCGTCAACCATCGCAAGGACTGGGCGACTCTCCAGCTCAGCCCGGACTGCCTCGGCGGGGAGCACCGCCGGGTGCGGGTCGCCGTGGTGACCTTCGAGCGCATCAAGGAGAAGCCCTACACCGCCAACGACTGGCTGATCGACGAGCGCACGTTCACTCCCTGGGTGGACCGAGGCTGAATCAGCCACCGGGTGCGCAGGACAGCCGGCTCATGGCAGCTCGACGGACAGCACGTGGTGACGGTTGCGGAAGCCGGCGCGCCGGATCGCCTGCTGGGCTGCCTTGTTGGTGGGCTCGGTCGAGCAGCGCGGGATCAGGTCCCGGTTGAGCGCGATCTCGGTGAGGGTGTGCATCAGCCGGCTGCCGAGACCCTGACCGCGCAAGTGCGTGCCGACGACGAGGCCGAGGTGGGCGTTGCCGGGGGAGCGGGTGTCGACGCGGCACTCTCCGCTCGCCACGATCGAGCCGGCCACCTCGAGGAGGTAGAGCTCGCCCAGCTCGATGCGCTGAGCCAGGTAGGGGCCCTCGAAGCTCCCCGAGGAGTTGAGCTCGGTCTGGACGAACGCCACGGCTGACTCGTGGTCGCCGTCGCCCGCAACACGGAGCTCGAGCGTGTCGTCGACCACGGAGTCGTGGACGTGGTCGTACATCAACCCGGTCGACCTGGCCGTGCCGCCGGCCGCCAGCGTCAAGGCCAGCAGCGTGGGATCGACGGTCGAGGTCAGCACGGCTGACACGTCCAGCTCGGCGACCACGCGGTCGAGCAGGTCAGCGGCCCTCGGCTCGAACTCCTCGCGCACGTAGAAGCCGTGGAGCCGGCGCTCGTCGTCGAGGGAGAACCTGCCGACCAGCTGTCCGTCATACGTCAGCGAGTGTGGTTCGGCCAGGTCGGCGAAGGCCGCCCACATGTCGTCCTCGGGACCGAGGAGCGTCCGCAGCCGTTCGTCACGGAGCTGCTCGTAGGCGTCGGCGGCGTCGTCGCTGATCAGGGCATCCATCAGGCCACCGTCGTCCACCGTCGTCCTGGACGCAACCGGGGGCGATGGCGTCGCCTGGCAGAATCAGGGGCATGAGCAACCAGCGACTGCCCACCGGTGTCCGGGTGATCGACCGACTGATGAAGGCCAACAAAGGCCTGTCGATCGAGCACATGGACGCGGCCAGGCTCGAGCAGGTCCAGACCACGGAGATCCCCGACGCGGGACTCGGCGCCTGGATCGCAGGGGTGTTCCTCGGCCATGCACGACCCGGGGTCGAGATCACGACCAGCACGTACACGGCGGCGCACGGCGAGCTCCCGCTGCGCATCTACACGCCCGCCGGTCGCGGACCGGGCAGCGGCCCGTTGCCGGTGGTGATCAACTTCCACGGCGGCGGCTTCGCGCTCGGGAGCGCGCGACAGGGCGACTGGATCTGCTCGACGGTCGCAGCCGACCTCGAGGCGCTCGTGATCTCGGTCGACTACCGGCTGGCCCCCGTCCACCGCTTCCCCGCTGCGATCGAGGACTGCTACGACGCCTTGGTCTGGACCGCCGCGCACGCGGCTGAGCTCGGGGGCGATCCCGAGCGGATCGGTGTCATGGGCGACAGCGCCGGCGGCAACCTGGCGGCCGTCGTCTCGCTGATGGCCCGCGACGAGGGCGGCCCGAAGATCTCGCACCAGGCGCTGCTCTACCCCGCGACCGACCTCACCGATGCGCTGCGCGAGACCGCGTCGTACGCCGCCAACACCCGCGGCATCATCCTCAGCAACGCCGACATGGAGGTCTTCCTCGGGCACTACGTGAGCGAGGACCAGGACCGCTCCGACTGGCGGATGTCGCCGCGTCATGCGCCCGACCTCTCCGGCCTGCCGCCGGCGGTGATCGTGGTCGCGGGGCTGGACCCGCTGCACGATGCCGGGGTCGAGTACGCCGAAGCCCTCGCCGCCGCTGGTGGTCACGCCCGGGTGGAGGACTTCCACCTGATGCCGCACGGCTTCTTGAGCAGCCCCTACTTCTGTCGCAGCGCCAAGCCTGCGATGGCCTCCGTCGTGGCATCGCAGCGGGCAGCCCTCCGGGGTGAGCAGGGCTCGGGAGCCGGGCTGCCAGGCTGACCTGCATGGCCCCTACCGATCCTGCCGCTCCTGTCGTCGTGATCGGTGCCGGGATCTCCGGGGTCGCCTGCGCCCGCGCGCTGGTCGAGGCCGGCGTGCCGGTGCGTCTCCTCGACCGGGGGCGCCGCATCGGCGGGCGGATGGGGTCGAAGCGGCTCGCCGGCCGCGCCACCGACCTGGGAGCGTCGTACTTCACGGTGGCGGACCCCGACTTCGAGCAGGTCGTCCGCGACTGGGAGCGCCGCGGTCTGGCCCGGCCGTGGACCGACACCTTCACGGTGCTCACTGCCGGCGAGGAGCCCAGCAGCAAGGACGGACCGATGCGCTGGGGTGCTCCGGGTGCGTTGCGGTCGCTCGTGGAGGACCTGGTCGCGAATGCGGCCGGCAGCCTCGTGGTCGAGCAGGTGGCCGTCGGCTCGGTCGACCGCGACGCTGCGGGCCGGCTCGTCGTCGACGGCGAGGTCGCCTCGGCCGTCGTGCTCGCGATGCCCGACGGCCAGGCGCTACAGCTGCTGAGCGCGGCCGCGCGCGACGAGGTGGGACCGTTGGACCGCGCCTCGGAGCCGGTGATCGCCCTGGTCGCGTGGTGGACCGAGCGCACCTGGGACGGAGCTGATCCGCACGGCCGCTTCGAAGGGGCCTTCGTCAACGGCGACGAGGCCATCGGCTGGATCGCTGACGACGGTCGACGTCGTGGCGACGATGCTCCGGTCCTGGTCGCGCACTCGACAGCCGCGCTGGCCGCTGCGCACCTCGACGAGCCGGCGCTGGCCGGTCCGCCGATGCTCGACGCCGTGTGCCGTCTCTTGGACCTCGGGCCGCCCGAGGGCACCCACGTCCACCGGTGGTCGCTGGCCCGCCCGATCGGGGAGCGGGAGGCGCGCTATCTGCTCACCGGGGGCGGGATCGGGCTGTGTGGGGATGGCTGGGGTCCCTCGCCCAAGGTCGAGACGGCCTGGCGCTCCGGCCGCGACCTGGGTCGGGCGCTGGTCGAGGCGCGCGGGCCAGATCACCCGTAGGGGTAAATCTCGACCGTTGTTGAAGTTTGTTGAAGATAAACCTAGACATGGCGTTGAGATAAGGAGTAGATTCCTCAACATCAGGGTGAGGTTACCGGGTGCTGCAGAGGCGCTCACGAACTCCTCGTCCGATCGCAGAGGAGTGAGTGACCATGACTGCCACCATCAGCACCACGACGGGTCGCACCGCCCAGAGCACCGTGCCGCTTCGCATCACGCTGATCGACGAGTCCGACCTGGCCGCGGCCGGCCTCGAGGCGCTGCTGGCCCCGTTCGGCCACCGGGTCGAGCTGGTCGACAACCGGGAGGCCATCGCCCACCCCGAGACCCTCGACGTGGTGCTCTACGAGCCGCTCGGTCTGTGCGGCACCGCCGAGTCGCTGCTGCGTGACCTGCAGCGCCGGGTCGAGGCGCCCACGGCTGTCTTCAGCTGGGCTGACGTCGAGCACCTCCCGGTGCCGACCGCCCGGCCCTACCTGAGCAAGAACCTCACCGCTTCGCGCCTCGTCGTCAATCTCGAGGACCTGGCCTCCGGCCGCTTCGTCGAGCGCGTGGTCGTCGCTCCGGTCGCGGTGAAGGAGCCCGAGCCGGCCGTCGCCGTGGCCGGCGAGCGCAACCTGTCCGAGGAGGCGCTGCGCGTGCTGACCGCCCGGGAGTGCGACATCGTCGAGCTGATCGTGGCGGGCATGAGCAACCGCGAGATCGGTGAGGAGCTCTCGCTGAGCGTCAACTCGGTCAAGACCTACATTCGCACCGCCTACCGCAAGATGGGGGTGCAGCGTCGCACCCAGGCGATGCTCTGGGCCTTGGAGCACGGCCTGGGCGCCCGCCCCGAAGCCCTCGCTGGATGACGACGTCGGATAACCTCCACAGGGTCATCCACAGACTGTGGAAGTCGGGGGCAATGCGATGAGTACGTCCGACGTAGGCAAGACCGATGCGGGAAGCGGGGTGCTCGAGGTGGCGACAGACGCCGAGGAAGCGACGTTGAGCATCGGCGACCTCGCCGGCGCCACCGGTGTCTCCGCAGCGACCCTGCGGATCTGGGAGACCAGGCACGGCTTCCCCGAGCCGACCCGACTGGCGAGCGGTCACCGTCGCTACAGCGGCGCCGATGTCGACGCCGTACGCCGAGTGGTCCGGCTACGTGAGTCGGGGGTACGCCTCGATGTCGCGATCGCGCAGTCGATGTCTTCCCACGCCGCGCAGGCGTCGCACGCGCCGGGGGCCGAGTCCGTCTTCGCCCGGCTGCGTCACACTCATCCGTCGCTGATGCCGAGCACGCTGACCAAGAGCACGCTGCTGGCGATGTCGTGGGCCATGGAGGACGAGTTCTGCGCGCAGGCGCGGCGCGGTCATGTGTTCGGTGCGTTCCAGGAAGCCCACCGTTTCGAGTCGGCCCGGGACCGGTGGTCCGACATCGCCCGGGTCTCCTCCTCGACCTTCGTCTTCGCCGACTTCGACGCCCTCGTCGAAGCGCCGCTGACCTGCGTGCCTCTGGCTGCCGATGCGCCGATGATCAGCGAGTGGGTCGTCGTGTGCGACAGCCCGGAGATGTCGATGGCGTTGACGGCCTGGGAGCTCCCCGGACAGACGACGGTGCGCGACAGCGACCGGCTCTTCGAGACCCTGTGGACGGTCGAGCCGCAGCCCGTCCGCGAGGCTGCTCGGGTGTGCGCCACGGTGGCGGCGGACGCCGGCTCGGCGCGAGGGGCCGAGGTCCTCGCCGAGCTCGCCGTGCCCGTCAGCTCGTCGAGCTCCGACATCGGGGCACTGACCTCCCTGTTCAACCGCTCGGTGTCCTACGTCGACGCCGCTCCCCGCAGCTGATCGACGGGGCCGGCCTCGTGGACGCGGATGTCATCGTGGTGGGCGCCGGCCTCGCCGGCCTGCGCTGCGCGACCGAGCTCACCGCAGCCGGCCAGGACGTATTGCTCCTCGAGGCCGGTGACGACGTCGGCGGGCGGATCCGCACCGAACGGATCGACGGGTTCCAGGTCGACCGTGGCTTCCAGCTCCTCAACCCCGCCTACCCCGCCGTACGACGATGGGTCGACGCCGAAGCGCTCCGTCTCGGCACGTTCGAGGCCGGGGTCGCCGCGCTCACCGAAGCACGGCTGCTGCGCCTCGGTCACCCGCTGCGCTCGCCGCGGCTGATCGGTCCCAGCGTGCGCAGCGTTGCCGGCGCGCTGGGCGATGTCGCCGGCCTGGCTCGGTGGATGCGCCCCCTGGCTCGCCGTCCCGGCCTCTCCCACCTGCAAGCGGTCAGCCGGTTTCCGGACCAGACCCTCGGTGACTCCCTGGATGCCGCGGGACTGTCGGGCCAGCTGCGTCGGGTGCTCGAACGGTTCTTCGCCGGGGTGCTTCTCGACGACTCCCAGACCTCGTCGGCGGCGTACGCGCGGCTGCTCACCGCTACCTTCCTGGCCGGCGACCCGGGGCTGCCCGCCGCCGGGATGCAGGCGCTGCCCCGTCAGCTGGCCGCACCACTCGGCTCCCGGATCCGGACCGACACCGCCGTGCGTTCGATCGACGCGTCGGGCTCAGGCTTTCTGGTCACGACCGACGGCAGCGCGCTGCGCAGCCGGCGGGTCGTGGTGGCGGCGGGCCCGGTCGAGGCGGCGTCCCTGACGGCGATCCCCGAGCCTGCGATGCACGGCGTGGTCACCCAGTGGTGGGCGATGCGCGAGGAGCCCTCGCCTCACCACGTCCTCCACGTCGATGCCCGTGCCCGGCCGACCGGCCCGTTGGTCAACACGGCGGTGATCACGCACGCGGCTCCGACGTACGCCCCGGCCGGCTGGCACCTCGTCGCGGCCTCGGCGCTCCTGGGCCCGGACCGTCCGCACCCCAGCGAGCGGGCCATGCGGCGTCACGCCGCGGAGCTCTTCGGAGAAGGAGCCAGATCTTTCGCCGACTGGCAGAGCGTGGCGCGACACGAGATCCCGCACGCCCTGCCGACGCAGACCGCCCCGCTCTTGATCACCCGACCCGTCGAGCTGGCGTCAGGGGTGGTCGTGTGCGGTGACCACCGCGACACCGCGTCGATCCAAGGGGCGCTGGTCGAGCGGGCACCGCGCGGCACGCCACGTCATCGCCCAGCTGACCGACTGAAGCGTTCGCTCAGACGAGGTCGGGGGCCAAGGTGGCGACCCCCAGCAGCAGGCCGGCCAGGTTGGCCGCCAGCAGCACGATGATCCAGATCAGCGCCGGCACCCTGGTCAGTCGCGCCAGCTGATCGGGGTCGGTCGTCCGACGGCGGGTGCGCCCCGTCCCGAGGAGCTCCACCAGGGGGCGCGGCGCGGCCAGCAGGAGGACCCAGGCGATGAGGTAGGCCATCACCGCCTGCGTCTGCGGCTCGCCGTACCAGGTGAGCAGGCCGACGCTGACCCCGCTGACGAGCAGGACCAGCAGGCCGTAGAGGTTGCGCACCCACACCAGCAGCACGGCCATCAGGAGCAGCACGGCCCACAGCATCGCCACGCCGCGACCGGCGGCGAGCAGCAGCGCTGCCCCCACGCCCACGGCGGCGGGGGCGAGGTAGCCCGCGGCCATCATGGCGACGACGCCCGGACCGGTGGGTCGACCGCGCGAGATGGTCAGCCCCGAGGTGTCGGAGTGCAGCCGGATGCCGCTGAGGCGGCGCCCGACCAGCACCGCGACCAGCGCGTGCCCGGCCTCGTGGACGATCGTGACTCCCAGGCGGACCCGCGGCCAGGTCGGCGGCGCGAGCACCAGCCCGAGGGCGATCGCCCCCGTGAGCAGGACGAAGCCCGGGTCGGGCGTGGGCTGGACGCCGGAGATCCGGTCCCAGACCTCGGCGATCGCGCTCGTCACGGTGTTCGTCCGGGGCTCGGCATGCGCCCAGTGTGGTCCTGGCCCGTTCGGCTGGGTTGAATGGCCTCATGGAAACCCCCTCGATCGCTGAAGGTCTCAGCAAGCCGACCGACCCCTTCTCCGCCTACATCGGCCTCGAGTACGTCGAGGTCACCGGCGAGCGGGTCGTCGCCACCTGGACGGCCAAGCCCGAGCTGCACCAGCCCTACGGGATCGTCCACGGCGGCGTGCACTGCAGCGTGGTGGAGACCTTGGGCAGCATCGGTTCGGCGGTCTGGCTCGGCGACAAGGGCCAGTGCGTCGGGGTCAACAACAACACCGACTTCTACCGTGCTGTGCGGGAGGGCACGCTGACCTCGACCGCGACGCCCCTGCACCAGGGCCGGTTGCAGCAGGTCTGGGTCGTCGAGACCGTCAGCGACGTCGACGCCAAGGTGATCGCCCGCGGTCAGCTGCGGGTGCAGAACCTCTACCCACGCGACTGACCCCGCGATCGGGACTCCGGCGCCGTCGCGCGGTAGGCTGTGCGCAGCACCGGTCCGAACAGCCCCCCAGGCTGTCGTGCTCGGTGACTCCGCCCCGGTCTGCAGGTTGACCGGCGCGCGACTCCCGTCCCCCTCGTCCTGCCGACCTGCAGGGTGATCGTGACGGTGCCATCCCGCCCCGGCGTACTCGCCGCGGCGTCCCGGAGGAGGAAGAGCCTTTGGCTCGACGAGGACAGCGTCAGTCCGGCAACACCCGCACGGCTCCCGGCAACGGCGGCAACAACGGTGGTGCCAACGGCAAGCGTCGCGCCCCGCGCAACCGACGCGAGCTCGACAACGAGGGCATCATCCCGGTGCTTGCCCGGGTCGTGCGTGAGGTCGAGCAGGGAGTGCAGCGCGGCGCCGTACGTCCGGCCGCTCGCACCAAGTTCCAGGTCGTGGCCCTCCTGGCTCGCGAGGAGCGGACCCGGGTCAAGACCGACCCCGAGATCTCCGAGGGTCAGCGCGGCGAACAGCTCAAACGTCTCGACGGCATCGGCACGATCCTGGCCAAGACCGCGACCCGCGACACCTCCCTGCTCTCGCTGCTCGCTGAGGACGCCGACGTCTCCTACTCCGCCCTCGAGCTGAAGGCAGAGATGCTCAAGGCCGCCGGCATCGACGTGCCCGAGCCGGTCGAGGAGCCTGTCGACGAGGACGCCGCGCCCGTGGTGGAGCGTCAGGTCGTGCCGCAGTCGGTCGTCTCGCGCCAGCTCGCCAACCCGTTCCTGCGCCCCGACTTCTCTGCTGCGCCGCCCAAGGTCTCGGGTCGCCGACTCGCGACCTGGGAGCTGATCGGCCCGCTGCTCCAGTCCTTCGAGTACGGCGGCGCCTCCTCCTGCATGGAGCTGCCCGAACCGACCACGCTGAAGGCCCCCGGCGGGCTGGTGCTGATGCACCACCAGGCCCAGGTCGTCCAGGCCGCGGCCGAGGGCCACCGGACCTTCCTGCTCGCCGATGAACCCGGTCTGGGCAAGACCGCCCAGGCGCTGCTCGCAGCAGAGGCCGTCGGTGCTTTCCCGCTGCTCGTCGTGGTGCCCAACGTGGTCAAGGCCAACTGGGCTCGCGAGGCCGGGTTGTGGACGCCGAACCGTCCGGTGACCGTGATCCACGGCAACGGCGGCAACGTCGACGGCTTCGCCGACATCGTGGTGGTCAACTACGAGGTGCTCGACCGCCACGTCGGGTGGTTGGGCGACTTCGGCTTCCGCGGGATGGTCGTCGACGAGGCGCACTTCATCAAGAACAAGACCTCCCAGCGCTCCCAGCACGTGCTCCAGCTCGCCGACCGGATCCGGGCCCGCTCGGGCCGGCCGCTGATGATGGCGCTCACCGGGACCCCCCTCATCAACGACATCGACGACTTCCGCGCCATCTGGCAGTTCCTCGGCTGGATCGGCGAGAACGCGCCCAAGGCCGAGCTCATGGCTGCGCTCGAGGAGCGGGGCCTGACCCCGATCGACCCGGGTTTCTACCCCAGCGCCCGCAACATCGTCATCAATCGCGGGATCGTACGACGCCGCAAGGTCGACGTCGCGGCGGACATCCCGGCCCGTCGGATCGCCGATCTCCCTGTGGAGCTCGACGACGAGGTCGGCCGCTCGATCCGCGAGGCCGAGCGGGTGCTGGCCCGTCGCCTGGTCAAGCGCTACGAGAGCGCCCTGGAGGCTCGCACCTCCGGGGTGACTGTCGAGGGCATCGACCACGAGCTCGTGCGTCGCGTGGCGACGTGGGAGCGCGAGGACACCACGACGACGAAGAACGGCGAGAACGTCTTCACGATGATGCGCCGGATCGGTCAGGCCAAGGCCGGTCTGGCCGCCGACTACGCCGCTCAGCTCGCGCGCAGCGTCGGCAAGGTGGTCTTCTTCGCCAAGCACATCGACGTCATGGACACCGCGGAGGAGACCTTCGCCCGCCGTGGCCTGCGCTACTCCTCGATCCGCGGTGACCAGACGCCCAAGGCCCGCGAGGCGGCGATCGACGCCTTCCTCAACGACCCTGATGTCGCCGTCATCGTCTGCTCGCTCAGCGCCGCCGGCGTGGGCCTCAACCTCCAGGTCGCCTCCAACATGGTGCTCGCCGAGCTGTCGTGGACCGACGCCGAGCAGACCCAGGCGATCGACCGGATCCACCGCATCGGTCAGGCCGAGCCGGTCACCGCCTGGCGGATCATCGCCTCGCAGACGATCGACACCAAGGTCGCCGAGCTCATCGACTCCAAGGCCGGGCTGGCCGCGGTCGCCCTCGACGGCTCCGACGCCGAGGTCTCCTCCTCGGTCGACGTGCAGCTCGAGGCCCTGGTGGCCCTGCTCACCGAGGCGTTGGAGCAGGAGAGCGTCAGCGCCTGAGCACTCAGGGCGTGGTGGCCAGTGCCTCGAGGAGCTGCTGTCCCAGCGACGCGTCTCCCTCGACGGCGACCGTGACGGCATCCGGCCCACGGCGTCCGCCCGCGAGCACGACGAAGCTTTCGCGGTCGCAGCGCAGGGTGACGGTGGCGTCATCCGGGGCGGCGGCCAGTCGCTCGCCGCGCCCGGCGTCGTTGACGGCGTACGCGACGGGGTCGTGGCCCTCGATCGCGAGCACCGCGGTGGTGCCGGCCGCTGCGCCGAGCTTCTTGGCCAGCACGTAGCCGAGGCTCTCGGCGAGGTACGACGCCGTGTGGCGGGCGGCGGGGGAGTCCAGGCCGCCGGGGCGACCGGCCGCGCGTCGGACGTCCTGCTCGTGCATCCAGATGTCCAGCGGCCGGTTGCGCAGCAGCGTCTCCCAGCTCCACGGGATCCCGCCGGGGGTCGATGCCGGGTTGCCGGTCGGGTCGGCGGGCGGGTCTGCGGCCAGCTGCTCCCGACGGGCTGCGGTGACCTCTCGGATCTCGGCGATGACCTGCTCGGAGGTGTGGTCGCGGCGGGTGACCACCCCGATCTCGGTGTAGGCGCCGAGGAAGCCGGTGACGTGAGCGGGCTCCCCGATGTCGGCCGACTCCTCGGGGCGGCCCGCCAGGATGCTCTCGAGGTGGGCGACGTGGGCGGCGACAGCCGCGATGTCCCAGCCGGGCAGGTCGGTGGGGGTCGACCACTCCTGTGCCGGCACCTCTTCGAGCGCGGTCACGAAACCGTCGACCGCGTCCCACCAGACGTCGATGTAGCCGGCAAGTCGCTGCTGGTCATCGGTCGGGGTGTCATCGCTCATGGCCGCGACTCTAGCCAGGCCCCAACTCAAACAGGGCTCAACCAGGGCTCAGCCGCCGAGGGCCAGCTTGAGCGCGATGGCGAGCATGGTGACGGCGATGGCCACGTCGAGCACCTGCCACGCGCGCGGGGTGGAGAGCCGGCGGTGGGCCAAGCGGGCGCCGTACCCGAGCCCGGTGAACCACAGGAGGCTCGCGGACCCGGCGCCGGCGGCGAACCACCAGCGGCTGTCGGCCGCGTTGGCGATGGAGCCGAGCAGCAGCACGGTGTCGAGGTAGACGTGGGGATTGAGCCAGGTCAGCGCCACCGCCTGGGTGACGGCGACCTTCAGGGTGAGTCCGTCACCTCGAGCGGCTTCGAGCGAGCCGGGGTGACGGGCCCGCAGCAGCGAGCGGACGCCGTACCAGGTCAGGAAGGCGACGCCGCCCCACCGGACGATGTCGATGACCCACGGCGCGTTGTCGACGATCGCCCCGATGCCCGCGACGCCGGCCACGATCAGCAGGAGGTCGGAGACGGCGCAGACCGCGACCACCGCCCCCACGTGCCGGCGGGCCAGGCCCTGGCGCAGCACGAACGCGTTCTGCGCGCCGATGGCGATGATGAGCACGAACCCGGTCGCCAGGCCGGTCGCGGTGGAAGTCAGCACGCGACCACGGTAGGGACCGTGGCCGCGCGGTGGTGACTCAGCCCGCGATCAACCGGCGATCGGGCGGTAGCGCGTGGCGGTGATGATCGTCTTGGTGGTCATGTACTGCTTGTTGCCCGGAGCAACCAAGCGGTACTTGATGCCCTTGCTCGAGCCGGGGACCGAGAGGCGGACCTTCCCCTTCTTGTTCGTCTTGACCTTGCGGAAGGTCTTGTACTTCTTGCCCTTCTTCTTCTGCACGAGCAGCTTCTTCTTGCCGAACTTCGGGGTGACCTTGATGTCGGCGGTCGGCTGGCGCTTGCCCGAGACGTTCTTGATGTCGAACAGTCGGTACACCTTGATGTTCAGGACCTTGGACACCGACGGGTTGTAGACGCGCTCGCTCGAGGTGCCCGGCTGGTAGGTGCCGCCGGTGAAGTAGATCCGGAGCTTGGTGTTGGTCTTGTACTTGTCGTAGTCGGGGTAGTAGGCGAACCCCGGGCTGTCGTCGGTGCCGACGTCCTTCCAGGTCTTCGATCCCGGTGCGAGGCTCTGGAGGTAGGCCGTCCCCGCGAGCGGGCTCGATCCGTCGGAGGCCACCACCTCGCCGGTGATGCTGAGGTAGCCACCGGCCTGGCCGCGCGGGTTGATGTCGGGGTCGAAGGAGGTCGTGGTCTCCACCGTGTCGGCCGCGATCGCCGGCGCGGCGGTCGTCGTGACGACCGCGACGGGTGCGAGGGACAGGGCGGTGGCGGCTAGGATGCCGCGCAGAAGTGGGCGCATGCCGGAGGTAGTGCCCCGCTCGGCCCGCTTCTACACATCGACCTTGGGAGATTCATGCGACTGCCCTCACTCGGGGAGGACTTCGGCCGCTACCGCCTCGAGAGCGAGCTCGGCCGGGGCGGGATGGGCATCGTCTACGCCGCGCGCGACACCTCGCTGGACCGGATGGTGGCCCTGAAGATCATCACTCCGCAGTGGGCCGAGGACCCGGAGTACCGCGCGCGCTTCGAACGGGAAGCGCTGTCGTTGTCCCGGGTGGAGAGCGCCCACGTCGTCGCCGTCCACGACTACGGCGAGCTCGACGGCTGCCTCTACCTGGTCACCCAGGTGGTCCCGGACGGCGACCTCCTCCAGCTCGTGCGCCGCGAGGGTGCGCTGGCGCCGGCGGTGGCGCTCGACATCGCTGGGCAGGTGCTCGCCGGGCTGAGCGATGCTCATGCGGTGGGCGTCGTGCACCGCGACGTGAAACCGAGCAACGTCCTGCTGCGCCGCCGCGACGGCCGGATCGAGGCGGTGCTGTGCGACTTCGGGATCGCGACGAGTCCGGGAGGCGACGTCACCCGCACCGGCGCGCTGGTCGGCTCCTTCCCCTACATGGCCCCCGAGCGGCATCAGGGCGAGCAGGCCGACGGCGCCGCCGACCTCTACTCGGTCGGCTGCGTGCTGTGGCAGACGCTCACCGGGACCGCACCGTACGTCGGCAGCGACGTCGAGGTCGCGATGGCTCACCTCCAGGCTCCCCTGCCGCAGCTGCCGGAGACCGACGACTTCTCCCGCGCCCTCAACCTCGTCCTCGTCCGGGCCCTGGCCAAGGCGCCGGCCGATCGCTATCGCTCCGCCCGCGCGATGCGCGCTGATCTCGACGCTGCTGCCGCGCTGGCTCCAGAAGCCATCGACCTGCCTGAGACGACCTCGATCCGGCACGTGCTGGTGCCGGGTGTGGTCGCGGCCCAGGAGGCCCCCGCGTCCCCGCAGCCGGTCGGCGCACAAGCCCCGGTGCGCAGACGTCGGCACCTGGCCGCAGTCGTCGCGGCCGGCGTCGCGGTGGTCCTGGCCGTGGTCGGCACCTACGTGCTGGTCGGGCTCGGGACGAGCGATTCCCCGGAGACAGCCACCGAGTCGACGTCGCCGGTCGGCGGGCTCGGCGCGCTCCCGGTGAGCCCGTCGTCGTCCAGCACGCCCAGCGAGAGTGCTACGGCGGAGCGATCCCGGAAGTCGACGAAGCAGGGTGCGACCAAGGGCTCTCAGCAGTCCGGCAACAGTGCCGGAGGGGCGAGCACGACCGGCGGGACCGCCGGCACGGGCGACAGCACGGGCGACAGCACGGGCGCGTCGGCGGTGCCGGTGCCACCTCCGGTCAAGGGACCGGTGGCGGGAAGAGCACTCCCACGGCGAGCCCGAGCCCCACGCCGGCCCCCAAGACCTTCCGGTGCTGGAACGGCGCCGAGACCTACGGCTACAGCGAGTGCGATGCGCTGAGCGGCGTCGCCGGCGTGCAATGGGTCTGGCGAGCGAACTCCGGCTGCACCCAGAGCGCCACCTCGGGCGGTCCACGGGTGGTCATCTTGACCTGTCCACGGTCAGGTGCCGAGATCACCTACACCCTCTGGACCTCCGTGGACGCCGCGCTCGACTACTTCACCAACACCAAGTTCGAGGAGCGCGGCGACAACTGGCGCAGCGGCTGGGGCTACACCTGGTACAAGTCCACGCCGAACTCCACCTACAAGCTCAACCGCGTCCAGCTCTACTCCGACGAACCGGTCTCGGTGACCGTGGCAGGCAAGGACCAGGCGTCGCAGGACCAGGCCCTCGCCGGCCTGCAGCCCTACCGGGAACCGTCCCAGCTGCGCGGCGTACCGATCGGTTGATCCCGGATCAGAACGCAGCCTCGTCGAGGTCCATCAGCGAGAGGTCGGTCGCCTCGGCGATCGCCCGCTCGGCCGAGATCTTCGGCAGGTTGTACTGCGCGAAGAACTGAGCAGCAGCGACCTTGCCCTCGTAGAAGGCCTGGTCCTTGCCGGCGTCGCCGCTGAGCTTCTCCAGCGCGACCTCGGCCTGGCGCAGCAGCAGCCAGGCGCAGACCACGTCGCCCAGCGCCATCAGCAGGCGGCTGGTGTTGAGGCCGACCTTGTAGATGTTGCGGATCTCGTCCTGGGCCGACATCAGGTCGTTGATCATGTGCCCGACCATGGCGTTGGCGTCCTCGAGCGCGGTCGCGAGCAGCTGACGCTCGTTCTTCAAGCGTCCGTTGCCGGCCTCGGAGTCGATGAAGCCCTGGATCTCCGCGGCGATGACGCCCAGCGCCTTGCCCTGGTCCTTGACGATCTTGCGGAAGAAGAAGTCCTGGCCCTGGATCGCGGTCGTGCCCTCGTAGAGGGTGTCGATCTTGGCGTCGCGGACGTACTGCTCGATCGGGTACTCCTGCAGGAAGCCGGAGCCGCCGAAGGTCTGCAGCGACTCGGTGCCGAGCAGGGTCCAGGAGCGCTCCGAGCCGTAGCCCTTCACGATCGGCAGGAGCAGGTCGTTGACGGCGTTGAAGAGACCCAGGTCGGCGGCGTCGCCGCCACTCTCCGCGGCGTGCTCGGCGAGCTGGATCTTGTCCTGCCAGGTCGCGGTGTAGAGCACCAGTGCGCGCATCGCCTCGGCGAATGACTTCTGCACCATCAGCGAGCGGCGCACGTCGGGGTGGTGGGTGATCGTCACGCGGGGCGCTGTCTTGTCGCCCGAGGCGGTCAGGTCGGCGCCCTGCTCACGCTGCTTGGCGTAGTCGAGGGCGTTGAGGTAGCCGGTCGACAGGGTCGCGATGGCCTTGGAGCCGACCATCATCCGGGCGTTCTCGATCACCTGGAACATCTGGGCGATGCCGTCGTGGACCTCGCCGAGGAGCCAGCCCTTGGCGGGCTCGCCGCCGCCGACGGAGGCGTCACCGAAGGTGACCTCACACGTGTTGGAGACCTTGATGCCCATCTTGTGCTCGACGTTGGTGACGTAGGCACCGTTGCGCTCGCCGGTCAGCTCGCCGCTCTCGTGGTCGAAGTGGATCTTCGGCACCAGGAAGAGGCTCAGGCCCTTGGTGCCGGGTCCACCGACGCCCTCGATGCCGACCGGGCGGGCCAGCACGAGGTGCATGATGTTCTCGCTCATGTCGTGCTCGGCCGAGGTGATGAAGCGCTTGACGCCCTCGATGTTCCAGGAGCCGTCGTCGTTGAGCGTGGCCTTGGTGCGGCCCGCGCCCACGTCGGAGCCGGCGTCGGGCTCGGTGAGCACCATGGTGGCGCCCCACTGCTTCTCGACCATCAGCTGGGCGATGCGCTTGTCGCGCTCGTTGCCGTTGCGGTGCACGACTCCGGCGAAGGCCGGGCCGGCGGCATACATCCAGATCGGAGCGTTGGCGCCGAGCACCATCTCGCCGATCGCCCAGACCAGGCTCGAGGGAGCCGGCGTGCCGCCGAGGTCCTCGTTGATCTGCAGGCGCCAGTACTCGGAGTCCATCCAGGCCTGGTAGCTCTTCTTGAACGATTCACCGATCGGCGCGGTGTGCGTGGCCGGGTCGAAGACCGGCGGGTTGCGGTCGCTGTCCTCGTACGACGCGGCGAGGTCCTCGCGAGAGAGGCGCTCGACCTCGCCGAGGATCGCTCGGGCGGTCTCGCTGTCGATCTCGCCGAAGGGGCCGGTGCCGAGGACCTCGTCGCGACCGAGCACCTCGAAGAGGTTGAACTCGATATCGCGCAGGTTGGTCTTGTAGTGGCTCATCGCTCAAACCGCTCTCTGGTCGGGGTGCTGCGTCGGGGGTGTCGGCATGGTTGCTACCGACGGGTAACTTAATGATAGGAGGGGCCCATTCACTACGCAAGGGGGCCCCGGGGTGATCCCGGTCGCTGATCAGGAGTACGTCGACTGACCAGGTGGAGTTATCTGACAAGATGACGCCATGCGCGTCTCAGCCAAGTCCGACTACGCCCTGCGCGCGTTGATCGAGATGGCCGGGCGTGCCGACGGCAAGGCGGTGAGCGCCGAGGAGCTCGGTCGGCTCCAGGAGATCCCGCACGGATTTCTCCAGGCGATCCTCGCCGACCTGCGCCGCAGCGGGGTCGTGATGAGCCAGCGTGGGCAGTCCGGCGGGTGGCGGATGGGCCGTCCCGCCACGGAGGTCTCCGTGGCCGACGTCATTCGCGCGGTCGATGGGCCGCTGGTCTCGGTCTACGGTCTGCGGCCCGAGTCCGTCAGCTACAACGACTCCGCCGACGTGCTGCAGCACGTCTGGATCGCGGCGCGTCGCTCGCTGCGCCAGGTCTTCGAGCAGGTCTCGATCCAGCAGCTCGCGGACGGCGAGCTCCCGTCGGCGATCACGTCGTTGACCGCCGACGAGGATGCCTGGCAGCCGCACTGACTCAGGCCGCGGGCGAGAGCCTGCGCTTGAACTTCTTGCGCTTGCGGTCCGAGGCGGCGATCTTGACCTGGAGCGATTCGTTGCGGCGAGCCAGGCGCTCGATCTCGGTGTAGGCCTCGCAGAGGGCGTGCTCGGCTGCCCGTGCCACGGTCTCCGGCTCACCGACGATCTCCGCTGTCGGCACCAGGGCCGCGGCATCGCCGACCACGTCGTACTCGCTGTTGGCGAGCAGCTCCACCCACGCCTCGCCGAGCCTGCGCAGCACCTCGAGCCGGGAGGCAAGGGCCGGTCGTGGCGGTCGCGACGTCGACACGCGGAGGAGGTCGTCGATCTTCAACGAGGAGGTGCCGAAACCGACCACGCGACCGAAGGCCTTCCAGGCCGACAGCGGCTCGTCGGCGATGATCACGTGCAGGCGCTCGGGCTTCTTGACCGCGGCGCTCCAGGTCCCCAGCACGGCCCCGAGGTCGTGGCGCGGCTCCCCGGGCACGGTCCAGGCCGAGGGCGCCTGTGCGGTGATGACGACGTGGACCTCGAAGCCGACCAGGGCGTCGACCAGCAGGGCGACCTGCTCGGGACGGGCAGCGCAGAGGAACGGGTGGCTGAAGACCAGGGTCTCCTTGCCCGGCCGGCCGCGCCGCACGATGTCGGTCCAGGCGCCTTCGACCTCGGAGCGGGTGTAGCCCCAGTCGCGGTGCGCGCGCAGGATCTCGAGCGCAGCCCTGAACATCTCCTCGCCGGACGCGGCAGGACGGCGTACGCCCAGCTCGAGCAAGGCGCGCGCGTGCAGGTCGAGAGCGCCGTCGACGAAGTCGCCGGACCCGTCGTCGAGACCGATGTGCACGAACGCCTTGCGCTTGGTGGCCATGCCGTCACCGTGGCGCGGCCGGATGAGCGGAGGGTGTGGCTGCGGTGTGAGTCGGGTGTGCGGGTGGTGAACGGAGCGTGACGGCCCGCACGCCCGGCTCACTTGCCGGCGCGCACCGTCACGTCCTCGGCCTTGACGTAGCCGAACCGGTGGCCCGACCCACACCTGGTAGTAGACCTGCTCGCCCGTGATGACGGTCTTGTCGCCCTCGAGGGAGTTGTCCATCGACTTGGCGTAGTAGTAGTCGGCCGGCACGGTCTTGTCGCCGATGACGTAGCGCTGCCCGGGCTTGAGCGTGATGGGCGTGGTGTTGTCGGTGAGGTAGAGCAGGGGTTGGCCCTGGTAGGGCACCGGCGTGCCGGCGTAGGCCGAGGCCTCGGGGTAGGCCCGGGCATAGACGCTCGCCCCGGCGCCGATGGCCTCGACGACCTCGCCCTGGGACGGCACGACGCTCTCGTCGTGCTTCGAGTTCCTGATCCAGCCCTCGTTGCCGTCCCACCACACCTTGAGCCAGTCGCCCACCTTGTCAGCGACGAAGAACTTGTGGCCGGCGACAGCCCGCGCATCCCGGTCGGACACCCGGTCGGTCGAGCCCTCCACGAGGGGTGCGTCGTCGCGCGGTGCCGTGCGGACGTCGACGTAGTTGGTGCCGAAGGTCGGGCACGGCTCGCCGGCGGAGTAGCACCCGGTCAGCGTGCGCGCGTTGTCGGTGAACCCGGGGCGGACGGTGACGACGCTGCTCTTGCCGCGGCGATCCGGGCGGATCGGCGCGTCGAGGAGCGCCATGTAGTGCTCCCAGTCCCAGTAGGGGCCCGGGTCGTACTTGTAGTTGGAGGAGCCGAACTCCTCGTGGCCCACGACGTGGGCTCGGTCGAGCTCGAAGCCGCGCTGGGCCGAGAGGTGCTTCACCAGCTCGGCGGAGGAGCGGTAGAGCGCTTCGGTGTACCACTGGCCGGGCTGGGCGGCGATGCCCTCGTGCTCGACCCCGATCGAGTGCATGTTGAGGTACCAGTTGCCGGCGTGCGCCGCGACGTTGCGGGTGGCGACGTGCTGGTCGATGTGGCCGTCGTCGGAGCGCACGGTGTAGTGCCAGGAGACGAACCGGTTGGGCTGGGACTCGCCGGTGATCAGCTTGGTGCACACGTCGTAGGTGCACTCGGTGTTGTGCACGACCACGTAGTCGATCGAGAGGTCCTTCTCCCGGTCGGCGAGGTCGTAGTTGACGTACTGCGTCACGGACGGGCCGGTGCTGCGGTACTGCGCCTCGACCACGTCGCACTCGATCGTGGTCGGGCACTCGAGCTCCTGCACGCCCGCGAGCAGGAGCCGGGAGTCCTCGACCGCCGCGGCGTCGAGGCGCGCGCCGGGACGGGCGGTGAGGGTGACCTCGTCACCGAGGTCGGTGGTCTCGGTGGCGCCGCTGCGGAGCACGTCGAAGGCCATGTCGGCGAAGCCGAGCGCCTGGTCGCGCTGCGCGGTGCCGGCGCTGAGCGCGATCGCCCTGCTCCAGGCCGCAGGCCGCTGAGCGGTGGTGTCGGGCTGGTACGACGCGAGCACGGCCGCACCGCCGCAGATGTTGGCGACCGGGTCGGTGCGCAGCCGGTCGGTGTCGAGGCCGGTGATCTGGCCGGCCAGGATCAGCGATCCGGCGCGGTCGGGAAGGGTCGCGTCGGTCCGGCCGCCGCCCTGCCGACGCTGTCGCCCTTGGCGGGCGTGGACCGTGCGGTCACCGGTCGGTCGGTGAGGTGCATGACGCCGTAGCCGCCCGAGGTGCTCGAGGCGCCTTCATGCTGGCTCCAGCGGGACCCGAGGTAGCCCACCGCGAGCAGCACGTCCTCCGGCACCCCGCTGACCTGAGCGGCGCGCGCGAAGACGGCTTGGGTGTCGGCTGGAGCCCTGAAGGCACCGGCTCCAGTCGGTGGCCGCGGCCTGCGGAGTGGAGGCGGCGATCCCACCGGCCGCCAGTGCGGCGACCGCCGTACCGGCGATCAACCGTTGGAGGTAAGTCTGTGTGCGCGCCATCGACGTGCGCCCCTTCCCGAGAGTGTCGACCCGTCCGAGAAGCCGGGCCGGCCGCTAGCCAACCCCGCGCGGAGAAGGTCCGTCAAGGACCCGTGCCCTCTAGAACGTGTTCTAGTTCGGCACTAGGATGTCGGTCATGATCACGTCGGACGCTGTCATCTGGAACGCCACCAACGACGCCCACCCCGCCCGCGCCGCTTCTCAGCGCTCCTACTCGGCGGTCGCCAAGGGCGATCTCGCCGAGTGGCTGACGGTCTATGCCCCCGACGCCGTGCTCGAGGACCCCGTCGGTCCCTCGATGTTCGACCCCGAGGGCAAGGGACACCACGGCCATGCCGGGATCTCGGCGTTCTGGGAGCAGGCGATCGCGCCGATCGGGACCTTCCGCTTCGAGATCAACGAGTCCTTGGCCCACCACAACACCTGCGCCAACGTCGGGCGGATCACCACGACCTTCCCCGACGGCAGCTACACCGTGACGGACCTGGTGATGGTCTACGTCGTCAACGACGACGGCACCGTGGCCTCGATGAAGGCCTACTGGGAGCCCGAGCGGACGATGGCATCGTTCACGACGCCGCAGTGACCTGGACAGGATCGCCGTAGGTGTGACATCACGGGGTAGGTGCGCGTCGTAGGGGTGACGCCGCCCGAAGAGTCACCCCAGGAGTGAAGATGTCCGAGCACGAGTTCGAGGAGTTCGCGCGAGCGCGTGCTCCCCAGCTCTACCGGTCCGCCTGGTTGCTGTGCGGGAACCACCACGAGGCCGAGGACCTGGTCCAGGAGACCCTGGCCAAGGTCTTCGTCAAGTGGCGCTCCCCGTTCGGTCGCCGGATCGACAACCCCGCGGCGTACGCGCAGACGGCGCTCACGCGCACGTTCATCAGCGCCCGCCGCCGCCGCAGCAGCGGGGAGATCCCCCGCAGCGATCATCCGGACGCCCCTGATCGGGTGTCCTCGGAGCGCACCGACCTGAGCGAGGTCCGCCTCGCGATCGTCGAGGCGCTGACCGGCCTCAGGCCCGAGGACCGTGCGGTGCTGGTGCTGCGCTACCTCGAGGACCTCTCGGTCGAGGAGACGGCGCAGCGAATGGGGACGTCGTCCGGCGCCGTGCGCAACCGGGCGCTACGGGCCCTCGAACGGGTCCGACCGCTGCTCGACGGATCACTCGTCGTACACCCCGCGAAAGGCACTACCCATGAATGAGCAGAACCAGCTGTCCGGGGGCGGCGACGGGCAGCGTGCCTCCACGCTCCTGCACAGCGCCACCACCGACTTCGCGCCGGACGTCGATCGTCTCGTGCAGGGCGGCGTCGCCCGAGGGCGCACGTTGCGCCGGCGCCGGCGCGTCGGGTCCTCGCTGGCCGCGGTCGCCGTCGTCGGAATCCTCGGCGTCGCGGCCGGCGCAGGCACCGGGCTCCTGGGGTCGCAGGCGACTCCCGCGCCCAGCCAGTACGCCGACTCTCCGTCGTCCGGGCCGTCCCCGAGCTCTCCTCCAGCCGATCCGACGAAGCGGCAGCCGATCGATGCGACGCTCGTCGTCACCGCCGAAGATGCTCCCGAGGTCATCGGTGGCCTTGCGGGTGAGGGCACGGTCGAGGAGATCCTGCGCGATGCGCCGTACGGCGTGGTCGACGAGCCTCAGCGAAAGCTCGTCCACTTCCGCTACTCCGGGACCCTCACGACGTTCAGCATCGAGCCGGCCGCGTCGTTGGCGACCTGCGCCGAGCTGGTCGATCCGGCCGACCAGCCTGATGGCGAACCCGGGGGAGTGTGTGTCGAGCAGGACGGCGTCGTGCTGCTGCGCTCGGAGCCGACCACCGCTGACGGCGTGACCGCGCAGGGGGTGACGGCGTTCGTGCACGGCTACGTCGTTTCCGCGCTGTCCTACAACGCCCCCGACGGCAAGGACGTCCCGACCACCGCGCCGAGTCCGCCGCTGTCGATGGACGACCTCACGACGGTGGTCACCAGCGAGGTGTGGTTCGGGAGCTGAGCGAGCTCAGCGCCGCGACGTGGCCGGCCCGGGCACGCCGTCGACGGCCCGGGTCAGCCAGCTCACCAGGGGCTTGAGCGTGCGCCAGTCCTCGCGCACCATCTCGAGGACCTCGGGAGTGTGGATCACCTTCTCGAAGCCATAGGGCTTGCCGGCGATGATCTGCTTGTGGCGCAGCAGCGCGATGCGCGGGTGGTCGGCGTCGTAGCCGCGCGGTGAGGTCTTGAGCTGCTCGCCGCCGATCTCGAAGCCGTCCTTCTCGAGCTTGGTCAGGACGCGCCGCAGAGCCGGGCCGGTCTTGTCGTCGTCGATGGCAGCGCGGATCGCGGCCAGCCGCTCGCCGGAGGCCTCGTAGAAGCCGGCGCCCACGCGGACGCCCCGCGGTGACAGCTCGACATACCAACCCATCGACGGGCCGGCCGCGACGAACGACCCCTGGTGGGTCTTGTAGGGCGTCTTGTCCTTGGAGAAGCGCACGTCGCGGTAGGGCCGGAAGATCTTTGCCGCGCCGAACTCGGGCTCCAGGGAGCGGCACAAGGCGACCATCGGAGCCTTGACCGACTCGGCGTGCACCTGCTTGTGGGACTCCCAGAAGGACTTGGTGTTGTCGACCTCGAGGTCGTCGAAGAAATCGAGCGCCGCGACGGGGAAACCGGTGAAGTCCACGGTCGTGAGCCTACGAGGGAGACAAGATGCTTGACGCGGGCACCACAGTCAATGGCACACTGCGCTCACCCACCCTCTCGGATAGGCCCCCCGATGCCCCCCTGCCCCGCGGTAGTTCTCACTGCCCCGACCCTGCCCGTGCGGATTTCGCGATGAGCAGCGCCGGGTTCATCGCGTTCGTGATCGCCGCCGTGCTGCTCGGGGTCATCATCGCGTTGGCCTCGGAATCGACCTTCTCCGGTGGCGACGACAGCGCGGTGCCTCGGGATCCGGCCGGCGGGTTCGGCAGCGGCTACGGCGAGGGCCAGGGCCCGTGGAGCGGATGACGAGATTCGAACTCGCGACATCGACCTTGGGAAGGTCGCGCTCTACCAGCTGAGCTACATCCGCACGGCTCGCTGAGGAGCCAGTCGGAATCGTACCGGTTGACGCGCGACTGGGAGGATCGACCCCGTGAAGAAGCTACTGATCACCCTCGCGGTCCTGGCGCTGATCGCTGTTGGCCTCGATCGTGGCGGCGTGCTGGTCGCCGAGCAGGTCGCGGCTTCCTCGTTGCAGTCGTCCCAGGGTCTTCGCCAGAGCCCTGAGGTCACCATCGACGGCTTCCCGTTCCTCGACCAGGTCGCCAACAGCCGCTACGAGCGGGTCGAGGTGACGGCGCGCGACCTCCCGATGGGGGAGGGGCGCCTGGCCCTGCAGCTCAAGCGGCTCGACCTGACGCTCACCGGCGTGGTCACCTCGCGCGACTTCTCCCGCATCGACGTACGTCGGGCACGTGCGGACGCCGTGCTCGCCTACGCCGACCTGGGCGCCGCGTTGGGCATCGACCTGGCCTTCGCCGGCTCGGGTGAGCTGCGCGCGAGCCGGACCTTCACCGTCCTGGGGCAGACGGTCGAGCCCAGCATCGACGTGCGGCCCAGGATCGTCGACGGCGCGCTGAGCCTGGCGGAGTTCTCCGTCAACGGAGCGGCCGAGCTGGCCGGGGAGGTCGCTGCCGCGCTGCAGGAGGTCTTCGGGACGCCCGTGCCGCTCCAAGGGATCCCCTTCGACGTCGCCGTCGAGGGGGTGCGAGCCGAGCGGGACGGGTTGCACCTGACCCTGATCGGGTCGGACCTCAGCTACGTGGAGCCGTGAGGAGTCGGGTGTAGGTCGGGAAGCGCGGGCTCAGTCCGTCGCCCGACGAGCGACCGGTGAGGCGGCGATGGACCCACGGGGCGGCCCAGGTGCGCGCCCACTCGGCGTGGGTGCGCAGCGCCTCGCTGCGGCTCGGCGTCGTGATCTCGGGCAGCGGCAGGGGTGCGAGGTCGTGCTCGAGGCCGAGGGCGTCGAGCACCTCGATCGCCATCCGCTGGTGGCCGGCCGGGCCCATGTGCATCCGGTCGTCGTCCCACAGCCGCCAGTCGCGGTACTCGCGCAGGCGCCAGTAGTCGATGAGCGTCGCGCCGTGACGATCGGCGCTCTCGCGGACCAGCTCGTTGTAGAGCGCGAACCGGCCGCGCAGCAGCTTGTACGTCGCGCTCCCGCCCGGGTCGAACGCGGTCCACACCAGCAGTCGCGCGCCGGTGGCCGCGAGCCGCGACAGGGCGACGTCGTACTGCTCGGCGAGGGCGTCGAGGTCGACCTTGGGTCGCATGATGTCGTTGGCCCCGATGTAGATGGTGACCAGGTCGGGGTCCAGCGCGATGGCCGGCTCGAGCTGCTCGTCGAGGACGCCGCGCAGCTTGCGCCCTCGGATCGCGAAGTTGGCGTAGCCGAAGTCGGAGCCCGTGGTCTCGGCTCGGCGGTCCAGCACCTCGGCCACCCGGTCGGCCCAGCCGCGGACGCCGTTGGGTCGGTCGGGGTCGGGGTCGCCGAGTCCTTCGGTGAAGGAGTCGCCGAGCGCGACGAAGCGGCGGTAGGGCTGGGATGACGTGCGATCGGGCATGGGCCCATCTTCCTGGCGGGACCAACTCCCGCACGGTCCGGGTGCCGGATAGGGTGCGAGCGTGCTCCTGTCAGACCGCGACATCCTCGCCGAGATCGACGCCCATCGGATCGCCATGGAGCCGTGGGATCCGAGCATGCTGCAGCCGTCGTCGATCGACGTACGCCTCGACAGGTTCTTCCGGGTCTTCGAGAACCACCGCTACCCCCACATCGACCCCGCGGCCGACCAGTCCGACCTCACGCGCGAGGTCGAGCCGGAAGGCGACGAGGCGTTCATCCTGCACCCCGGGGAGTTCGTGCTCGGCTCCACCTACGAGGTCGTGAGCCTGCCCGACGACATCGCCGCGCGGGTCGAGGGCAAGTCGTCGCTCGGGCGCCTGGGCCTGCTGACCCACGCCACGGCCGGCTTCGTGGACCCCGGCTTCTCGGGCCACGTCACCCTCGAGCTCGCCAACGTGGCCACTCTGCCGATCAAGCTCTACCCGGGCATGAAGATCGGCCAGTTCTGCTTCTTCCGGCTCTCCTCGCCCTCCGAGCACCCCTACGGCTCGGCGAAGTACGGCTCGCGCTACCAGGGGCAGCGTGGCCCCACGCCGTCGCGGTCGTTCCAGAACTTCCACCGCACCGCGATCTGAGCCTGCTCCGCCTTTTCATATCTCGTTCACAGGTTGCATCGATCTCGCTGCCAGACCGCGGCGGCACTGTCGATCGCAGACGACCTCGATCAGCGAGGTCCGAGGCCGGGGAGACCGGCACGAGGAGCGAGACATGAACATTCTTCGCAAGGCAGGCACGACCGCAGCACTCACCGTTGCCGGAGCCGGCATCGCCGTGGGTGCTGTCGGTCTCGCCGCCGCCGAGGACACGACCACCGAGCAGGACTCGTCCACCACCATCGACCGGGCGGCGGGGGAGGGCCGTGGTCACGGCAACGGTCCGGGCGGTCGGGACGGTCGGGGCGGTTCGGGCGAGCTGGCCTCAGGGCTGGCCGAGGCACTCGGGCTCGAGGAGTCCGATGTCGCGGACGCCCTGTCAGCGGTCCACGACCAGCGCGAAGCGGGCGACTCGGGCGAGCGCGAGGAGCGCCGAGCCGAGCTGGCCTCGGCCCTGGCTGACGAGCTCGACGTCTCCGAGGAGAGCGTCACCGAGGCGCTCGCTTCCCTGACCTCCGAGCGCGCGGCAGCGGGCCGCTCGGCGCTGGCCGATCGTCTGGACGCCGCCGTTGCCGAGGGCACGCTGACCGAGGCCGACAAGGAATCGGTGCTGAAGGCCTTCGACGCCGGCGTACTGGGCGGCGGGGGACGCGGCCACGGCCCGCAGACCAGCTGACCTTCGGGCGCCGACCTACGCGGCGCGGGTCCAGACGCCGGGCTGGCGTTGGATGAAGTGATCTTGTGGGTTGGCGCCGGGTGGGGCTGGGGCGCGGGAGTCGTAGCCGGCGCCGGTGGGTGTGGTGAGCCGGGTGGTGTGGGGTTCGGTGAGGTCTTGGGAGATGACCTGGTGGGTGATTCCGGGGTCTTGCTTGGTGTAGTTGCAGGCCTCGCAGAGCCCTTGGCCGTTGTGGAGGCTGGTGGGGCCACCGTCGGCGGCGTCGGTGATGTGGTCGAGGTGGCGGATCTCGGCGTCGCACCAGGGGGTGCGGCAGCGGCGGTCGCGTAGGCGGATGAATTGGCGCAACAGTCCGTCGAAGGTCCGTGAGGTCGATTCCATGGTCACGAGGTGGTCGGTGTCGGCGAAGAGTCGACGGACCCGGGTGCGGGCCTTCGGTGAGGCGTGGAGCAGCTTGCGGGCGATGGTGGCCGGGATGGGTCCCAGTCCGGGGACCTCGGCCGGCTCGTTGGCGTCGCCGAACAGGGTCTCGACGTCCATGATCAGGTCGAGCATCACCGGCACGCCGCCGGCGCCGGGGAGGCCTGCGAGGCGTTCGACGAACAGGTCGGCCAGGAGCTGGGCGCGGGTGCGCTCATCGCCTTGGTGGCGCATCAGGTCGGCTCGTTCGCCCAGGGAGGCCATGATCGCGGCCATCTGCCAGTCCGCGACGACGCCGGTGACTTCTCCGGCGCCGTCAGCGCGGGTGCGGGCCTTGACGTGGCGTTCGCGGTGGGCTTTCGCGCGTTTGCGCAGGGCTGCAGTCTCGTCGATGCGCAGCACGATCCTGCGGGCCACGTCGACCAGGTCGCGATCACCCAGGGTGGGCTGCTCCAGGACGCTCGCGGCGATGGCTCGGTCGGCCGCACGCCGGTCGGCCAGGGTCAGGTCGGCGGTCTCGTTGATGATGAGCTCGGCGCGGCGTTCGTTGAGGTCGCCGGAGTCGAGGAGTGCGAGGACCTCGGGGTGGTCCTCGACCAGTGCCCGGGCGAGCTTGAGCAACCGAGCGCCCCGGTGGGGTGACTCGTGGCGGGCCAGGCCGACCTCGGTGGCCATCGCCTTCTCGCTGGTCGTGGTGCGGACCCCGGTCTCATCGAGCCGTGCGGTGAGTCTGGCCTGGCGGGCGCACAGCGCTGACTTGAGCCGTTCGATCTCCTCCAGCTCCTCGACGCACTCGACCGCTGTGGCGGGGAGTCCGATGGGGAACATGTGTTCGATTATATGATGCAAGCGCAAGGTCGTCAAGCCCCGAACGCAACGCTCAGCCGGCGATGCACTTGATCGCCAGCTCCGGTGCCGGACGATCATTGTGTGCGTCAGGTGCATCTGTGTAACGCCTCGACACTTCAGAGATGAAAGCATCTCTCGAGTAGGAGGCACCGTGCCCATGAGTAGCAGCCCGGACTGGTCAGAGCGTCACCGCAGCGCGGTGCGTGACTCTGCACCAGAGGTCCCTGTCGTGACCGCTGGCGAGCAGCGCGCCCTGTGGCACCGGATCGAGGTGAGCGCTACGCCTCCCGAGGTGCGCCGCGCGAGTTGGAAGAGCGTTGCCGCCGGGGTCGTGGCAGTGGTGGCGGTCGGTGGGGTCGGTGCCGCGACGGCGAACGTGCTCAGCGCCCGGACCGGGACGTTCCCCGTCGACGCCGAAGATGTCGAGCTCGGTGGGCCTGGTGAGCGACTCGACCCGGGGGCACCGGACTTCGCTGCGATTGTGGAAGACGTGACGACCGATATCCGGTTCCCCTCGACGGCGTCGCGTGAGCGCGCACTGTCCTGGGAGATCGAAAGTCTGTCCTCGGACAAGAACCCTGCGTTGGTGTCGACCGGAGCGCTTCGTCTCTGGACGGCGGGTCATGCTCTCTGTTCGTGGAGCAACACCTGGGCGGCAGCTCTGCGCAACAACGACGCGGCGATCGAGAGTCAGGCGGCCGTTGTCGTACTCGGTGCGCGGCACTGGCCGTCGATCACTGACACAGATCCGGATCTCGCGAACGAGTCCGAGTTCGACTGGCTCCCAGGCCTCGAGGAGGCCATCCGCTCCCAGGACCCAGCCACTGCGAGGGACGCGCTCGACGGCCACGGGGCCTGCCTGCCCGGCCTGGCCCCTGAGCTTGGGTTGGGCAAGCGGTGGTGAAGCATGCAGCCTCGCGCGCCGACGTCGAGGCGTTGTACCACCTCCATGCCGGTGAGCTCCGCGGGTATCTCCACCGCAGGGCAGGGGAGGCCGGGGCGGACCTTCTGGGCGATGTCTTCGTGGTGGCGCTCCAGCGCCTGGGTGACCTCCCCGAGCCCGACCTGCGACGGGCCTGGCTGTTCGGCATCGCCCGGCGACTGTTGCTGGCCTCGGAACGCAACAGCAGGCTCTTCCGACGAGCCGAGAACGAGCACGCCAGGTTCTATGAAGCGGAGGCAGCAGCCTCGGGCATTGACCCCGATCGTGTGCGAGCGGTCCGTGATGCGCTCGCCACGTTGCGGGAGCGGGACCGGGAACTCATCCGGCTCACCGAGTGGGAGCAACTCACCACCAGCGAAGCCGCAGCGATCCTCGGGTTTCGCCCTGGGACTGCCCGGGTGCGGCTTCACCGAGCCCGTCGCGCATTGGCGAACCATCCAGCGCTTCAAGGTCTCTTCGAACCGCCACAGGCAGATCCCTCCTCCGGTGCTGACCCGGTCGACACCGGACCAGCGGACGATCAAACGTGCACAAGCGTCTCCTCACGTCCCAAGGTCCACTAGATCCGGGCTCCTCGGCGACCTATGCACGTTTGACGGGCCGCTCCAGCGGCTCAGACGTCCAGCCGCTCAGCGACCGAGCGCAGCTGCTCGGCCAACCGGTGACGGCGCCGTCCGGGTGAGAGGGCGCTGCGCGCGGCACGGACCGAGGCAGCGGTGCGCAGGCGTTGGTCGATGACGTTGCGGGCCTCGTAGGGAAGCAGGCTGGGGTTGTCGTTCATGGCGGGACTCCCTGGGTCTGGGCTGGGCTGGGCTGGGTCTGGGCTGGTGGTGGGTGGTGCTGCTCAGAGCTGGTGGAGGTCGATGTCGCCGCTGACGGTCTTGGCGCGCACCTCGACGTAGTCCGCGCCCTCCTCGGGTCGGCCGGCGCCCTCGAGGGTGGAGTGCACGTGTCCGGAGACGGTGGCGACGTCGGTCCAGACCGGGATGCCGGCCGGGATGCCGACGCGCAGGTCGGCCGAGGCGCCCTTGAGCTGTACGCGCCCGTTGCTGGCCAGGTCGATGACGAGGTCACCGCTGCCGGTGCTGAGCCCTACTCCAGCGCGGGAGTGAGCGACCTTGAGGTCGCCCGAGCCGGTCTTCACCGAGACGCTGCCGTGGCAGTCGCCGAGCTCGACGTCACCGGACCCGGTCGAGATCGACACCTCGCCACCGCACTGGGTGATCGAGACGTCGCCGGACCCGCTCTTGATGCGGAGCGGCTCCTCCGCGTGTCCGATCTGGACGTCCCCCGAGCCGGTCTCGAGGAGCGCGGCGCCGGCGAGGTGGTCGAGGACGACGTCACCGGAACCGCTGCGGACCGACGCGGCGCCCAGCTCGCCGTGCCCCATCAGGTCGGCGCTGCCCAGCTTGGCGGTGAGCTCACTGCGCTCGGGCAGGGTGATGACGATGTCGAGGCGACGGTCGCCGCCGAAGAAGCCACCGCGTTGCTGGGGCGCGATGACGACGAGCTCGTCGCCGTCGAGCTCGACGCGGACGTCATCGGCATCCGGGCCGGTGATGTCGACGGTCGCCTCGGTGGTCTCGCGGGCGGTGACCTCGACGCTGCCCTTGCCGTTCTCGACATACAGGCGGAGGGGTCCGACGGGCTCGAACTGACTGTTGCTGACGGTCGTGCCGCTCATGATGTCTCCTACGATTCGGGTTGAGGGTGTGCTTGTCCGCGAGTCCGGCCTGGTGGTCGGACCCGGGTGCTGCTGTAGGTGGTCGGGCGGGGAGGGCTGGGCGCTCAGACCCAGCCGTTCATCCGCTTGGCGGAGTTGCGTCCGCGCCCGCGAGGACCGAGCGGGCCGCCCTCTCCGAAGGGGAAGTGGTCACCGAGGAGCTGCGGCAGGCTCGACAGGTCGATGTCGACATTGATCGCCCCCGGGCGGGTGGCTGCGCGCACGACCCCGACCAGCCAGGTGTTGAGGGACTGGCCGGCCTCGGCCGCGGCGTCCTCGGCCTTGGCCTTCACCGACTCCGGCAGTCGCAAGGTGATCCGGGCGGTGCTGGCTGCCTCGCCGTCGTCGTCCTCTGCCTCAGCGGCGGCGGGGGGTGCGGGTGGGGCCGGCGCCAACGATGGCAGTGGCGGAGCGTCGACGACGAAAGCGAGGTCACGACCGTCGAGGCGTACGTCGACCCCACCGGCCGGCATCTCGGCGGTGATCTCCGAGCAGGCCTGGCTGATCGCCTCCATCAGCGCGAGGCGGGCCGCGGGGTCGAGGGCGAAGCTCAGTCGCTCCGCGACGCTGCGCAGCTCCTCGCCCGCGCCCTCGGCGGCCGCCAGGAGGTCGCGTCGGAGGTGGTCGACGTAGGGAGTGATGTCCATGTGCGCCAGAATGACATCACTAGTGATGTCATGTCAAGGGCAACTGACATCACCCTGATGTCACGAACTCTCGGGGGCGGAGCCGGTATGGACCGACACCGCCTCGATCCGAGACCCGACGTCACGGTAGAGGTAGACGGTGGGCGGGCAGGCCTGGTCGGCTCCGTCCGGTGATGCGTCGATCTGAAGGCGCAGGGCGATGCGCCCGAGGTAGGCCGGCGGTACCGCGACGCCACACAGTCGCGGAGGGGGGACCAGGTGGTCGACCTCCAGGCGTGGCATGGCGCTGCTGGTCGGCGCCAACGCGCTTGCCTGCTGCTCGATCACGGCCAGCGGCTCGGACCAGGTCTGGCGGTCGGCGGCGGCCGCGGCGCTGAGGGTCGGGCGAGGCTCCCCGTCGACCAGCACCATCACCTGGGGTGCGAACGAGGGAGCCGCCCCGCCGCGTACGAACGAGATGAAGGCCCAGGCGTCGGAGCGGAACCCGAAGGTCGCCAGGCAGCCCGGTTCGGTCGGGGCCGAGGTGCGCACAGTGATGGTCGTGCCCCGGGCGACCTCCGTACCGGGAACCGGATCACTGCCGAGCACGAGTCCGCGCGGCTCGCAGGCAGAGGCGGCCTCGGTCGCGACCTGGTAGCCCGCAGCGCTCAGGGCCTGGTTCGCCGTCGCAGCGTCGTAGCCGAACAGCGACGGCACCGACGGTTGCTCCCGGGTGAGCCAGAGCACCGTGGTCGTGGCCAACAGCGCCAGCGCCACCACGATCGACACCAGGGTCCACCGGGAAGCCTGTGGTGGGGGCCGGCCGGACAGTCGACGGGCGAGCGCCTCGCGGACGCCCGGGTCGGGGTCAACATCTCGCGCGATCTGTAGCCGCTGTTCCTCGAGCACCCGGTCGACGTGGTCAGCGGCGGACTCCTCGGGACAACCGAGCTCGACGGCGTGCTCGAGCAGACGGCCGTAACGCGCCGCGACGTACTCCTCGTGATCCATCCCGCCCCCGACCCGCGGTTCCTGTCGCCACCCCAACCGTGTGGGCGAGCCTATACAGCGGCCGATCAACCGTCCGGCAGCACCAGGACGACCGTGGCCAACCGCCCGCCGTCAGGGATCAGGTAGCCGGTCAGGGCGCAGTCGTCGGAGCCGGCCGGCGCGGTGTCGAGCTGGAAGCTGATGCTCAGAAAGGTGTCGAACCCGGCCGGTGGAGTGAGGCCACACGGGAGTCGGGGGTCGCCGTTGGCCACGGTCAGCTGCGGAAAGCCGGTCGGTGTCCGCGCCGGCGCCGTCACGACGGTGCGCAGCTCGCCCAGCAGCTCGCCGCGCTCGACCTGGCCGACGAGGTCGGCGCGATCGAGCCGGATGGTGCTCGTGCCGGTCGGGGTGACCAGCGCCACCGACGGTACGTCGACCAGGTCCGGCGGTGAGCCGGCGCCGCGGACCCAGCGAAGGAAGGCCCACACCTCCTCCCGGAACCCGCCGCCGCCCGGGCAGCTCAGCCCGGGCGGAGAGGCGACGATCAGGGCGATCGTGGACCCCTCGGCAACCTCGGTCCCGACGGTCGGTTCGGTCGCCACCACCTGGTCAGCGGTCTCGCAGATCTCGGTCACCCGCGTGGTCACCTCGAAGCCGGCGTCGGTCAGGAGGGCCGAGGCCGCCGTCACGTCGAGGGCGTACGTCGACGGCACCCGCGGGTCGGCTGGTGGCTCGACGGTGGCGAACCTGATCGCGACGGCTGCGATCAGCAGCGCCAGCACCGCTGCCGCCAGGGGGGCGGCCAGGGTGCGCCGTGGTCGACCGACCACCGCCTCGCGCACGGCTTCTCGCAGGGCAGGGTCCGGGTCGTCTGCGCGGGCGATCGCGCGGCGCTGCTCCTCGAGCACCCGGTCGACCAGGGCCGGGGCCCGATCGGCGGGTACGCCCAGCTCGATCGCGTGCTCCACCAGCCGCGAGCGACGGGCGACGACATACAGCTCGAACTCCACGGCGACCCGCCCCTTTCCACCGCCAACCTACGCGGGCGCAGGTCGGCGGTGGAGGGATCGAGCGCGATCGACTCAGAGGTCGAAGAGGGAGCCTGCCTCGCTGATGTCGGCATCGGTGCGGGGCTGGTGGGCCTCGCCGTTGCTCGCGGGCGCGTCGGGCTTCGGCTCGGGCTCGGGCTCGGCCTCGGGCTCTGCCTCGGCCTCGGGCTCCGCTTCTGGCTCGGGGTCGGCCTGGGTCTCCGGCGCGGGAGTCGTCTCCGGTTCGGAGTCGGCCGGCTCGCTCGAGGCGGCAGCCGCGGTGGCGGCTGCGCTGACGGCTGCTCCGGCGCTGACCGGCTTGGACTCAGGCTCGGGCTCGGGCTCGGGCTCGGGCTCGGGCTCCGGCTCGGGCTCAGGCTCGGGCGCGGGCTCCGGATCGGGCGCGGCCGGCGAGGCTGCAACAGCCTCAGGAGCGGCGATGTCGAAGAGCGACCCACCAGAGCCTTCGGGGATCTGCGAGGCGGGCTCCTCGGCAGTCGACTCCGTCTCGGCCTCTGCAGGAGCAGCGGCTGCGGCGGCGGGCGCAGCAGCCTTGGCGACCGGTTCGGCGGCGGCGATGTCGAACAGCGATCCACCGGAGGAGAGATCGGCGACCGGGGCCGCGACCTTCTCCTTCGGGGCTGCCGGCTCCGCCTTGGCGTCGGCTTCGGGCTGCGGCTCTGCTCCGCGCGGCTCGGGCTCGGGCTCCGCCTGCGGCTCCGGCTCCGCTTCGGCCTTCGGCTCTGCCTTGGCCGCCGGAGCGGGCGCGGCCGGGGCCTCGAGGTCGAACAGGGAGCCTCCGGAGTCCAGGTCGGTCTCCGGGACCTCCGCTGCTGCCGGAGTCGCCTTCGGCGCAGGCTCGGTCTCGGTCTTCGTCTCGGTCTTCGTCTTGCCTCGGAAGGCTGGGCAGGCTCGGCGGGCTTCGCCTTCGCGGCCGGGGCGGGCTCGTCGCCGCCCAGGTCGAACAATGACCCGCTGCCGAGGCCGTCGGACTCCTCCGCAGCAGCGGCCGGCTTCTCGACGGGCTCAGTCGGCTCGTCGGCGGCCTTCTCCGCGGTCTTCTCGGGCTCGGCCGGAGCAGACGTCTCGGCGTCGTCACCGAGGTCGAAGAGCGACCCGCCCGACGAGGCCGGCTTGGCGGCCTGCGCCTCAGCGGCAGGAGCCTTGTCCGATGCGGCGGTCTCGCCCTCGGTGTCGGCGACATCGTCGAAGAGCGACGACCCTCCCGAGGCCTTGGCCAGCGGGCCGGCGTCCTCGGTGTCGGTGACCGTGTTGTCGTCGTCCTCGTGAGTCACGTCGCCGGCCTCGGGCTCGGCCTTGGTCTCGACGGACTTCTCAGCGGGGGCCGCGCTCTGGGCGGCTGCCGCGGCGCCGGCACCCGGCGCCAGCTTGGTGGCCTGCTCGCCCTTGACCGAGGCCAGGAGCATCTGGGCGATGTCGAGCACCTCGACCTCTTCGCGGGCCTCGCCCTTGGCCTGCTGCGCGGTGAGCCCGTCGGAGAGCATCACCCGGCAGAACGGGCAGCCGACCGCGATCTGGTCGGCGCCGGTCTCGACGGCCTCGATGGTGCGGTTGACGTTGATCCGCGAGCCGATGTTCTCTTCCATCCACATGCGTGCGCCACCGGCACCGCAGCAGAAGGACCGCTCGGAGTTGCGCTCCATCTCGACGAACTCCGCGCCGGGCAGGATCTCGAGCAGCTCGCGGGGCGGGGTGTAGACGCCGTTGTGGCGACCGATGAAGCACGGGTCGTGGTAGGTGATCGAGCGCTTCGCGGCGCCCGCGCCGTCCTTGACCGGGGTCAGCTTGCCCTCGCGCACGAGACGGTTGAGCAGCTGGGTGTGGTGCACGACCTCGAGCTCGATGCCGAACGCGGAGTACTCGTTCTTGAGCGTGTTGAAGCAGTGGGCACAGGTCGAGACGACCTTCTTGACCTTGTACTCCTTCAGCGTCTCGACGTTCTGCTGGGCCAGGCCCTGGAAGACGAACTCGTTGCCGGCGCGACGCGCCGGGTCGCCGGTGCAGGTCTCGCCGTTGCCGAGGACGCCGAAGGTCACTCCGGCCATGTCGAGCAGCTCGGCGACGGCACGCGTCGTCTTCTTGGCACGGTCCTCGTAGGCGCCGGCGCAGCCGACCCAGAAGAGCCAGTCGACCGAGTCGAGGGAGTCGAGGTCCTCACCGACGACCTTGACCTCGAAGTCGAGGCCCTTGGCCCAGTCCATCCGGGCGGTGGTCGACATGTTCCACGGGTTGCCCTTGTTCTCCAGGCCCTTGAAGAGCCCGTTGAGCTGGGAGGGGAAGTTCGACTCGACGAGCACCGCATGGCGGCGCATGTCGATGATGTGGTCGACGTGCTCGATGTCGACAGGGCACTGCTGCACGCACGCCCCGCAGGAGGTGCAGTTCCACAGGACCTCGGAGTCGATCACGGCCGAGCCGTTGGTGGGGTTGTAGAACCACTCGCCGTCCTCGAGGCCACCCTCGTGGCCCCCGGTGTCACCGACCAGGGCGCGCTCGACCTCCTTGCGCAGCTCCGGGTTCGCCTCGAGCAGCGCCTCGCGCTTGTCCTCGGGAGCGGTGAGGTACTCCGCCTTGGCGTACGTCGCGTCGCGCAGCGCGGTGATCAGGAGCTTGGGGGAGAGCGGCTTCTCGGTGTTCCACGCGGGGCACTGCGACTGGCAGCGGCCGCACTCGGTGCAGGTGGAGAAGTCGAGGATGCCCTTCCAGGAGAAGTCCTCGACCGCGCCGACCCCGAGCTTGGAGTCCTCGTCGAGGTCGTCGATGTCGTCGAGGGTGACGACCTTGCCGTCGGAGGTCAGCGGCTTGACGGCGCCGAGCGCCGTCCGACCGGAGGACTCGCGCTTGAACCAGATGTTGGGCCAGGCGGTGAAGCGGTGCCACGCGACGCCCATCGTCATGTTGTTGGCGATCACGAGCAGCCAGATCATCGCCAGGACGATCTTGAAGAGGGCGATGCCGTAGATGACGTTCTCGAGGCTGCCGATGCTCGCCGAGCCCGACGGGAAGAGCACGTCGCCGATGAAGGAGCTGATCGGGAAGTGCAGTCGGCTGCCGTGCTCGCCACCCTCGGCTGCGATGAGGTTGTACTCCGCGCCGCGGATGAACAGGATCGCGCCGCCCTCGAGGAGCGCGAAGGCCTCCACGAAGTAGGCCTGCCACATCGTCGAGCCGAAGAAGCGGCTCGAGCGGCCCTCGGTGCGGGGGTGGTGCTTCTGGCGGTAGACGATCAGGAAGATGATGCCGATGGTGCTGAGCAGGCCGATGAACTCCAGCACCCATTCGACGGGATACCAGTGGCCGATGATCGGCAGCACGAAGTCGGCCTTGAACAGCTGCACGTAGGCAGCCGCCACGGCGGTGCTGAGGATGATGAAGGCCAGGTAGACGAACCAGTGCATGATGCCGACCCAGGTCCACTGGAGCATCCGGGTGTGACCGAAGGTCTCCTTGAACATCGTGATCGTGCGGCGAAGCGGCTCGTCGCTGCGGCCGGGGCTGGCTTGGCCGACCCGCATCACGGCGGTCATCCGGCGCACGGTCAGCGTGACAGCCACGACGGCCCAGGCCGTGAGGGCCAGGGACAGGACGATGGCGATGATCTGGAACATGCGATGGACTCCCGGGTCGAGCGGTCTACCGCGGACTCCTCCGCGGACGAGGTGAGCCTAGGGGGGCGGTGAGGCCCTCGTCAGGCTTCCTCAGGGGTGAGCCAGATCGTACCCGCAGGTAACTTGCTCGCGGTCGCGGTGGTCAGACCCGCACCATGTGGACGAGCCCCAGCTCGGTGAAGTCGATGTGGACCAGCGTCCGCTTGCCCGCCGACGTCGTCGCGCACACGCCATACGAATCGCCGAGACGCTCGAACGGCTGCCCGACCCGACGCATGACCTGCGTCGTCGACATCCCCTTCGAGACCCGACGCTTCACCTGCTTGACGCTCAGGCGCAGGTCGGCGTTGCGGCACGAGTCGGGGGCGATCCCGTAGGCGCGCTCCCACATCTGCAGGTAGGCCTCGACGCCCCGGCCCATGTCGTCGAAGATGGCCGCCCCGTCGGTCTTGGTGCCGCTGGCGCCGGCGACCTGGGTGAGGTCCTCGACCCAGTCGGGATAGAGGCCGTACTGCGCGACGCCGTCGACGTTGATGTCGTAGACCCGCTTGCCGGCGCGCTGCTTCTGCAGCGTGACGCCACCCAGGCCCGTGATCGGGTAGGTGACCTTGTTGGCGACGTCGGCACCGCGCGGGTCGCCCTGGGCGCCGAGACCGTTGATGTCGGCCCCGAAGCCGATGCCCCAGTAGTAACGCTCGTCGGCCCAGCCGATGTGACGGCGCCACTTGTCGACGAAGCCCGTCGAGTCGCCGGCGTAGGGGGTGATGAAGCCGCCGGCGTTGTAGATGCGGGTGTAGGCGTCGGGGGTCGACCACGAGTGGCTCGACAGGACGCCTTGGTAGCCCATCTCCTCGATGAGGTCGAGCGCCGAGGAGCGCGACTTCACGCTGAGGTGGTCGGGGTCGAAGATCATTGCGCGCTCGGCCATCGTGCGGATGGTGTGTTCGCCGAGCGAGGTGAGGTCGCGCTGGTTGCAGTGTGCCGGCGGCGGGTAGAGCGGGATCGGAGGCGCCACGCCGCCGAAGACCGCACCGATGGCACCGAAGAACGCATCCTGCTGGTCGGCGGAGATCTCCGGGAACGCCACCTGTGGCCGGTCGGAGTCCTCGGTGTCGGCCGGGTCGCAGGTCTCCATGTCCCAGAAGGTGCCGGTCTCGAGGAAGTTGGCGCCGTTGATGGCGATGCCGGTCGTACCGCCGTCGCCGGCGACGCCGCCGAGGGCGTTGTCGAACTTGTTGACGAGCTCCATCTGGCGCACGCCGAGCTGGTGCATCTCGTTGATCTGGTCGGTGATGTCCTGCTCGGTGCACGCCGGGACGTCGCTGCCGGCGACGTACTTGAAGGTGCAGCCGAACGGCACGCTGGTCTCGATGCCCATGACGACCGCGAGCTTGCCCTGGTTGATCACCTCGCGGGCCTCGAAGGGGGTCTTCACGATCCGGTAGAAGCCCTTGCCGGGACCGCCCCACTGGGCGTCGATGTAGTCCTGGAAGGCGTACATGTCCTTGGCCTGCAACCTGATGGAGTCCATGTCGTCGCAGCTGTTGCGCTTGAGCGGGTAGATGGTGCAGAGCTGGTTGTTCTCGACGAGGAGGTTGACGAACAGGCGCTGGCCGCCGCGCCAGGACCGCTCGAGCCACTTGTAGTAGGTGCCCTCGTGGGTCAGCGACTCCGGGGCCGGCCAGTCCTTGAACGTCGGCCAGCCGACCGGGTCGTGGCTGGGCTCCCCGGACAGGAAGCTCTCCAGGACCGCGCCGTTGCCGCCGGTGATGGTGTGATCGACGCAGTCACGCAGGGCGTAGGTGACACCCCACTTGTGCCACGGGCGACCGCAGTGGGCGTTGCCGCCGAGGAACTCGAAGGCCATCCCGTGGGTGTGGGCGTCGATGTAGCCGCGCACCTCCTGGATGTCGGTCACGCCGGTGTGCGGCCGGCCCTTGACGTTGACCTGGGCCTCGGGGAAGCGGGCGCACCCCGTGGCCTGCTCGATGACGAAGGGCTTGGCGTCGGGGTTGGTCAGCAGGGTGCCGTCGATGGCGGTGAGACCGCGCTGGTTGCGCAGGCTGAGGGTGTAGCGACGGATGCGGTCGCCGCGCTTGGCGCCGATCTTGGTGCCCTTGGTGCGCTTGACGGTCCAGTCGGCGCGGTTGCTGGGCTCGGGGTTGGTGGTCGCCTCGCCGTTCTTTCCTGCCAGGAACCTCCCGTCGGCGGAGTAGAGCAGGTAGGCGCCCAACCGGGTCGCCTTGAACGTCAGCCGCATCGCCTTGCTCGCGGGGATGTTGCGCACCCGGATGGACGAGCCGACCTGCTGGATGTAGGCGCCGCGAGCGGTGCGCAAGGTGTAGCAACCGCCGGCCATCTCATAGCGGTTGGTGGGGTAGAGCGCCCGGGTGCGCTTGAGCGGCAGCGAGCCGAGCGTGGGGTCGGGCAGGGCCCGCTCCGACTCGACGAAGGCGGCCGAAGCAGCGGCCTCGGCCGCGGTGGTCGGGTCGGCGGCCGCCCCGGAGAGCGCCTCGCCGCCACGAGCGACGGCGTTCTTGAACGCCGGGTCGTGGGTGTGGGCCGGCATCCCGGGGGAGTCGACGTGGGGCAGTCCGCGCTCGGCCTTGGCGAGCTCGTTCTGCTGGCGCAGGCTCAGCTCGGGGCCTCCGGCACCGGAGGACGGCAGGACGAGGGCGGCAGCGACGAGCGTGGCGGCCAACGACAGCGGCAGTCCGACGCGCAGCAGGCGGCCTCGCTCGGACGTGCGGCGCTCGGGACGGGGGTCGAGAGTCATGAAAAGCCTCCGGAATCGGCAGTGCGCGCGACGATGAGAGCCTCGCCACAATGTCAGCACTGTAGTCGGATCCACGGACAGCGGAGGCGGTCCGTCCGAACCCGGATGACCCCTGGGTCCAGCCCACCTGGTCAGGCCGGGGGGCGGTGACGTTTGATGGCGCCATGACTGACACCAACGACGTCCGCTCGACCACCGTCAGGCTGACCCCGGGACCGGTGTCGCCCGAGGAGGTCGTGGCCGTGGCGCGTGGTGGTGCGGCCGTGGCGCTGAGCGAGGAGGCGCTCGCCGGGATCGACCGTTCCCGCGCGGTCATCGAGGCGCTCGCAGCGGCCGAGACGCCGTCGTACGGCGTGTCGACGGGGTTCGGTGCGTTGGCGACGCGCCACATCCCCACCGAGCAGCGCGCCCAGCTGCAGCGGTCGCTGGTGCGCTCGCACGCGGCCGGGTCCGGCCCCGAGGTCGAGCGCGAGGTCGTGCGCGCGCTGATGCTGCTGCGGCTGTCCACGCTGGCGACCGGCAACACCGGCGTACGCCGAGAGGTCGCCGAGCTGCTGGCGGGTCTGCTGTCCCACGGCATCACCCCGGTCGTCCACGAGTACGGCTCGCTCGGCTGCTCGGGCGACCTCGCCCCGCTGTCGCACTGTGCGCTGGCGCTGATGGGGGAGGGCTCGGTGCGCGACGCGAGCGGCACGCTCATGCCGGCGGGCGAGGCGCTTGCCGCTGCCGGTCTCACGCCGGTCGAGCTCGTCGCCAAGGAAGGCCTGGCGCTGATCAACGGCACCGACGGCATGCTCGGCATGCTCGTGCTGGCGCTGGCCGACCTGCGGATGCTGCTCGCCACCGCCGACATCGCCGCGGCCATGTCGGTCGAGGGGCTGCTCGGCACCGACCGGGTCTTCGCCGCCGAGCTGGCCGCCCTGCGACCGCACCCGGGGGTGGCGGCTTCCGCGGCCAACCTGACGCGGCTGCTGGCGGACTCGGGGATCGTCGCCTCCCACCGGGGCCCCGACTGCAACCGGGTGCAGGACGCCTACTCGTTGCGCTGCGCCCCCCAGGTGCACGGCGCCGCCCGCGACACGATCACCCACGCGGCGAACGTCGCCGGCTGTGAGCTTGCGGCCTCGATCGACAACCCCGTGGTCGTCGGCGACCGGGTCGAGTCCAACGGCAACTTCCACGGAGCCCCGGTCGGCTACGTGCTCGACTTCCTCGCGATCGCCGCAGCCGACGTCGCCTCGATGAGCGAGCGTCGTACGGACCGGGCGTTGGACAAGGCTCGCAACCACGGGCTGCCGCCGTTCCTCGCCCACGACCCGGGCGTCGACTCGGGGCACATGATCGCGCAGTACACCCAGGCCGCGATCGTCTCGGAGATGAAGCGGCTGGCGGTCCCGGCCTCGGTCGACTCGATCCCTTCGTCGGCGATGCAGGAGGACCACGTGGCGATGGGCTGGTCGGCGGCGCGCAAGCTGCGCCGCTCGGTCGACGGGCTCACGCGGGTGGTCGCGATCGAGGTGCTCACCGCGGCCCGGGCGATCGACCTGCGCGCGCCGCTGACCCCGTCGCCGGCCACCGGTGCGGTGGTCGCGCTGCTGCGTGGGGCGGGGATCGAGGGCCCCGGCCCCGACCGCCACCTCTCGCCCGAGATCGAGGTCGCCGTGGGGCTGGTGGCGAGCGGTGCTGTGGTGGAGGCTGTCGAGCAGACGATCGGAGAGCTTGCTTGATCGATCAGTCGCTGCCTGGAACCGGGGTGCATGCCTGGACGGGCCCGGCGGTCACGTCGAACTCCGTCCAGCTGCTGAAGCCCTCCAAGTCGGTGAGGCCCTCCTCGGAGGGTTCTGACGACGGAGCAATTGCCGCCCCTGAGATGGCCATCACGAAGGTCTCGTCGTCGCGGACCGTGCCGGGCGGGAACGTCACCCGCAGCAACTCGGTGCCCATCGAGACCGTCAGGCCGGTGAGGCTCCTGCCCACAGGCGTATACCGCCCCGGCGCGCACTCCTGGCTTCCGGGCACATAGGTGATGTCGGCGGCGAGGCCGAGCTCGGCCAGCTCGGCCTCGAGTGCCGGGGCGTCCTCCAGCCGCCGGACCTCGACGGTGATGGCGCCGGAGTTCCCCTGCGTCACGGAGTACGCCGGGGTGGTGCCGATGCCGGGGACCACGACGACCATCACGGCCGCTGCCGCCACCGTCGCCGCGCCGGCGAGCACGACTCGGCGGCGCGACCAGCGGGGCGACCAGCGGGGCGGTGTCGCTGGAGCGTCGCCCTCCACCCGCGCGCGAAGTCGGGCCAGGAGAGCCGTTTCGAAGGAGTCGAGCTGGGCGGTCATGTGGTCACCTCGTGGGAGTTGGCAAGGGATGGGGACAGCTCGCGAGCGAGCGTTCGTCGGGCTCGGTGGAAGCGCACCCGCGCGTTGCCGGCTGTGATGCCGAGCGCACCGGCGGCCTCGGTGAGAGACAGTCCGTCGACGGCGACGAGCTCGACGACGGCTCGCTGCGGTTCGGGGAGGGCTGCCAGGGACTCATACAGCCGCCTGGCGTCGCGCTCGCTGTCGAGGCGAGCCACGATGCGCTCGGTGGCGTCGTCGTCGAGGGGCTCGCGGGCGTCGATGCGTCGGGTCATCTGCAGCGTGCGAGCTGACGAGCGGTGGTGGCCGGCGACCACGAGCCGGGCGATGCCGTAGAGCCAGGCCCGCGGGGCGGCCGCATCGCCGCGATAGCGGCGACTCGCATCGATCGCGGCGAGGAAGATCTCCGCCGTCAGGTCAGCCGCGTCCTCGACGTCGGTGACGCGCCGGGCCACGAAGCGTTGCACTGCCTCGACGTGAGAGCGGTAGAACGCCTCCAGGGCGTCGGCGTCGCGCCCGATCGCGGCGACGTCATCAGTGGTGTCCATGCCTGATTGTGGTCGCAGGAGGGACTTGCGTTACAGAAGGAAGGGACCGAGGGCGAGTCCGGGCTGGCGGTGACGGACCCGGTGAGTAAGTCTGTGACGACACGATCGGAGACCGACATGAGCCACACCCCTGAGACCGACCAGACCAACCCCCGCCTGCCCATCCGCGCCGCCCGCGGCACCGCCCTCACGGCGCGGTCGTGGCAGACCGAGGCGCCGCTGCGGATGTTGATGAACAACCTCGACCCGGAGAACGCCGAGCGGCCCGAGGACCTCGTGGTCTACGGCGGCACCGGCAAGGCGGCGCGTGACTGGCCGTCGTACGACGCCCTGGTGCGCAGCCTCACCACGCTCGGCGACGACGAGACGTTGCTGGTGCAGTCGGGCCGTCCGGTCGGGGTCATGCGCACCCACGAGTGGGCACCGCGCGTGCTGATCGCCAACTCCAACCTCGTCGGCGACTGGGCCAACTGGGAGGAGTTCCGTCGGCTCGAGGACCTCGGGCTGACGATGTACGGCCAGATGACGGCCGGCTCGTGGATCTACATCGGCACCCAGGGCATCCTGCAGGGCACGTTCGAGACGTTCGCTGCCGTCGCCGACAAGCGGTATGGCGGGACGCTGGCGGGCACGATCACGCTCACCGCGGGGCTCGGCGGCATGGGAGGCGCGCAACCTCTCGCGGTGACCATGAACGACGGGGTCGCGATCTGCGTCGACGTCGACCAGACCCGGATCACCCGGCGCATCGAGCACCGCTACCTCGACGTCCAGGCCGACGACCTCGACGATGCCGTGGCTCGCGCCGTGGCCGCTCGCGACGCCAAGCAGCCCCTCTCGATCGGACTGCTCGGCAACGCCGCTGAGGTCTTCCCGCGGCTGCTGGAGATGGAGGCCCCGATCGACATCGTCACCGACCAGACCTCGGCCCACGACCCGCTGTCCTACCTCCCGGTCGGCGTCTCGGTCGACGACTGGCACGACGACGCGGCCCGCGACCCGGCCGGCTTCACCAAGGACGCCCAGGCCTCGATGGCCGCCCACGTGCGCGCGATGGTGGAGTTCCAGGACAAGGGCGCCGAGGTCTTCGACTACGGCAACTCGATCCGCGACGAGGCCCGCAAGGGCGGCTACGACCGGGCGTTCGAGTTCCCGGGTTTCGTGCCGGCCTACATCAGGCCGCTGTTCTGCGAGGGTCGCGGACCGTTCCGGTGGGCGGCGCTCTCCGGCGACCCGGCCGACATCGCTGCGACCGACCGCGCGATCCTCGAGCTATTTCCTGACAACGAGCGCCTGCACAAGTGGATCACCATGGCCGGCGAGCGGGTCGCCTTCCAGGGTCTGCCGGCGCGGATCTGCTGGCTGGGCTACGGCGAACGCCACCTGGCAGGGCTGAAGTTCAACGAGATGGTCGCCTCCGGTGAGCTGTCGGCGCCGATCGTGATCGGTCGCGACCACCTCGACTGCGGCTCGGTCGCCTCGCCCTACCGCGAGACCGAGGCGATGCTCGACGGCTCCGACGCCATCGCCGACTGGGCGATCCTCAACGCCCTGGTCAACACCGCCTCCGGAGCCTCGTGGGTCTCGTTCCACCACGGTGGGGGCGTCGGCATGGGCCGCTCCCTGCACGCCGGTCAGGTCTGCGTGGCCGACGGCACCGCACTGGCGGCCGAGAAGCTGGAGCGAGTCCTCACCAACGACCCCGGCATGGGCGTTATCCGTCATGTCGACGCCGGCTACGACCGCGCCCTTGAGGTCGCGACGGAGCGCGACGTACGGATCCCGATGCGCGAGTGATCAGCGAGCAGCAACGCGAGCGCTGTAGGTAAAGGATTGCCGGAATCCTGTGCGACGACCGGTTCAAGGTCTAGCGTGCCGAGACGCGCTCGGTCAGTCGGTCGGGTGCAATTCGGGGGGTAGTGATAGCCGTGGCACGTCGTGACGAAGCAGCACTTGTGGGTAAACGGTGGGCGGTCAGGGTCACCACGACAGCGGTTGTCGCCGCGCTGGGTATCGCCGGTCCGACCAGCGTCATGCCCGCGTCAGGATCTACCTCGGCTGTCGGCGCTGTCGGCGTATCGGCGGCCGCGCCGGGCGATCCGGGAGAACCCGTCTTGACACGCTTGGGCGACCTGTTGAGCGGAAGCGCAGCGAGCAACCCGTACCTCTTCGCCGAGGCAGGCAACTACACCTACTTCACCGCAGACACCCCCGCTTTCGGCCGAGAAGTGTGGAGCACGAACGGCACAGCCGCGGGCACCAAGGTCGCGGCCGACATCAGCCCAGGGATGAAGGACAGCGATGTCTCGGACTTCTTCCCGCACCGCGGTGAGCTCTATTTCGCCGCCGGCCCGCGGGGGGAAACGGGGCAGGAGAACGACATCGAGCTGTGGCGTACGACCTACAACGGAGGGGCCGTCCGCATCATGGACATCGCCCCGGGTCCGACCGCGGGCTCGCAGCCAAGCAGCTTCGTCGCGGTCGGCGACACGCTGTACTTCAGCGCGCGCGTCAACTCCAGGTACGAGCTCTGGAAGGCCGCGCCCAACGGTGGAGCCAGCAAGGTGGGCGAGCTCCCCAGCTTCGCCGGGGACTTCACCGCAGTAGACGGTGGCTTCGTCTACGACGTGCGGGACGAGATGTGGTTCAGCGACGGCACCGGTGTGGGCGCCCCGATCAAGGAGTTCGACGACCTCACCTACAACGTCGGGTTCAGCCGCGTGGGTGCGCTCGATGGTGAGGCCTACTTCTCTGCGGACGACGACGGCAACGGCTTCGACGTATGGCGCACCGACGGGACCGCCGCCGGCACGGTGAAGGTCCGCAACTTCGACATGACCTCGGCCGTGCCGTTCTTCGCAGGCGAGCACGCCGGGTTCCTCTACTTCGTCGCCGACGACGGCACGACCGGCCGTGACCTGTGGCGGACGAGCGGTACGGGGGCCAGCAAGGTCGAGCTGGTGGCCGGGACCGAAGGCGCATCGGTCGGCAACTTCGAGCCCTTTGCGGGCACCGTGGTCTTCGCTGCCTCTACCGCCGCCACCGGCCGAGAGCTCTACAAGCTCGATGCCGGCGGATCTCCGGTGATCGTCGAGGACACCTCCCCCGGCGCCGGCAACGGGCTTTCGGGCGTCCCGGCGGTCGCAGGCGACCTCGTGTACTTCGTCGGCGACGCCGGTGGCCTCTACTCGAGCGATGCCACCCTGACCGCCACCGGCACTGCCCTGGTGAGACCCCTGGGCGGCATCCTTGACGTCGGCGCCGCCAGGGGCGAGGCCCTGGTTTTCGCCGGGCGTGACGGCAACGACGGGTACGAGCCGTGGATCAGTGACGGCACGGCTGCCGGCACCAACCTGCTGCGGGACCTCAATACCGACGGTCAGTCGAGCTCCCCGGGGTCCTGGGCTGCTCTGGGAGACCGAGTGGTCTTCTCCGCCGCCGGGGACGGGGTGGGCCGAGAGCTCCATGTCACCGACGGCACGTCAGCCGGGACCCGACTCGTCAAAGACCTCAACCCTGGCGCAGGCAATGGCTTCTTCGGCTCAGGCGTCAGCCTCGCGCTGAGCCCGACGCGCCTGGTGTCCAGCGGTTCCGACGGGACGACCGGCGGGCTGCTGGTCTCCGACGGCACCAGCGGAGGGACCCAGCTGCTGCCGACCAGCGGGCCGTCCGATGAAGGGGTCGTCTTCGCTGGGAAGGCGTACTACCCGGGCGGTACGCAGGGCGCCAGCCTGATCTCCTCCGACGGCACCCTCGCCGGGACGGGCGAAGTCTTCGACTTCGATCCCCAGGGCAGCGACAACGTCCACGGTCTGCACACCCTCGGTGGCAGCCTCCTTTTCAACGCCCGGCAGGCGGGCCAGTCCGACGGCATCTGGCGCCTGGGCGCGACGGGCGACCCGTCACTGGTCAAACAGCTCCCCGGTAGGGAGTTCATCCACAAGTATTCTGACTTCATCCGGGCCGCAGACACTTCTGCGGTGGTGGGTGACACGCTCTACTTCTCGGTGAAGGACGAGGGCTACAGCTCTGAGCAAGACATCGAGTTGTGGAAGAGCGACGGCACCACTGATGGCACGGTGCTGGTCAAGCGACTCGGTGGTGCAGGCGGCTCTGCCTACGGACTGTTCAGTGCGTGGGGGGACCAGCTGGTCTTCACCGCGCGCGACAGCAACAACGAGGCCGGACCCGAGGTCTGGGCCAGCGACGGGACCGAAGCCGGCACCCGGCCGATCTCGGCGGTGGCCGGTTTCACAGGCATCAACGACTTGACCGTCTTCGGCGAGGAAGTTCTCTTCATCACCGATGAAGGTCAGGGTCGTGAGCTCTACGCCACTGACGGGACTCCCGCGTCGACTCGGCTCGTCAAGGACATCAACCCGTCGGGGTCGGCCTTCGCGAACGTGTCGGTCGGACGCCAGAGCCCACGGGTTCTTGCGGCGTACGAGGGCCACGTGTACTTCGCTGCCGACGACGGGTCGCGTGGCCGCGAGCTGTGGCGCAGCGACGGCACGTCTGCGGGCACCGAGCTGTTCCGTGACTTCCAGCCGGGGGCACTGGAAGGTGCACCCTCGGACCTCGCGGTGGTCGGCGACAGCTTGTACTTCGGAGCCAACGACGGCACCGGGGTCGAACCGTGGAGTCTCTCGCTGCCCGACACCACGGCACCGTCCCTGGGACTGGTGGCGAGCAAGAAACAGAAGCTCAAGAACAAGGTCGTGGTGAAGGTGAAGGCCGCCACCGACGAGGCGGCGAAGATCTCGCTGAGTGGGAAGGCGAGCGCCGGCTCCAAGAAGTTCAAGCTGAAGTCGTCCTCCGCCACGGTCTCGGCCAACGCGGTGAAGACGCTGACGTTGGTGGCGAAGAACGCCAAGACCGGCGAAGAAGCTCACCAAGGCCGTCAAGAAGTGGCGCAAGGCGCCGAAGAAAGAAGAAGAAGCTCGCGGTCAAGGCTCAGGTCGTCGTCACCGCCGTCGATGCGGCCGGCAACCGGGCCCGCGAGACCCGCACCGTGAACATCACCTGAGCCATCCGACCCGAAGTCTTCGTCGAGTCGGCGACTATAGTCGCCGACTCGACCTCAGATTTCCGCAGATGCGGCATACTCTGAGCGTGAACACGTACCGAATTGCGGAGGCGGCTCAGTTGCTGGGGGTCAGCGACGACACCCTGCGCCGCTGGATCGACTCCGGCCGGATCGCGGCGACCTCCGAGCACGGCCCGGCCGAGATCGAAGGCGCCGACCTGGCCGGGCTCGCGGTGTCTCTCTCCGAGCAGCCCGACCGCGACGACACCCGGGCCTCGGCCGTCAGCGCCCGCAACCGGCTCGCCGGGATCGTGGTGGCGGTGAAGAAGGACGCCGTGATGGCGCAGGTCGACATGATCTGCGGGCCCTACCGGTTGGTCTCCCTGCTCAGCACCGAGGCCGCCGACGAGCTGGCCCTCGAGCCGGGCTCGCGGATCGTCGCGTCGGTCAAGTCCACCAACGTCGTGGTCGAGACGCCATGAAGCGCCCTGTCGGGCTCGTCGTCGCCGCAGTCTCCCTCGCCGCGCTCGTGGCGGCAGGCCTGAGCGCCTGCTCCAGCGACGACGGCGCGGTGGTCGACACCGAGATCACGGTGCTCGCGGCTGCCTCCCTCACCGAGACCTTCACCGCGTTGGCCGACGAGTTCGAGTCAGAGCATCCTGGCGTCACGGTACGGCTCGCCTTCGATTCCTCGGCGACCCTGGCAGGCCAGGCGGTGGAGGGCGCGCCCGCCGACGTCCTCGCCACGGCCGACGCCAAGACGATGCAGGACTGCCGTCGACGGCGGGGCGGTGCCCGGCGGACCGCCGACGTTCGCCACCAACCTGATGACGCTCGTCGTCCCCGCCGACAACCCGGCCGGTGTTGCCTCCTTCGCCGACCTCGACGATCCCGGGGTCGACTACGTCATGTGTGTCGAGACCGCCCCGTGCGGCGCGGTCGGCGCCGCCCTGCTCGCTGCCAACCAGGTCGCCACCGACCCGGCGAGCCTGGAGACGGACGTCAAGGCGGTGCTGGCAAAGGTGATCTCCGACGAGGCCGATGCCGGTCTGGTCTACCTCACCGACGCGACCGCCGCCGCCGACGGGGTCCGGACCATCGCCATCCCCGAGGCCGAGACCCAGCTGCTCAAGTACCCGATCGGCGTGCTCGACCAGGCCTCCGAGCCGGGCCTGGCCCAGGAGTTCGTCGACCTGGTGCTCTCCGATGCCGGGCGCGAGATCCTGCGCCAGGCCGGATTCGGTGGGCCGTGACCTCCGCTCCGCGCGCGGCCCTCGGGCGCCCGCCGGCCCTGCTGGTCGCACCCGCCGTGCTCGCCGCGGTGTTTCTCGTCGTACCCCTCGTCGCCCTCGTCGCCGACACCCCGTGGTCCGACCTCTGGTCGCTCCTCGGCACTCGCGAGGTGCAGGAGGCGCTGCGGATCAGCGCCGTGACCTCGGCCCTGACCGTGGTGATCTGCCTGGTGGTCGGCACGCCGCTGGCGTGGTTGCTCGCGCGGGTCGACTTCCCGGGCCGGTCGCTGCTGCGCGCCCTGGTCGTCGTACCCCTCGTGCTGCCGCCCGTGGTCGCGGGCGTCGCGCTGGTCTCCGCGCTCGGCCGCAACGGACTGGTCGGTAGCGCCCTGCGCGACCTGACGGGCTACACGATCCCGTTCACCACCGCGGCCGTCGTGATCGCCCACGCGTTCGTGGCCATGCCGTTCTTCGTGCTGGCGGTGGAGGGCGCCTTCCGCTCGACCGGAGCGGGTTACGACGCCGTCGCGGCCACGCTCGGCGCCGGCCGCTGGACGACGTTCCGCCGGGTCACCCTCCCGCTCGCGCTGCCCGGACTCCTGGCCGGTTGCGCGCTGGCGTGGGCGCGCTCGCTCGGTGAGTTCGGGGCCACGATCACCTTCGCCGGCAACTTCCCCGGCACCACGCAGACCATGCCGTCGCTGATCTACACCGAGCTCCAGGGCGACGTCGAGGTCGCCCGCACCCTGAGCCTGATCCTGCTGCTGGTGTCGGTGCTCATCCTCGGCGCGCTGCGTGAGCGCTGGTTGCGGGTCCCGTGAGCACGCCACGCGGGCTGTACGTCGACCTCGCCCTCGCCGACCGGCTCACGGCCACCTTCGCCGCCGACCCCGGCGAGGTGGTGGCGGTGCTCGGCCCCAACGGCGCCGGCAAGTCCACCCTGCTGCATGCCGTCGCGGGCCTGCTCGGCGACGTCGGCACCGTCGAGGTCGCCGGGGAGACCTGGTCGGCTCCGGGCTCCCCGACGCGGCTGGTGCGCGAGAGGCGCGTCGGCCTCGCCTTCCAGGGCCAGCAGCTCTTCCCGCACCTCAGCGCGCTGCACAACGTCGCCTTCGGCCCGCGCAGCCGCGGCGCGTCCCGCACGGCGTCGTACGACGTCGCCCAGACGTGGCTCGACCGGTTCGGCGTCGGCGCGCTGGCGGACCGCCGTCCGCACCAGCTCTCCGGTGGCCAGGCCCAACGGGTCGCCCTGGCTCGCGCGCTGGCCGCCGAGCCCGCCGTGCTGCTCCTCGACGAGCCGTTCTCCGGCCTCGACGTCGGCGTCGCGACCGGCCTGCGCCTCGAGCTGGCCGAGCACCTGCGCGACTTCGCCGGCGTGACCCTGCTGGTCACCCACGACGCCCTCGACGCCTTCGCCCTCGCGACCCGGGTGCTGGTGCTCGACGACGGCCTCGTCGCCCAGGAAGGGGCCGCCCGACGAGGTCGCGGCCAGGCCCCTCACCGAGCACGTCGCCCGGCTCGTCGGGCTCAACGTGCTGCGCGACGGCACCGATCTGCGCGCCTTCCGGCCGTCGGCCGTCGGGGTGTCGCTGGCGCCGCCCGAGGGCTCCGCCCGGCTGCGCTGGTCGGGCACGGTCGCCTCGGTCTCCCGGCACGGCGATGCCCTGCGCGTGCAGGTCGCCACCACCGACGGCCCCCACCTGATCGCCGACGTGACCCCCGACGCCGCCCTCGAGCTGGGGCTGGCCCCCGGGCGCGAGGTCTGGCTGGCGGTCAAGGCGACGGCGGTCGACGAGTACGGCGTGTAAGAGTGGTGCCGTGACCTCACCACCGGCCCGGTCGCGGGCGACCCTGACCGACATCAGCTCTCGCGCGTGGGAGCACCCCGCAGATCGAGGGGCGCTGGTCGCCCTGCGCAAGCTCAAGGGTTTCGACACCGTGCTGAAGGTGATGTCGGGCTTCGTCAACGAGCGCGCCGTCCGTCTGGTCTACCTCGGCTCGTCGGTCCGCGTCGACGAGCGCCAGTTCGCCGGCCTGCACTTCCTGCTCAAGGATGTCGCCCGGGTGCTCGACACCGAGGAGATCCCCGAGCTCTACGTCTCGGCCAACCCGACCCTCAACGCCGTGACGATCGGGATGGCCAAGCCGATCATCATCCTCAACTCCGCCCTGGTCGACCTCCTCGACGAGGAGGAGCTGCGGTTCGTGATCGGCCACGAGCTCGGCCACGCCCTCAGCGGGCACGCGGTCTACCAGACGCTCCTGCGTCGGTTGCTGACGATGACCGGGGTGCTCAACGCGATCCCGCTCGGGGCGCTGGGCGTCCGGGCCATCGTCGCGGCGCTCTACGAGTGGTCGCGCAAGGCCGAGCTCTCCGCCGACCGGGCCGGGTTGCTCGCCACCCAGGACCCGTCGACCGCCTTCCGGGTGCACATGCAGCTGGCCAGCGGAGGACACCTCGCCGACCTCGACACGACGGCGTTCTTCGCCCAGGGTCAGGAGTACCTCGACGCCGCCGACCTGCGCGACTCGGTCCTCAAGCTGCTGCTCGTGGAGAACCAGACCCACCCGTTCGCCGTCGTCCGGGCCGCCGAGCTGCGGCGCTGGGTCGACTCCGGCGAGTACACCGCCTACCTGGCCGGCGGCTACCCGCGCCGCGACACCGACGACGAGGCCAAGGTCAGCGACGCGGCGAAGGAGGCGGCGAGCTCCTACTCCGAGGCCTTCGAGCAGAGCCAGGACGCGCTGGGCAAGCTGGTCCACGACCTGGCCGGCTTCGCCGGGAGCATGAAGCTGTGGCTCGACGACAAGCTGCGCCGCGACGATGACTGACCCCGCTGCGGGGAGTCGCGGCCTGGTCCTGGGCGGCGGCGGCATCACCGGCATCGCCTGGGAGACCGGACTCCTCCTCGGCCTCGCCGAGCGCGGCGTCGACCTGACCACCGCAGACCGCATCGTCGGTACGTCGGCCGGCTCGATCGTCGGCGCACAGATCACCAGTGACATCGGGCTCGAGGAGCTCTACCGACGTCAGCTCCTGCCTCCGGCCGACCTCGGCGACGGCGACGTCGATGTGGCCTCGATCGGTCTCGGCACGATGGCGGCGTTCGTGGTCTCGCTCATCCAGGCCAGGGGTGACCTGACCCGCTTCGCGCGCGTGCTCGGCGCCCGTGCCGTCCGCAGCGCCGCCCGCGGCCGCACCCCGTCCATCGAGGAGCGCTACGCGCAGGTCGCCAAACGCATCGGCGGGCTCACCTGGGCCGATCGCGACCTGGTCGTAGCGGCCGTGGACATCGCGACCGGCGAGCTCGCGACGTTCGGCCCGACGAGCCACCGACCCGAGGTCACCCTCGAGGACGCCGTCAACGCCAGCTGCGCGGTGCCCTGCGTCTACCCACCCATCCCGATCGGCGACGCGGTCTACATCGACGGCGGTGTGCGCTCGGGATCGAATGCCGACCTGGTCGCCGGCTGCTCGCGCGTCGTCGCCCTGACACCGTCCGACCGATCGGTCGGACCGGTGCGGACGGCCCGGCAACAGCTGAGGGCGCTGGGCGTCGACCACCTCGTGATCACCCCGGACGAGGGCTCCCTCGACGCGATCGGCAAGAACGTCCTCGATCCCGCAGCCCGGGCGCCGTCGGCACGCGCCGGCTACGCGCAGGCGGCCAGCGAGGTCGAGCTGATCCGCGACCTCTGGAGCTGATCGGCTCGAGCGCCTCGGCTCACCACAGCCCGGGCACGTCGAGCACGAGATAGCAGACCCCGGCCACGATGTTGCCCGGCTGCGGCGGCGTCGGGTGTTCGCTCGGCAGCCAGGCACAGCGTCAGTGTCCCGGCCACGGTCGTGATGTCGTACGGCGTGGAAGCCTTGCTCGAGCTCGGTGCTGTGGCTGGTCACGGCCAGCGACGGTGCCTGAGACGTACGCCGTCGGCTCGACGTCCTTGGCAGCCTCCGCCTCCGGGTCCGAGAAGAGTCCGTAGGCCAGCACCGCGCCGGTGGCGAAGTTGTCGGCGTCCGACGCCGGTGAAGGCGGCCTCGTCGGCGTGCACGCTGACGTCGAGGCCCAGCGCAATGAGGTGAGCCGGACGTGGTTCGGCGACCTCGGCCACGAGGCTCTGGGCCAGGTCGCAGGCGATCCGGGTGAGGGTCTCGCCCTGGGCATCGACCAGGTCCGCCGCCAGGGTCTGCCCGTGAGGGGTCAGTACGCCGACCCGCACGCCCGGGCCGGCGCCGGCGGGACCGACGTACGACGGCACGAGATCGACGAGTACGCCGCCATCGTCGCCCTGCTGGCGCACGGTCATCGTGAGTGAGGCGCCACTGGGGTCGACCCAGCGCCGCGCCTGCAGCCCGCCTGCCTCGGCGACCACCTCGGCGTCCGGGAGCACCCGGCCCACCAGCTCGTCGAGCGTGTCCATGTCGTTGACGGCCAGGCCGATGCAGCCGAGGGTTGAACTCATGCTCCCGAGCCTGCCACGGGGGGTCCGACGCA